>NZ_CP132343.1:657142-1314285 GCF_040529065.1 Xanthomonas sacchari | reverse complement strand
GTCTTCGATCGCGCGTTCATGGCCTGGATCCGCAATGGCGTCGCCAAGACCATGGTCGATGTCGCCGACGAATGGCGGCGGCAGCATACCGGCGCAGCTGCGCCTGATGTGACGTCGCCTGTCGCGCACGCCGCAGGCGATGGGTCGGCGACGGCCAAGTAGCGCGAGACAGCCGCGCGCACGTCCCTGGCTACCGGTTTACGCAGGCGCCGATGGCGCCCATGTGCCATGTGCCATGTGCGTGCGTGACACGGCAGGTCCGCCACCGTCATGCAAACCTGCGGCCCGTGCCGCGCGGCAGGCGACACGGGCGAGGCTGTCATCCAAGCCGCACGCTCAGCGGCAGGCCTTGCCCTCCATGGTCATCTGCGCGGTGAACTGCGGCACCTGTGGGACCTTGCCGGCGGCCGCCTGCTGCTTGGCCTCTTCGAGATAGATGCGCGACTGGCCCTGACCATCGCGCTCGGTATTCAGCGCGACCGGCTTGCGCCACACCCGCACCACCGCCTGCTGCGAGGGACAGGCGGCGCTGGGCACGCGGATCAGGTCGTTGAACTTCCAGCCGGTGGCCTCGCTGGGCTTGGCCTGGTCGAACTCGACCAGCTTCGCGCGCGGCTGGCAGGTGGGGCTGCTGCGCACCGCGGAGAACCGGTAGGGCTGCGCCGCATCGCCGGTGTATTCGCCCTCGAAGCGCACGCAGGCCTCGGGGATCTGGCGAATGGTGTGCACCACGCCCACCGCCTGCGGCGCGCTGGCCGGGCGCTGCAGTTCCGGCATGGGATCGGCGGCCACGGCGGCCAGCGGCGCCAGCGCGCACAGGCCGAGTGCCAGGATCGAAGCGCGTGCGCGCAGCCTTGGGGAAAGCGTCGTGTGCATCGGAAGGCTCCTCGGAAGCGATGCGCCACGCTGCCATGCGCAGACTGAACCGGACGCCAAAACTGCGATGCCCTGCCGGGTCGCTGGCGGCATCACCAAGCCAGGCGCATACTCGTCCACGTCCAGGCCAGATGACATTGCGATACGCACCAGCGGCGCGCGTTGTGGCCGCGGAGTCGTTGCATGCTTCAGCTCCTACGGTGTGATCCCGCGGTACGTCCAACGCTTGGGCGCCATCCACATCCTTGGGAGGGGTCATGCTGGAACGATATGCGGTCACCGTGGCACTGGCGTGCGCGGCTCTGGCGGTGCTCTACGGCATCGTCTCCACGCGCTGGATCCTGGCGCAACCCGCCGGCAACGAACGCATGCGGCAGATCGCCGATGCGATCCAGGAAGGCGCCCGCGCCTACCTCAACCGACAGTACCTGACCATCGCCATCGCCGGCGCGGTGCTGCTGGTGCTGGTCGGCGTGTTCCTGAGTTGGTACACCGCCGGGGGCTTCGCGATCGGCGCGGTGCTGTCCGGGGTCGCCGGCTACATCGGCATGAACCTGTCGGTGCGGGCCAACGTGCGCACCGCCGAGGCGGCGCGGCGCGGGCTGGCGCCGGCGATGGCGGTGGCGTTCCGCGGCGGCGCGATCACCGGCATGCTGGTGGTGGGCCTGGGCCTGATCGGCGTGGCCGGCTACTACGGCCTGCTACAGTGGCTGGGCCACAGCGTCGGCGACAGCCTGCATGCGCTGGTCGGCCTGGCCTTCGGCAGTTCGCTGATCTCGATCTTCGCGCGCCTGGGCGGCGGCATCTTCACCAAGGGCGCCGACGTCGGCGCGGACCTGGTCGGCAAGGTCGAGGCAGGCATTCCCGAGGACGACCCGCGCAACCCGGCGGTGATCGCCGACAACGTCGGCGACAACGTCGGCGACTGCGCCGGCATGGCCGCCGACCTGTTCGAGACCTATGCGGTCACGGTGATCGCGACGATGCTGCTGGGCGGGCTGATGGCCGCCGAGGCCGGGCGCAACGCGGTGCTGTATCCGCTGGTGCTGGGCGGGGTGTCGATCGTCGCCTCCATCGTCGGCACCTTCTTCGTGCGCGTGCGCCCCGGCGGCTCGATCATGGGCGCGCTGTACAAGGGCGTGGTGGTCTCGGCGGTGCTGGCAGCGCTGGCGTTCTGGCCGGTGACCCAGCAACTGATGGGCGACACCGCCGCCGGTGCCGGCAAGCTCTACGGCTGCGCGCTGATCGGCCTGGCGCTGACCGGGCTGATCGTGTGGATCACCGAGTACTACACCGGCACCCAGTACAAGCCGGTGCAGCATGTGGCGCAGGCCTCGACCACCGGCCACGGCACCAACATCATCGCCGGGCTTGGCATCTCGATGAAATCCACTGCGCTGCCGGTGATCGCGGTGTGCGCGGCGATCTGGGGCGCGTTCGCGCTGTCGGGCCTGTACGGCATCGCCATCGCCGCCACCGCGATGCTGTCGATGGCCGGCATGATCGTGGCGCTGGACGCCTACGGCCCGATCACCGACAACGCCGGCGGCATCGCCGAGATGGCGGAACTGCCGCCGGAGGTGCGCGCGGTCACCGACCCGCTGGATGCGGTCGGCAACACGACCAAGGCGGTGACCAAGGGCTATGCGATCGGCTCGGCGGCCCTGGCAGCGCTGGTGCTGTTCGCCGACTACACCCACAACCTGCGCGCCGCGCACCCGACCGAGACCTTCGCCTTCGACCTCTCCGACCACACGGTGATCATCGGCCTGCTGATCGGCGGCCTGATCCCCTACCTGTTCGGCGCGATGGCGATGGAAGCGGTGGGCCGTGCCGCCGGTGCGGTGGTGGAGGAAGTGCGGCGGCAGTTCCGCGAGATCGCCGGCATCATGCAGGGCACCGCCAAGCCGCAGTACGACCGCGCGGTGGACATGCTGACCCGCTCGGCGATCCGCGAAATGATCGTGCCCTCGCTGCTGCCGGTGGCGGTGCCGATCGTGGTCGGCCTGCTGCTGGGCCCACGCGCGCTCGGCGGCCTGCTGATCGGCACCATCGTCACCGGCCTGTTCGTGGCGATCTCGATGACCACCGGCGGCGGTGCCTGGGACAACGCCAAGAAGTACATCGAGGACGGCCATTTCGGCGGCAAGGGCAGCGAGGCGCACAAGGCCGCGGTGACCGGCGACACCGTCGGCGACCCGTACAAGGACACCGCCGGGCCGGCGATCAATCCGCTGATCAAGATCATCAACATCGTGGCGCTGCTGCTGGTGCCGTTGCTGTAGCTGCAGAGACAGCGGGCGCCGGCGACATGCCGACGCCCGCTGCGCATGCGCGTCGTGGCTACAGGCAGTCGATCAGGCCGTCGTTGATGCTGCGCTCGCTGTGCGGCAGCGGCGCGAACAGCGGTCGCTCGCCCGACAGCGCCGCGTACAGCGCGTGCACTCGGGTCTGCGGCTGCAGCGGCGTGCGGCAGTGCCACAGCCGCGCATCGACCACCACCTGGCCGGTGTCCGGGTCGACGCTGGCCTCGCTGGCAGCGAAGCTCCACAGGCACTCGCCGATCACCCCGTCGCGCTGGCGCACCGAGCAGCGATAGCGCAGCGGCCGGTAGTCGCTGTAGTCGCCTTCGCAGAAGGTGTCGCCGCACAGCTGGTCGAAGTCGTATGCCAGCCGTCGCTCCAGGTCGGCGAACGCCTCCCAGCCTTCGCCGGGCGCCGGATAGTCCATCGCATCCACATACCTCGGCGCGGCCTGCTGCGCCTGCGCAGCGCCGCAGGCCAGGAGCAGCACCGCCAGCAGCGGCCACATCGATCGCCGGATTCCGTTCATCGTCTTGCTCCTTGATGGGGGACAGTGGCCACAGGGTCGCCGCCCCCGAGGACCCGCACCATCGGAATGCGCCCCATGCGGGCCGGTATGGAGTCCGAAACCGCTGTAGGAATCCTCCGAACCGCTGTGCGCTGCATTGCAACAGCCAACCGACTAGAATGCCTGCCTCTTTAGAAGCCACTCCACTGGAGCTAGCGCATGGGTCTGGAACTGGTCACCTCCGGCAAGAACCTGCCGGAAGAAATCAACGTCGTCATCGAAATCCCCAAGGATTCCGAGCCGGTCAAGTACGAAGTGGACAAGGCCAGCGGCGCGATCTTCGTCGACCGCATCCTCTCCACCCCGATGCGCTACCCCTGCAACTACGGCTACGTGCCCAATACCCTGTGCGGCGACGGCGACCCGGCCGACGTGCTGGTGGTGCTGCCGCTGCCGCTGGTGCCCGGCTGCGTGGTGCGCTGCCGCCCGGTCGGCGTGCTGAAGATGAGCGACGAGGCCGGCAGCGACGAGAAGATCCTGGCGGTGCCGGTGGCCAAGGTGTTCCAGGGCTACGCGCACATCGAGGACATCACCCAGGTGTCCGGCCACTGGATGGAGCGCATCGGCCACTTCTTCGAGCACTACAAGGATCTGGAGAAGGGCAAGTGGGTCAAGCTCGACGGCTGGGGCAATGCCGAAGAGGCCAAGCGCATCCTGCGCGAGTCCGTGACCCGTTACGAAGCCGGCGCCTGAGCCGCGCGGCCGAGGCGGGGCGCCTGCCCCGCCACGGCTGATCCGTTTCACGTCTTGCCGTTGCCGGGGCGCCGCGCTCCGGGGTTTGCGGTACATTGCGTCATGGCATCAGCGAGCCCGGTCCGTCCGCGATCCGGCTCTTCTTGGGGGACAGTCTCTTGCGCATCCTGTTCGTCGGCGACGAAGCCAGCCTTCCGTCCGAAGTCACTGAATACATTCGCGATCTGGGCGACGACTGGCAGGTCCAGAGCGTCGCCGACGGCAATGCCGCGATCGCCGCGGCAGCCACGGTGCGCCTGGATGCGGTGATCGCCGCGCCGACGCTGCCGGACCTGACCACTGCCACCCTGCTCGGCCAGATCCGCACACTGAGTCCGGAAACCATCCGCATCGCGCTGATCGAGGCCGAACAGAGCAATCGCGCGCCGCCGGCGCGGATCATCGGCGTGGCGCACCGGTTCCTGCCGCTGCCGCTGTCGCCGGAGATGCTGCTGGAGGCGGTCACCAGTCTGGAAGAACTGCAGGAACTGCTGGGTAACCCGCGCCTGCGCTCCAGCATCGGCCGCATCGAGAAGCTGCCCTCGCCCCCGCATCTGTACCTGAGCCTGATGCACGCGCTGGAGCAGGACGAAGGCAGCAACGCCGCCGACCTGGCCAAGCTGGTCTCGGCCGACCCGGCGATCGCGGCCAAGGTGCTGCAGCTGTGCAACTCGGCGTTCTTCTCCAACGGCCGCACCATTTCCGACCTGCGCACCGCCGTGACCCGGCTGGGCACCGCCACCCTGCGCGACCTGGTCCTGGCCAGCGAAGTGTTCTCGGTGCAGGCGCTGTCCAACGCCGAGCGCAACGCGCTGCAGCAGCGCTCGCTGCTGGCGTCCAAGCTGGCCGCGAAGATGCTGCCGGCGTCCAGCGTCGAACTGGGCTCGACCGCGGCGCTGCTGGCCGACATCGGCCTGTTGCTGCCGGGCGTGCGCGACGAGCGCGAGCCGCCCGTCGATGCCGACGACGCCCGCCCGGGCCACGCCGAGGCCGGTGCCTACCTGCTCGGCCTGTGGGGCCTGCCGATGCCGATCATCGAGGCGGTGGCCTTCCATCGCCAGCCGCAGCGCTCCAGCACCCGCAGCTTCTGGGTCACCGGCGCGGTACACGTGGCGATGGCCCTGGCCAGCGGCTCGGAGGTGGACGAGGAGTACCTGTCCAAGACCGGCATGCTGAGCAAGCTGCCGACCTGGCGCGAACACGCCGAAAACCTGATGGGGCTGACCTCGGCCTGAGCCCGACCGTGGCGCGCGCGGCTTGCTGCCGCGTGCGCCGAATGGCGCTTGCACTTCGCTGGCGTCTTAGCTGCCGTTGGCACACCTCTTTCGGCGCCTCTCGCGCCGACATCGCGGCCAGCCAGTCGCTCGATCCACACGACGGTCCGCGCGCGCCCCTGCAGCGATGCGACGACTGCGCCATCCCGCATCGCGGCGAGAGCCGTTCCCTGCGAGCGCATAGTGGCCACAAGAGTAACCGCGTCAGGGCATTCCCCACGACGACGCGAAGCGCGCTGTCGTAGGAGCGGCTTCAGCCGCGACAGACATCCCGGCGCAGCCGGTCGCGGCTGAAGCCGCTCCTACGGCAAGGCAATTGCATTCGGCCACAGCGCGTTCCTGGACTGGCCCTGACGCTCGATCGCCGGCGCACGGCGCCAGTCACCTTGCGTCGCATCGCCACCGGTCGCCGGAGCAATAGCGACGGATGCAAGGAAGCGCCGGCCATGTCCCACGCCCCAGCTCGCCAACCGCCTGCCCGCCGCCCGGCACGCCACGTCACACGCGCCGCGCAGGCACAAAAAAGACGGGCCTTGCGGCCCGTCTTCGTGTTACGCGAACAGCTCGATCAGAAGCGCTGGGTGTACTTCATGTACACGTAGCGCCCGATGTCAAAGCCGCCGTAGTAGGCGAAGCTGCTGTCCGGGGCCGAGTACATCAGCGGACCGCGGTGGTCGAACACGTTGTTCGCACCGATGGCGATCGTCGCATCCCACGGCGCCTTCCAGTTGACCTGCAGGTCGTGGAAGGTGTTGGCACCGGTGTGACGCAGCGGATCGGATTCGCCGTTGGCGAAGTGGTCCGGCGCATCGCAGTAGTCCGTGGCCAGCGAGATGCAGCTTTCCTTCATGCCGGAGTAGTAGCGCAGGGTGTAGTTCACACCGAAGTCGCCCATCGTCCAGTTCACGCCCAGGTTGGAGCGCACGCGGAAGATGCCCGGCTCGCCCACGCGGCCGATGGTGATGTTGTCGCCCGCGGCGTTCTGGCCGGCTTCGTCGTACTTGCTGACGTAGCTGGTCTGCCAGTCGATCATGATCTTGCCGAACGCCATTTCCGGCAGACGGTAGCGGATGCCCAGATCGTAGCCTTCGGTCTCCATCTGGCCGAGGTTGGCCACGCCGTAGGTCATCGCCGAGATGTGGCCGTCGGCGGCGCGGGTCACGCCGGCGCAGCGCTCGGCATTGCCCAGCACGTAGCAGTCGCGCAGGATGCGGTCCACGCTATCGGCGATGATCATGTCCTTGATCTCGTAGCGGTACCAATCCAGCGAGATGTCCAGGCCCTGCACCCAGCGCGGGCTCCACACCAGACCGGCGGTCTTGCTGGTGGAGGTTTCCGGCTTCAGGTTCGGGTTGGAGCCGCTGATGAACTCGTCCGGGGTCTGGCACGGATAGGTGGTGCACGGCACGTAGCCCTGGCCCAGCTGGGTGTAGCCGACCGGCACGCCGGCCGCGGAACACGCCGCGTTGCCGTTGACGCTGTTCGGCGCGCCCACGCCGCACGGATCGACGTACGACTCGAAGCTGCTGCTCAGGCCGCCGTACAGATCGCTGATCGTCGGCGCGCGGAAGCCCTCGGCGTAGGTGCCGCGGACCAGCAGCTCGTCGATTGGCTTCCAGGTGAAGCCGAACTTGGAGTTCACCGTGTCGCCGAAGTTGCTGTAGTCCGAGTAGCGGCTGGCCAGGTTCAGGGTCAGCTGCTTGGCGAACGCCATGTCGGCCAGGATCGGCACGTTCAACTCGAGGTAGAACTCGTCCAGATCGTAGTTGCCGGAGGTGGTCTTGGCGCCCAGGCCGGTGCTCTCACCCGACTGCGCGAAGGCGTCCGGCGAGAAGCGGCCTTCTTCCTTGCGGTGCTCGTAGCCGACCGCAACGCCGAGGTCGCCCGCCGGCAGCGTCGCCAGGGTGCCGCTCAGGTTGGCGGTGTAGCTGGTGGTCTTGGTCAGGCCGGTGTCGGTGAAGTACGGGAACAGGAAGGCCTGGGTGTCCGGATCGGCCAGCGAGCCCGGGCCGGCCACGCCGTACGGCAGCAGCGGGTTCCACGGACGGCAGGCGCTCAGCGACACCGGCGCGGCGGCGGTGCCGCACTGGGCGACGCCGTTGGCGTTGATGAAGGACGAACCCAGCGCCTGGCGCGCGGCGATCAGGCTCATGTCGCCGTGACCGGTCTTGGTGCTCTCGTTGCGGTTCCACAGCGCACCGACGTCCCAGTCCCAGGTCTTGTCGGCGAACTCGAAGGAGCCGCTGATGGTCGGCGCGAAGCGCGTGGTCTTCAGCTTGCTCTCGGTGGTGCGCGGCACTTCCCACAGGCGGCGGCGGAAGTCGATGTCCTGGCCGATCGGGTTGAACGCACTGTCGGCGGCCAGCGGGGTGCCGAACGCGGCGGACTGGTACGGATAGCCGGCGATCTGCTGATCGGTGGTGCGCTCGTTGTAGAGCACGTCGGCGTTGAAGACGATGGAGTCGGTCAGGTCGTAGTTGGCGTTGGCGAACACCGACTTACGCTCGACGCCGGTCTGCACCATCATCTGCTGGTTGGAGTTGGCGCGCTCGGCGGCCGTCAGCGGATGGTAGTCGGCCGGGTTGTTCGGGTTGCCGCCCTGGTTCAGGGTCTGCCACACCGCCACGTCCGGATCCGAGCAATCCACGGTCAGCGGGTTGCACCAGCTGCCGTTCTGGCTGATCGGGCTCCAGCTGCTCGGGGTGGAGTTCGGGCCACGGCTGCCGTCGCGGCTGAACCAACGGTTCTTGGCGAACACCGGATCCTGCTTGGAGTACTCGGCGGTCAGCGCCACGCCACCGCGCTCGCCCTGGGTGCCGATGGTGAAGGAGTACTGCGAGGTCTTGCCGTCGCCTTCGCCGAACTGGCCGAACTCGGCGGAAACCTCGGCGCCGTCGAAGCGCTTGCGGGTGATGATGTTGACCACGCCGGCGATGGCGTCGGAACCGTAGATCGACGAGGCGCCGTCCTTCAGCACTTCGATGCGCTCGATGGCCGCCATCGGCACCTGGCTCAGGTCCTGCAGGCCGGAGGTGGTGGCGCCCAGGCGCTTGCCGTTCAGCAGCACCAGGGTGCGCTCGGCACCGAGGTTGCGCAGGTCGACGTAGTAGCCGCCGACGTTTTCGCCGGACGCCAGCGCGTCGGCGCGCGAGATGGCCGGGGAGCCGGCCGAGGTCAGGTTCTGCAGCACGTCGGCGACCGAGGTGTAGCCCTGGCGCTCCAGCGCCTGGCGGTCCAGGGTCAGGATCGGCTGCTGGGTTTCGACGTCGGCGCTGCGGATGCGCGAACCGGTGATTTCGATCCGGTCCAGCGTGGTGGTGGACGAGGCGGCGGCTTCTTGCGCGCCGGCAATCGCCGGCGTCAACGCGATCGCGATGCTGGCGGGCAGCAAGCCCAGCCGCACTGCGGGAGTGCGAAGGTTCATCAATCTCTCCAGGGTAACGTTAGGGGCGTGTTAAGACGCCCTCGGCACGTTACGTTCCGGTGAGCGCGGCTGCTTTGCCGCTGCCGCTCGCAGACTTTGCCGATTCTGGCGGCACGGGATTGCCGTGGCGATATTGCGAGGCCGAGACCCCGAAACGCGCACGGAACGCCCGCGCGAAGCTGCAGCAGTTGTCGAATCCGCTGGCGGCGGCCACCTCGCCGATCATCATCGTGGTGTCGCGCAGCAGGTCCGCCGCACGCTCCAGGCGCAGGCGCGCCGACAGCGCCTGCGGGCTTTCCTCGTACAGGGTCTGGAACGTCTTGGACAGGTACCAGCCGGAGAAGTTGGTCAGTTCCGCCAGCTCGCTGATCCGCACCACGCGGTCGCGATGGCCGTCCAGGTACAGCCGCGCGCGCTGCATGCGCCCGAACACCTGGCGCTTGCGCATCCGCGAGCGTCCCGGGCAGCGCTGCACGCGGCGCGACAACTCGCCCTGCATGGAAGCCAGGTGCAGCAGCACCGGCCGCATCGCCAAGGCATCGCCGGGCCGCGCCGCCGCCTGCCGCCACAGCCGCAAAGCGGTGCGCGTCTCGCGCAGCGACAATTCGCCGCGCCCTGCATACAAGGTCTCGTCGGCCATCCGCCCAAGGGCCTTGAGCGCCTCGCCGTCCAGGCTCAGGCCGATGCTCAGGCCGTCGCGGTCGGTCTGCAGCAGCGGCCGCGAGTCGCGCTCGAAGGCCAGCCACTGACCACGGCGCAGGGCGAAGCGCCCCTCCTTGGCCTCGATCCAGGCGCTGCCGCGCAGTTGCAGCCAGACCGTGAAGGCATTCGCCGACGCCTGCACGCTGGCCAGGCGCGCCGCGCCCAGGCAGGCCGGCCCGGCCGGCGCGTCGTCGGCGTCCAGCACCAGTTGTTGTCCATGATCGACCAGGAAAGATTGCCGCATCCGAGCACCCGTTTGACGTAAACCGGCGCGCAGTCTTTGCCGAATGTGGCGGCAGGTCAGGACGTCTTGGCGATAGTTGTCCGAAATCGCCACGATGCCCTTACGAACAACTTACGAAACCTATTTTTCCTTTCGGATCAGCCAGTTGTGCGAGATCGTCGAGAACCACTCGGGCTGCTCGCGCATGCGGATGAAGCCGATCTCGCTGCCATCCTCGACCGCCAGGGCCACATAGGCGTCGCCGCTGCGCGGGTCGATGCTGAAACCGTTGATCGCACTGAAGTGATCGCGGTCCAGACACACGCTGGCATCGCGGCCACCATCGATGCGCGCCATGCGGCTGGCGCATTCGCTGGTCTGGAACAGGTAATGCACGGCCCCGTCGGCGCCCACCGCCCAGCTGCGGTAGCGCCACAGCGAGGGCAGGCCGTCGTCCACGGCCCGCACGCTGGCCAGGTCCAGGCTGGCATCGGCGCGCCACAGGCCGCTGCGCGCGAGCCGGGTGAACAGGATCTGCCCGTTGGCCGGATCGATGCGGATCTGCGACACGTCCGGCAGGGTGGCCAGGGGCCGCCAGGGCACCGCACGCCGGTCGTACAGCTGCAGGCGGGTGCGGCCGTTCTCGCCCAGCAGCACCAGCAATTGCCCGGGCTCGGCGGTGTACAACGCCTGCAGCGGCTCGCCGGCCGGCACCGGCAGGGCCGCCACGCTGCCGGACTGCGGCCGGACCTCGTAGATCGCCGAGTGCCCCTGCGCGTCGCGGCCGCTGACCAGCAGCGCCTGGCTGTCGGCCGACCACGCCAACGGCTGCCGGGTCTCTGGCCGCACGCCCTCGATCAGCCGCAACGAGGCCGGCTGGGTCACGTCGCCCCACCACAGCGCGTAGCTGCCGTCGCGATCGGAGGTGAAGGCGAGTTGGCGCCCGTCGGGCGCGATGCTCGGCTGCCCGTCGCGGCCGGTGGAGGCGAACAGCCGCTGGCGTTCGCGCGGCACGTCCGTCGCCCGCGCCGGGATGCGGTACACGGCGAATTGCGGACGCCGGTGCACGAACGCCAGGCTGCCGCCATCGCGGGCCAATCGCGGCGCCTGCGCATCGCTCAGGCCCAGGTCGCGCAGGCGCTGGGTCTGGGTGTCCAGCCGATAAAGCCGGGTCTCGCCATCGACCCGGCGCCCGAACACGATGCCCTCCCCGTCGCGCGCCCAGTCCCAGCCGCGGATCTCGGCGAACTCATGGGTCAGCGGCTCGGCGATACCGCCGGCGGCCGGCACCCGCCACAGCCCGCCCATCTGCGGATTGCGCACGAAGGCGATCCATTTGCCGTCCGGCGAGTAGCGCGGCGCGTAATCGAAATCGCCGGCGCCCACCGGGTAGTCCAGCGCCGTCCAGCGCCCGCTGCCCAGGTCCAGCACGCGGATGCCGCGCGCGGCCTGGCGGCCGCCCAGGCTGCCGAAGATCAGGCCGCGGCCGTCCGGCGTCCAGTCGAAGCTGAGCAATTCGCTGTCGTCGCAGCGCGCGACCTCGCGGGCGGGCGCACGGCCGTCGGCCTGGACCAGCATGACCCGGCACTGCCGGTCCGCACCCAACCGGGCGAAGGCGATCTGCGTGCCATCGGGCGACCAGGTGGGCAGGCGGTCGGACGCGCCGCGGGCCGGCACCCCGAGCGAGCGCGGGGGGGTGCTGCCGGTGGCGCCGCTGGTCGGCTGGATGAGCAACTGCGTGCCGTCGCTGCCGTTGCTGCGTGCGGCATACGCCACTTGCGCACCATCCGGTGACAGCGCCGGCTCCAGCTTGAATCCGGACAGGGCCGTGATCAGCCGATATGGCCGGCTGGGGCTGCCCAGCACGCGCTCCTGCTCGGCGCTGTCGGCAGGCTCGGCCGCGGGGCGCGCAAACCACCACCAGAAGGCCAGGGCCAGGACCAGCATCGACGCCGCGCCCGCGGCGGCGGCCAGCCATGACGGCGGACGCCGCCGCGCCGCAGGGGCGATGGCGATGTCCGGGGCGACGGGGGCCGCCGTGTCCTCGGCGTGGTCCGTGTCCGGCGACGCAGCCGAAACCGCGCCGGCCTCGGCCTCGACATCGGGCAAGGCCTGCACCGGCGCCACCAGGCGGTAGCCGCTCTTGGCCAGGGTCTCGATGTACACCGGCGACTCGCCACGCACGCCGGCGGCGAAGGCCTTGCGCAGCTGGGTGATGGCCTGGGTCACCACGTCGTTGGTCGGCTGCGTGTCCGGCCAGACCTGCGCCAACAGCGCTTCGCGTTCCACCACCTGTCCCGGTTGCGCCAGCAGCACCCGCAACACGCCCATCGCCTTCGGCGTGAGCCGCTGCGGCCGGCGCGCGCGCGGTGCGTGCACTTCGCGCAACGACAGCAGCACCAGGCAATCGCCGACCTGCATCCGTTGCGGAAGCGTCGGTATGGCGGACGATGGAAACGACATGTTGGACAACAAGGAAAACGCCGTGACGGAAATGCCGCAGATGCGGCGGCAACGCGGCCACGCGTGGCCCCGCGGCGGGAGCCAACGAGCAAACTCGGCAAAACGAGGCAGCGGATGTCGCCAAGCGCGACATGTCACCGGATTCTACTCTAGTCATCGCCGCCGCCAACCGCGACGACGCATTCAGGCTCTCTCTCCGCCGACGAAATTCACATAATCGCTCCATGACTGCGCGCCCCTGGGCGCGCTTTTTTTACGCCACGTTCACGCTTTCATGTGGCGTGTGACGCTGAGCCCAATCAGCCGCGATACCACCAGGGCGATGTACATCACCCCTGCGAACTGTTCGAGCATCACCAGCGCCCGCGCGAACGGCTGCACCGGCACCACGTCGCTCAGGCCCACGCCGGAAAGCACGCTGAAGCTCAAGTACAGCAGTTCCATCCAGGTGCGTGGCGAGGACGCGTCCACGGCCGCGGTGAAGCTGCCCGGCCACCATTGCTGGCACACCGCGAAGACGAACGCGAAGGCCCAGGCCAGCAGCGTGAAGGTGGCACCGGCGGCATACAGTTCGTCGCGGGTGACCACATGGTCCTGCAGCATGTAGGCGATCAGGCTGCCGGCGGTATAGAAGTACAGCAGGCTTTCCAGCAGCTGCGCCCAGGCGGTCATCGCCGGATTGCCGAGCAGGGCCGCGGCGATCGACAGCGCCACCGACGGCAGCGCCAGGCAACAGGCGATCCACAGTGCCGTGGGTCCGCGGTTGACCACCCAGAGCGCCAGCGACAGCACCACGATGCCGAACGCACCGAACAGCGCGCGCCCGGCGGCCGTGTCCTCCATCCAGGGATACAGCAGCACGCCCAGCAACTGCACGCCGAGCAGCAGCGCGGACGGATGGCGACGCAGCGCGAACGCATAGCGCAGCATGGGACATTCCCTGTGGCGACCAGCGCGCATGATAGACGGGCGTGTGCATGGCGCCGTCGTCACGACCGAAGATGCCGGCCGCACCTGCCGTGCGAGCGCACGGCAGGCGTGGCGTTGGACCGACGCGTGTGCGCACGCGCCGACGCCACAAATCACTCGGCGCGGTACACCTGCGCGCCGGCCGCCAGGAACTGCGCCGATTTTTCCGCCATGCCGGCGTGCAGCGCGGCCTCCGCGTCGACCCCGTGTTCGGCGGCGTAGTCGCGCACGTCCTGGGTGATCTTCATCGAGCAGAAGTGCGGCCCGCACATCGAACAGAAGTGCGCCAGCTTGTGCGCGTCCTTGGGCAGGGTCTCGTCATGGAACTCGCGCGCCTTCTCCGGATCCAGGCCGAGATGGAACTGATCGTCCCAGCGGAACTCGAAGCGCGCCTTGGACAGGGCGTTGTCGCGCACCTGCGCACCCGGGTGGCCCTTGGCCAGGTCCGCGGCGTGCGCGGCGATCTTGTAGGCCATGATGCCGTCGCGCACGTCGGCGCGGTTGGGCAGGCCCAGATGCTCCTTCGGCGTGACGTAGCACAGCATCGCGGTGCCGAACCAGCCGATCATCGCCGCGCCGATCGCCGAGGTGATGTGGTCGTAGCCCGGGGCGATGTCGGTGGTCAGCGGCCCGAGCGTGTAGAACGGCGCCTCGCCGCACTCGCGCAGTTGCTTGTCCATGTTCTGCTTGATCAACTGCATCGGCACGTGGCCGGGGCCTTCGATCATGGTCTGCACGTCGTGCTTCCAGGCGACCTTGGTCAACTCGCCCAGCGTCTCCAGTTCGCCGAACTGGGCGGCGTCGTTGGCGTCGGCGATGCAGCCCGGGCGCAACCCGTCGCCCAGCGAGAAGGCCACGTCGTAGGCCTTCATGATCTCGCAGATTTCCTCGAAGTGGGTGTAGAGGAAGTTCTCGCGATGATGCGCCAGGCACCACTTGGCCAGGATCGAGCCGCCGCGCGAGACGATGCCGGTGACGCGTTTTGCGGTCAGCGGCACGTAGCGCAGCAGCACGCCGGCATGGATGGTGAAGTAGTCCACGCCTTGTTCGGCCTGCTCGATCAGGGTGTCGCGGAAGATCTCCCAGGTCAGTTCCTCGGCGCGGCCGTCCACTTTCTCCAGCGCCTGGTAGATCGGCACGGTGCCGATCGGCACCGGCGAATTGCGCACGATCCACTCGCGGGTCTCGTGGATGTGCTTGCCGGTGGACAGGTCCATCACCGTGTCCCCGCCCCAGCGGATCGCCCACACCAGTTTCTCCACTTCCTCGGCGATGCCGGAACTGACCGCGCTGTTGCCGATGTTGGCGTTGATCTTGGTCAGGAAGTTGCGGCCGATGATCATCGGCTCGCTTTCCGGATGGTTGATGTTGCACGGCAGGATGGCGCGGCCGCGGGCGATCTCGTCGCGCACGAACTCGGGCGTGATCTGCTGCGGGATCGCGGCGCCGAACGCCTCGCCGGGATGCTGCACGCGCAGTTGCGCATCGTGCAGGTCCTGCAGGCGCTGGTTCTCGCGGATCGCCACGAATTCCATTTCCGGGGTGACGATGCCGCGCCGCGCGTAATGCATCTGGGTGACGTTGGCGCCATCGCGGGCGCGCCGCGGCAGGCGCCGTGCGGGGAAGCGCACCGCCTGCAGGCGTGCATCGTCCTCGCGCGCCCGGCCGAACTGCGAACTGAGCCCGGCCAGCGCCACGCTGTCGCCGCGCTCGGCGATCCAGGCCGCGCGCAGCGGCGCCAGGCCGGCACCGAGATCGATCCGCGCCTGCGGGTCGGTGTAGGGCCCGGAGGTGTCGTAGACGGTGATGGGGGCGTTCTCCTCGCCGCCGAACACGGTGGGCGTGCGGGTCAGCGCGATCTCGCGCATCGGCACCTGCAGGTCGGCGCGCGAGCCCTGCACGAAGATCTTGCGCGAACCGGGGATCGGGCGGGTCACCGCCGCGGACAAGGTGTCGGTCTGCTGCTGCAGCGGGTTGGGTACGGCGTTCATCGGCGTTCGTCCTGGTTGGGTGACCCGCGGGGGAACGCGGGACGGGTGCGAGCGGACTCGCATCTCGGACGAAGCGGCGGCGCGGGCCCGCCACGGACGCGCACGCGCCACCAGCGGACTTGCGAAGCTTCCCTACGCCGGTATCAGCCGGATCAGGTTCGAAGGGACTGTCTCAACCGCGGCCTGCGCCGCGGTACCCCCGCTTCTGCGGCTATTAGACCCGTTTCCGCCGCCGGCCGCCAACCGGCGCGGGCTGAACGCCAGCACAGCCGCCGCGCCCATGTGTCAGCGCCGCGACACAGATTGCCGCCGGCGACAAACCGCGACCACGCGGCCGGCCTAGGCTGAACGCACAAGAATCCACGCTCTCTCTCTCATTGCCGCCGGCACCCCGGCGGCATTTTTTTGCCGGCGCGCGGGCGACGGCTCATTCCAGCATGTAGGCCACGCGCAGGCCGCCCCAGTGGCGTCCGCGCACATGCACCGGCACCGACAGGTCGAACAGGATCTGCCCGGTATCGCGCCGGTACACCTGCAGCAGATAGGGCGCGGTGTGGCGGCCGACGTTGCGGCCGACCCGGTCGGCGAAGATGCGCTTGGTGCGATTGCCGACCAGATCGCGCGCGCGGTCGCCGCTGAGCGGCTGGCTGAAGCGCAGATTGTGGGTCGGCACATAGCCGTCGACGTTGGCGCAGATCGCGAACACGATCCATGGATGCGCGGCCAGCAACGGCTCCTGCAGCGGCGGCAACAGTTCGTCGCACAACGCGTCGAACGCGGTGCGGTACTTGGGCGGGTCGATGCCGGGGATCGGCACGTACTCGGTGGAGAACAGCGCATCCTCGCCGATCCGTCCGCGCGCCAGTGCGGCCTCCAGGGCCAGGCCGATGCTGACCGCGGCCGCCTGCGCCAGATCGCGCACGCGCGCATGCCGTGGCTGCCGCATCGGATCGGCGGGCAGCCGGAACAGGTTCACGCAGTCGTGCAGGGTCTCGCTGCCGGCGGCCAGATCGGCGCTGCGCTGGAGCACCTGCGCGGCGTGCTGCAGATTGCTGCGGCTGAGCCCGACCACGTGCTCCACGGCGCGGCCGATGCCGCCGATCTCCCCGCTCTGCGTGGCGATGCGGCCGGCCACCGCCTCCATCGCCGTACTGGCGCGGCCGAGCAACTCGCCGATGCCGCCCAGCACCTGTTCGGTGCGCTGCGCCGAGGCGGCGCTATCCTGCAGCGCCGCACCGGTCTCGCCGATGATGCTGCGCACGTCGCGCGCCGCGGTGGCGGCGCGGTCGGCCAGTTGCCGGATCTCGGTGGCGACCACCGCGAACCCGCGCCCGGCCGGGCCGGCATGCACCGCTTCGATGCTGGCGTTGATCGAGAGGATATTGGTCTGGAACGCGACCGCATCGATCACCTCGATGACCTGGTTGGCGCGCGCCGAACGCCGCGCCAGCTCCTGCATCGCCTGGCCGAGGCTGTGCGCCGCTTCCACGCCCTGGCGGGCGCTGTCGTCGGCGCTGACCGCCACCGCGATCACCGCGCGCAGGTCGCGGTCCATCTCCTGCAGGCTCTGCAGCAACTGCCGGGTGGTGCCCAGCACGGTCTGCAGCGCATCCAGCTGGGTCTGGGACTGCCGCGCCAGTTCGTCGTTCTCGGCGACCACGTGCGGCACGTCGGCGGCGATCTGCAGCGACAACGCCACCGCCTGGCGGATCGCCTCGGCCAGGTTGCCGAAGCCGGCCGACAGGCGCCGCCCCGGCATCGCCTCGGTCTCCTGCGCCGACAGCGGCGTCTGCAGCCCCAGATCCAGATCGCAGCCGGTCAGCCGCTCGCCGACCCGATCCAGCAGCGCCTGCGCCACCGCCCCTTCCTGGATCCGCTGCGCCAGCGCCTGCAGCGCCGGGCTGGTCGCCCCCTGCGGCTGGCCCTCGCCGAGCAGCGCGACGTCGCGCAACAGTGCCGCGGTTTCCGGATGCGGCAGCGACAGCAGCCAGCCCTGGCCGCCACGATCGCGGTCGCGCTGGTAGCGCACGCGACGCGCGGGATCGCCCCCCGGCGCCTGCCAACTGCCTTCGCTGTCGACCAGGGCGGACAGCGGCAAGCCCCAGACCGCCTCGCTGGCGGCGCCAAGCAGCGTTTCGGCCGGGACGCCCAGCAGGTCCAGGGCGGCACGGTTGGCGGCACTCACGCGACCGTCGGGCTCCAGCCGCAACAGCGCGATCGGGGCATCCGGCAAACCGGCAACGGGCGCGGCGTCGGCATCGGGACTGCGTGAGAACAAGGCCATCGGCGTCTTCCTCGGTGCTGCGGCCATGGTATCGGGTCGCCCACCTGCCGTTGCAGCCGCCGCACGCGCAAACGGGATCGCCATCATGGGTCGGCGGCCAGGACGCCCGCCGCGGCATCACGCCGAGGTGGTCGCGCGGCGCACGATCGCCGCCTGGCGCGCGCGAACCGGACGTAGCGGCCGGATCGCGTTGTGTATGACGCCCTCGCTTTTGCGGGCCCCGAGCCCCGGGCCCAGTTGCGGCGTTTCCTCAATACCCGGCGGCCTGTCCGTCCTTGCGGCTCTCCGAGGCGCCGTAGTACACGCCGCTGTCCGGATCGCGCGCGATCGCCTGGTAGCCGCCATACGGGCCGTCGGCGAAGATCACCCGGTGACCCTTGCGCATCAGCGCGCGGATCGTGTCGTAGGAAAAGCCGGTCTCCAGGTTCAGCTCGCCGCCGTCGCGCATCGCGGTGGCCTGCCCGGTCGGCTCGGTGGAGCCATCGTGCTGGATCCGCGGCGCGTCGCCGGCCTCCTGCAGGTTCATGTGGAAATCGATCAGGTTCATCAGGATCTGCACGTGGCCCTGCGGCTGCATCGCCCCGCCCATCACGCCGAAGCTCAGCCACGGCTTGCCGTCCTTGGTCACGAACGCGGGGATGATGGTCTGGAACGGACGCTTGCCCGGCGCGTAGCCGTTGGGATGATCCTTCTGCAGCACGAACATCTCGCCGCGGTCCTGCAGGATGAAGCCCAGCCTCGGCGGCGCCATGCCGCTGCCCATGCCGCGGTAGTTGGACTGGATCAGCGACACCATCATGCCGTCGGCATCGGCCACGGTCAGGTAGATGGTGTCGCCCTCTTCCAGCTGCTTCGGCGTGCCCGGCTGCACCTGCTTCAGCGCGCGGTCCATCGAGATCAGCGCGCGCCGCTGCGCGGCGTAGTCCTTGGAGATCAGCCGCGCCAGCGGCGCCGGCTGGAACGCCGGGTCGGCATAGAACCGCGCGCGGTCGGCGAAGGCCAGCTTCTTGGCCTCGGTGAACAGGTGCACGTGTTCGGCCGAGCCGAACGGGATCCTGGAGAAGTCGTAGCCCTCCAGGATGTTGAGCATCTGCAGCGCGGCGATGCCCTGGCTGTTGGGCGGCAGTTCCCACACGTCGTAGCCGCGGTAGTTGGTGGACACCGGCTCGACCCATTCGCCGTGGTGGCTGGCCAGGTCCTCGTAGCGCAGGAAGCCGCCATTGGCCTTGAAGTAGGCATCGATGGTGCGCGCGATCGGCCCCTTGTAGAACGCGTCGCGGCCGCCGTCGGCGATCTGCTGCAGGGTGTTGGCCAGGTTCGGGTTCTTCCACAGCTCGCCCTTGCGCGGGGCGCGGCCGTCGATGGTGAACTGCTCCTTGAAGCCGGGGTACTGCGACAGCCGCGGCACCGAAAGGCCCCAGTAGTAGGCGATGGTCTCGGCCACCGGATGGCCGTCGCGGGCGTAGCGGATCGCAGGCGCCAGGTTCTGCGCCATCGTCCTGCGCCCGAAACGCTCATGCAGCGCGAACCAGCCGTCGACCGCGCCGGGCACCGACACCGGCAGCGGGCCGGTGGCCGGGATCTCCTTCAGCCCGCGGCGCTGGAACTCGGCCAGGGTCAGTGCCTTGGGCGAGCGGCCGGAGCCGTTGTAGCCGTACAGCTTCTGCGTCTTCGGATCCCAGACGATGGCGAACAGGTCGCCGCCGACGCCATTGCCGGTCGGCTCCATCAGCCCCAGCGCGGCGTTGGCGGCGATCGCCGCGTCCACCGCCGAACCGCCATCGCGCATCGTGTCCAGCGCGACCTGCGTGGCCAGCGGCTGCGAGGTGGCGGCCATCGCGTGCGGAGCGATCACTTCCGAGCGGGTGGCGAACGGCTGGCCGGTGATGCGGTCGGCGGCCTGCGCCGGCAGCGACGTGGCCAGCGCCAAGGCCAGCGCCAGGCGCGCCAGGGAAGGAAGCGAGACGGACATGCGCGGCTCTCCGGAAACAGGGACGCCCACCGTACCCGAGTGCGGCGGGCGGCGCCGCGCACGCGCGCACATCGCGCCATCGGCAATCGCCGGATTTCCGCGCAATTGGCGCCATTCGCCGCCCGCGCCGCCTCCGTTTCATGCGTAACCATGCAGTGCTGGCGCGGCTTTCGGCACATTCGTGCAGAAGGGCCCGCGACACAGTTGACAGTCGCGCAAAGCCCATGTTTATCTCGCTGCATGTTGCAACGCCACACCCGCCCGAAGCCGACCCACCAGCCCGCCGCATTGCGCGCGGACGCTGCCGCGCCGCTCCTCGTACTCGTGCTTATTACCTCGCCCACAAGTGCGGGACGAACCGGCGTGTAAGCGACAAGCAGCCAGGATTCGATCAGACCCCGCACCGGCAACGGCGCGGGGTTTTTCGTTTCAGTGACCACGAATGCAAGACCCCTCTCCACTCCAACACCGTTCAAGGACATCCGCCCCATGACCAGTTCCGCCCAGCCCACCACCAAGATCGCCATCGTCGGTTACGGCAGCCAGGGCCGCGCGCACGCGCTGAACCTGCGCGAGTCCGGCTTCGACGTCACCATCGGCCTGCGTGCCGGCGGCCCGACCGAAGCCAAGGCGCAGGCCGACGGCTTCGTGGTGAAGAGCCCCGCCGAGGCGGTCAAGGACGCCGACCTGGTCGCGGTGCTGACCCCGGACATGGTGCAGAAGAAGCTGTACGAGGAGGTGCTGGCGCCGAACATGAAGCAGGGCGCCTGCCTGCTGTTCGCGCATGGCCTGAACGTGCACTTCGACATGATCAAGCCGCGCGCCGACCTGGACGTGGTGCTGGTCGCGCCGAAGGGCCCGGGCGCGCTGGTGCGCCGCGAGTACGAGATCGGCCGCGGCGTGCCGTGCATCTGGGCGGTGTACCAGGACAAGAGCGGCAAGGCCGAGCAGTTCGCGCTGGAATACGCCGCCGGCCTGGGCGGCGCGCGCGCCAACCTGATCAAGACCACCTTCAAGGAAGAGACCGAGACCGATCTGTTCGGCGAGCAGGCGGTTCTGTGCGGCGGCGCCTCGTCGCTGGTGCAGGCCGGCTTCGAAGTGCTGGTGGAAGCCGGCTACCAGCCGGAAATCGCCTACTACGAAGTGCTGCACGAACTGAAGCTGATCGTCGACCTGTTCTACGAAGGCGGCATCACCCGCATGCTCGAGTTCGTCTCCGAGACCGCGCAGTACGGCGACTACGTCAGCGGCCCGCGGGTGATCGACGCGGCCACCAAGGAGCGCATGCGCGACGTGCTGACCGACATCCAGAACGGCACCTTCACCAAGAACTGGGTGGCCGAGTACGACGCCGGCCTGCCGAACTACAAGAAGTTCAAGCAGGCCGATCTGGACCACCCGATCGAAACGGTCGGCAAGCAGCTGCGCGCCAAGATGGTGTGGCTCAACGGCGACGCCGCTGCCGCACCGGCCGCCGGCGGCACCAAGGCCGCGTAACCCGCGGCTCCCCCACCCGCTTCCACCGAAAGGTCGCCACCGTATGAACTCCTCCGCTCACGGCACGCCCCGCAACGGCGCGCGCTGGCTGACGCAGGCCCTGGAAGCCGAAGGCGTGGACACGCTGTTCGGCTATCCGGGCGGCACCATCATGCCGTTCTACGACGCGCTGGTAGACAGCCAGCTCAAGCACATCCTGGTCCGCCACGAACAGGGCGCGGCGCTGGCCGCCAACGGCTACGCCCGCGCCAGCGGACGGGTCGGCGTGTGCGTCGCCACGTCCGGCCCGGGCGCGTCCAACCTGGTCACCGGCATTGCCGATGCGATGCTCGACTCGGTGCCGATGATCTGCCTGACCGGGCAGGTCGCCACGCCGCTGCTTGGCACCGACGCGTTCCAGGAACTGGACGTGTTCGGGCTGACCCTGCCGATCGTCAAGCACAGCTTCCTGGTGCGGCACGTGGACGACCTGCCGCAGGTGCTGCGCGACGCGTTCCGCATCGCCCGCGAGGGGCGGCCGGGGCCGGTGCTGATCGACCTGCCCAAGGACGTGCAACTGGCCGATGCCGCGCATCTGCCGGCGCACGTGCCGGCGGCGGTGCCGACCCCGCCGGCGCCGCAGGACGCGGTGCTGGCCGAGGCGCTGGCGGCGATCGCCGGCGCCGAGAAGCCGGTGATCTACGGCGGCGGCGGCATCGCCCTGGGCGATGCGGTGGACGCGTTCCGCCAGTTCGTCGAGGCCACCCGCATCCCCACCGTGCTGACCCTGCGCGGCCTGGGCGCATTGCCGCACGCGCACCCGCATTACCTGGGCATGCTCGGCATGCACGGCACCCGCGCCGCCAACATGGCGGTGCAGGAGTCGGACCTGCTGATCGTGGTCGGCGCGCGCTTCGACGACCGCGCCACCGGCAAGCTGGCCGAATTCGCGCCGTTCGCCCGGGTCATCCACCTGGACGCCGACGCCTGCGAGATCTCCAAGCTGCGCCAGGCCGATATCGCCGTGCCCGGCGACGTGGCGCAGTCGCTGCGCGCGCTGGCCGCGGCCACCAGCACCTGCGAACCGTGGCACGCACGCTGCGTCGCCCACCGCGAGAAGTTCGGCGCGCGCTACGACGCGCCCGGGCAGGACATCTACGCGCCCGGCCTGCTGAAGCGGCTGAGCGAACTGGCCCCGGCCGACACCGTGATCGCCTGCGACGTCGGCCAGCACCAGATGTGGGTCGCCCAGCACTGCCGCTTCAACCACCCGCGCAATCACCTGACCAGCGGCGCGCTGGGCACCATGGGCTTCGGCCTGCCGGCGGCGATGGGCGCGCAGTTCGCCTGCCCCGACCGCACCGTGGTGCTGGTCAGCGGCGACGGCAGCTTCATGATGAACGTGCAGGAGCTGGTCACCATCGCCCGCTGCAAGCTGCCGGTGAAGATCGTGCTGCTGGACAACAGTTCGCTGGGCATGGTGCGGCAGTGGCAGGAACTGTTCTTCGCCGAGCGCTACAGCGAGATCGACCTGTCCGACAACCCGGATTTCGCCGCGCTGGCGCAGGTGTTCGGCATCCCGGCCAAGCGCATCACCGCGCGCGGCCAGGTCGACGACGCGCTGGCCGAGCTGCTGGCGCAGCCGGGCCCGGCGCTGCTGCACGTGGCCATCGACGCACGCGCCAACGTGTGGCCGCTGGTGCCGCCGAA
The DNA here is from genome assembly GCF_040529065.1 of Xanthomonas sacchari. Classification (NCBI taxonomy): domain Bacteria; kingdom Pseudomonadati; phylum Pseudomonadota; class Gammaproteobacteria; order Lysobacterales; family Lysobacteraceae; genus Xanthomonas; species Xanthomonas sacchari. Next base: position 1,291,318 of record NZ_CP132343.1, on the reverse strand, counting down.
CACCGCCAACAGCACCATGCTGGAAAGCAATCCCGCGACCCAGCGCCAGGAGACGACACATGCGTTACCAGCTTGACCTGGTGCTGAAACCGATCGACGGCGCCCTGCTGCGCGCGATCGGCATGGCCGAACGCCGCGGCTTCGCGCCGATCTCGATCAGCGGTGCGCCGGTGGCCGAGGACGCCGGCCGCTGGCACCTGCAACTGGTGGTGGACGGCAACCGTCCCGGCGAGACCCTGCGCCTGCAGATGGAGAAGGTCTACGACTGCGAATCGGTGCGCGTGACCGCGCTGGACGGCGTAGCGTGATGGCGCCGGGATTCGGGAGTGGGGAGTCGGGATTGGGCGCGCATCCCAACGTCCCGGCGTGCCTGGCGGTCCTGCCGCGCCAGCGCCGTGCTGCCATGCGGAGGCATCTTCTTCAACGGAGGTCGCTTCTTCTCTCCTGCGCCCAGGATTCCCGCTGCGCATCCCCACTCCCCACTCCCCGCTCCCGGCCCCACCATGTCTGACGCCGGCCGCCCTGCGCAGGAGCCGGATGTAGGCCACGTCGCCGTCAGCGTGGCCGACGTGCTGGCCGCGCAGGCGCGGCTGCGCCGTTATCTGTCGCCGACGCCGGTGCATTACGCCGAGCGCTTCGGCGTCTGGCTGAAACTGGAGAACCTGCAGCGCACTGGCTCCTACAAAGTGCGCGGCGCGCTCAACGCGCTGCTGGCCGGGCTGGAACGCGGCGACGAGCGCGCGGTGATCTGCGCCTCCGCCGGCAACCACGCGCAGGGCGTGGCCTGGGCCGCGCACCGCCTGGGCGTGCAGGCGATCACGGTGATGCCGCACGGCGCACCGCAGACCAAGATCGCAGGCGTCGCGCACTGGGGCGCCACCGTGCGCCAGCACGGCAACAGCTACGACGAGGCCTTCGCCTTCGCCCGCGAGCTGGCCGAGCAGAACGGCTACCGCTTCCTGTCCGCCTTCGACGACCCGGACGTGATCGCCGGCCAGGGCACCGTCGGCATCGAACTGGCCGCGCACGCCCCGGACGTGGTGATCGTGCCGATCGGCGGCGGCGGCCTGGCCTCCGGCGTGGCCCTGGCGCTGCGCTCGCAGGGCGTGCGCGTGGTCGGTGCCCAGGTCGAAGGCGTGGACTCGATGGCGCGGGCGATCCGCGGCGACGTCCGCGCCGTGGATCCGGTGCCCACCCTGGCCGACGGCGTCAAGGTTAAAATCCCCGGGTTCATCACCCGCCGGCTGTGCGCCAGCCTGCTCGACGATGTGGTGATCGTGCGCGAGGCGGAACTGCGCGAAACGCTGGTCCGCCTGGCGCTGGAGGAGCACGTCATCGCCGAGGGCGCCGGCGCGCTGGCCCTGGCGGCCGGGCGCCGCGTCGCCGGCAAGCGCAAGTGCGCGGTGGTGTCCGGTGGCAACATCGACGCCGGCGTGCTGGCGACGCTGCTGTCGGAGGTGCGCCCGCGCCCGCCGCGCAAGCCGCGCCGCCGCAGCGCCGAGCGACTTCGCAGCCAACGTCCCGCCCCGCCCGCCCCTGCCCGCATCGCGCCGTCCCCGCATCCCCATCCGCAAGCCACCGCCGCCGTAGAGGAACCCATCTGGTGAACACTTCCGTTTCTTCCCAGACCCCCCGCATCCGCATTTTCGACACCACCCTGCGCGACGGCGAGCAATCCCCCGGCTGCAGCATGACCCCGCCGCAGAAGCTGGTGATGGCGCGCGCCCTGGCCGAGCTGGGCGTGGACATCATCGAGACCGGCTTCCCGGCCAGCTCGCAGTCCGACCGCGAGGCGATGGCGCTGATCGGCCGCGAGCTGCGCACGCCGACCCTGGCGGTGCTGTCACGCTGCCTGGCCGCCGACATCGAGACCTCGGCGCGGGCGCTGGAAGCGGCGGCCAATCCGCGCCTGCACGTGTTCCTGTCGACCAGCCCGCTGCACCGCGAGCACAAGCTGCGCATGACCCGCGAGCAGGTCCTGGAGTCGGTGCGCAAGCACGTGGCGCTGGCGCGCCAGTACGTGGACGACGTGGAGTTCTCGGCCGAGGACGCCACCCGCACCGAGGAGGATTTCCTGGCCGAGGTCGCCAGCGTGGCGATCGCCGCCGGCGCCACCACCATCAACCTGCCCGACACCGTCGGCTTCACCACCCCGGAAGAGATCCGCGGCATGTTCGCGCGGATCATCGCCAACGTGCCCGGCGCCGACCGCGTGGTGTTCAGCACCCACTGCCACAACGACCTGGGCCTGGCCGTGGCCAACTCGCTGGCCGCGGTGGAAGGCGGCGCGCGGCAGGTGGAATGCACCATCAACGGCATCGGCGAGCGCGCCGGCAACTGCGCGCTGGAAGAGATCGCGATGGCGCTGAAGGTGCGCAACGCGTTCTACGAACTGGACACCGCGATCAACACGCCGCGCATCGTCGCCACCTCGCAGCTGCTGCAGCGCCTGGTCGGCATGCCGGTCCAGCGCAACAAGGCGATCGTCGGCGGCAACGCCTTCGCCCACGAGTCGGGCATCCACCAGCATGGCATGCTGCGTCACCGCGGCACCTACGAGATCATGCGCCCGGAAGACGTGGGCTGGGAGTCCTCGCAGATGGTGCTGGGCCGCCACAGCGGCCGCGCCGCGGTCGAGCAGCGCCTGCGTGCGCTGGGCTACGTGCTGGACGAGGCCGAACTGAACATCGCCTTCGACGCGTTCAAGGCGCTGTGCGAACAGCAGCGCGTGGTCAACGACGCCGACCTGCAGGCGATGATGCAGGACGCGCCGGAGAGCCAGGGCTACCGGCTGTCGTCGATGACCGTCAGCGACCGCGGCCAGCGCGCCAGCGCGCAGGTCGAGCTGTCCGACCCGGACGGCCAGCGGGTCAGCGAACGCGCCGAGGGCGACGGCCCGGTGGACGCGCTGTTCGCCGCGCTGTCGGCCGCCACCGGCGTGCAGCTGGTGCTGGACAGCTACCAGGTGCACAGCGTCGGCATCGGCGCCGATGCGCGCGGCGAGGCCAACCTCAGCGTGCGCCACGGCGAGGTCGAGTACGACGGCACCGGCACCAGCCGCGACATCATCGAGGCCAGCGCGCTGGCCTGGCTGGACGTGGCCAACCGCGTGCTGCGCCAGCGCCAGGCGGCGCCGGCCGCCGCCGACGCGATGGCCTGAGCGGCCACGCCGCGGTCATCGTCCTCGTGCACGCTCGCCTTCGCTCGCCCTCCCCGCCCAGCTTTCCTGCCAGGTAGTTCCGCAATGTCCGCCACTCCCCGCACCCTGTACGACAAGCTGTGGGACGCGCACGTCGTCGTCCCCGAAAGCGCCGCCGCCCCGGCGGTGCTGTACATCGATCTGCACCTGATCCACGAAGTGACCTCGCCGCAGGCGTTCACCGAACTCAAGACGCGCGGCCTGGCGCCGCGCCGGCCCGACCGCACCAAGGCGACGATGGACCATTCCACGCCGACCCTGCCGCGCGGCGCCGACGGCAAGCTGCCGTACTACACCCCGGCCTCCGAGGCGCAGGTGGACATGCTCGCGCGCAACTGCGCCGACTACGGCATCGAACTGTTCGACATGGGCTCGGACAACCGCGGCATCGTCCACGTGATCGCGCCGGAACAGGGCTTCACCCAGCCCGGCATGACCATCGTCTGCGGCGACAGCCACACCTCCACGCACGGCGCGTTCGGCGCGCTGGCGTTCGGCATCGGCACCAGCGAGGTCGGCCACGTGCTGGCCACGCAATGCCTGCTGCAGCGCAAGGCCAGGACCATGGCGATCACCGTCGACGGGCCGCTGGCGCCGGGCGTTGGCGCCAAGGACGTGATCCTGCACATCATCGGCGTCATCGGCGTCAACGGCGGCACCGGCCACGTGCTGGAATACCGCGGCTCCACCATCGAAGCGATGGACATGGAGCAGCGCATGACCCTGTGCAACATGTCGATCGAGGCCGGCGCGCGCGCCGGCATGGTCGCGCCGGACCAGGTCACCTTCGACTGGGTCGCCAACACCCCGCGCGGCCCCAAGGGCGCCGATTTCGACGCCGCCGTGCAGCGCTGGTCGCAGTTGCGCAGCGATCCCGGCGCGCGCTTCGACGTCGAGGTGCGCATCGATGCGCGCGACATCCGCCCGACCCTGACCTGGGGCACCCACCCCGGCACCGCGATCGCGGTGGACGTGCCGATCCCGGCCGCACAGGATCCGGCGGCGCAGAAGGGCCTGCACTACATGCACCTGGAAGCCGGGCACGCGCTGATCGGCACGCCGGTGGACGTGGTGTTCGTCGGTTCCTGCACCAACGGCCGGCTCAGCGACATGCGCGCCGTGGCGCAGGTGCTGCGCGGACGCAAGGTGGCGCCGCACGTGCGCATGCTGGTGGTGCCGGGTTCGGAGATCGTCAAGCGCCAGGCCGAGGCCGAGGGCATCCACGAGGTGGTGCGCGCGGCCGGCGCGGAATGGCGCGAGTCCGGCTGCTCGATGTGCATCGCCATGAACGGCGACCTGGTGGCGCCGGGACAGCTGGCGGTGAGTACCAGCAACCGCAATTTCGAGGGCCGCCAGGGCCCGGGCTCGCGCACCCTGCTGGCCTCGCCGCTGACCGCGGCCTGGGCGGCGGTGAACGGCAAGGTCAGCGATCCGCGCGCGCTGTTCGCGGAGGTCGCGTGATGGCGTCGCACATCGCCGCGTTCGCGGCCACGCTGACCTTCGTCGCCACCACCACCCGCGCTTTCGCGCATCGCCACCAGCCGCTGCTGCCGCCGCACGTGCCGCCCGTGGCGCTGCCGCCGCCCGTGGCCGACGCCGCGGCACCCGCCCTCGACTCCGTCGCTTCCCAGGAGACCCCGTGATGGCCGGCTTCGCCACCCTCACCTCGCGCAGCGTGGTGCTGCGCCAGACCAACATCGACACCGACCAGATCATCCCGGCGCGGTTCCTGTCCACCACCGAGCGCGCCGGCCTCGGCCGCCACGCCTTCAACGACTGGCGCTGGCAGGCCGACGGCACGCCGAACCCGGAGTTCGCCTTCAACCAGGCGCACAACGCCGGCCGCCAGATCCTGCTGGCCGGGCGCAACTTCGGCTGCGGCTCCTCGCGCGAGCATGCGCCGTGGGCGCTGACCGACCTGGGCCTGCGCGCCATCGTCAGCAGCGAGATCGCCGACATCTTCCGCAACAACAGCCTCAAGAACGGCCTGCTGCCGATCGTGCTGGCCGAGGACGACGTGCAGACGCTGATGCAGCGCCCGGACGACGAACTGACCGTGGACGTGGCCGCGCGCGAACTGCGCACGCCCGACGGCCGCGTCTACAGCTTCCCGCTCGACGCGTTCTCGCAAACCTGCCTGCTCGAAGGCGTGGACGAGATGGGCTATCTGCTGCTGCGCCAACCCGATATCGAACGCTACGAGGTCACCCATGCACGCTGACATCGTCGTCCTGCCCGGCGACGGCATCGGTCCGGAAGTCGCCACCGCCGCGATCGCGGTGCTGCGCGCCGTCGCCGCGCGCCACGGCCACGACTTCCAGTTCCACGAACACGACATCGGCGGCATCGCCATCGACCGTCACGGCGAGCCGCTGCCGGCGGCCACGCTGACCGCCTGCCAGGGCGCCGACGCGGTGCTGCTGGGTGCGGTCGGCGGACCGAAGTGGTCCGATCCCAACGCCAAGGTGCGCCCGGAGCAGGGCCTGCTGGCGATCCGCCGCGGCCTGGGCCTGTTCGCCAACCTGCGCCCGGTCAAACCGCACAAGGCGGCGCTGGACGCCTCGCCGATCAAGCCGCACCTGTTGCAGGGCGTGGACATCGTGGTGGTGCGCGAACTGACCGGCGGCATCTACTTCGGCGACAAGACCCGCAGCGCCAGCGACGCCAGCGACCTGTGCCGCTATACCGTCGCGGAGATCGAACGGGTGCTGCGCAGCGCGTTCCGCCTGGCCCGGCAGCGCCGCAACCACGTGGTCTCGGTGGACAAGGCCAATGTGCTGGAAACCTCGCGGCTGTGGCGCGACGTCGCCGCGCGCATCGGCCGCGAGGAATTCCCGGACGTGCGCCTGGAACACCAACTGGTCGATTCGATGGCCATGCACCTGCTGGCCAAGCCGCGCGAGTACGACGTGATCGTCACCGAGAACATGTTCGGCGACATCCTCACCGACGAAGCCTCGATGCTGGCCGGCTCGCTGGGGCTGCTGCCGTCGGCCTCGCTGGGCGACGGCCGCATCGGCCTGTACGAGCCGATCCACGGCTCGGCGCCGGACATCGCCGGCAAGGGCATCGCCAATCCCTACGCGACCATCCTCAGCGCGGCGCTGCTGCTGCGCCATTCGCTGGGCCTGGACGCCGAAGCGGTGGCGATCGAGCAGGCGGTGGATGCCGCGCTCGAGGCGCAGGCGTTCACCGCCGATCTCGCCGCGCCCGGCCAGGGCATCTCCACCGAGGCGGCCACGCAGGCAGTGTTGCAGCGCCTGCAGGGCTGATCCGCGCCGGCCACCGGCGCCGGCCGCCTCCCGCCCGCCGCGACGATGCGGCGGGTGCGGAACGCCCACTGGAATACCACTCTCTTCGCGGCGCCTACCTGGCGCCTGCGCGCGCTAACCCCACGCAACCTGCGTCGCCGCGCACCCGGCGCGCTGCGTCCATGTGGCGACAGCGCCCTAGCCGACCACCCGATCGCGGCCTTCGCGCTTGGCCTGGTACAGGAGCTTGTCGGCCTTCACCAGCAGGTCGCGGCGCGTGCGCAGGGCCGGCGACACGCAGGCGAAGCCGATGCTGGCGGTGAAGCGCACTGCGCGCCCGTCGTCGTCGTACAGCACCAGGTCGGCGATGCGCACGCGCAACGCATCCAGGCGCGCACGCGCCGGTTCCTGGTCCAGGCCGGGCAGCACCAGCAGGAACTCCTCGCCGCCATGGCGCGCGGCGAACGCCTGCTCGCCGAGGCTGGCGCGCAGCGCCTCGCCGACCCGGCGCAGCACCTCGTCGCCGATCTCGTGGCCGTGCGCGTCGTTGATCTTCTTGAAATGGTCGATGTCCAGCAGCGCCACGCACAGGGGCGTGCGCGTGCTCAGCGCCCGCTCCAGCGCCGCGTTGAGGTAGGGATCGCCGGTGCGCCGGTTGGGCAGGCCGGTCAGGGCATCGTGGCCGGCCTGGTAGGCGAGCTTGCGCACCAGATCCTCGCGTTCGAGGTTGGCCAGCTTCAAGGCCAGGTTCTTGGCCTTCAGCTCGTGGGTGCGCTCGGCGATGATGGTGTTGAGGCGACGCTGGCGGCGCCGGTAGCGATGGCTGCGGCCGCGATACCACCACAGGATCAGGCCGGTCGCGCACAGCGCCACCAGCACCACGAACGGCCAGCGCTCCCAGAACGGCGGCACCAACTGCAACTGCAGCGAGGCGCTGCCGATGCGCTCGCTGCGCGACCAGTCCAGCGGGCTGGTCATCGCCTGCACGTCCAGGCGATAGCTGCCCGACGGCAGGTTGGTGTAGACGGCCTCCTCGTTGCTGCCGGCATCGACCCACTGGCGGTCGAATCCCTGCAGGCGGTAGCGGTAGCGCACCTTGTCCGGCGAGCGGAAGCTGAGCCCGGCATAGCCGACCGCGAGCCGGGCGACGCCGCCGTGCAGGCGGTACTCGCCCCGCAGCGGCTGCGCCACGCCATCCACCTGCACGTGCGAGATCACCAGCGGCGGCGCACGCACGTCGCGCCGGCTCGGCAGCGCCGGATCGATCAGCCCCAGGCCGGCCGAGGTCGGGATCAGCAATATCCCGTCGCGGCTGCGCCAACCGGCCGGCGCGGTGCTGCCGTTACCCTGCACGCTGGGCATGCCGTCGCTGCGATCGACCACGTCCACCGCCAGGGTGCTGCGCTGGCCGGCGTCCAGTTCCGCCAGACGCGCACGCGCGATGCGCAGCACCCCGCGATTGCTGTTGGCCCACAGGTTGCCGTTGCCGTCGTCGAGCAACCGGAACAGCTTGTCGCGCGGCAGGCCGACGCTGTGGTCGTAGATGCGCCACTGCCCGCCGCGCAGCCGCAGCAGGCCGCGGTCGCTGGCGACCCACATCGTGCCGTCGGCATCTTCGAGGAAGTCGAAGGCGTTCTGCGCCGGGAAGCCGTGGCCGCTCGGCCGCGCCCGCAGCGTGCCGTCCGCGGCGAGCGTGGCGATGCCCTGGCTGGTGCCGATCCACAGCACGCCGGCGCGGTCGCGGTACAGCGCCTGCACCTGCCGCCCCGGCAAACCGTCGGCGCTGCCGTAGGCCCGCGTGCGATCGCCCTTGCGGTACAGCAGCCCCTCGTTGCCGCCGATCCACAGGCCGCCGTCGGCGTCGGCCAGCAGCGCGCGCACCATGCTCCGCGGCACGCCCGCGGCCACGCCCAGGCGCTGCCGGATGCTGCCGTCGGCCGACAGCAGCAGCACGCCCTGGTCGTAGGTGCCGACCCACATGCCGCCGTCGCGCGCGGCGGCCAGCGCCAGCACCGACGGATCGCGGCCCGCGCGCTCGCTCAATCGCACCGCATGGATGCGGCCGCCCTGCCAGCGGTCGAGACCGGCGGCATGGCCGATCCAGATCGCGCCATCGGCGTTCTGCTGGACCACGCGCACGTAGTCGCTGCCCAGCCCGTCCTGGCGGGTCAGGCCGCCGGCGTCGCCCTTGGCGACGCGGAACAGGCCTTCGGTACTGCCGGCCCAGACCAGGCCTTCGTGATCCTCGATCAGCGCCGGGCTGACCACGCCGGAAATCGACAGCACTTCGTCGCTGGCGCCGTTGCCGGCGCGCCGCAGCAGTTGTCCGCTGGACAGGCTCATCCACAGGTGGCCGTCGCGGTCCTGCAGCGCGGCATCGACGCGCTGGCCGCGCCGCAGCCATTGCAGGCTGTCATCGGCGCCGAGCCAGAACACGCCCTCGTCGCTGGCTGCCAGCAGGCCGCCGTGGCAGTCGGGGGCCAGGCGCCGGATCGACGCCGTGCGCATCGCCGCCGCCCCCCAGCGCTGCGCGCGCGTGCCATGCGCGGTCAGCCGGAACAGCCCTTGCGGCGTGCCCACCAGCACCGCGTCGCGGTAGCGCAGCAGCGCGGCAATGCGGGTCCTGCCCAACCCCGCGGCGGCGCCGGCATCGACCAGGTGGCCGTCGGCCTCGATCCGGAACAGGCCGTCCTCGCTGCCCACCCACAGCCCGCCATCGGCATCGCGCAGCATGGCGGTGACCCGCAGCCGTTGCGCGCGCGCATCGCCCAGATGCTCCCAACGCCCGGCGGCATAGCGGAACACGCCGTCGTAGGCGGTGCCGACCAGCATGCCGCCGTCGGCGTCGGCGAGCAGCGCGAACACCCCGGACAACTCCATGCCCGGCGTGTTCTGCCGATCGAAGACGGTGAAGGCGCGGCCGTCGAAACGCGCTACGCCCTCCCAGGTGCCGACCCAGATCATGCCGTCGCGGTCCTGCGCCAGCGCGTGCACCAGGTTGTGCGGCAACCCTTCTTGCATGGTCCAGCGCGCGATCACCGGGCGCTCGAGCACCGCGCGCTCGGTCAGCGGCGCGGCCGGTTCGGCGCGCGCGACGACACTGGCGCAGCACAACGCCAGCAACAGGCAAAGACCCACGCCCAGGCGGCGACACAGCGCGTACGCGCCGTCGCGAATATCGTGACGCCGATCCCCCTGTTCCATCCTTTCCGAATCACACCGGTAACGGCGCGCGGGTACCCCCCTGTGGGCAGATGGCTAATCTATCACCACCTGTTCGGCGCCGATGTCAGGGTGTTCCTGACGCCCAGGCTGGATTCACGGCGGCAGCGGCAGGGTCACGCAGACGCGCAGGCCGCCCAGGGCCGGGGAGGTGTCCAGGGTCACCTCGCCGCCGTGCGCGCTCACCACCTCGCGCACGATCGCCAGGCCCAGGCCGCTGCCCTCCACGCCGCTGCCCAGTTCGCGGTGGAAGCGCGCGAACACCCGCTCGCGCGCCTCGGCCGGGATGCCGGGGCCGGAATCCTCCACGCTGAAGCAGACCGCGTCGCGCCCGGCGCACAGCGCCACCTCGACCTGGCCCTGCGGCGGCGCGTAGCGCAACGCGTTGTCGATCAGGTTGCGCACCAGCGCCGACAGCGCCGCCTCGTTGGCCGGCAGCCGTGCCGGGTCGTTGCGGCGCAGGTGCAGGTGCTGGCCGCGGCGCGCTGCCAGGTCGTGCGCCTCCTCCACCTGCAGCGCCACCAGCGCGTCCAGCGCCAACGGCACCAGCGGCGCGGCGGCAGCCCCCGGCTCGACCCGGCTCAGGGTCAGCAACTGCGCGACCAGCCGCTCCACCCGGCGCACGCTGGCGTCCAGGTGCCGCTGCGAGTCGGCGCGCTCGTCGGCATCGCGGGCCTGCCGCAGGTTGTCGGCGTGCACCTTCAGCGCGGCGATCGGGGTGCGCAGCTCGTGCGCGGCGTCGGCGATGAAGCGGCGTTCGCGCTCCAGCGCGGTCTGCAGGCGCCGCATCAGCCCGTTGACCGCGGCGACCAGGCCGAGGATCTCGCGCGGCACGCCCCGCAGCGGCAGCGGCTCCAGCCGCTGCGGGTCGCGCTCGCCGATCTCTTGCGACACCCGGCTCAACGCGCCGCTGGCCCAGTTCACCAGCAGCCACACCAGCACCACCAGCACCGGCAGCGCCAGCAGCAGCGGCAAGGCCGTGCCCAGCGCGATGTCCTCTGCCAGCTCCTCGCGGATATCGGCCTGCTCGCCGGTCTGGAACCAGCGCCCGCCCGGCGAGCGCAGGCTGAAGGTGCGCCAGCGGTCGCCTTCCAGGGTCACGTCGGCGAAGCCGGCGCGCAGCGGCGCCAGTTGCCGGGTCGGCCCGCTGTCCGAGCGCAGCAGCAGATGGCCGTTGCCGTCGCGTACCTGGAACGCCAGCTTGCTTTCGTAGGCGTGCCCGGTGCGGAACGCCAGCGCCTCGCCCACGCCCTGCGCCTGGCCATGCCAGCCGCGGATCACGATGGCATCGCCGGCCGGCCCCAGCCGCGACAGATCGTCCAGCGGCTCGTCGACCAGGCTCATCAGTACCCGCGAGGACTGCACCAGCTTGGCGTCGAACATCTCGCCGGCCTCCTGCAGGCCGGCGCGGTAGCTCAGCAGCGCGGTCAGCGCGAACACCGGCACCACCACACCGAGCAGGCCGCCCAGCAAGCGTCGCCGCATCGAGCTCATGGCGCGGCCGTCGCGGCCTGGGTGTCGAGCGCGTAGCCGACCCCGCGCACGGTGCGGATCAGCGCCGGATCGAGCTTGCGCCGCAACTGGTGCACGTGCACGTCCACCGCGTTACTGGCCACGTCCTCGTCCCAGCCGTACAGCCGCTGCTGGATCGAATCGCGGGCGATGGCACGGCCGTGGCGCTCGGCCAACAGCCACAGCAGGGCGAACTCGCGTCGGGTCAGGTCCAGCGCACGGCCGCGCCAGCGCACCGCCAGGCGCTCCGGGTCCAGGTGCAGCGCACCGATCTCCAGCTGCGGCGTGGCGCGGCCGGCGCTGCGCCGCAGCAGCGCACGCGTGCGCGCCAGCAGTTCGGTGGTGTCGAAGGGCTTGCCGAGGTAATCGTCGGCGCCCACGTCCAGGCCCAGCGCGCGATCGGCCGGCCGTTCGCGCGCGCTGAGCACCAGGATCGGCACGTCGGCGCCGAGCTGGCGGGTGCGCCGGATCACCTCCAGCCCGTCCATCCGCGGCAGCCCCAGGTCCAGCAGCACCAGGTCGATCTCGCCATCGCCGATCGCGGCCAGCGCAGCGGCACCGTCCTGCACCCAGTCCACCGAATAGGCGGCGCGGCGCAACGCGGTGCGGATGCCTTCTCCCAGCGACAGATCGTCTTCCACCAGCAGGATGCGCATGGCCGCAGTGTGGGCGGCGGCTCAGCGGCTGGCAAGATGCGGCTCGACCTCGCGCAACGCCGCCTGGATCTGCTGGCGGCGGCCGTGGTCGGCCACCTCGCGCCCGGGCCGCGGCGGTGCCGCCAGGGCCTTGCGCAAGGCCGCGGCAGCGCCGCTCCAGTCCTTCTGTGCGCGCAGGAAATCGCCGTAGAAGTAGTTGGCGTCGATGCCGTCCGGATCGTACTGCAGGCCCTGCTGCAACAAGGTCCGCGCCTTGGCGTCGTCGCCGAAGCCGACCGGCCAGCCGGGCACCTGGTAGTACAGCGCGCCCAGGCTGGTGCAGCCGGCGCCGTTCAAGGCGGCCGGGTCCAGCGCCAGCGCCTGCTCGAAATCGCTGCGGGCGCGCTTGACCAGGGCGAGCGCGCCGAGTCCGCCGCGCTCGTTGGCCTCGCTGGACAGCACGATGCCCTCCCAGATCAGCGCCGCCGGATCCCGGGGCGACGCCTGCCGGGCCACGCCCGCCTGCGTGGCGAGGCGGGCGTAGGCCTGCAGGCGCTGCGGCTTCGGCGTCTGGTAGGCGACCTGCGCCCACTGGTCGCGCACCGCGGCCACCGCCGGGTTCAGTGGCGCGGCAGCGGCCGCCCCCAGCGGCAACAGCGCAAGCAACAATGACAGCGCACGCAGACGGACCTTCATCGGGCATCTCCAAATCGGGAAGGAGCGCGCGCGGCATGCCGGCGCACTACGGGCAACTGCGCTTTCAAACTGCGGTCCACCAGCCCCGGCAAGGCGCCGTTGAGGCGGGCGAAGAGCTTTTCCGGCCAGCCGATCTGCAGGCGCCGGTCGCCACGTTCGATCGCCTGACGCAGCGCGCGCGCCACCCGCTCGGGCGTATCGGCGCCGACCTTCAGCTCCTGGTTCATCGCATCCACCTGCGCGGTATTGAACGCGGTGCGGGTGGCGCGCGGCGCCAGGTACTGGAAACGCACATGGCTGTCGGCGTACTCCCGCGCCAGCGCCTCGAACAGGCCGCGCAGGCCGAACTTGCTGGCGCTGTAGCCGGCGAAACCGGGGAACCCCAGGCTGCCGAAGGTCGAGCCGACCGCCACCACCGTGGCCTGCGGCTGCGCCTGCAGCAACGGCAGCAGCGCGCGCACCAGCAACATCGGCGCCATCAGGTTGGTGTCCAGCAGTTGCCGCAGATCCTGCTCGGACTGCTCGGCGAACAGGCCGAAACCGCTCTGCGCATGCGCGATCAGCAGCAGCGACGGACGGATCGGCAAGGCCGCGGCGGCGCCGAGCAACTGCGCGCGCCCGGCCGGCGTGGACAGGTCCAGCGGCAGCGGCAGCACCCGCCCCTGCGGATGCCGGCCGGCGACCTGCGCCAGCCGCACCGGGTCGCGGCCGACCGCCAGCACGCAGGCGCCGGCGGCCACCAGTTCGTCGCACAGGGCGGCGCCGATGCCGCCGCTGGCGCCAGTGAGAATCACGCTGCGTCCGTTGAGATCCATCATGCGGCCTCCGCCATGGGCAGCGCCGGCTGTACGCGCAGGCTGCGGAAGATGTCGCCGTACAGGCCGTAGAAGCGCTTGGCCGCGTGCACCACGGCGCGCTGGTCGTCGGCGTCGTCGAGGCGGTCCATCAGGCCTTCGAAGAAGCCGGCATGCTCGATATCCAGGTCGCCGTGCGAGCGCAGGTAGCTGAAGGCGTTGCGCGGCAGGCCCAGCGAGGTCTCGATGCTCTCGGCCGCGCGCGTGGCCAGCGCCACGCTGGTGCCTTCCAGCACCAGCACCATGCCGAAGAAGCCCACCGGATTGCCGCGGGCGATGGTGTCGTAGGCGTAGGCCACCATCAGCTCGGTCGCCGCCGAGGGCATCGACGCCGCGGCCGCGGCACGGTCGGCGCCGCAGGCGGCCAGGTCGTCGAGGATCCACTCCTGGTGGCCCAGCTCTTCCTCGATGTACTCGGCCACCGCGCTGCGCAGCCACTCCAGCCGCGCCGGCAGGCGCGCGCCGCAGGCCATCAGCAACGGCACGGTGTGGCGCACGTGGTGATAGGCCTGGCCCAGGAAGGCGACGTAGTCGGCGCGGGCGATCTGCCCGGCCAGGGCGGTCTGGATGATCGGAATGGCGATCAGGTCGGCGCGTTCGGCCTGGGTCTCGGCGAGCAGCCGGGCATGGAAACTCATTGGAAGGCTCCTGGGGCGGGATCGGGTTCGAGTTCGGCGTAGCGCTGCGCCACGGCGTCGGCGTAGCGCTGCAGAATGGCGTCGCGGCGCGGGCGGCCGTTGCCGGTGAGCAGGCCGTCGGCGGCGCTGAACGGCGCGGCGGCGCGCACGAAGCCGGCGACGCGGGCGTAATCGGGCAGGCCGGCATTGACCTCGGCCAGCGCCCCTTGCAGCGCGGCGTCGTCTTCGCCGGCGCGGCGCGGCCACAGCACCGCCAGGTTGTGCGCGCGCGCCTCGCCGCACACCACCGCCTGCGCGATCAGCGGATGCTGCAGCAACTCGCTTTCCACCCACTCCGGCGAGACGTTGCGGCCGAACGCGGTGATGAACACATGCTTGCGGCGGCCGGTGATGTGCACGAAGCCATCGGCGTCGACATGGCCCAGGTCGCCGGTGGCGATCGGCCCCGGCGCCGGGCCGGGGGCGCCCAGGTAGCCCAGGCAACGCACGCCTTCGACCTGCAGTTCGCCATCGACCACCTGCACCCGCGCATGCGGCAGCGGCCGCCCGACGCTGCCCAGGCGCTGCGCCTCGGGCCGGTTCAAGGCCACCACCGAGGCGCACTCGGTCAGGCCGTAGCCTTCGAACACCGGCAACTGCAGCGCCGCCGCACGGCGCAACAGGCCCGGGCCGACGCGGCCACCGCCGACCGCCAGGTAGCGCAACGAGGCGGGCAGCGGCACGCCGCGCTCGGCGGCCATGACCAGCCCCAGCAGCAACTGCGGCACCAGGATCACGCTGTGCGGCTGGTAGCGGTGCAGGCAGGCGATCAGGGTCGGAATGTCCAGGCCGGCAGCGCCGCTGTAGCCGATCTCGGCCAGCGACGGCAGCGCGATCTGCGCGCCGGACAGCAGCGGCGCGTACAGGCCGCCGACGTTTTCCAGCAGCGTCGACAGCGGCATCAGGCACAGGTGCCGGCGCGGCGCCAGCGCCGAGGCCGCGTCGGCCAGCGAGCCGGCCACCTGCAGCAGCGCCTCGGCACTCAGGCACACCCCCTTGGGCTGGCCGGTGGTGCCGGAGGTGTAGGTGATGCAGCCGGTGCCCGCAGGCAGGGCCACCGGCGCTTGCGCCAGGCGCCGGCACGCCAGGCCCAGCTCCGGCAGGCGCAGCGCCTCGCCATCGAGACCGGCCAGCGCCGGACCCGGCGCCGCGATCAGCCCCTGCGCACCGCTGCTGGCCAGTGCGTACTGCACCTGCGCCGGACTGAAGAAGGTCGGCAGCGGCACGTGCACGCCGCCACCCAGGCGGATCGCCAGGTCCAGCAGCAGCCACTCGGGGCCGTTGTCCAGGCGGCTGGCGACGCAATGCAACCCATGCCCCTGCAGCGCATCGGCCAGGCGCCGGGCGCGCTCGAGCAGATCGCGCTCGGGCAGCGCCCCATCGGCGTAAAGCACGCGCGCGTCGCCGCCGCGCAAGCCGGCCAGCAGGTCGGCGACGCCGGGCGCGCTCACGGCGCCCCCGCCAGGCAGGCGCGGAAGGTCGGCAGCACGCCATGGCGTGGTTCCGCCTCACGCTGCAGGAAGGTATGCCCGGCGGCGATGTCGCCGAACATCAGCCGCGGCTGCGCCGCGTAGTAGTCGCCCCAGTCGCTGGGATCGTCGCGCAGGTCCTGGCCGCGCGCCTCGCCCAGCTCCACGGTCGCCAGATGCAGGCGGTCGAAAGCGTTGCGCAGTTGCCGGGTCGCCACGAACAGCACCCAGCGCAGGCCCGCGCCATGCAGGGTGCAGGTCAGTGCGCGGATCATCGCCCGCGCATCGCCGGCGTGCTCGGCGGCGAAATTGCCCACCTCCACCAGTTCGCTGCGCACCACCCGCCGCGGCATCCGCTCGGCGATCGCCAGCTCGGCCGGCTGCGCCAGGTACTGCTCGACGAACAGCGGCCCCTCGCTGGCGCAGCGCAGGCCCAGCGCGGCCTGCAGGCGCCCGTCGGCGCCGTGGTAGGCGAGCAGGTGCGGGAGGAAACCGCGCAGGACCGCGCCGTAGCGCTCGCGGTAGACACCGGCGATGAAGGCTTCGACCTGCGCGCGGTCGGGATGCAGGGCATCCACCAGCACGGGGTCGGCGAAGCGGAAACCGGAAGCGGCGGAGAGCGGGACAATGGCCATGGCGGCATCGTCGGGGCCGCCGATTAGGCGACCATGAGCCCGATGTTAGGCAAATGTAAGCCGCGCATAAGCAAAGCATTGGACGGCGGTGCCGCCGCGCCGCGACAGGCCGACCGGCGCCTGCCCTGCCCGGTCCACGACGCCGGCCGAACGCAGCGTCACAATAATGAACCAGCGGGTCTAGTATAAATATCGAACCGACTGGTCTAGTATTGCCACCATGGTCAGCAAATCGCCCGCCGCCGCCAAGCCCTCCTCCCGCCCCGCCGGACCCGGCCGCCCCAAGGACATGGGCAAACGCGCCGCGATCCTGGAAGCGGCCCGGGAGATGTTCACCGAACTGGGCTTCGGCGGGGTCAGCATGGACGGCATCGCCGCCCGCGCCGGCGTCTCCAAGCTCACCGTCTACAGCCACTACGGCGACAAGGAGACCCTGTTCGCCGAGGCGGTGCGCGCGCAATGCCAGGCGCTGCTGCCGGACGACCTGTTCGGGCACGCGCTCAAGGGCCCCCTGCGCACCCAGTTGCTGGACATCGGCCAGGCGTTCTTCGCCATGATCAGCAGCGAGGCGGCGATGGCCACCCACCGCATGATGCTGACCCCCGGCACCGGCGACGACCACGTCCGCGAGATGTTCTGGAATGCCGGCCCCAAGCGCACCCAGCAGGACCTGGCCAGGTTGCTGCAGGCCCACGTCGCCGCCGGCGAACTGGACATCGCCGACCTGGACCTGGCCGCCTCGCAGTTCTTCTGCCTGGTCAAGGGCGAGCTGCACTCGCTGATGATGTGCGGCCTGTGCCGCGACGCCAGCCAGGAGCGGGTCCGCGCCCATGTCGAGGCCAGCATCGACTTCTTCCTGCGTGCCTATGCGGTGCGCTAGCCCGGCCGCCCGGCCGTTCCCCGGCGCCGATGACTTCCGGCACTGCGCGCCGGGCCGTCCGGCGGCGATGCTGCGGCATACGCCCGGCCTCCGTGCCGGCTAAAATGCCCGGCCCTCCGCGTTGGATGCCCGAAATGACGATCGACTACTCCCAAGCCCGCGAAAAGATGGTGGAACAGCAGGTCCGTCCCTGGGACGTGCTGGACCTGCGCGTGCTCGACGTGCTGTCGCGGCTGCCGCGCGAGACCTTCGTGCCGCCGGCCCACCGCGCCGTGGCCTACGCCGACCTGGAAATTCCGCTGGGCCACGGCCAGTTCATGATGAAGCCGGTCATCGAAGGCCGCATGCTGCAGGCCCTGGACCTGCAGCCGGGCGAGGACGTGCTCGAGATCGGTACCGGCAGCGGCTTCGTCAGCGCCTGCCTGGGCGAGCTCGGCCGCGAAGTGGTCAGCCTTGAGATCGAGCCGGCCCTGGCCGCCGCCGCGCGCGCCAACCTGGACGCCGCCGGCCTGGGCAGCAACGTCCGCATCGAGACCGCCGACGCCTTCGCCTGGAACAGCGAGCGCCGCTTCGACGTGGTCTGCGTCACCGCCGCGGTCACCGAGATCCCGGCGCAGTTCCTGGCCTGGCTGCGTCCCGGCGGGCGCCTGTTCGCGATCCGCGGCCGCGCGCCGGTCATGGAAGCGGTACTGGTGCATGCCGAGGCCGGCGCGCCGCGCACGGAATCGCTGTTCGAAACCGACCTGGCGTACTACCTGCGAGGCGCAGCGCCAGTCCCCCAGTTCACATTCTGATCCATCAAGGAAGCCGCAATGATCCGCCGATCCCTCGTCCTGGCGCTGGCCGCCGCGCTGTTTCCGCTGGCCGCCAACGCCACGGACCTGCTGCAAGTCTACGAAATGGCCCGCAACAGCGACCCGCAGTTGGCCTCCGCGGAATCGACCCGGCTGTACGACAAGGAGGGCGAGGTGCAGGCGCGCGCCGCACTGCTGCCGCAGATCAACGGCAGCGCATCGCTGCAGCGCAGCCATAGCGAGATCGAGCGCGGCACCGGCGAACTGGCCGGCACCAGCAAGAGCCGCAGCTACGCCGTGCAGGGCCAGCAGACCCTGGTCAACTTCGCGCAGTTCTCCAACCTGCGCGCGCAGAAGGCGCGCAGCCTGGCCGCCGACTACACCCTGGATTCGGCCAACGACGACCTGATCGTGCGCACCTCGGCGGCCTACTTCAACGTGCTGGTGGCGATCGAGTCGCTGGTCGCCGCCGAGACCAACGAAGCCGCCGCCAAGAAGCAGTTCGACTACGCCGACAAGCGCCTGGAAGTGGGCCTGGCGCCGATCACCGACGTGCACGAAGCCCGCGCCGAGTACGACCAGGCCCGCGCCGACACGATCACCGCGCGCAACTCGCTGCAGGACCTGTACCAGGCGCTGACCGAGATCACCGGCCAGCCCGTGCGCGACCTGCGCGGCCTGCCGGAGGATTTCCGTCCGCAGCTGCCGGCCACCGGCGGCGACATCGACAGCCTGATCGCCTCGGCGCTGGACAAGAATCCGTCGCTGCGTTCCTACCAGTACCAGGTGCAGGCCGCCGAGGCCAGCGTCTCGGCCGCGCGCGCCGGGCACCTGCCGACGCTGAACCTGTCGGCCAGCGCCGGCCGCGATGCGACCTGGGGCGACGGCGTCTCCGGCAGCAATTCGCCGCGCGCCGACAGCAACACCATCGGCGTCACCCTGAGCATCCCGATCTTCGCCGGCGGCGCCACCCAGTCGGCGGTGCGCCAGGCGCTGGCGCAGCGCGACATCGCCCAGGACACCTACGAACTGCAGAAGCGTGCGCTCGACCGCAACACCCGCAACGCCTACCAGACGGTAGTGGCCGGGATCAGCGAGATCGAGGCGCGGCGCCTGGCGGTGGTCTCGGCGCAGGCCGCGTTCGACGCCTCGCAGGTCGGCCTGGAAGTAGGCACCCGCACCGTGCTGGACGTGGTGCAGAACCAGCGCACCCTGTACCAGGCGCAGCTGGCCTACGCGCAGGCGCGCTACAACTTCCTGCAGAACCGCCTGCTGCTGAGCCAGGCGCTCGGCTCGCTGGACGTGGCCGAGGTGCAGTCGATCAACGCGCTGCTGACCCAAAGCGCCGAATCCAAGCTCAACTCCACCAGCACACAGTAAGCGCGTTCGCGCGCGCATCCATCGAAACGGCGGGCCTTCGGGTCCGCCGTTTTGTTTTGGGGAGCCGCGGGCGGCGATGTTCCCCCCTGACGGTCGCGGCTGAAGCCGTTCCTACGAGTGCGCAGTCGCAATGCGACACGCGCCGTGCAGCGTCGCCCGCCATCTGGCAAAGCGAACGCCGTTCTGACCGCGACACGACAATCCGCCAGCCCCACTGTAGGAGGGACTTCAGTCCCGACGCGCTGCGCGATGGAAGGGGCGGAATAGGCGAACGGAGAGTGTCATGCGTCGCGACTGAAGTCGCTCCACACGGGTCTTTCTGAGATACGGGAAAGGAGGCTGGCGCAGAAACCGCAGGAGCGGCTTCAGCCGCGACACGCTTTACCAGGAACGCCCGTCGCGGCTGAAGCCGCTCCTACAGATGCGCATATCCCTGCGCGACGCGCATCAGTCCTCCGCACTCGCCTCGCCGGCCAACGGCGGCAGATGCGGCGCGATCAGTTGCAGGGTCCGTTGCAGCGCGCCGCGGCCGTTGGCGACCAGCGCGCAGCCGGCCTCGGCCATCTGCTTGCGCGCCTCCGCGTCGCCCAGCAGGGACTGCAGCGCCGCGCACACGGCGCCGGCATCCTCGCAGATGGCCACCGCACCGGCCTCGCGCATGCGCCGCGAGATTTCGGAGAAGTTGTGCAGGTGCGGGCCGGTGACCGACGGCGTGCCGACCGCCGCCGGCTCCAGCAGGTTGTGGCCGCCGATCGGCTGCAGGCTGCCGCCGACGAAGGCGACCTGCGCGCAGGCGTAGAAGCCCATCAACTCGCCCAGCGTGTCGATCACGAACACCGCATCGTCGGCACCCGGCCATTGCTGCTGGCGGCGCGTGGCCACGCGCCAGCCCTGGTCGCGCGCCAGCGCCTCGACCTTTGCGAAGCGTTCCGGATGCCGCGGCGCCCACAGCAGCAGCAGGTCCGGCCACTGCCGGCGCAGTTGCCGGTGCATCTCGATCACCGCCGCTTCCTCGCCGTCGTGGGTGCTGGCGGCGATCCACACCGGGCGCGCCGCCGGCACGCGCTCGCGGAACGCGGCGACGACCTCCGGCAGGTGCGCGGGCGCGGCGATGTCGAACTTCAGGTTGCCCAGCGCGCGCACCTGCTCGGCACGTGCGCCGAGCGCGACGAAGCGCTCGGCGTCCTCCTGCGACTGCGCCGCCACGCAGGTGACGGTGCGCAGCGCGCGCCCGATCAGCGGTCGCAGCACGCGGTAGCCGCGCAGCGAACGCGCCGACAGCCGCGCGTTGAGCACGTACACCGGAATGCCGCGGTCGCGGCAGCCGAACAGCATGTTCGGCCACAGTTCGGTTTCCAGGATCAGCGCCAGGCTCGGGCGGAAATGCTGCAGGAAGCGGCCGACGCTGCCGGGCACGTCGTAGGGCAGGTACACATGGTCCAGCGCGTCGCCCCACAGCGCGCGCACCCGCTCCGAGCCGGTCGGGGTAATGGTGGTGATCACCCAGCGGATGTCCGGGCGCTGCGCGCGCAGCGCATTGACCACCGGCGCGGCGACGTTGACCTCGCCCACCGAGACCGCGTGCAGCCACACCCGCGGGCGTCCGCGCGCCTGCGAGTACGAGGCGTAACGCTCGTCCCAGCGCTGGAAGTACTGGCGCACGCGGAAGCCGCGCCAGACCAGGTGATAGACGGTGACCGGCAGCAGCAGATAGAGCACGGCCGAGTACAGGCCGCGCAGCAGCCGCTCGATGAAATCGTTGCGCATCCGGACAGCATAGCCGGTTGCGCGCAGGCGGCGGCAGACGATCGCCATGCCCCCAGCAGTGCACGCCGACGCGGCCATGCGCGTGCCCGGCTAAACTTGGCGCATGTCTGCCGCCCCCACTCCGCCCGCGTCCGCGACCCAGGCCGCACCGCCGCCACGCTCGCCCCGCCACTGGCCCACCTGGCTGCTGCTCGGCCTGGCGGTGATTGCCGCACGCCTGCCGTGGCTGTTGCAGCGCGCACTGGGCCGCGGCATCGGCTGGCTGGCGCTGCGCCTGGCCGGCACCCGCCGCCATGCCGCCGAGGTGAACCTGAAATTATGCTTCCCGGAGCAGAGCGAGGCCTGGCGCGCGCGCCTGCTGCGCGACAGCTTCGACGCGCTGGGCGTGGGCGTGTTCGAATTCGCCCGCGCCTGGTGGGGCGGCATCGGCGCGATTCGCCGGCGCACCCGCATCGAGGGCCTGGAACACCTGCAGGCGCTGCAGGCGCAAGGCCGCGGCGTGCTGCTGGTGTCGGGTCACTTCATGACCCTGGAGATCTGCGGCCGCCTGCTGTGCGATCACGTGCCGCTGGCCGGCATGTACCGGCGCCACCGCAATCCGGTGTTCGAATGGGCGGTCAAGCGCGGCCGCCTGCGCTACGCCACCGCCATGTTCGCCAACGAGGACCTGCGCGGCAGCGTGCGCCACCTCAAGCGCGGCGGCTTCCTGTGGTACGCGCCGGACCAGGACATGCGCGGCAAGGACACGGTGTTCGTACCGTTCTTCGGCATGCCCGCGGCCACCATCACCGCCACCCACCAGCTGGCGCGGCTGACCGGTTGCGCGGTGGTGCCGTACTTCCACCGCCGCGAAGGCGCCGACTACATCCTGCGCATCGCGCCGCCGCTGGAAGACTTTCCGTCGGAAGACATGGTCGCCGACACCGCGCGGGTCAACGCCGCCATCGAGGCGATGGTGCGCGAGGCGCCGGCGCAGTATCTGTGGATCCACCGCCGCTTCAAGCGCCAGCCCGGCGGCCGCAGCGACTTCTACGAGCGCCAGCGCGGCTGAGCGCTCACCCCGGCGTCGCGGCGTCGGTGCGTTCGCCCGGTTCGGGGTCGTTCGCCAGCAGGGCACCGGCGTACAGGCCGATCAGCAGCATGGTCAGCGCGCCCCAGAACGACGAATAGAAGGCCAGGTGGGTGTTGAACGGGAACACCGTGATCAGCAGCGCCTGCATGGCCGGCCGCGCGCGTTCGCGCGCCTGCGCCGACGCGTAGCGCCACGCGCGCCACGCCTGCGCGGCACCGGCCAGCCACAGCAGCAGGCCGATCACACCGGTCTCGGCGAGCACCTCGAGCACGATCTGGTGGGCATGGAACGCCGGTTCGCGCCCCCATTCCCCGGCATGGCTCGGGTCCGGATCGCACCCGACGTAGGCCTCGCGGAAGCCGCGCACGCCGACGCCATTGATCGGGTGCTGGCGGATCATGCACCAGGCCGCCGTCCAGATCTGCGCACGCCCGGTCAGGGCGGCGTTGAGGTCGGCCGGATGCCCGCTGAGCGCGCGCGCGGTGCGCTCGAAGCGGTCATGCACCTGCGGCGACACCACGCCCAGCACCCCGGCGCCCAGCAGCGCGGCCACGCCCAGCGCCAGCAGCTTGCGCGCGCCGAGCAGGCGCCAGCCCGACAGCACCAGCAGCAGCGCATAGGTGACCCACGACGCGCGCGATCCGGCCAGCACCAGCACCACGCCCACCGCGCCCGCCGCAAGCAGCCAGCCCCAGGCGCCGCCGCGGCGCGCGGCCACCCACAGCAGGAACGGCGAGACGCTGGCCAGCACCTGGCCGAACTTCAGGTTGCACGGGCCGAACACGCCGCTGAGGCGATCGGCCAGGGCGATCTCCTGCGGCGTGCACAGGCCGTGGTGGCTGATCGCCCACTTCAGCTGGTCCATCGACCAGAACAGCGGGCTGGTGCCGCACAGTGCCTGCGCCAGCGCGTCCACGGTCCAGATCGCCGCGATCACCGCCAGGCCGTTGAAGGTGATGCGGCGCCCGCGCGGCGTCGCCACCGCCATCGCCACCAGCCACAGGAACGGCAGGAAGCGCAGGTCCACCGCCGATTCGCGCAGGGCCAGCGCCACGTCCACCGCGCCGAACGCCGACAGCGGCTGCGGCAGCCAGTAGGTGAGGAACAGCAGCGTGGTCAGGGCCCAGGCCGGACCGCTGAGCAGGCGCGCGCCGCCGCGGAAGCGGCTGTGCAGCAGCCGCGCCAGGGTGACCAGGGCGCCCAGCGCCAGCACGCCGGCGGCCAGGCCGGGCGCCGGCCACAGCGCGACGAACACCAGCACCCACACCGGCGCCCAGCGTTCGCGGACCTCGGGCAGGGCAGAAGCGGACAGGGAACCATCAGGGCCGGAGTTCGTCATAGATCGCCAGGGTGCTGCGCTGCATCGCCTGCAGCGTATAGGGAAGCGTGGCCGGCGGCGCCGGTGGTTGCGCCAGCAGCGCGCGCGCGGCGCCCTGCAGGGCCGTGGCGTCGAACGTCGCCACGGCGCCGGCGGGCTGCAGTTGCGCCAGCAGTTCGCCGACCCCGCCATGCGCCCAGCCCAGGACCGGCCGCCCGACCGCCAGCGCTTCGACCACGGTGCGGCCGAACGCCTCGGGCTTGCGCGAGAGTTGCAGCACCAGGTCGCTGGCGGCATAGGCCTCGGCGATGCGGGCGGTCGGCGGCGTGAACGCCACCGCGCCGGCGACGCCGAGCGATGCCGCCTCGGCCTCCAGCTCGCGCACATACGCGTCGCGCCCGGGCTCGCGCGCGCCGGGCAGCCACAGCCGCGCGTCGCTGCCCTCGCCGCGCAGCGCCGCCAGCAGGCGCAGGGCGTCGGCGTGGCCCTTCAGGCGGGTGCCGCGCCCCGGCAGCAACAGCAGCGGCCCATTGCCGGCCAGCGCCGGCGCCTGGCCAGCGGCCCAGGCCCGCGCCTGCGCGTCCGGCCAGGGACGGCGCGGGAACTGCACCGGATCGATGCCGCGCGGCACCACCCGCAGGCGCGCCGGATCGGTCTGTGGATAGTGCTGCAGCACGTAGGCGCGTACGGTCTCGGACACGCAGATGACCCGCTCGCCGCGGGTCATCACCGCGCTGTAGCGGCTGGGCGAGTTGAGCCCATGCACGGTGGTGACCAGGCGCGGG
This sequence comes from Xanthomonas sacchari, assembly GCF_040529065.1. NCBI lineage: Bacteria > Pseudomonadati > Pseudomonadota > Gammaproteobacteria > Lysobacterales > Lysobacteraceae > Xanthomonas > Xanthomonas sacchari. The sequence goes on along the minus strand of NZ_CP132343.1, from coordinate 1,267,172 downwards.
CGCTGCGCCGCCGGCATGCCCTGCAGCGCGCGCCAGCCCAGCCAGGCCGGCAGCCGCGAGCGCGCGTGCACGATGTCCGCTCGCTCGCGCGCGAACAGGCGCCGCAGCGCCGGCACATGGCGCAGGGTCAGCAGGGACTTGCGGCCGATGTCCAGGGCGATGTGCTCGGCGCCGGTGGCGGCCAGCGCCGGCAGCAGGCGGCCACCGGCCGACACGACCACGGCGCGATGCCCGGCGTCGACCAGGGCCTGGGCGATTTCCAGCGTGGACCGCTCGACGCCGCCGGACTCCAGCGCCGGCAGCAACTGCACCACGGTCAGGCGGTGCATCGAATCCGGGTCAGTCGACCAGCACAAAGACCGCGCCGCAGTACGGGCACTTGGCTTCCAGGCCCGGCTCGTCCTCGATCGGCAGGTAAACCCGCGGATGCGAGTTCCACAGCGCCATCTCCGGCGTCGGGCAGCTCAGCGGCAGGTCGGCGCGGCGCACCTCGTAGCGCGTCTGGGCATTGGCGGGCGCGGTGGCGGTATGGCTCATGGCGGTGGGGACACGGCGAAAAGGGACAGGCGATTCTAGCAGCCCGTCCCGGGCCAGGCGCGGGTCCCGGAGGCCGCGGTGGCAGCGATCGCCGGCCGTCCTTTCACGCGCCTTTCCGCTTCGCTTGATACGGAACCAACGCACCACTATGCTGGCATCACGCGGCGCCGACATGCCGCTTTGAGGTGTCTCGTGGATATAGGTGTGCGTTTGATGCAGGCGCGGCGAAATGCCGGTTTCACACTGCGCGAGCTTGCCGCCTTGTTGGGCGTGGCGCATAGCACGCTGGGTCATTGGGAGAACAACCGTTCGGTTCCCAATGCCCGGCATTTGCTGAAGATCGCCGAACTTACCGGCGTCGACGCATATGTGCTGCTGACCGGCAAGCCCTCCAAGCTGAACCAGACCGACGGCGACAGCTTGCCGCTGCCGGTGGGCAAGCGCATGGCCTGAACGAGGCGCGGCGCCACCGGCGCCGCCTTCGTGCCTGGCCTTCCTTCGCGCGGCCTTTGTGCCGGCCGCGCGCGCAGCGATGCGAATGGCACTGCGACATTTCGTGTCGCCCACGAATGAAAGCGTTTTCAGCCTCGACCTTTCGGTCCCTCCCCTAGCGCCCCCCTCGTCCGCACGGCCCGCAGCCGCGGCGATCGCGGCGTCGTGGCTGTTCTCCTCTCGCCCCATACTATTGCGCGCAACCAGCGCAGGCGGCTGCATGCGCGGAACGCCCGCGCGGCAGGTGCGATTCGCCTCCAATGCGAATGCGCACGCCAATGCGCCGCCGCATCAGCGGCAGCGCATCGGCACAGCGAAAGTGGGCGCAACCGGCAAACGCACGGCGCCGCCGTGTGCGGCGCCGGCGCGGCGCTTATTTCTCCGCGTCGCGTTGCTTGCGAATCTGCGCATCGACCGCAGCGATCGCGGTCATGTTCATCACCCGGCGCGAGGTGGCGCTGGTGGTGAGGATGTGCACCGGCTTGGAGATGCCCATCAGGATCGGGCCGATCGCCACGCCGTCGGTGAACACGCGCACCAGGTTGTAGGCGATGTTGGCCGCTTCCAGGTTGGGCAGCACGAACAGGTTGGCGCGGCCCTTCAGCGTGCTGTTGGGCATGATCTGCTTGCGCAGCGCCTCGTCCCACGCGGTATCGCCCTGCATCTCGCCGTCGATGTTGAGTTCCGGCTTGCGCTTGAGCAGCGCCTCGCGCACCTGGCGCATCTTCAGCGCGTCGCGCGAATCGTGGCTGCCGAAGTTGGAATGCGACAGCAGCGCAATATTCGGCTCGATGCCGAACAGCTTCAGGCGATAGGCGGCCTGCAGCGTGGCCTCGACGATCTGCTCCACGCTCGGGTCTTCCTGCACGTGGGTGTCGACGAAGAAGAACGCGCCCTGCTGGTTGATCACGCCGGTCATCGCCGATGTCGAGCTGACCCGCGGCTCGAGCGGAATCACGCTGCGCGCGTAGCCGAGCTTCTTGTGGAAGCGGCCGACCACGCCGGTGAGCAGCGCATCGGCTTCGCCGCGCGCGACCATCACCGCGGCAATCAGCGTCGGCCGCGAGCGCATCAACTCCTTGGCCGCGGTGACGGTGACGCCACGGCGCTCGGTCAGCGCGTGGTAGTACTGCCAGTAGTCGTTGAAGCGCGGATCGTCGTGGATGTTGGTGATCTCGAAATCCACGCCGGCAGTGATGCGCAGGCCCAGGCGCTGGATGCGCGCCTCGATCACGTCCGGGCGGCCGATCAGGATCGGGAACGCCAGGCCCTCGTCGATCACGCTCTGCACCGCGCGCAGCACCACTTCCTCTTCGCCCTCGGCGTACACCACGCGCTGCTTGTCGGCGCGGGCGCGGTCGTACACCGGCTTCATCATCAGGCTGGTGCGGTAGACGAACTGGCTGAGCTTGTCGCGGTAGGCGTCCATGTCGGCGATCGGCCGCGTGGCCACGCCCGAATCCATCGCCGCCTGCGCCACCGCCGAGGACAGTTCGACCAGCAGGCGCGGATCCAGCGGCCGCGGGATCAGGTAGTCGGGGCCGAAGCTCGGCGTCTCGCCGCCGTAGGCCGCGCCCAGGTCCGAGGCCTCGCGCCGCGCCATCGCGGCGATCGCCTTGACGCAGGCGACCTTCATCTCCTCGTTGATGCCGGTGGCGCCGACGTCGATGGCGCCACGGAACAGATAGGGGAAGCACAGCACGTTGTTGATCTGGTTCGGGTAGTCCGAACGGCCGGTGCCGATGATCGCGTCCGGGCGCACTGCCTTGGCCGCTTCGGGGGTGATCTCCGGATTGGGATTGGCCAGGGCGAAGATCACCGGCTGCGGCGCCATGGTCGCCACCATCTCCGGCTTGAGGATGCCCGCGGCCGACAGGCCGAGGAAGATGTCCGCGCCCTCGACGATCTCGGCCAGCGTGCGCTTGTCGGTGTCGCGCGCGTAGCGCGCCTTGTCCGGATCCAGGTCGGTGCGACCGGTGTGGATCACCCCGTCGCGGTCCAGGGCCAGGATGTTCTCCGGCTTCAGGCCCAGCGAGACCAGCATGTTGACGCAGGAGATGCCGGCCGCGCCCATGCCGGTGGTGGCCAGCTTGACCTCTTCGATCTTCTTGCCGGTGACCACCAGCGCGTTGAGCACGGCCGCGCCGACGATGATCGCGGTGCCGTGCTGGTCGTCGTGGAACACCGGGATGTTCATGCGCTCGCGCAGCTTGCGCTCGACGATGAAGCACTCCGGCGCCTTGATGTCTTCGAGGTTGATGCCGCCGAAGGTCGGCTCGAGGCTGGCGATGATGTCGACCAGCTTGTCCGGGTCGTTCTCGTTGATCTCGATGTCGAACACGTCGATGCCGGCGAACTTCTGGAACAGCACGCCCTTGCCTTCCATCACCGGCTTGGACGCCAGCGGGCCGATGTTGCCCAGGCCCAGCACCGCGGTGCCGTTGCTGATCACCGCCACCAGGTTGCCGCGCGCGGTCAGTTCGCTGGCCTGCTGCGGATCGGCGACGATGGCCTCGCAGGCGAAGGCCACGCCCGGCGAATAGGCCAGGGACAGGTCGCGCTGGGTCAGCATGGGCTTGGTCGCGGAGACCTTGATCTTGCCCGCCGGCTGTTGGCGGTGATAGTCGAGGGCGGCCTGTTTGAAATCGTCGTTTGACATCGAGGGCTTCTTTTGTCGAAAGGCGCGGAGGCCCGGAATTCTACCCCCAGCAGCAGGAGTGGTCCTGTCTGGCGGCTGTCGCCAGGGCCTTGAGTGCCGGGAAAAACGCAACGCGCCGGCAATGCCGGCGCGTCGTGCGGTGCAGCGGATCAGCGCGTGGCGAGCGGTTCGGCCGCCACCGCCGGCAACGGCACGGCCTCGCCGTCCAGGGCCAGGCGCAGGCGATCGCGATCCAGTGCGTTCTCCCAGCGCGAGACCACCACGGTAGCCACCGCATTGCCCATGAAGTTGGTCAGCGAGCGGCACTCGCTCATGAAGCGGTCCACGCCCAGGATCAGCGCCATGCCGGCCACCGGCACTTCCGGCACCACCGCCAGCGTCGCCGCCAGGGTGATGAAGCCGGCGCCGGTGACGCCGGCTGCGCCCTTGGAGCTGAGCATCGCCACCAGCAGCAGCGTGATCTGATGGCCGAGGGTGAGTTCGGTATTGGTGGCCTGGGCGATGAACAGCGCCGCCAGGGTCATGTAGATGTTGGTGCCGTCGAGGTTGAACGAGTAGCCGGTGGGCACCACCAGGCCGACCACCGACTTCTCGCAACCGGCGCGTTCCATCTTCTCCATCAGCGACGGCAGCGCGGATTCGGACGAGGAGGTGCCCAGCACCAGCAACAGTTCCGTCTTGAGGTAGCGGATCAGCTTGAAGATCGAGAAGCCGCACAGATACGCCACGGCGCCGAGGATCACCACCACGAACAGCAATGAGGTGACGTAAAACGAACCGACCAGCCAAGCCAGCTGCACCAGCGAGTGCAGGCCGTGCTCGCCGATGGTGTAGGCGATCGCGCCCAGCGCGCCGATCGGCGCGGCCTTCATCAGGATGTGCACCAGCTTGAACACCGGCGCGATCAGCGCCTCCAGCAGGTTCAGCACCGGCTTGCCGCGCTCGCCGACCAGGGCCAGCGACACGCCGAACAGCACGGCGACGAACAGCACCTGCAGGACGTTGGTACCGACCAGCTTGCCGTTGACCACCTGGTCGCCGGTGAACGCGCCGACCAGCGAGTTGGGGATGATGTCCATCAGGAAGCCGACCAGGGTCAGGTCGTGCGACTTCTGCACGTAGCTGGCGACCTTGCTCTGGTCCAGCGTGGCCAGATTCACGTTCATGCCCGCGCCGGGCTGCACCACGTGCGCGACGATCATGCCCACCACCAGCGCGAGGGTGGAGAAGAACAGGAAGTACACCATCGCCTTGCCGAACACCCGGCCGACCGTCTTCAGGTGGGTCATGCCGGCGATGCCGGTGACGATGGTCAGGAAGATCACCGGCGCGATGATCATCTTCACCAGCTTGATGAAGGCATCGGCCAGCGGCTTGAGCTGGGTGGCGAACTGCGGTTCCAGATGGCCGAGGACGGCACCGATGACGATGGCCACCAGCACCTGGACATAGGTGTGCCGGTAGAACGGCGCAGGCCGCGGCGCAGGCGTGGCCGGGGAAGTTGAGATGTGCATCGAAAGCGCTCCGGGACGGTCCGCCCACCCGACGCGGGTCGCGGAATGCTGCCTTTGTACGCGTCGCCAGCGTCTAAGCAGATAACCTATTGGTACTAGGCCCGGCGCCGCACCGTGTCGACGCGGTTACAGTGGCGCGGTAGGCTCATGGAAGGGCCAACGCAACGCCGCACGCAGACGCCGCCCCTCGCGGCCGATAGCGCGCCGTCGCCATCGCAGCGCGCGTCTTCAGGGGTAGACGCCGCCGCAGGACTGCAACATCGCCGTAAAGAACGGCCGGGCGCGTCCGCTATTGCATGCAGGGGGCATCACGTCCGGCACCGTGTCCGCATCGCGGCGGCATCGCCGTTCGCGTGCGGCCTGCCGCCGCACTGCCCGCGTCATCGCACCACCTGCCCGGCCGGGGACTGCCGTGCCTTCATTCCTTACCGAGACGACTCCATCATGCGCCACACTCTTCTTTTCGCCGCGCTGGGCCTGACCGCCGCCGCTCCCGCCTTCGCTGCCAACGGCTTCGACGACTGGCCGACCAAGGTCGCCTTCAACGACGGCACCGAACTGGCCGTGACCGGCAACTACGCCTACGACTGGAACAACTTCTCCAACGACGACGGCCGCCTGGAGGACGACAATACGTTCCGGCGCAAGGAATTCGGCGCCACGCTGAAGAAGAAGGGCGTGTACGACGCGATGGTGTACTTCGACTTCCAGTCCAAGCTGTGGCTGGACGTGTTCTTCCGCTTCGAGACCAAGGCCCTGTTCGGCGCCGACTACGGCAAGGTGCGCCTGGGCTACATCAAAGTGCCGGTGGGCCTGGAAGGCGTGACCAGCTCGCGTGCGGACAGCTTCATGGAAGTGGCGCTGCCGATGCAGGCGATCTACCAGGGCCGCCGGACCGGCGTGGAGTGGACCTTCGAGCGTCCGCAGTACCTGCTGCAGGCCGGCGCCTACGGCGGCAAGGATCTGCAGGGCGACAATCCCGGCACCACCCAGGCGGTGCGCGGCGTGTGGACCCCGTTCAAGGCCGACGGCGACGTGCTGCACCTGGGCCTGGCGTATTCGCAGGAGAATCCGCGCGGCTACCACAACGGCCTCGACGTGAGCTTCAGCCCGCGCGCGCGCTTCCGTGCGCGTCCGGAAGCCGGCTTGACCGACGTGCGCCTGATCGATTCGGGCACGCTGGTCGACGTCGACCAGGTGCGCCGCACCGGCCTTGAGGCGATCTGGATCAAGGGCCCGTTCTCGATGCAGGGCGAGGCGCTGCGCGCCGACGTGACCCGCGACAACGGCCGTCCCGACTACACCGCCGACGGCCAGTACGTGTTCGCCAGCTACGTGCTGACCGGCGAATCGCGGCCCTACAGCGCCGGCAACGTCGGCAACATCAAGCCGGCCAACGCCTACGGCGCGGTCGAACTGCTCGCGCGCTACAGCCGCCTGGACTTGGACGACGGCACGGTGCTCGGCGGCCGCCAGCACGACTGGACCCTGGGCGCCAACTGGTACCTGACCAGCCACTTCAAGTTCCAGGTCAACTACGTGCGCGCCGATGCCGAGCGCGCCGGCGTGCGCGTCAAGCCGAACTCGCTGGACCTGCGCGCCCAGGTCCAGTTCTGAGCCAACGCAGTCCGGTCGATCCGACGCGATCGGCCGGACTGCGGCCCGCTGCGCCGCGCGAAGGCGCTGCGTAGCGGGCTGCCGGCATGGCGCTCGGCGATGCCGACGACGCTTGGGTGATGTGCCCTGTCCACCCACGACGTGCCCGTTGCAGATCCGCGAGACGGCGTCGCCGACATCCACTGACGCGATCGGCGGCCAATCTGCCCGGGTCCTTCGCTTTCGCTTGGCGATCCACGGCACCAGCCATCGCCGCCGCGCACCGCAAACGCCAGCGCACCCTCTAAGCTGATGCGGTCCCGGCCGTCGCGTTCTTCCGCATGCCTTCGCTCCTGCGCCATCGTCGCCTGATCCTGCTGCTGGTCGTCATCGTCGGCGGCATGGTGCTGGCGATGCTGTCGGCGCAACACGTCGCCGAACAGCGCGCGCTGCGCGCCGAGAGCGTGCAGTTGCGCCAACAGCTGGAGCTGTATGCGCAGACCCTGCAGCAGCGCATCGACCGCTACCGCACCCTGCCGCAGGTGCTGGCGCTGGACCCGGAACTGCGCGACGCCCTCACCCACCCGCTGGACGCGGCCACGCAGCAGCAGTTGAACCTGAAGCTGGAACGCGCCAACGACGTCACCCGCTCCTCGACCCTGACCCTGATCGACGCCAACGGCGTGGCCCTGGCCGCCAGCAACTGGCGCCTGGCCAGCAGCAACGTCGGCGCCGACTACAGCTTTCGCCCCTACGTGAAGCAGGCCCTGGCGCAGGGCAAGGGCCGTTTCTACGGGATCGGCATGACCACCGGCGTGCCCGGCTACTTCCTCTCGCAGGCGATCCTCGACGCGCATGGACGCCCGCTCGGGGTGATCGTGATCAAGATCGAACTGGCCGCGCTGGAGCACGAATGGCTGCGCGTGCCCGATGTGGTACTGGTCAGCGATGGGCATGGCGTGGTGTTCCTGTCCAGCCGCGACGTGTGGCGCTACCGCCAGTTGCAGCCGCTCAGCGCGCGCGAGCGCGACGAACTGCTGGCGACCCGCCAGTACGCCCAGCAGACCCTGCTGCCGGCGAAGCGGCGGGTGCTGGAGACGCTGGACGACGGCGGCCAGGTAATGCGCATCGACATGCCGGCGCAGCCGGCGCCGCTGCTGTGGCAGAGCATGGCGCTGCCGGAGAGCGGCTGGCGCCTGCACCTGCTGCACGACGTCGGCGGCAGCCGCGCCGCCGGCCGTGCCGCCGCGCTGGCTGCGGCCGGCATCTGGCTGGCGCTGTCGTTCCTGGGCCTGCTGTTCCAGCAGCGCCAGCGCCTGGCGCGGCTGCGCCAGCGCAGCCGGCGCGAACTGGAAGCGCTGTTGCAGCAGCACGCGCAGGAACTGCGCACCGCCCAGGATGGCATCGTGCAGGCCGCGCAGCAGGCCGACACCGGCCTCAGCCGCAGCCTGGAGCACCTGCCGCAGGGCGTGGTGATCATCGACGCGCAGCTGCGCCTGGTGGCGTGGAATTCGCGCTATCTGGAGATCTTCCGCTTTCCGCCGGAGCTGATCCGGGTCGGCCGCCCGATCGAGGACGTGTTCCGCTACAACGCGCGTCGCGGCCTGCTCGGCCCCGGCCCGGTGGAAGCGGCGATCCAGCGCCGCCTGGACCACCTGCGCAGCGGCCGCCCGCACATGCGCGAAAGCGAGAAGGACGACGGCACGGTACTGGAGATCCGCGGCAATCCGCTGCCCGACGGCGGCTTCGTGACCAGCTACGCCGACATCACCAGCTACAAGAACGCCGCACGCGAACTGCGCTCGCTGGCCGACGCGCTGGAGCATCGCGTCGCCGAACGCACCCACGACCTGGCCGAGGCCAAGCGCGAGGCCGAGAACGCCAACCGCTACAAGACCCGCTTCGTGGCTTCGGCGGTGCACGACCTGCTGCAGCCGCTCAACGCCGCGCGCATGTTCGTCTCGGCACTGCGCGGCAAGCTGCACGACGCCGATGCGCGGCAGATCGCCGACCACGTCGACAACGCGCTGGCGGCGCAGGATGCGATCCTCAACAGCCTGCTGGACATCTCGCGACTGGAAGCGGGCACGCTGAAGACGCAGGTGCAGGACCTGGCGCTGGACCCGCTGCTGCAGACCCTGGCGCGCGAGTTCGGCATCGTCGCCGAAGGCCGCGGCCTGCGCCTGGACTACGTGCCGACCCGCGCCACCGTGCGCAGCGACGCGACCCTGCTGCGGCGCATCCTGCAGAACTTCCTGTCCAACGCGGTGCGCTACACCCCGCGCGGGCGCGTGCTGCTGGGCTGCCGGCGCGTCGGCACGCAGTTGCGCATCGAGGTCCACGACCAGGGGCCGGGCATTCCCGATGCGCTGCAACAGGAGATCTTCGAGGAGTTCCGCCGGCTCGGCGACGGCGTCGCCAACGACCGCGGCGCCGGCCTCGGCCTGGCGATCGTGGAGCGCATCGGCCGCCTGCTCGGCCACCGCATCGGCCTGCGCTCGCAGTTGGGCCGCGGCAGCGTGTTCTCGGTGACCGTGCCGCTGGGCGATGCCGCGGCCGCGCAACGCCAGGCGCCGGCGGCGATGGCCAGCGACAACGGCGACGATCCGATCCTGCACGGCTGCCGGGTCTGGTGCATCGACGACGACCCGCGGGTCTGCGAGGCCAGCCGCACCTTGCTGACACGCTGGGCCTGCCAGGTGGAACTGGCCGCCGGCCCGGACCAGGCGCTGGCCGCGGCGCAGCCGGCGCAGGCGCCGGAACTGGTGCTGCTGGACGTGCGCATGGGCGAGTGCGACGGCCCGACCCTGTTCGCGCAGTTGTGCACGCGCTGGCAGGCCGAGCCGCGCGCGATCCTGGTCACCGCCGAAGCCGATCCGGCGCTGCGCACCCTGGCGCAGGAGCGCGGCTGGGGCTTCCTGGCCAAGCCGGTCCGCGCGCCGGCCCTGCGCGCACTGATGACGCAGATGTTGCTGCGGCGTGGGTGAGGCGTGTTGTTGCAGGTTGGATTTCTGGCCGCCGTACCCTCATCCGCCCCTGCGGGGCACCTTCTCCCGGAGGGAGAAGGAAAGCGCTAGCCCCTCTCCCCCCGGGAGAGGGGTTGGGGTGAGGGTCCGGAGCGCGCAGCGCCACCCAAGATCTCATGCGCCTTTAGCGAACGGCCCTCGCCGCTGCCTGGTGACGGAGAAAACTCTAGCCGCCGTACCCTCATCCGCCCCTGTGGGGCACCTTCTCCCGAAGGGAGAAGGAAAGCGCTTAGCCCCTCTCCCCTCGGGAGAGGGGTTGGGGTGAGGGTACGGGGCGAGCAGCGCGGCCCAAGATCTCATGCGCCGTTAGCGAATGGCCCTCACCGCTGCCTGGTGACGGAGAAAACTCTAGCCGCCGTACCCTCATCCGCCCCTTCGGGGCACCTTCTCCCGAAGGGAGAAGGGAACGGCTAGCCCCTCTCCCCCAGGAGAGGGCTTGGGGTGAGGGTCCGGGCGCGCAGCGAGGCCTCTACCACTCGCGCGGCGCGATCAGCTCCTCGACGTCGGCGTCTTCGAAACCGTAGGCCTTGGCGATGTGCAGAAAATCCACGCCGATGTTCTCGCTTGCGGCGGTCTCGATCTCGCTGTCGTGGGCCTCGAACTCCAGCGCCAGCTTGTTGAATTCCTCGGTGGCAGCATGGGTCAGCCGGTACAGCGCCGGCAGGTCCGCCGGTGCCTGCGCCTCGATCGCCTCGCACAACCGCAGCAGGATCTTCTGCCCCTTGCCGACCAGCGACGGGGGGAAGTAGTCGTCGTCCAGCATCTCCTGCAGGAACGGATAGTGGGCGGTCTGCTCGTTGCGGAGGGTCGTGGTGGGCATGGTCCGGTGGTCTCCGCCCGCGGGGGGCGCGGGCATCGGCGCATAGCATCGCGTATCCGGGCGCCGCGGAAAACGCCCCCCGCGGCGATTCGGTTCAGGCCTCGCCTTCCGGCTCCAGCGCCTTCACCAGCACCGCGGCCTGGGTGCGGCTGTGGCATTCGAGCTTCTTCAGGATCGCGGTCACGTGGACCTTGACGGTGTTCTCGGCCAGGCCCAGCTCATAGGCGATCTGCTTGTTGAGCAGGCCATCGGCCAGGCACAGCAGCACCCGGAACTGCTGCGGGGTCAGTTGCGCCAGACGCGCGGCCAGTTGCGCGTCGGCCTCCGACCGTGCCGCGGTCAGCGGTGGAAACCAGGTGCCGCCGTCGAGCACCGCCGCCACCGCGATGCCGATGGTCTCGGCCGGCGAGGACTTGGGGATGAAGCCGGCCGCGCCGAACTGCTGCGCGCGGCGGATCACCCGCGGGTGATCGTTGGAGGAGATCACCACCACCGGCACGTCCGGGCGCTCGCCGCGCACGTGCAGCAGGGCCGAGAAGCCGCGCGCGCCGGGCATGGCCAGGTCCAGCAGGATCAGGTCGGCATCGGCCTGCGCGGCCAGCGCAGCGTCCAGGGTGGCGGCGCTGGCCGCTTCCACCACCTGGGCGCGCGGCAAGGCCTGGCGCAGCGCGTGCAGCACGGCGGCGCGGAACAGCGGGTGGTCGTCGGCGACCAGGATCGTCGGGGCATCCATGGGCGTGAGGCGGCTGGCATGACGCCGCGAGGCGTCGGGTGGGCGCGGACGGCGCGCAGGACACGCAGTGTACGTGTGGCGCGGAGGGATGCCGAGCGTGCGTCCGCGCCACCGGAGCGTTGCGCGCCATGACCGGCCTGCCGGATCTTGTCGGCAGCGCGCACCACGCGGCACAGCCCCGCACGCGCCGCGCCGGACAATCGCCCGGCATGCTGACCGCCAGTGGCAGCGGCAGGCCCCGACTGCCGCACATTCAAGACCGACACCACATTGGCCGATAACACGGCGTGATCGCCTCCCTCTCCAACCTGCTGGGTCGCCTGCCGCTGGCCGCGTCCTGCCTCACCCTGTGCCTGGCGCTCGCGCCTGCTGCCTCCGCGGCCGTCGCGGCCGACGACGACGCCCTGCCCAGCAGCCTGGAGCACTTCGGCCTGGACGAGGGTCTGTCGCAACTGTCGATCAACGCCTTGCAGAGCGACGACCAGGGCTTCCTGTGGGTCGGCACGCAGGAAGGCCTGAACCGCTTCGACGGGCATCTGTTCCGCGCCTACCGGCGCGAACTGGGCAGCGACAGCCGGCAGAGCCTGCTCAGCAGCAGCATCGACAGCATCGGCTTCGAGCCGCGCGGCACCCGCCTGTGGCTGGGCACCAACGACGCCGGCCTGGAAGTGATCGAACTGGCGACCTGGCAGCACCACCGCCTCGACACGAAGCAGGGCCTGTCGCACAACCGCATCACCCAGATCCTCATCGATCCGCAGGGCGGCGCGTGGCTGGGCACCGAACGCGGCCTGAACCGGGTCGAGGCCGACCTGCAGCGGGCACGGCCGCTGGGCGGCGATGCGCCGGTGGTGGGACTGGCCTGGATGCCGGACGGCACGCAGCCGGTGGCGCTGGACCGGCAATGCCGGCTGTGGCGGCTGAGCCGCGACGCACGCGAGGAGCTGCCGGCGCCGCGCGGGATCGACGAATGCGTGGGACTGCAGTCCGGGCCGGAAGGCCTGTGGCTGGCCTCGGCGCGCGGCGGGCTGTTCCAACTCGATCCGCGCGGTGCGGTGCTGGCGCACTGGACGCCGGCGCAGTTGTTCACCCACGGCAGCGACCTCAGCGCGCTGATCCGGCTGCACGACGGCCGCGTGCTGGTCGGCACCACCAACGCCACGGTGACGCAACTGGACAGCGTGCGCCATGTGCCGCAGCGGCTCAGCTTCGACCTGCCGCCGAACAGCGCCATCATCCGCTTCTACCAGGCGCCCGACGGCACCTGGTGGATCGGCACCTACACCGCCGGGCTGTACCGGGTACGGCCGTTGTCGGCGGTGATTCGCAACGACGAGGAGCGCGTCAGCGACACCCACGACTGGCCCAGCAGCAGCGTGCGCAGTATCTGGCGCGACGGCGAGCGCATGCTGATCGGCACCGACCAGGGCCTGCTGACCCGCGACAACAGCCGCGCCGCCTGGCATGTGGTGCCGGGGCTGGCCAGCCAGGCGATCCGCAGCATCGCCGCCGACCGCGACGGCTGGTGGCTGGGCACCCGCCAGGGCCTGTGGCGCCTGGACCGCAGCGGCGCGCTGCGACGCCTGGGCGGCCTGGCCGACGAGCACATCAACGATCTGCTGCTGGAAGGCGACACGCTGTGGGTGGCCACCCGCCGCGGCCTGAGCCGCGTGGTCGGCGGCCAGGTGCGCAACGATCCGCGCTGGGCGCCGCTGAACGGACACACCCTGACCCGGATCTACCGCGACAGCGAGGACACGCTGTGGATCGGCTGCAACGACTGCGGCGTGTGGCGCATGCGCAGCGGCCGTCCCGCCGAGCCCTACCGCCCGCGCGGCAGCACCCTGTACCCCTCGGTGTGGTCGCTGTACGAACACGACGGCGTGCTGTGGGTGGGCACCTTCTCCGGCGGGCTGTACCGCATCGACCTCAAGCGCGACGTGGCGCTGCGCTACAGCGACCGCGAGGGGCTCAGCAGCAACGTCATCTACACCATCCTGCCGGATCCGCAGGGGCGGCTGTGGCTGAGCACCAACAACGGCCTGAGCGTGCTCGACCCGCGCACCCGCATCGTGCAGAGCCTGGGCCGCCGCGACGGCCTGCAGAACCAGGAGTACAACAGCGGCCGCGGCTACCGCGACGCGCACGGGCTGCTGTACTTCGGCGGCACCCAGGGCGTGGACGTGGTCGATCCCACACGCCTGCCGCTGCGCAGCCCGCAGGCGCGCGCGGTGCTCACCGACCTGCGCATCCTCAATGCCGGCGAGGACCGCGAGGGCGGCGAGAACCAGACCGAGAGCGACGTGGTCTACGCGCAGCGCATCGCCCTGGACCACCGCGACAACGTGTTCACCATCGGCATGACCGCGATCGACTTCGCCGCGCCCGGCACCGCGCGCCTGCGCTACCGCGTCGACGGACTGCAGAAGGGCTGGGTGTACCCGCAGACCGCGCACAGCGACTTCTCGGTCAGCCACCTGCCGCCGGACCGCTATACGCTGGTGGTGGAAGCGGCCGGGCGCGACGGCCAGTTCGGCGCCGCGCGGCGACTGCAGATCGAGGTACTGCCGCCGCCGTGGCGGCATCCACTGGCCTACGCCGGCTACGTGCTGCTGGGGCTGGCGCTGCTCGGGCTGGTCTTGCATCGCGTGCGACGCACGGTCAACCGCGAGCGCGACATGGTGGAACTGTTGAACCTCACCGTGGCCGAGCGCACCCGCCAGCTCGAACGCGCCAACCAGCAACTGCTGCAGAGCAACGCGCGCCTGCAGGCGGCCACGCGCCTGGATCCGCTGACCCAGGTCGCCAACCGCCGCGAGCTGCAGGATTGGCTGGCGCGCGAATGCCCGGTCCTGCTGGCGGCGCTGGACGACGGCAGCAGCGCCGATGCGCTGTACTTCTTCATGATCGACGTGGACAACTTCAAGCGCATCAACGACGACTACGGCCACCAGGCCGGCGACGCGGCGCTGGTGCACTGCGCCGACCGCCTGCGCGGGCTGTGCGGCGAGCGCGACCTGCTGGTGCGCTGGGGCGGCGAGGAATTCCTGCTGGTCACGCGCCTGCCGCGCGAGGACGCTGCCAGCGCCCTGGCCGAACGCCTGCGCGCGGCGGTGGCGACGCAGGGCTTCGCCCTGGCCGAGCGCGAACTGACCCTGACCTGTTCGATCGGTTTCGCACCGTGGCCGTTCGTCGCCGCGTGGCCGGCGCTGGGCGACTGGGAACAGAGCGTGGGCCTGGCCGACCGCTGCCTCTACGCCGCCAAAGGCGCCGGCAAGGACGCCTGGGTGGGGCTGGCGCCGGGCGCGGCCCCGGACCGGCCGCGCCTGCACGCACTGCTGGCCGGCGGCGCGCCGGAAGAGCTGGGCGACAGCGTGCGCGTGCTGTGCTCGCCCGGGCGCCAGCCGCGCTTCGCGCGCTGAGCACCGGCGCCGCGGCTCAGCGCGGCGGCGCCTGCTGCATGCTGCTGCGCCAGGCGTCCAGGAACTGCCGCCGCTTCAGCGCATCCAGGTACACCAGCAGGCCCGGGCCCAGCGCGATCGGACGGAACGCCGCGGCGGCCGCCGGCCCACCCTGCGCGGCCGTGCCCGGCTGCGGCAGGATCGGCTGCAGCCGCGCCTCGCGCGACAGCACCTGCTGTCCGCGCGGCGACAGCAGGTAATCGAGGAAACGCCGCGCTTCGGCCGCATGCGGACTGTCGCGCGGGATCACCGCGGTGCGCAGCGCGACCAGGGTGTAGTCCTCCGGCTGCACGATCGCCAGCGGCGCGCCGGCGTCGATGCGCGCCTGCGCGTACGAACCCAGCACGTTGTAGGCCAGCAGCAGTTCGCCGCGCGCGACCTTGTCCAGCAGCACGCCGGTGCGCTCTTCCAGCACCACGTGGTTGTCGCCCATCGCCGCCAGCAGCGCCCCGGCCATGCTGCCGAGCTGGCTGTCCTGGGTCGCGAACAGATAGCCCACGCCGCTGCGTTCGACGTCGTAGGTGCCGATGCGCCCGCGCAGCGGCGATGCGGGCGCGCGCAGCAGTTCCAGCAGCCGGCGGCGGGTCCGCGGCACCTGCGCGGCCGGCAGCCGCGCGGTGTTGTAGACGATCGCCACCGGCTCGTAGCTGATGCCGAACACTTCGTGCCGCCATTGCGCCCAGGCCGGCAGCGCCTCGGTCTGCGGCGAGCGGTGCGCCAGCGCGTGGCCGTCGTTCACCAGCTTGGTCTGCAGGTCCATGCTGGCGCTGATCAGCAGATCGGCGCAGCGCGGACCCGGGCCCGGATGCAGGTAGCGCCTGTAGATATCGCCGGCGATCACGTCCTGGTACACCACCTCGGTGTGCGGATGCAGGCGTTGGTAGTCGCCGATCAATGCGGCGAACACCTCGATGTCGGTCGAGCCCTGAATGCACAGGTGCGCGGTGGCCGCGCCCTGCGCCGGGAAGCGGCGCACCTCGCCGGGCGCGGCCAGCGCGGTATTGGCGAGCAGCATGGTCAGCAGCAGCGGCAGACGGCGCAGCAGCACGGACAGGCTCATGGATGCAACCTCGGCAGATGCAGGCTGGCGATCAGGCCGCCGCCCACGCGGTTGGACAGGTCGATGCGCCCGCCATGCGCTTCGACCACGCGCTTGACGATCGCCAGGCCGAGCCCTGCACCGCCGGCGGCCGCGCCCTCGCCGCGCACGAAGCGCTCGAACACGCGCTCGGCCTCGGCCGCGGCGATGCCCGGGCCGTGGTCGGCCACGGTCACTACGCAGTCGCGCGCGCTGCAGGTCAGCGCCACCTGCAGCGCGCCGTCGCCGCCGTACTTGCAGGCGTTATCGATCAGGTTCTTGATCGCCTCGCGCAACAGCAGCGCATCGCCGCGCACCAATGCCGGCTCGCTGGCGACGGCCAGTTGCACGCGCGGCCGCGGCGCGGCCTGCGGCACGGCCTCGTGCAGCGCCTGGTGCAGCACCTCGGCCAGGTCGACGCTGGCGTAGCGCTGCAGGTTGGAGCGGTGGATCACGCTGGCGTCGCTGAGCAACTGGTTGAGCAGGCGGCTCATGTGGGTGGCGTTGCGCTCGATCGCCTCCAGGCTGCGGCGCATCTCGCGCGGGTCGTCCTCGTCCAGCGCCAGTTGCGCCTGCGCGCGCAGCGCCGCCAGCGGCGTGCGCATCTGGTGCGCGGCCTCGGCCATGAAGGCGCGCAAGGTTTCGTTGCTGCCGGCCAGGCGCGCCATGAAGCGGTTCAGCGCCGCCACCATCTGCTGCATCTCCTGCGGCGCGGTCGCGGCCACCGGCTTGAGCTCGGACGGCTCGCGCCGCGACAGCTCGCGCTCCAGCGTGCGCAGCGGCCGCAGCGCGCGCGACACACCCAGCCAGACCAGCGCCAACGCCAGCAGCGACAGCAATGCGATCGCCACCAGCGCGTGCAGCACCACGTCCTGCGCCAGCGCCTCGCGGGCGCGCCGGGTCTGCCCCACCTGTACCCACACCTGGTCCTGCGCCGCCGCCGAGGACACCCGCCGCGACACCACCGCAAAGCGCACCGGCTCGCCGCTGTAGACCGCATCGAACAAGCGCGGCGGCGCACTGGCGCGCGGCAGCGACGGCGCCGCCGGCAGGTCGTCGTAGCCGGTGATGGTGCGCCCGCGCGCATCGAACACGCGGTAGAACACCCGGTCCTCCGGCGCCATCGCCAGCAGGTCCAGCGCCGCGTACGGCAGGTCCACCTGCCACTGGCCGCCGGCCAGCGCCACCGAATCGACGATGGACAGCGCCGAGGACACCAGCAGGTGGTCGTAGGAGCGGTTGGCGGCGCGCTGGCCGTAATCGCGCGCCACGAAGAACAGCGCTACCGCGCCGAGCAGCGACAGCGCGCCCAGGTAGCGCAGCAGCGTGCGCCGAATCGACGGCGCCGGCAACGCGGCCTCAGCCATCGGCGTCCGCTGCCGCCGGATCCGGCGTCGCCGCCGCCTCCAGCTTGTAGCCGACGCCGCGCACGGTGACGATGCGCAACGGCGCGGCGGCCAGCTTCTTGCGCAGGCGCCCGACGTACAACTCGATCGCGTTCGGCCCGGCCTCGTCGTCGAAGCCGAACAGGCCGTTGCCGATCTCGTCCTTGCCCACGACCTGGCCGAGCCGGCCGATCAGGATCTCCAGCAGGCGGTACTCGCGGTTGGGCAGCTCGATCGGCGTGCCGTCCAGGCTGACGCTGTGCGCGGCGTTGTCGAAGGCGAAACCGCCGAGTTGCACCACCTCGCTGGCCTGGCCGCGGTTGCGCCGCAGCAGCACCCGGCAGCGCGCCTCGAACTCGCGGAAATCGAACGGCTTGCCCAGGTAATCATCTGCACCCACGTCCAGCGCCTGCACCCGGTCCTCGATGCCGTCGCGCGCGGTCAGCATCAGCACCGGCGTGGTATCGCCGCGCTCGCGCAGCCCGGCCAGCACGCGCAGCCCGTCCAGCCCCGGCAGGCCGATATCCAGCACCACCAGATCGAAGCGCTGGTAGCGCAGCACCCCGGCCGCACTCAAGCCATCGCGCTGCCAATCCACCGCATGCCCACTGCGGCGCATGCGCCGCACGATCGCATCGGCGAGATCGGCGTTGTCTTCTACCAGGAGCAGGCGCATTGGAGGCCGGGAATAGTGAATCGGGAATGGGGAATGGAAACAGCAACGGCAGAAGCCTAGCGCATCCGGGAACGCGCTTTTTCGATTCCCCATTCTCGATTCCCGATTCCCCACTGCCGACAGGTCGTTGACAGCTACGCCCGACTAGGCTGCGTCCATGCCGGTCCGCGGCCGTTGCTGGAGGGCCGATCCAATCGCTGCGACACGCACCTGGGAGGGGACGTGGAACTGAAGACTCTGACATTGGGCAGCGCCTGCGCGTTGCTGTGCCTGGCCGGATCGGCGCGCGCCGCCAGCGACGACGACGGCCCGGTGACCGCCGAGCTCGGTGGCCGCCTGCATTGGGATTTCGCCCACTTCGACAACGACAATCGCGGCACGCCCAATCCCGACGACACCGAGATCCGCCGGCTGTGGCTGGACGTGTCCGGCAAGTTCTTCGGCTTCGGCTACAAGGTCGAAGGCGATTTCGCCGGGCTGCAGGACGACTTCAACGGCAAGGGCATCGAGGCCAAGGACGTCTACATCACCCGTAAATTCGATGCCGGCACCCTCACCGTGGGCCAGTTCAAGCAGTACTTCACCCTCGACGACCGCACCGGCTCCAACTTCGGCCAGTTCCTGGAGCGCAGCGGCGCGGCCAGTACGCTGGCGCCGCTGTACCGCAAGGCGGTGTCATGGCAGGCCGCGGGCACCGACTACACCTGGGCCGCCAGCGTCTACAGCCTGCAGAGCATCGACGTCTCCAACGTCCGCGGCCACGCGTTCGGCGGCCGCGGCACGTGGGCGCCAGGCGCGCGCGACGGCGACGTGCTGCACCTGGGCCTGTCGCTGGCGCACGAGCACTACGACCATCCCGGCGCCGGCGGTGCGCCGGCGCTGAGTATCCGCCCGCGCCCGGCCGGACATCTGTCCGACGACAGCCGCATCACCCTCGCGCGCTTCGCCGACGGTCGCGATACCGACGTGGACAAGTGGTCGCTGGAATACGCGCAGGTGCGCGGGCCGTTGTCGTGGCAGGGCGAGTTCAGCGGCGGACTGTTCGACGACGGCGCGCAGCGTGCCGACGTGATGGCGGCCTACGGCTTCGTCAGCTGGTTCGCCACCGGCGAATCGCGCCGCTACGACAGCAAGACCGGGCGTTTCACCCGCATCAAGCAGGTCAACCACAAGTACGGCGCCTTCGAACTGGCGCTGCGCTACGACCGCATGTGGGGCGAGCAGCACCGTGACGGCCAGCCGGATCTGCTCGACGCCTCCACCGCGTCGTGGACGCTGGCCGGCAACTGGTACATCAAGCCGAACCTGCGGCTGATGCTCAACCTGATCGACAGCCGCAACCGCGATCACCTGGCCGGGACCACGCTCGACCATACCCGCGCGATTACCGGTCGTTTCCAGTACGACTTCTGAGTGCCGGGATTGGGGAATGGGGATTCGGGATTCGCAACGGCGGGATCGTGCGACGTGACGTCTGGTCGGCCTCTTCTCGGATCCCCGATGCGGGTTCCATCTTCTTTCATGCACTGCCCTGAGGAACTTCCATGCTGACCGCGCTCGGTTTCGGAATGGTCATTACCTTCATGTACCTGATCATGAGCAAGCGGCTGTCGCCGCTGGTCGCGCTGATCATCGTCCCGATCGTGTTCGCGCTGGCCGGCGGCTTCGGCACCGGCATCAACGAGATGATGCTGGAGGGGATCAAGAAGATCGCGCCCACCGGCGTCATGCTGATGTTCGCGATCCTGTACTTCGGGGTGATGATCGACGCCGGCCTGTTCGATCCGCTGGTCCGGCGCATCCTGCGCCTGGTCAAGGGCGACCCGATGAAGATCGTGGTCGGCACCGCGGTGCTGGCGCTGCTGATCTCGCTCGACGGCGACGGCTCCACCACCTACATGATCACCATTTCGGCGATGCTGCCGCTGTACCGGCGGCTGGGCATGAACGCGCTGAACATGACCTGCGTGACCATTCTCGCCGGCGGCGTGATGAACCTGACGCCGTGGGGCGGCCCCACCGCGCGCGCCGCCACCGCCCTGCACGTGGATCCGGCCGACGTGTTCGTGCCGCTGGTGCCGGCGATGGCGCTGGCGATCGCCGGCATCCTGGTGCTGGCCTGGTACCTGGGCATGAAGGAACGCCGCCGCCTCGGCGTGGTGACGCTGCCGGGCGATGCCTGGATGGACAGCAGCGTGGCCGATGACGGCGAGGCCCTGCCCACCGTGGAGGATGCCGAGGACATCAAGCGGCCGCGGCTGCTGTGGGTGAACCTGGCACTGACCCTGGCGCTGATGGCGGCGCTGGTGATCGGTGTGCTGCCGATGCCGGTGCTGTTCATGATCGGCTTCGCGCTGGCGCTGCTGATCAACTACCCGAACCTGGCCGAGCAGCGCCGCCGCCTGGTCAACCATGCCGGCAACGTGCTGTCGGTGGTGTCGCTGATCTTCGCCGCCGGCGTGTTCACCGGCATCCTCTCCAACACCGGCATGGTCGAGGCGATGTCGCGCAGCTTCCTGGCGGTGATCCCCGACGCCTGGGGCCCGTACCTGGCGGTGATCACCGCACTGGCGAGCATGCCCTTCACCTTCTTCATGTCCAACGACGCCTTCTACTTCGGCGTGCTGCCGATCCTGTCCGACGCCGCCAGCCACTACGGCATCACCCCGGTGGAAATGGCCCGCGCCTCGCTGGCCGGACAACCAGTGCACCTGCTCAGCCCACTGGTGCCGTCCACCTACCTGCTGGTCGGCCTGGCCAAGGTCGACTTCGCTGACCACCAACGCTTCACCCTGAAATGGGCGGTGCTGGTGTCGTTGGTGTTGATGGGCGGCGGGCTGTTGTTCGGTCTGTTTCCGCTGGCCAAGTGAGCGCCGCCCGGGATTGGGGATTGGGCATTGGGGATTCGTAGAAGCCACCGCCCGCGCGCCCGTCCAATCCCGATTCCCCATTCTCGATTCCCAACTCCGAAGGAGTTCAACGTGACCCTCAGAATCGCCTACGTCACCAGCGGCATGGGCAGCATCGGTACCGCGATCTGCCAGAAGCTGGCGCGCAACGGCCATACCGTGGTTGCCGGCTGCGGGCCGGACTCGCCGCGCAAGTCGGCGTGGCTGCGCGAGCAGCGCGAGCTCGGCTTCGACTTCATCGCCTCCGAGGGCAACGCCACCGACTGGGATTCGACGGTGGCCGCGTTCGCCAAGGTCAAGGCCGAGGTCGGCGAGATCGACGTGCTGGTCAACAACGCCGGCGGCAGCCGCGACATGCTGTTCCGGCAGATGGGCCGCGAGGACTGGCAGGCGGTGATCGCCAGCAATCTGCATGCGCTGTTCAACATCACCAAGCAGGTGGTGGACGGCATGACCGCGCGTGGCTGGGGCCGCATCGTCAACATCGGTGCGGTCAGCGCGCAGAAGGGTCAGATCGGGCAGATCAACTACGCCACCGCCAAGGCGGCGATGCAGGGCTTCAGCCGCGCGCTGGCGCAGGAAGTGGCCTCGCGCGGGGTCACCGTCAATACCGTCTCGCCCGGCTACATCGCCAGCGCGGCGATCAGCGGCTTCCCGCCGGACGTGCTCGACCGCCTGGCCAGCTCGGTGCCGCTGCGCCGGCTCGGCAAACCCGAGGAAGTGGCCGCGCTGTGCGCCTGGCTGGCCTCGGACGAGGCCGCCTACGTCACCGGCGCCGACTACGCGGTCAACGGCGGCCTGCACATGGCCTAGCCATGCGCAGCGCAGCGCCGCGACGCGCGCCTGGCATACACTGCCGGTTCCGCTTCGTCCGTCGCGCCCGCTCCGCATGTCCGACAAACCCGAATCCGGCGCGCCCGCCGCGCGCCTGCAGATGGCCGACATCGCGCGCATGGCCGGCGTCTCCGAATCCACGGTGTCGCGCGCGCTGGCCGACAATCCCGTGGTCGCCGAACGCACCCGCGCCTACATCAAGCAGCTCGCCCGCGACGCCGGCTACCGGGTCGATCCGGTGGCGCGCAGCCTGCGCTCGCGCCGCTCCAACATCGTCTGCGTGGCGGTGCCGCTGATGCACGCGCACGAGCAGCCGCTGTCGGACCCGTTCATGATGACCATGCTGGCGCTGCTGGCCGACGCGCTGACCGCGCGCGGCTACAGCATGCTGCTGTCCAAGCTGGACCAGCACCAGGACCACTGGGTCGAGGACCTGGCGCGCAACAGCCGCGCCGACGGCGTCATCATGCTCGGCCAGAGCCACGAGCACGCCTCGCTCGACGCCGCCGCGCGCGGCGGCCTGCCGATGCTGGTGTGGGGCAGCCGCATCGACGGCCAGGCCTATGCCAGCGTGGGCAGCGACAACCTGCGCGGCGGCGAACTGGCCACCGCGCACCTGATCGAGCATGGCCGCCGGCGCATCGCCTTCCTCGGCGACGAGCAGTTGCCCGAAGTGGCGCCGCGCTTCGCCGGCTACCGGCGCATGCTCGACGCGCATGGCCTGGCGTTCGACCCGCGGCTGCACGCGCGCAGCCACTTCCTCAGCGAGGACGCCTACCGCCTGACCCGCGCGATGCTGAAGAAGACCGACCCGCCGGATGCGGTGTTCGCCGCCTCCGACGTGATCGCCCTGGGCGCGATCCGCGCCCTGATCGAGGCCGGCCACCGCGTGCCGCAGGACATCGCCCTGGTCGGCTTCGACGACATCCCCCTGGCCGCCTACAGCCAGCCGCCGCTGACCACCGTGCGCCAGGACCTGGCCCAGGCCGCCACCCTGCTGGTGGACGGCGTACTGAACCTGATCGCCGGCACGCCGGTGGATTCGGTGGAGATGCCGGTGAGTCTGGTGGTGCGGGAGTCGGCTTGAAGGCTGGGAATGGGGAGTCGGGAATGGGGAATCGGAAAAGCGTTGGTCGCGCGCTGACGCTGCATCAGCTGGCCTAGGGTTCTACATTCGAATTAGGGAGTTGGGGAGATCGGTCAGCACGCAGAGTTTCAGCGCACGATGCCGCGCTTTTCCGATTCCCCATTCCCGGTTCCCCATTCCCGACGCTTCACCAACAACATCGCCACCGCCGCCGCCAGCATCAACACGCCGGCCAGGCGAATGACGTTGCGCGGATCGCCCTGCAGCAGGCTGTCGTAGTACAGCGGCAGGGTCACGATCTGGATCAGCATCGGCAGC
The DNA here is from genome assembly GCF_040529065.1 of Xanthomonas sacchari. NCBI lineage: Bacteria > Pseudomonadati > Pseudomonadota > Gammaproteobacteria > Lysobacterales > Lysobacteraceae > Xanthomonas > Xanthomonas sacchari. Next base: position 1,244,047 of record NZ_CP132343.1, on the reverse strand, counting down.
ACGATGAACAGGTTGAACAGGCCCATGTACACGCCGGTGCGTTCGGGCGGGATGCTGTTGGCCAGCATCAGGTAGGGATTGCCCATCATGCTGGCCCAGGCCAGGCCGATGCCGATCATCGGCAGCAGCAACAGCCAGCGGTCGTGGATCGACGGCAGCACGCACATGCCGACGCCGGCGGCGACCAGGCAGGCGGCGTGGGTGGCCTTGGGGCCGACGCGGCGCGCCACCGGCACCATCGCGAACGCGGCCAGGAACGCCACGAAGTTGTAGAAGCCGCCGATCTGCCCGTTGACCAGGCCGGCCTCGCGGAAGCCATGCGAGTCCGCCGCGGTGGTGCCGAACAGCGTGGTCGACAGCGACAGCACGATGTACTGCCAGTAGCAGAACATCGCATACCACTGGAACAGCATCACCGGGGCCATCTGCCGCATCGTCGGCGGCATCTGCCGCACCGCGTCGACGATCTCGCGCAACGTCGCCAGCGGCCCGACCGCGGCGCTGCGCAGGCGCTGCAATTCCGCCGCCGGCAGCACCGGCTCGCGCACGCTGCGCGCGGTGAGCAGGATCGAGGCGGCGGAGAATCCCGCACCGATCGCGAACGCGGCGATGGTGACGTAGGGAATGTGGTGGGCGTTGGCCGCGTCCTGGTTCATGCCCAGCCACACCAGCAACGGCGGGGTGACATAGGCCAGGGTCTGGCCGAGGCCGGTGAACGCGCTCTGGGTCAGGTAGCCCAGCGGCCGCTGCGGCGGCGCCAGCACGTCGCTGACCAGCGCGCGGTACGGCTCCATCGCCACGTTGTTGGCCGCATCCAGCATCCACAGCAGCGCCACCGCCATCCACAGCGCCACGCTGAAGGGCATGGTCAGCAGGCACAGGCTGCACACCAGCGCGCCCACCACCATGTACGGCATGCGCCGGCCCCAGCGGGTGACGGTGCGGTCGCTGAGTACGCCGACCACCGGTTGCAGCACCAGCCCGGTGATCGGGCCGGCCAGCCACAGGTAGGGAAGGTTGGCGTGGTCGGCGCCCAGGTAGTTGTAGATCGGGCTCATGTTGCTCTGCTGCAGCCCGAAGCTGTACTGCACGCCGAAGAAACCGGCGTTGAGCGCCAGCACGCGCGAGAGCGGAAGCAGGGGACGATCGGAACGCATGAGCATCGGCATCGGCCTGGGCGGGTCGGGCACGCGGGAGGCGGGCCGCAGCGGCGGAGCGGAGTGTCGCCGCGCTTGCAATCGTTTGTAACGCTGCGCTGCACCATGCAGAATGCTTTGATCTCCCAACGCTAAGGTTGGCGTAAGCGCCACTGGTGGATTTGCTGCACTGCAAATTGCAATCGATTGCGGACAGCCGTATCTGTACGCCGCCGCACCCACCGACCGCGCCGCGCCCTGCCCGTTCCGGCAGCGGCGCGCCGCCACCCACTGCACCACTCGCTTCGGGAGAGACAGCGATGCACCACCCTTCGATCCGCCTGCAGACCCTGGCCCTGGCCGTCGCCGCGGCGCTGTCCGCACCGGGCGCGCTCGCGCAACAGGCCACGCCCGCCGCTGCCGACGCCCCGGCGGCGCAGGGCGACGTGGTCAGCCTGGACTCGGTCTTCGTCACCGGCACCGCCACGCCCAAGAGCAAGCTCAAGTCCAGCGTCTCGGTCAGCACCGTCGGCGCCGAGGCGATCGAACAGTCGGCGCCGCGCAGCACCGCCGAGATCTTCCGCAACATCCCCGGCATCCGCTCCGAATCCAGCGGCGGCGAAGGCAACGCCAACATCGCCGTGCGCGGCCTGCCGGTCGCCTCCGGTGGCGCCAAGTTCCTGCAGTTGCAGGAAGACGGCCTGCCGGTGCTGGAATTCGGCGACATCGCCTTCGGCAATGCCGACATCTTCCTGCGCGCCGACTACAGCCTGGAGCGCATCGAGGCGATCCGCGGCGGCTCGGCGTCCACCTTCGCCAGCAACTCGCCCGGCGGCATCATCAACTTCATCAGCAAGACCGGCGACACCGCCGGCGGCAGCGTCGGCCTCACCCGCGGCCTGGGCGGCTACGACAACACCCGCCTGGACTTCGACTACGGCGCACCGTTCGCCGAGCACTGGCAGTTCAACGTCGGCGGTTTCTACCGGCGCGGCGACGGTGTACGCGACGCCGGCTACACCACCGACAAGGGCGGCCAGCTCAAGGCCAACCTGACCCGGCTGTTCGACAACGGCTACGTGCGCGTCTACGCCAAGTACCTCAACGACCGCGCCGCCGGCTACCTGCCGGTGCCCACGCGGGTCAGCGGCAGCGACGGGTCGCCGCACTTCGGCAGCATCGACGGTTTCGATCCCGGCACCGACACGCTGTACAGCCCGTACTTCCGCAGCAGCGCCACCCTCGATGGCGGCAACAAGCCGTCGCGGGTGGAACTGAGCGACGGCATGCATCCGCTGTCGCGCGCGTTCGGCGCCGAGGCGCAGTTCGACATCGGCGGTGGCTGGACCCTGACCGACAAGTTCCGCATCGCCGACACCTCCGGCCGCTTCGTTTCGCCGTTCCCCGCGCAGGTCGCCGATGCCGGCGCGCTGGCGGCGAGCATCGGCGGCGCCGGTGCCAGCCTGCGCTACGTCGACGGCCCGAACGCCGGCCAGGCCTACACCGGGCTGGCGCTGCGCACGCATCTGTTCAACGTGCACCTCAACGGCCTGGGCAACGCGGTCAACGACTTCAGCCTGGCGCGCGACTTCGGCAGCGGCGACGGCGGCAATCTCAACCTCAAGGCCGGCTGGTACACCTCGCGGCAGACCATCGACGTGGACTGGACCTGGAACTCCTACGTGCAGTCGCTGGGGCACCGTGCGCGGCTGCTGGACGTGGTCGCCGCCGACGGCAGCCTGCGCTCGCAGGACGGCCTGTACGCCTACGGCGTGCCGTACTGGGGGCTGGACAACACCCGCCACTACGACGTGCGCTACGACATCAACGCGCCGTACCTGGCGCTGAGCTGGGACCAGGGTCCGTTGAGCGTGGACGGCAGCCTGCGCTACGACATGGGCCGCGCGCGCGGCAACACCGTCGGCGGCGTACTGGCCAGCAATGTCGACGTGAACGGCGACGGCGTGATCGAGGCGCCGGAGCAAAGCGTAGCGACCATCGACTACGCCAACCCAAAGCCGGTGCGCTACGACTGGAACTACCTGTCGTATTCGTTCGGCGGCAATTATATGCTCAACGACGACCTGGCCGCGTTCGCGCGCTACAGCCGCGGCGCGCGCGCCAATGCCGACCGCCTGCTGTTCGGCGTGGTCCGCGACGACGGCTCGGTGTCCTCCAACGAGGCGGTGAACTTCGTCAAGCAGCTCGAAGGCGGCCTGAAGTGGCGCAGCGGCGGGCTGAGCCTGTTTGCCACCGCCTTCGCCGCGCGCACCCAGGAGCAGAACTACGAAGCCACCACCCAGCGCTTCTTCGACCGCACCTACAAGGCGCACGGCCTGGAACTCGAAGCCGCTTACCGCACTGGCGGCTTCAGCCTCAACGGCGGCCTGACCTGGACCGACGCCACCATCGACAAGGACCAGATCACCCCGGCCAACGCCGGCAACACCCCGCGTCGGCAGGCGCGCTTCGTCTGGCAGTTGACGCCGAGCTACCGCGGCGAGCGCTACCAGGTCGGGGTCAATGCGATCGGCACCAGCTCGGCCTACACCCAGGACAGCAACCAGCTGAAGATGCCCGGCTACACCCAGGTCAACCTGTTCGGCGATTACCGCATCACCGATGCGCTGACCGTCTCGCTCAACGTCAACAACCTGTTCAACACCTTCGGCCTGACCGAAGCGGAGGAAGCGTCGATCGCCGACGCGGCTTCCGGCGTGATCCGTGCGCGCTCGATCCCGGGCCGCACTTCCAGCATCAGCCTACGCTACGACTTCTGACGAGGACCGCACATCCGCGCCCCGCCCGGGGCGCGGCCAAGCCCCCCATGACCGCACCCGCTCCTTCCGCACTGTCCGCGCTCGCCCACACCCTGTGGCAGGCGCATCTGCATCCGGACGCCGCCGACGCAGTGCTGCCACGCCTGCAGCGCCACGGCGAACGCCTGCTCGCCCCATTGCATGCGCTGTACGGCGCGCATCCGGCGTTCGCGCAATGGTTGCCGCAGTGGCTGACGCAACTGGCGGCCACCGCCAATGCGCGGCCGCCGGCGCTGCGCCAGCTCGATGCCGAGCGCGCGCCCGACTGGTTCGCCACCCCGGCGATGCTCGGCTATAGCGCCTATGTCGACCGCTTCGCCGGCACCTTGCATGGCGTCGGCGAACGCGTGCCCTACCTGCAGGAACTGGGCGTGCGCTACCTGCACCTGCTGCCGTTCCTGCGCGCCCGCGCCGGCGACAACGATGGCGGCTTCGCGGTGAGCGATTACGGCCAGGTCGAGCCGCGGCTCGGCGACACCGCCGACCTGGCGGCACTGACCGCACGTCTGCGCGCGGCCTGCATCAGCCTGTGCGCCGACTTCGTGCTCAACCACACCGCCGACGATCACCCGTGGGCGCTGGCGGCCAAGCGCGGCGATGAGCGGCATCTGGATTACTACCACCACTTCTCCGACCGCAGCGCGCCGGACGCCTACGAGCGCACGCTGGGCCAGGTGTTCCCGCACACCGCGCCAGGCAACTTCACCTGGGTGGACGAGGCCGATGCCTGGCTGTGGACCACGTTCTATCCCTATCAATGGGACCTGGACTGGAGCAACCCGGCAGTGTTCGGCGAAATGGCGCTGGCGCTGCTGCATCTGGCCAACCTGGGCGTGGAGGTGTTTCGCCTGGATTCCACCGCCTACCTGTGGAAGCGCCCGGGCACCGACTGCATGAACCAGCCGGAGGCGCACACGATCCTGCAGGCGCTGCGCGCACTCACCGACATCCTGGCGCCGGCGGTGCTGCTGAAGGCCGAAGCGATCGTGCCGATGGCGCAGTTGCCGCCGTATTTCGGCGAAGGCGCCGCGCGCGGCCACGAATGCCATCTGGCCTACCACAGCACGCTGATGGCGGCCGGCTGGGTGGCGCTGGCCGAACAGCGTGGCGACATCGTGCAGGCCGCGATCGCGCACACGCCGGCGCTGCCGCCGGCCTGCGGCTGGCTCAGCTACGTGCGCTGCCACGACGACATCGGCTGGAACGTGCTTCAGCGCGAAGCCGCCGGTGGCGATGGCGTCGCGCCGTTCGCACTGGCGCGCATCGCCCAGTTCTACGCCGGCCGCACCGCGGACAGCTACGCGCGTGGCGAGGCCTTCCAGAGCAGTGGCGATGGCGTGCACGGCAGCAACGGCATGAGCGCGGCGCTGGTTGGCATCGCCGCGGCGCTGGCCGCCAGCGACAGCGACGCGCTGGAACTGGGCGTGCGCCGCCTGCTGCTGCTGTACGCGGTGGCGCTGGCGATGCCGGGCATCCCGCTGCTGTACATGGGCGACGAACTGGCGCTGGGCAACGACGAGGACTATCGCCACGACCCGCTACGCCAGCACGAAGGCCGTTGGCTGCACCGCCCGGTCATGGACTGGGCACGCGCGGCGCAACGCCACGACACCGACAGCCTGCCCGGCCAGGTCTACACCCGTCTGCGCGGGTTGATCGCCGCGCGTATCGACACCGCGGCACTGGCCGCCGACCAGCCACTGCGCGCGGTGCCACTGGGCAATCCCGCCCTGCTCGGGCTGGCGCGCGGCGAGGCGTTCGTGGCGGTGTACAACTTCAGTGCGGAGCCGGTTGCGGTGGAGGTCGCCGATGCGCTTGGAGCAGGCGACTGGCACGCCATCGCCGATGGCGGCAACGATCCGGCAACGCTGGTGCACTGGGATGGCATCCTGCCTGCATACGGCCTGCGCTGGTGGCGGCGCAACTGAGCCGAAAACAGCAGCGGCGCCGATCAGCGCCGCTGCGTTGCATCTGCGCTTGCGGGTGCGTGCAGTCGGGACTGAAGTCCCTCCCACAGGCGCACACCCTGGCTGGCCCGCAGCGGCACATCTAGGCCTTGTAGGAGCGGCTTCAGCCGCGACCGGCATCAGTGGGAACGCCCGTCGCGGCTGAAGCCGCTCCTACAGAGGACAAACGGCGGAGGCTACAAAAGTGGCACAAGGTTGCGCTTCAACCGCTACGTCATCACCCAGCGCAAACCAAAGCACCTCGCATACCGAAAATTGCAAGTCGCCTTGCCATCATCGCTACCAGTAAGCGCTCACTTCCCGCGCAGCAACCCCAACAACGCCTCGGCCGCCGCCTCGGACGAAGCCGGGTTCTGCCCGGTGACCAAACGGCCGTCCTCGACCACGTGCACGCCCCAATCAGCAACCTTGCTGTACTGGCCGCCCAGGCGCTGCAGTTCGTCCTCGACCAGGAACGGCACCACGTCGGTCAGGCCCACCGCGGCCTCTTCGCCGTTGGTGAAACCGGTGACGCGGCGGCCCTTCACCAGCGGCGCGCCATCGGCCGCGGTCACCCGGCGCAGCACGCCCGGCGCATGGCAGACGAAGCCGATCGGCTTGCCGGCGCGCGCGAACGCTTCGATCAGCGCGATGGAGTCGCGGTCTTCGGCCAGATCCCACAGCGGGCCGTGCCCGCCCGGGTAGAACAGCGCGTCGTAGTCGTCCACGCGCACCGACGCCAAGGTCTGCGTGCTCGCCAGTTGCTGCTGCGCCGCCGGGTCGTCCTTGAAGCGCCGGGTGGCTTCGGTCTGCGCGTCCGGCGCATCGCTCTTCGGGTCCAGCGGCGGTTGCCCGCCCTTTGGCGAAGCAAGGGTCAGTTCGGCGCCGGCGTCCTTGAACGTGTAGTACGGTGCGGCGAACTCTTCCAGCCAGAAGCCGGTCTTGTGGCCGGTGTCGCCGAGACGGTCGTGCGACGTCAGCACCATCAGGATCTTCATGCGGGTCTCCTCGTGAGGGGAAGCGGCCATGCGGGGCAGGCCGGGCGCCGCAGTATCGGCAGCCGCACATTCGCGGCGGGTGAGCGCGAGGTGGCGCCGTTCAGTCCACCTGATCCATGCGAATCCGGTTGGCGAACAGCGAGAACGCCAGCATCCCGGCCAGGCCGCTGGCGCGCGCCACCCAGGTCGGCAACCAGCGCGGCGGCGCCAGAACGTCGGACTCGAACAGCGGCGCGAACGCGGCCACGTCCTCCAGCGCCATCTTGCCGGCGAACAGCCAGCGACACAGCGGCAGCCGGTCGCGCTGCAGCGCCTGGCGGAAGAAGGTGTGCACCGACACCAGCCCGCGCAGGTACACGGTGTCCTTGGTGAAGGCGGCGCCGCCGGTGGTCGGCACGCCGCGGAACACGCGCTGCGCCGAGGAAAAGCTTTCCGCCGGCGATTGCCCGGCCGCATCGAAGTAGCGGAACACTTCGATGAAGTCGGCGCCGTCGCGGGCCAGCGCGATCGCCTCGATGCGCAGGCTGATCCGCTTCATCCGCTCGATGTCGATGCTGCCGGTGATCTGCTCGGCGAAGGTCGCCAGGCCTTCCTGGGTGGCGGTGGTGCGCGGCGAGGACAGCGCCAGGCTCGGCAGCTGCGCCTGTTGCCGGCCGTTGAGCGCGGTCAGCGAATGCACCAGCGCCTCGTGGTGGAACAGTTGCGCGCGGTCGTAGTCGCTGAAGTGCGCGCCGGAGCGCAGGCGGATGCGCTGCGCACCGGCGGCGGCCTTGGCCAGCAGGTCCGGATCCAGTTCCACCGTGATCACCCGCGTGCCGAAGAACTCGTCCAGGTCGCGCTGCAGCAGCAGGCGCAACGCGGTGGCCGACACCGGTACCTGTTCCTCGGCCGAGAACAACTCGCGGTCCAGTTCCTGGGCGATGCGGATGAAATGGCCGGCGGCCTCGCGGGTGGTGGGACCGTGGCCGGGCATCGGGTCGTCCGGCACGCCGAACAACTGCGCCGAGTACGTGCCCACCGCCGGCGTGCCGAGCGCTTCCAGCAGGGCGGCGGCCAGATCCCAGCTGTGCACCGACGCCTGCAGGTAGGCGCCGAGCGGATGCGTCGGATCGGCGGCCTCGGCGATCGCCGCCAGCTCGCGGCGGGTGTCGGCGAAATCCAGCCTGGGGTAGTCCACCTGCGGCAGTTGCGGCTGCCCGCGCGCCACGCTCTCCAGGAACGGCGCCTGCAGCGCCACCGGCCAGCTGGCCAGGGCCAGCAGGCGGATGCCGCGCACTGCCTTGACCAGCCGCGCGTCGAGCGCGGCGTGGTGGCGGATATCGGCCGGCAGCGCGCGCTTGGCCACGGCCAGCGTCAGCGGCGCAGGGTGCGCGGCGGCGGGCGCTTGCCGCCCGGCTTTCCGCCGCCGGGCTTGCCGCTGCGGCCGGCGGCCGCGTTCTGTGCCTGGCGCTGCGCCAGCTTGCCGGCGGCGCCGGCCACTTCGTCGCGCAGCTTCAGGTAGTTGGCCAGGCGCGCGGCATCGATCTCGCCACGCTCGATCGCCGCCTGCACCGCGCAGCCCGGCTCGGCCAGGTGCGCGCAATCGTTGAAGCGGCACTGCGCCGCCAGCGCCTCGATGTCGGCGAAGGCGCCCTCGGCCAGGTCTTCCTCGCCGGTGGGCTTGAGTTCGCGCATGCCCGGGGTGTCGATCAGGCAGGCGCCGGACGGCAGCGGCAGCAACGCGCGATGGGTGGTGGTGTGGCGGCCGCGCGAGTCGGTGGCGCGTACCGCTGCGGTGCGCATCTTCTGCACGCCGAGCAAGGTGTTGGTGAGGGTGGACTTGCCGGCGCCGGAGGAGCCGACCAGCACCGCGGTCTGCCCCGGCCCCAGCCACGGCCGCAGCGCGGCGACGCTGTCGGCCTCGCGCGCATTGACGGTCAACAGCGGGATCGACTGCGCCGCCAGTTCCTCCAGCACCGCCAGTGCGTCGTCGGCGTACTCGGTGAGGTCGGCCTTGGTCAGCACCACCACCGGCGCCGCACCGCCGCCGCCCACCAGCAGCAGATAGCGCTCGATCCGCCGCGGGTTGAAGTCCGCATCCAGGCCGCAGACGATGAACACCGTGTCGATGTTGGCCGCGATCACCTGCTGGTGGTAGTGCTCGCCGGCGGCGCCGCGCTTGATCGCGGTGCGCCGCGGCAGCAGCGCGACGATGCGCGTGTCCTCCAGCAATACCCAATCGCCGACCGCGGCGCGCTCATGGCTGGGAAAGCGCGGCCGCTGCCAGTCCGGCAGCGATTCGACCTTGAACCCGGTATCCACCGCGTCGGCGACCACGTAGCCGGTGCGGTGCTGCTCCACCACCCGCGCCGGCCGCGCCTGCGGATGCGCCTCGAACAGCGCGCGCCAGGCCGGCTCCTCGGGCATTCCGGGCCAGGGCCAGCCGATGGGGCGCAACGCGTCGAAGTCGATCGGGGAGGAGGTCATGCGCGGATTCTAGAGGGTGTGCCGGGCCCGGAGGTGAGCGCAGTCCGGCCGCGGGGGCGACGGGCGCGGGCATGCCTGGCGCCGCCGCCTCGCCCATCGCAGCGCCGAGCGCGGAGGCCGGCAGCCGTAGACGGCCCGCCACCACGCAGCCCCCGCCCCGCCGCGGTGTCACATTTCCGCTACCATGCAGGTCCCACGCCCCACCGGCCAATGCGATGCCCACCCTGCCGATCAAGCCGCTCGCGATCCGCGAACGCCTGTCCGAAGTCCGCTACGAGATCCGCGGCGAACTGGCACGGCGAGCCCGCGAGCTGGAGGCCCAGGGGCGCAAGCTGATCAAGCTCAACATCGGCAATCCCGGGGCGTTCGGCTTCCGTGCGCCCGAGCACCTGCAGCGCGCGATCGCCGACGACATGGGCCGCACCGATCCCTACACCCACCAGCAGGGCCTGCCGGAGGCACGCGAGGCGATCGCCGCGGCCTACGCCCGGCGCCAGCATCCGGACGCGCACCCGGACCGCATCTTCGTCGGCAACGGCGTCAGCGAGTTGATCGACCTGTCGCTGCGCGCGCTGCTCAACCCCGGCGACGAAGTGCTGGTGCCCTCACCCGACTACCCGCTGTGGTCGGCCGCCACCATCCTCAACGACGGCCGCCCGGTGTACTACCGCTGCGCGCCGGAGAACGGCTTCCAGCCCGACCCGGTGGAGATCGAGACGCTGGTGTCCTCGCGCACCCGCGCCATCGTGCTGATCAACCCGAACAACCCCAGTGGCGCCAGCTACTCGCGCGCGCTGCTGGAGAAGATCGTCGCCATCGCGGTCAAGCACAACCTGCTGCTGATGGTCGACGAGATCTACGACCAGGTGCTGTACGACGCCGCGGAGTTCGTGTCGGTGGCGCCGCTGGCCGGCGCGCATCCGTGCATCAGCTTCGGCGGCCTGAGCAAGGTGCACCGCGCCTGCGGCTGGCGCGTGGGCTGGGCGCTGCTGTCCGGCGATAGCGAGCGCGTCGGCGATTTCCGCAACGCCATGGACCTGCTGGGCGCGTTGCGCCTGTGCGCCAACGTGCCCGGCCAGTTCGCCATCGATGCCGCGGTCAACGGTCCGGACACGATCTCGCCGCTGTGCGCCCCCGGCGGCCGCCTGTACGAGACCCGCCGCGCGGTGATCGAAGCCTGCGCGGCCAGCGAGCACCTGTCGCTGGTGCAGCCGGCCGGCGCGCTGTACGCGTTCCCGGCCGTGGTCGGCGCCGCCGCGCGCGGCTTCGACGATCACGCTTTCGCCCTGGAACTGATGGAGCAGGAAGGCGTGCTGGTGGTGCCCGGCTCCAGCTTCAACGTGCCCTACCGGCACCATTTCCGCGTCACCCTGCTGCCGGAGGCGGCGACGATGCGCGAGGTGTTCGCGCGCATCGACCGCGTGCTGGCGCGCCGCGCCGAGGACGCCACCAAGGTGGTGCCGATGAAGCCGCGGGCGGCTGTGGGGCGGTGAGTGGGGAATGGGGAATGGGGAATGGGGAATGGCAAAGCGTGCGCCGTTGCTGGATCGCGTATCCCGGTGATCTGGCAGCTGCCGGTTCCGCATAGATGAGCAAAGGCAGTTTCGCCACGCCCGAGCACACACCGCTGCGTTACCTAGCGCTGGGCGATTCCTACACGATCGGCGAAGGCGTTGACGCCGACGGACGCTGGCCGATGCAGCTGGCGGCGGCGCTGCGCCGCGACGGCATCGCCCTGGCCGATCCGCAGATCGTCGCCACCACCGGCTGGACCACCGACGAACTGGATGCCGGCATCGACGCGGCCACGCCGCAGGGACCGTTCGACGTGGTGACGCTGCTGATCGGCGTCAACAACCAGTACCGCGGCTATCCGCTCGACGACTACCGCGCGCAGTTCGACGCGCTGCTGCAGCGTGCGATCGGTTTCGCCGACGCGCGGCCGCAGCGGGTGCTGGCGGTGTCGATCCCGGACTGGGGCGTGACCGCCTTCGCGCAGCCGCCCGCACACGATCCGGCGCACATCGCCGCGCAGATCGACGCCTTCAACGCCGCCGCGCAGGCCTGCTGCGCCGCGCGCGCGGTGCGCTTCGTCGACATCACCGCCTGCAGCCGCGACGGCGGCGGCGACGCGGCGATGCTGGCCGCCGACGGGCTGCATCCGTCGGCGGCGATGTACGCGCGCTGGACCGCAACGCTGTTGCCGGCGGCACGCGATGCGTTAGCCTAGCTGGCGTACGCCCGCTGCCAAGGACCGACATTGCGCGACGCCAGCACCACCCAGCCCATGACCCGCCCGCAGGCCCTGGCCATCGCCCGCGCCTTCCTGCCCACGCACCCGCTGGGCAATCGCTACGACTACTACTACACGCGCACCAAGCTGCGCACCGACCCGCTGTATCCCGGCGTGCTCGCCGCGCTGCGCGGCACCGATGCGCCGGTGCTGGACCTGGGCTGCGGGCTGGGCCTGCTCGCGCACGCGCTGCGTGCCGACGGCCAGCGCCAGCGCTACCACGGCGTGGACATCGACGCGGCCAAGATCCGCCGCGCCGGCGCTATCGCCGCGCGCAACGCGCTGCAGGACACGCATTTCGCGGTGGTCGACCTGGGCCAGTCCTGGCCCGAGCACCACGGCAGCGTCGCGATCCTGGACGTGCTGCAGTACCTGGACCGCGACATGCAGTCCAACCTGATCCGCAGCGTGGCGCGCATGCTCACACCGGGCGCCAAGCTGGTGATCCGCAGCGGCCTGGGCGATGCCAGCGGCCGCGGGCGCACCAGCCGCATCACCGACGTGCTGGCGCACCTGGCCGGCTGGATGCAGGAGCTGCCCAAGGCCTACCCCACCCGCGACAGCCTGCAGGCCCAACTCGACGCCGCCGGCCTGCGCGCCAGCTTCGCGCCGCTGTACGGCAACACGCCGTTCAACAACTGGCTGATCGTGGCGGAGCCGCGTTGAAGCGGGTGCAGGAAGGCCGCTTACCCAGCGGCCGCGCCGGCTGCGCCGACCCACACCCGGTTGGCCGCGCATGACCGCACCCGCGCCACGGCCACGCTCCGGCCTGGGCATCGCGTCCCTGGCGACCAGCCTGCTCAGCGCGTTGGTGCTGCTCGCGGCGCTGGTGCTCAGCACCTTCTTCGTGATCCCGACATTCGCCGCTGGCCCGCACGCGCCGATGTCGCTGCTGCTCGGCCTGCTGGCACTGTTCACCGCCATCGCGCAGGTCTGCGCCATCGCGCTGGGCGTCGGCAACTGCCTGCAGCCTGGCCGCAGCAAGCAGTACGGCATCCTCGGCCTGTCGTGCGCCCTGCTCACCCTCGGCGCGATGGCGGCGCTGATGGCCTACGGCATGACGCGGCCGGGCTGATTCAGGCGCCGAGCGAACCGATCGGCACCCGGCGTGCCGCGCGCATCGCACTGCCGCGACACGACGACGCACCTCCGAGTCAATCCGGCAGCACCGCCTGCAGCCCACGTGCCTGCAACGCCTGCAACACCCCCTCCACGATCGCAGGGTTGTGCCCGTGCGCCGCGCCCTCGTGCAGGAGCACGATGGCGCCGGGGCGCAGATCGCGGGCGATGCGCGCAACGGTGATGGCGGGGTCGCAGCGCACGCCATCGAAGCCGCGCGCGCTCCACGCCACCCGGGTCAGGCGATGCCGGCGCAACGGTGCGGCGACGAAAGGGTTGGTCATGCCCACCACCGAGCGGTACCAGCGCGGCGCAGTGCCGGCGATCGCGGCCAGGGTCTGCTGCGCCTGGCCGATTTCCTGCGCCATGCGCCGCGGTCCCAGCGCCCAGAACCACGCCTGCGGGTGATGCTGGCTGTGGTTGCCGATGCCGTGGCCGCGGCGCAGGATCTCGCGCACCAGTTGCGGGCGCGCGGCGGCGCGGGCGCCGACCAGGAAGAAGGTGGCCTTGGCCTGGTGGTGGTCGAGCAGGTCCAGGATCGCCGTGGTGTCGTCGGAGGGGCCGTCGTCGATGGTCAGCCACACCCGCGGCGTATCGCCGGGCAGGCGGTCCAGCACCGGCGCATACAGCCGCGCCCGCGGCAGGAACACCGGCAGCACCAGCGCCGCGTGCGACAGCAGCAGCGCCGGCAGGCCGACCTGCCAGCCGTACATCCACCACAACGCCGCCACCAGCGCCTGCGAGGCCAGCGCCCAGGGCAGCCAGCGGTACGGGTGGCGCGGGATGCGATGCAGCGTTTCCGGAACTGTCATGCCCCATGATGCCATGCGGCGTAGAATGACCGGTCCGACTCTGCGACGACTGCTGCCATGTCCCTCGACCCCGCCCTGCGCTCCCGTATCGAAACGCTGCTCAGCTCCAACCGCATCGTGCTGTTCATGAAAGGCCAGCCGGGCATGCCGCAGTGCGGGTTCTCCGCCAAGGCGGTGGGCGCGCTGAACGAGCTCGGCGTCGACTTCGCCCACGTCAACGTGCTGGCCGACCAGGACATCCGCGAGGGCATCAAGGTCTACGGCGACTGGCCGACCATCCCGCAGCTGTACGTGGACGGCGAACTGATCGGCGGCAGCGACATCATCCTGCAGATGGCCGGCAGCGGCGAGCTGAGCGAACTGCTCGGCGTGGCCGCGCCGGACCGCACCCCGCCGTCGATCACCATCACCGATGCCGCCGCCGAGATGCTGCGCGGCGCGCTGGCCGATGCCCCGGGCGCGAGCCTGGCGCTGGCGATCGACGCGCAGTTCCAGCCGAACTTCCAGCTGGCGCCGACCGATCCCAACGCGATCACCGCCGAATCCAACGGCCTGCGCGTGCAGTTCGACCTGGGCAGCGCGCGCCGCGCCGACGGCATCACCATCGACTGGGTGGACGACATCCGCGGCCGCGGCCTGGCGATCGACAATCCCAATGCGCCCAAGCCGGTGCAGGACCTCAGCCCGCGCGACGCCGACGACCAGGTGCGCGCCGGCAGCCTGCTCCTGGTGGACGTGCGCCCGCCGGAAGAGCGCGCGGTGGCGGCGGTCAACGTGCCGTTCCGCACCCTCGACGGCGAGCAGCGCTCGCAACTGGAAGCGCTGCCCAAGGACACCGCCCTGGCCTTCCTGTGCCACCGCGGCGGCCGCAGCGCGCAGGCCGCCGAGCACTTCCGTTCGCTGGGCTTCAGCAACGTGCACAACGTCGTCGGCGGCATCGACGCCTGGACCGACCAGGTCGACGGCAGCGTGCCAAAGTACTGAGTTACGCACCTTGTTGTTTGCGTCCAGTGCGGACGCGCCGAAAGGGCGATCGAACGATCGCCCTTTTTTTGTATCCGCGCGCTGTGATTGCCAAAACGCGCAAACGCGCAACCGCGTAGGAGCGGCTTCAGCCGCGACCGGGCCTTACCGGGAACGCCCGGTCGCGGCTGAAGCCGCTCCTACCCTGGGCACACCACCGCTTGGCGTCTTGCGCACCTGCTGACGGCAGCACCGAAGTCCGGCAATCCTTGTGGGAGGGACTTCAGTCCCGACTGCGATGAAGTCGAATGCGTCCGATGGTTTCGCTCGTCGCGGCTGAAGCCGCTCCCACAAGAAGCGCACTCCGTGTCGCCGGTGCGAGTTGCTGGCGGCCGCGCCAACTGCCTGGTGGCTCGCTGTGGGAGGGACTTCAGTCCCGACTGCAGTGACATCCGATGCGCCAGCGGCGTCGCTGGCATGACGCCATGATCGCGCAGCCCCCACTCCCTCACCCAGCGAACCCACCCGCATCCAGAAACGCCTGCTCCTCCGCCGTGGTCGTGCGCCCCAGCGCCGCATTGCGTTGCGGGAAGCGGCCGAAGCGCTGGATCACGTCCTCGTGCACCACCGCCCACTGCAGCGACTCCGCGTCGCCGAGCGCGCTGAACAGCTCCACCGCCTGGCGCTGCCGCGCCGCGTCCTCGGCATGCGTGTAGGGCAGGTAGAAGAACATCCGCAGTTCCGCATCGGCCTGCTGGTCGAAGCCGGCCGCCAGCGCCTGGTCGGCGTAGCGGCAGGCCAGGCCGTCGGTGGCGAAGGCGTGTGCGCTGCCGCGGAACACGTTGCGCGGCACCTGGTCGAGCAACAGCAGCAGCGCCAGCGCACCCTCGGCGTCGGCCAGCCAGTCGACGCGTTCGCCACGCGCGGCGGCATGGTGCGCCTCCAGCAGGTGCTGGCGGACATTGGCGTCGAAGGAGTCGTTGGCGGCGAACCAGCGTTCGCGGCCGGCGCTGCGCCAGAAGTCCACGACGGTGCGCGCGGGGGTGTCGGTCATCGCAGTTTCCATGGGCGGGAATCGGCCCTGGATAGCAGGTTCGGCGTCGCGATCCGGTGCAGCCGGGCGCGCCGATGCCGCACCCGCACTTGGCAAGCGCGCCGGCTCGGGCTAGCGTGCGGGCACGGCCGCAAGGGCCGCGTCCATCTTCCGGGGAAAATCCGATGCGTCATCTGTTGCTCGCCTGCCTGGGCGTGGCGTTGTGCGGCCCTGCCGCGGCCGCCTCGCGTTTCGTCGACGATCCCTATCCCAGCACCTACCGCGCGCTGCCGTCGGTGCCGGTGCTGATCGAACACGCCACCGTGCTCACCGGCACCGGCGAGCGCCTGGACGATGCCGACGTGCTGCTGCAGGACGGCCGCGTGCAGGCGGTCGGCCGTGCGCTGGCCGCGCCGGCCAACGCCACCCGCATCGACGGCCACGGCAAGTGGGTCACCCCCGGCATCATCGACGTGCACTCGCACCTGGGCGTCTACCCCAGCCCGGGCGTCAGCGCGCACAGCGACGGCAACGAGGCGACCGCGCCGGTGACCCCGAACGTGTGGGCGGAGCATTCGATCTGGCCGCAGGATCCCGGCTTCGGCACCGCGCTGGCCGGCGGCGTCACCGCGCTGCAGGTGCTGCCCGGCTCGGCCAACCTGGTCGGCGGCCGTGGCGTCACGTTGAAGAACGTGCCGGCCACCACCTACCAGGCGATGAAGTTCCCCGGCGCACCGTGGGGCCTGAAGATGGCCTGCGGCGAGAACCCCAAGCGGGTCTACGGCGAGAAGGGCGGCCCTTCCACGCGCATGGGCAACGTCGCCGGCTACCGCGCCGCCTTCATCGACGCCAGCGAATACCTGCGCAAGAACGCGCCCAAGCAGAAGAGCCCGCCCAAGCGCCACTGGTGGAGCCGCGGCAACGGCGACAACGACAGCAGCGGCGACAGCGGCGGCAAGCGCGACCTCAAGCTGGATACCCTGGCCGGCGCCATCAACGGCGACATCCGCGTGCATATCCACTGCTACCGCGCCGACGAGATGACCACCATGCTCGACCTGGCCAAGGAGTTCGGCTTCAAGATCGCCGCGTTCCACCATGGCGTGGAGGCCTACAAGATCGCCGACCGCCTGGCCCAGGAGAACGTCTGCGGCGCGCTGTGGGCCGACTGGTGGGGCTTCAAGATGGAGGCCTTCGACGGCATCCAGGAGAACATCGCCCTGGTCGACCGCCCCGCCAACGGCTGCGCGATCGTGCACTCGGATTCGGAGGAAGGCATCCAGCGGCTCAACCAGGAAGCGGCCAAGGCGATGGCCGCCGGCCGCCGCGCCGGCATGGAGATCCCGCCCGAACGCGCGATCCGCTGGCTGACCAGCAACCCGGCCAAGGCGCTGGGCATCGACAGGCAGACCGGTTCGCTGGAGCCGGGCAAGATGGCCGACGTGGTGCTGTGGAACGGCAACCCCTTCAGCTCATACGCCCTGGCCGACAAGGTCTACATCGACGGCGCGCAGGTCTACGACCGCGCCGACCGCCGCCTGCAACCGACCTCCGATTTCATGCTCGGCCAGGAGGCTGCCCGATGAGCCGCGCCCGACTCTCGTCCCCTCGCCTGGCGCAGCGCCTGGCGCTGGCCGCCTGCCTGCTGCTGGGCAGCGCGCCCGGGTTCGCCCAGGACGTGCTGATCCGCGGCGCCACCGTGCACACCGCCGGCGCCCGCGGCACCCTCGCCAATGCCGACGTACTGGTCCAGGGCGGCGTGATCCGCGCGGTCGGCCCCGGCCTGAGCGCGCCGGCCGGCGTCGCCGTGGTCGAGGCCAAGGGCCGGCCGCTGACCCCGGCGCTGTTCGGCGGCATCACCGAGATCGGCATCGAGGAGGTCTCCGGCGAGGCCTCCACCGTCGACAGCACGCTGACCCTGCCGCACGACCAGCCGATGCGTCCGGAGTTCGACGTCACCCTGGCCTACAACCCCGAATCGGTGCTGATCCCGGTCGCACGCGTGGAAGGCATCGGCTTCACCGCGCTCGGCGCCAACACCGGCGGCGCCTTCGTCGCCGGCCAGGGCGCGGTGATGCGCCTGGACGGCGGCGCCGACCCGATCGGCCCGCGCGCGCTGTACCTGCACCTGGGCAGCGATGCGCTGGAACTGAGCGGCAAGTCGCGCGCGGCGCAGTGGATGCTGCTCGACCAACTGGTCGCCGAAGCGCGCGGGCGCATGCCCGCCGACTCGCCGCACGCGCTGCTGACCCCGGCCGGACGCGCGGTGCTGGTGCGCTACCTCGCCGGCCAGGGCCGCATCGTGGTGACGGTGAACCGCGCGGCCGACATCCGCCAGCTGCTGCGTTGGGCACAGCGCGAGAAGGTGCGCATCGCCATCGCCGGCGGCGACGAGGGCTGGAAGCTGGCGCCGGAACTGGCGAAGGCGCAGGTGCCGGTGTTCGTCAACGCGCTGGACGACCTGCCGGCCAGCTTCGACCAGATCGGCGCCACCCTGGAGAACGCCGCACGCCTCAACGCCGCCGGCGTGGCGGTGAGCTTCACCCAGGGCGGCGACGGCGCGCACAACGCGCGCAAGCAGCGGCAACTGGCCGGCAACGCGGTCGCGCACGGGTTGCCGTGGGACGCCGCCCTGGCCGGCCTGACCCGGGTCCCGGCCGAGGCCTTCGGCGTGGGCGATCGCCTGGGCAGCATCGCCCCGGGCAAGCTCGCCGACCTGGTGCTGTGGGAAGGCGACCCGCTGGACGTGGCGCATTACGCCGAGCAGGTCTGGCTGGGTGGCCGCGCCATCCCGATGCGCTCGCGGCAGACCGAGCTGCGCGACCGCTACATGCAGCAGAGCGGCGCGCTGCCGAAGGCGTACATGCACTAAACCGCGTCGAGCACGCCGGGGCGGCATCGCACGGACGATGCCGTCCCGCCGGTGGCGACGCCACGCAACGCACAACGCGGCGCTGTGCAAGGCGCCGCCGCGCCGAGCCAGGCAGGAACGGCGGCGCCCGTGCGGCGCCGTCAGTTGGCGCCGATATTGGCCTGGATCCAGGCCCAGCCGTTGCCGCGCACCACCTCGAAACCGGCCTCGACCACGTGCAGGTACATCGCGTTGCTGAAGCGTCCGTCCTGCGCGCGGTGCGTATGCAGCCAGGTCAGGAACGGCTTGATGTCGATGTTGAGATTGCCGTTGCTCGGCAGGGTCGGCTGGCCCGCGGTGTTGTGCGGAATGAAGGTGTAGACGTAGTAGCCGGCGGCGCTGTTCATGCCTTCCCACAGATCGAAGGTGTAGCCGCCGGCGCTGATGACGTTGCTGGCAGTGAGGGTGCCGATCGGATACGAGTTGTGGCCGCCCCAGATCATCACCTCGGCCTGCGGAATCGCGCTGGAGGACACCGTGCTGTCCCAGCGGAAGAACAGGTCGTAGGCGAAGTCGCCGGCCAGGTTGCTGCCGCCGGACGAGTACGCGAAGGTCGCCGGCAACGAACGCAGCGCCGAGACCTGCCGCGGGAAGGTGCGGTCGGCGGTGGGATTGAAGCCGTAGTGCGAGCCGCGCAGGATCGCCGGATAGCCGTACAGGCTGGCGTTGGGGAAATTGAAGGTCACGGTCATGCTCGGCGTGCTGCCGCTGTGGAACGTACCCTGGATGACGTTGTTGGGATCGTTGAAGTTGTTCACCCACGCGTACTGGTTGCCGTACACCTGGTAGGGACCGGCCAGCGCCAGCGGCGCGACGGCGAACAGGGCGGCGGCGAACAGCGCGCGCAGGACGCGCGTCCGGCCGCGCCGCGGCCCGACGACGGTGGCGGGCAGGCGCGGCGAAGCGGCAGCGGAAACGGGAGCGGAAGCGTGCATGGCGGTCTCTCCTGGGCGTGCAGGGGCAGCGACACTGCTGCCGCGGCGGACGCTAGCAAGGCGCGCGCGCCGCGAGCTATGACAAGACCCGCGCGCGCCATGCGCCAACGCAATAGCGCTACCGCGATCCAGGCCGCGGGCGTGGGCCGCTTCACAGGTATCTCGCGCCGGCGAGATTTTCGCCAATGCATCGTCTACGCCGTGCTGTCCGCACCCGCACCAGGCGGCACCGACGTCCCGCACTGCAGCATGCGCTGGCAGGTCGCCGCGCGCGCAGCGCCGCGATAAGCTGATGGGTCATTGCGGAGAAGCACGATGACATTGCGCTGGTACTTCGATTTCATCTCGCCGTTTTCCTATCTGCACTGGCAGCAGGTGAAAACGCTTCCGGAGTTCGACCGGATCCAGCCGGTGCCGATCGTGTTCGGCGCGGTGCTGGCGCAGTTGCAGGCACGCGGGCCGGCCGAGGTGCCGCACAAGCGCGAGTTCACCTACCGCTTCGTGCAGTGGCAGGCGCAGCAGCAGGGCGTGCCGCTGCGTTTCCCGCCGGCGCACCCGTTCAACCCGCTGACCGCGCTGCGCCTGTGCGTCGCCGCCGGCACCACGCCGCAGGCCATCGACGCGATCTTCGACTGGCTGTGGCGCGACGGCCACGCCGGCGACGACGCCGCGGCGCTGGCGCCGCTCGGCCAGGCACTGGGCATCGCCGACGTGGCTGCGGCCACCGCCGATGCGCAGGTCAAGGCGCAGCTGCGCGCCAACACCGAGCAGGCGCTGGCGGCCGGCGTGTTCGGCGTGCCGACCCTGCAGATCGACGACACCCTGCTGTGGGGCAACGACGCGCACCCGCTGATGCGGGCGGTGCTGGCCGATCCGCAACTGCTGCAGCGCGGCGAGATGGCACGCCTGGCGACGCTGCCGGCCGCCGTGCAGCGGGGCGCCTGAGCGGCCGCCATGTGCATCGCCATTTCCCCGTACTGGAGCTTCAGCGGATGCGTATCGGCATCGTCGTAGATTCCGCCTGCGATCTGCCGCAGGACTACATCGCGCAACACGACCTGGTGGTCCTGCCGATCAGCGTGCGCCTCGGCGGCACCGTGCTGGCCGATCAGCGCGACGAAGCGGCGACCCTGGAATTCCTGCACGCGCAGGTCAGCGCGCACGGCGCCGAGGCCGAGACCGTGCCGTACAGCGTGGCGCAGATCCGCGAGCTGTTCCTGGGCAGGCTGGTCATCGACTACGACCACGTGTTCTGCCTGACCATCGCCAAGACCCGCAGCCCGATCCACGACCACGCGCAGCAGGCCGGCTTCGCCATCCTCAGCGACTACAAGCCGATCCGCCAGGCCGCCGGTCACGCCTCGCCGTTCGCGCTGCGGGTGATCGACACCCAGAACCTGTTCGCCGCGCAGGCGGTGGTCGCCGTCGAGGCGGTGCGCTTGCGCGCCGACGGCGCCGGCGTGCAGGCCATCCGCGAGCGGCTGGAGACGCTGGCCGAGCACACCCATGGCTACATGATCGCGCGCGACCTGTACTACCTGCGCAGCCGCGCGCGCAGCAAGGGTGACCGCAGCGTCGGCCTGCTCAGCGCCGCGCTCGGCTCGGCCCTGGACATCAAGCCGGTGCTGCACTGCCACCGCGGCGAGACCGCGCCGGTGGCCAAGCTCAAGGGCTTCGACCACGCCGTGCAGACCCTGTTCGGCCTGGCCGCCAAGCGCGTGGCTGCCGGGCTGATGACGCCCACGCTGTGCCTGAGCTACGGCGGCGAGCTGGCGGAACTGCGCGCCCTGCCCGGCTACGCGGCGCTGCGCCAGGCCTGCGACGGCCACGGCGTAGAGCTGCAGGAAAGCGTGATGAGCCTGACCGGCATGGTCAATGTCGGCAAGGGCGCGCTGGTGCTGGGCTTCGCCGGCGAGGCGTTGCGCTTCGGCTGATCCGTCCGCGGGCCGCGTCGACGGCGGCGCGGCGCCGGCTCTGCTAGGCTCCGCCGCTTCGTACTGCCCACAAGAGATGCCCATGGCCGTGACCTACTCGATCAGCCTGCCCGATCCCGCCCGTGCCCGCGGCAGCCAGCCGTCGCTGAGCTTCACCGCGCACGGCGCCGACGCCTTCGCCGAACAACTGCAGACCGCGCTGAGCGACCCGGCCTGGTTCGAGCGCTGGCGCGCGCTGCAGCCGGAGCCGGACGAGGTCGATCCGGCGCTGGGCGTGACCGATCCGGCAGCGCGGGTGACCGGCCGCCAGGACGATCTGCGCGTCGACCTGTCCGCCACCACCAGCATCCCCGGTGACATCCTCAAGCAGCGCCTGCGCCTGCTGGCCGGCAGCGGCTGGGAGCTGCGCGACGTGCGCTGAAACGCGCGCCCAGGCCACCGCACTGCGGTGGCCGACGCACTCACGCGGAGCCGCGTCGCACTACGACGCGGCCAACGCCCGGCGCGGCCAGGACCAGCGCAGATTGACCGCCAGCGTGCCCAGCACGATCAGCCCCAGGCCCAGCCACTGCACCGGCACCAGCCGGTGGCCGTACAGCAGGTAGTCCAGCAGCAGCGTCACCAGCGGGTAGACGAAGGCCACCACCGCGATCGCCGCCACGTGCAGGTGCCGGTAGGCGCTGTAGAACAGCACGTACACCACGCCGCTGTGGATCACCCCCAGGCCGACCAGCCAGAACCAGTGGCGGCCGGGATGCAGCGCGGCGCTGCTGGAGAAGCCGGCCAGCATCGCCGCCCCGACCCAGCACTGCACCGTCACCACCGCCAGCGGCCGCTCGCGGCTGATCCGCCGAGACATCAGCAACGAGGCGCCACACAGCAGCGCACCCAGCAGCGTCAACGCGATCCCGCCCAGGTAGCCGCGGTCGGCGCTGGACCACAGCCGCAGCGGATCGGCCGAACAGGCCACGCCGACGAAGGCCAGCAGCGTCCAACCCAGGTCGGCACGGCGGCTGCGCTCGCCCTGCAGCACCGCTGCCAGGATCAGCATGACGAACGGGAACACGTGGTAGACCATGGTCGCCACGCCGATCGACGAGCGCGCCATGCCGGCGAACAGCGCCACCCAGTTGAGCACCAGCAACACGCCGCTGAGCGCCGCGTCGCGCAGCAGCGCGCGCTCGCGCCACAGGCCGCGCAACTGCCCGCCGAGCAGGCCGCACACGGTCAGGAACAGCGCGCCGAACAGGCAGCGGTAGAACACCGCGGTCACCGGATCCTGGCCGCTCTCGTGCACGAACACGCCGACCGAGCCGATCAGCACCTCGGCCAGCAGCAACTGCCACAGTGCCCGCCGGGACGCGCCCGCGGATGTCGCGACGGCCGCGCTCATAGCGCGATGCTCCCGTGCAGGTACTGCACCGCCGCGCC
This sequence comes from Xanthomonas sacchari, assembly GCF_040529065.1. Classification (NCBI taxonomy): domain Bacteria; kingdom Pseudomonadati; phylum Pseudomonadota; class Gammaproteobacteria; order Lysobacterales; family Lysobacteraceae; genus Xanthomonas; species Xanthomonas sacchari. The sequence goes on along the minus strand of NZ_CP132343.1, from coordinate 1,221,251 downwards.
GCGCACCTGCACGTGGTCCGGCAGCACCCGGCAGTCCAGTTCGCCGCCGCGCGCCGAGGCCTGCCACGCACGCAGGTCGCGCTTGCCCAGGCGCTGCGCCCACAGCGGCGCCAGCGCGGCGTGGATCGAGCCGGTCACCGGATCCTCGGCACCGCCGTTGGCCGGCCAGAAATAGCGCGAGACGAAATCGTGTTCGCGCCCGGGCGCAGTGACCGCGACATCGCGCGGCGCCAGCGCCAGCATCCGCGCCAGGTCCGGCACCACCGCGCGCACCTGGGCTTCGTCCGCGTACACGGCGATGTAGGCCTGGTCGTTGCGGTACGCCGCCTGCGGCGCGATCGACAACGCCTGCGCGAGCGCCTGCGGCACCGTCGCCAGCGCGGTCGGCGCCTGGTTCGGAAAGCGCAGGACGAAGCGCCCGTCGGCCTCGCGGTCCACCGCCAGTTCGCCGACCGCCGCGGCGCGGAACCGCAACGGCAGCGATGCCAGACCTTGGGTGGCCACGACAAACGCGCTGGCCAGGGTGGCATGGCCGCAGAACCCCACTTCGCGCAGCGGCGAGAACCAACGGATCGCGAACGCGCCGTCGGCCTCGCGCACGAAGAACGCGGTCTCCGACAGATTGTTCTCGCTGGCAATGGCCTGCATCAGCGCGTCCGGCAACCACGCCTGCAGCGGCACCACCGCGGCCGGGTTGCCGCGGAACCGCACCGTGGTGAAGGCATCGACGATGAACAGCGGCAGTTGCACGCGCGGCCTCGGGAATGGGGAAGGACGCGGCCAGTGTGCGCCGGGGTGGGCGACCAGCACAGAGTCAGATACGCTGCAAATCGACCGATACAGATGAGGCCGCCGCATGCGCCTGTACGAAGCCCTCGCCAGCCAGCTGCGCGAACAGATCGCGCAGGGCACGCTGCGTGCCGGCGAGCGCCTGCCGTCGATCCGGCAACTGGCCGCCGGCCACGGCATCAGCGCCGCCACCGCGGTGCAGGCCTGTCTGCAGTTGGAACGCGAAGGCCGGGTGCAGGCACGCCCGCGCTCGGGCTACTTCGTGCGCGCCGCGGTCACGCCGCAACCGGCCGGCGCAGGCGCCGCTACCCGGCGGCGCGCGCCGGGCGCGGTCGCCAATCCGGCGCTGCAGGGCGTGCTGGACATGCTCGCGCGTTCGGACCTGGTGCCGCTGCACACCGCCACACCGGCGGCGGCGCTGCTGCCCGGCGCGCCCCTGGCCAGCGCACTGGCGCGGCAGCTGCGCCGCCAGCGCAGCGCCGCGCTCGACTACGCGCCGCCGCAGGGCCATGCCGCGCTGCGCCGGCAGATCGCGCAGCGCTACGCGCATTGCGCCACCGCCGTCGCTGCCGACGAGGTGGTGGTGACCGCCGGCGCGATGGAAGCGATCAGCCTGGCCCTGCGCACCCTCACCGCGCCGGGCGACGTGGTGCTGGTCGAGACCCCGACCTACCACGGCATCCTGCAGGCGGTGGCGGCGCTGCGCCTGAAGGTGCTGGAAGTCCCGAACCGCCCGGGCCAGGGCATCGACGCCGCGCGTCTGGATGCGCTGCTGCAGCGCACGCCGGCGCGCGCCGCGGTGCTGGTGCCGAACTTCAATAATCCGCTCGGCAGTCTCACCCCCGATGCCGCCAAACGCGCCCTGCTGGACAGTTGCGCGCGCCACGGCACGGTGGTGATCGAGGACGACATCTACGGCGAGCTCGATTGGTCGGGGCAGCGTCCGCGGCCGCTGCGCCATTTCGACACCCACGGCAACGTGATCACCTGTGGCGCCTTCTCCAAGGTGCTGGCGCCCGGCCTGCGCGTGGGCTGGCTGCTCGGTGGCGCCTGGACCGACGCGCTGGTGCGCGCCAAGTACTTCTCCACCATCGGCGGCGCCAGCTTGCCGCAACTGGCCCTGGCCGACTACCTGCAGCGGCACGACCTGGAACGCCACCTGCGCAAGCTGCGCCGCACCCTGGCCGACAACGGCCAGCGCCTGCGCGAAGCGGTGCTGCGGCACTGGCCGGCCGGCACCCGCATCGGCGACCCGGCCGGCGGCCTGTCGCTGTGGCTGCAACTGGCCGACGGCGGCAGCGGCCAGGCCTTGTTCGAGGCCGCCCTCGCCGCCGGCATCGGCACCTCGCCCGGGCATCTGTTCTCCAGCCGCGGCGACTACACCGACCACCTGCGGCTGAGCTGCGGCCAGCCGTGGAGCGAGACCCTGGAACACGCCATGCGGCGGCTGGGCACGCTGGCGGCGCGGCTGCCGCGCTGAACGCGACGCCCGGCGCCATGCCGCTGCCCCGATGCGAAACCGTACTGCCAGCGTTTGCCTGACAGTCCATCGCACCATGCTGTCCTACCGGCACCGCGGGGCGATGCAGCGGATTGCAGGCGAGCGCTTGCCGATCCAGGCGATGCCGCTGCAGTACGGCGCGACCGCGTCAGCGCGTCCCGCGCAACGGCGTCGATGCGATCGCCGGCGGCCGGGACTGGCTGCGCTAGCGCGTGGCCGCGCCGATCGCCAACGCCACGCAGGCACCGAACACGGTGCAGGCCAGCATCGCCATCGCGCTGAGCGGGCTGCGCCAGCGCTGCCAGGGGAGCAGCAAGGTGCGACGGCAGGACATGGCGCGGCTCCGATCCAGTGACGTGGGGATGGCGAACACTGCGGAATCTAGCCAGCGCCCGTCTCAGCAGGCGCGAACGCGGTCGCACAACCGCACGCTGGCTGCCGCCGCCCCCACGTTTGTTTACGAGACCGGCCACACCGCCGACGTGATGGTCACGGCGCTGTCATGTGCAGGCCGGCGAGCCCACATCTGCGCCGCTCGCTTCCAGCCGCCCGCCACCGCACGGCAGCGACGTCAGCCAGGAGGGCACGGGTGCACCGGCACCGCCGCCAAGGCCGCGGTGCCCTGCCCGGCGGCCTGCGTCGCACGCGGCCGCCGGCAAACCGCGCTCAGTCCTGCAGGGCGCGCGCGTGGAAGGCGATGTGCTCGCCGATGAAGCTGCCGATGAAGTAGTAGCTGTGGTCGTAGCCGGGCTGCACGCGCAGGGTCAGCGGATAGCCGGCGGCGTCGGCGGCGGCCTGCAGCAGCTGCGGGCGCAACTGCTTGTCGAGGAACTCGTCGCCGCCGCCCTGGTCGACCAGCAGCGGCAGGCGCTCGCTGGCGCTGCCGATCAGCACGCTGGCGTCATATGCCTGCCAATGCGCGCGGTCCTCGCCCAGGTAGGCGGTGAAGGCCTTCTCGCCCCACGGCACCTGCGTGGGCGCCACGATCGGCGAGAACGCCGACACGCTGCGGTAGCGGCCGGGATTCTTCAGCGCGATCACCAGGGCGCCGTGGCCGCCCATCGAATGCCCGCTGATGGCGCGGCGGCCGTTGTGCGGGAACTGCGCCTCGATCAGCGCCGGCAGTTCCTGCACCACGTAGTCGTACATGCGGTAGTGCGCGGCCCACGGCGCCTGGGTGGCGTTGACGTAGAAGCCGGCGCCCTTGCCCAGGTCGTAGCCCTCGGCATCGGCGACGTTCTCGCCGCGCGGGCTGGTGTCGGGCGCGACCAGGATCACGCCGTGCTCGGCCGCATAGCGCTGCGCGCCGGCCTTGGTGATGAAGTTCTGCTCGGTGCAGGTGAGGCCGCTGAGCCAGTACAGCACCGGCAGCTTGCTGTGCTCGGCCTGCGGCGGCAGGTACACGGCGACCTGCATGCTGCAGCCGAGCACGGCCGAATCGTGGCGATAGACGTCCTGCCAGCCGCCGCAGCAGGCGTGGTGTTCGATGCGTTCCATGGGCAGTTCCGGGAAGAGGGCCTGCGACCGCGCGCGGCCGCAGGCGGAGATGCCGCGACGCGTCGACCGGCGACGCGCGCGGCAGCGGACTTCAGTGCAGCACGCCGTTCTTGCGCGCCACGTGGGTGGAGATCGCGTCCATCAGCGGCGGCGACAGGCAGTCGTACGGCTCCAGCTTCAGTTCGCGCAGGCGATTGCGTATCCCGTCCATCGCCTCCGGGCGCGTGCCGCTCTCGATGATCGAGGACACGAACGCGGCGAAGCCTGGCGCCGACCAGCCCTGCTGCGGCGACAGTTCCGTGTGCACGAAATCCAGGCCGTAGAAGGGATGCTCGGTGTTCTCGATGCGGCCGTACATGTGCACGCCGCAGCCGGTGCAGGCATGACGGCGGATGGTCGCGCTCTCGTCCACCACCTTGAGCTTCTCCTCGTGCGCGGTCACCTTGACCTTGTCGCGCGCCACCACCGCCACCACCGAGAAGGTCGCGCCCTTCGGCTTCCAGCACTTGGTACAGCCGCACGCATGGTTGTGCGCGGTCTGCGCCCCCACTTCCACCACCACCTTGTCGCTGGCGCAGTGGCATTCCAGGGTACCGCCCTGGAAATGCTCCGCGCCGGCACGCACGCCGGCATCCACCGACGGATGAATCGTCACAGTACTCATCTTGCCCCCTCCCGGGTTCGTTGCGTCGCTGCAATGCGCGGAAACGGCCGCGCGCCGGACTGACCTGCGGTCAGAAGTGGATGACGGTGCGGATCGACTTGCCCTCGTGCATCAGGTGGAAGGCTTCGTTGATCTCGTCCAGCGGCAGGGCGTGGGTGATGAACGGATCGAGGTCGATCTCGCCGTGCATCGCCTGCTCCACCATGCCCGGCAACTGGGTGCGGCCCTTGACCCCGCCGAAGGCGCTGCCGCGCCAGACGCGGCCGGTGACTAGCTGGAACGGGCGCGTGCTGATTTCCTGGCCGGCGCCGGCCACGCCGATGATGACGCTCTCGCCCCAGCCCTTGTGGCAGCACTCCAGCGCCGAGCGCATCACGTGCACGTTGCCGATGCATTCGAAACTGAAGTCCACGCCGCCATCGGTCAGCTCGACGATGACTTCCTGGATCGGCTTGCTGTAATCCTTGGGGTTGATGCAGTCGGTGGCGCCCATGCTGCGCGCCAGCTCGAACTTGCCCGGATTGGTGTCGATGGCCAGGATGCGGCCGGCCTTGGCCTGCACAGCGCCCTGGATCACCGCCAGGCCGATGCCGCCCAGGCCGAACACCGCCACGGTGTCGCCTTCCTTCACCTTGGCCGTGTTGTGCACCGCACCGATGCCGGTGGTGACGCCGCAGCCGAGCAGGCACACCTTCTCCAGCGGCGCCTCGGGATTGACCACCGCCAGCGAGATCTCCGGCACCACCGTGTACTCGCTGAAGGTGCTGCAGCCCATGTAGTGGTAGATCGGCTGGCCGTTGTAGGAGAAGCGGGTGGTGCCGTCGGGCATCAGGCCCTTGCCCTGAGTGGCGCGCACCGCCTGGCACAGGTTGGTCTTGCCGGACAGGCAGAACTTGCACTTGCGACACTCGGCCGTGTACAGCGGGATCACGTGGTCGCCAACCTTGACGCTGGTCACGCCCTCGCCCACCGCCTCGACGATGCCGCCGCCCTCGTGACCGAGCACCGCCGGGAAGATGCCTTCCGGGTCGTCGCCGGACAGCGTGAACGCGTCGGTATGGCACACGCCGGTGTGGGTGATGCGCACCAGCACCTCGCCCTGGCGCGGCGGTTCGACATCGATCTCCACGATCTGCAGCGGCTGGCCGGCTTCGAATGCAACGGCGGCTCGGGATTTCATGCGCTTTCTCCTGGCTGAGGAAATGGGTGTGGGGTGCGGATCACTTGAGATAGGAGCGGACCAGCATGCCCATCTCGCGCACGCGCGCGGCGCGCTGCGCGTCGGAGCTGGCGGGCTGGCCGAATTCTTCGCGGACGTGGGCTTCCATCACCTCCGACATCAGGCCGTTGACCGCACCGCGGATGGCGGCGATCTGCTGCAGCACGGCAGCGCACTCCGTCCCCTCTTCCAGCGCGCGTTCCAGCGCCTCGGTCTGGCCGCGCAGGCGGCGGATGCGGGCGAGGACGCGCTTCTTCTCGTGCGGGGTATGCGGCATGCGGCGAGGCCCAAGAACTATACTGGGGGATAGTATGCCGGCCGCCGGCAAAAGAAAACGGCCGCGTACGCCGCAACCCCGGCCCAGCCTGTGACAGACGCCCCGCCAACGCAGGTGCCGACGCATGGCAACGCGTGTCGGCACAGGACACGCGACGGCCATGATCCCGCTGCCGGCGCTGCCTATGATGGCCATGCGTTCAGGCGCGGGCCCCGGGTGCGGTGGCCTCGTCCCTGGGCGCCCCCAGTTCCAGGCAGCCGCGGCCACGTCTAGACTGGGCGACTCCCGTGTGGCGGCCCTTCAAGATCGTGGACATGAAATCCTTCATTCTGGTCGTCGACGACGATCCGGATCTGCGCCGACTCATCAGCGAGTTCCTGAGCGACCACGGCTACCAGGTGGACACCGCCGAGACCGTGGCGGACATGCGCCTGCGGATGGCCGAGCGCCAGCCGGACCTGGTGATCCTGGACGTGATGATGCCCGGCGAGGATGGCCTCAGCGCCGCCCGCCAGCTCGCCAGCGAGCGCGGCGCACCGGCGGTGATCATGCTCAGCGCGCTGGGCAGCGACACCGACCGCATCATCGGCCTGGAGGTCGGCGCCGACGACTACCTGGCCAAGCCATGCAATCCGCGCGAGCTGCTGGCGCGGGTGCGCGCCCTGCTGCGGCGCAGCCAGGCCACGACGCTGCCGCCGGAAGCGCGCGGCAACGTCTACGAGTTCGCCGGCTGGCGGCTGGACGTGATCCGCCGCGACCTGCGCGATCCCACCGGCATCTTCATCAACCTCTCCGACGGCGAGTTCGCGCTGCTGCGCACCTTCGTCGAGCACCCGCAGCGCGTGCTCAGCCGCGACCAGTTGCTCGACTACGCGCGCGGCCGCGACACCGAGGTCTACGACCGCGCCATCGACAGCCAGATCAGCCGCCTGCGCCGCAAGATCAACGAGCGCGTGCAGACCGAACTGATCCGCACCGTGCGCAACGAGGGCTACATGCTGCTGCCGAGCGTCGCCCGCCTGTGAGTGCGTCCACGCGCGCCCGCCGCGGCGTGCCGATCTTCGCCCGCGCCTTCCTGCTGCTGGTGGTGGCGCTGCTCACCGCGCAGCTGATCGGCATCGCCCTGGTGCTGCGCACGCCGGTCTACGAGATGCCGGTGCATCCGCCGGAGGTGATCGCCCTGCTCAGCACGCGCATGCCGGCCGGCACCCAGACCCTGAAGGTGCAGGACACCGCGCATGCGCCGCTGCCGGCGCGCGACCAGGTACGCGACCGCAATGCCGAACGGGTGATGGCGCACTGGCTGGACGTGCCGCCGGACCAAGTGCGTTTCTACCGCAACAGCGACGGCCGCCTGGAGCGCCTGCGCCTGCGCCTGGGCGAACACCCACCGCCGCCGCCGCACGCCGTCGCCGCCGACGACGATGCGTCCTCGCACGGGGCGATGCCGCCGCCGCACGGACAGGAACCGCCGCCGATGGAGCCACCGCCCGGCCCGGGCGAGCCACCGCGCGATGGCGCCTTCGGCGGGGCCATGCATGCATCGGGCTGGCGCGAGCGCGGCTTCGCCCCGGCGGTGCCGCTGCTGGATGGCTTCACCGCCGCACTGCGCCAGCCCGACGGGCGCTGGCGCAGCGTGATGTCGCCGCCGCGGCGGTTTTCCAACGAATTCAAGACCCAGGTGGTCATGCTGTTCCTGGCCGGCATGCTGGCGATGCTGCCGCTGGCCTGGTGGTTCTCGCGGGCGCTGTCGGCGCCGATCCGGCGCTTCGCCGAGGCGGCCGATCAGCTCGGCCGCAACCCCGACGCGCAACCGCTGCGGCGCAGCGGTCCCAGCGAGATCGTGCAGGCGGCCGATTCGTTCAACGCCATGCAGGCGCGCCTGAACCGGCTGATCAACGAGCGCACGCACATGGTCGCGGCGATCGCCCACGACCTGCGCACCCCGCTGGCGCGGCTGGCGTTCCGCCTGGAGACCCTGCATCCGCCGCTGCGCGAGAAGACCATGGCCGACATCGACGAGATGAAGGCGATGATCTCCGCGGCGCTGGACTTCATCCACAACGACAGCCGCCGCGGCAAGCGCTCGCCGCTGGATTTCCGCCTGCTGGTGGAAAGCGTGGTCGACGACGCCAGCGACACCGGCGCCGACGTGGTCCTGCTGCTCGGCGACGCCATCACCCTCGACGGTGACCCGCTGTCGCTGCGGCGCATGGTGATGAACCTGGTGGAGAACGCGCTGAAGTACGGCAAGCGCGCACGCCTGCAACTGCGTCACGAGGCCGGCGAGTGCGTGCTGTGGATCGACGACGATGGCCCCGGCATCGATCCGGCGCAGCGCGAAAAGCTGTTCCTGCCGTTCTTCCGCGGCGAGAACTCGCGCAACCGCGATACCGGCGGCATCGGCCTGGGCCTGTCGGTGGCGCACAGCATCGTGCTGGCGCATGGCGGCCAGATCGCCCTGGACAACCGCCCCGAGGGCGGCCTGCGGGTCAGCGTGCGGCTGCCCTGCCACGCGGTCGGCGGCTGAGCCGCCCCGCAGCAGGACCGCCGCACGCCGACCGGCTCAGTGCGGGTTCGGCTCGACGATCACGGCGGTGCCGTAGCACAGCACCTCGGTCAGGCCGGCCATCAGCTCGGTGGCATCGTAGCGCACCGCGACGATGGCATTGCCGCCCATTTGCCGCGCGTGCTGCAGCATGTCGCGGTAGGTTTCCAGGCGCGCCTGCTCGCACAATTGGGTGTAGATGGTGATATTGCCGCCGAAGATGGTCTGCAGCCCGCCCAGGAAGTTGCCGACGATGGAGCGCGAGCGCACGGTGATACCGCGCACGATGCCCAGATTGCGCACGATGCGGTAGCCGGGAAGCTCCAGCGCGGTGGTCACCATCGCATCGTTGAGCGGCGAGGCCGCCATCGCGCGTGGCGGCGAGGAATTGTACGGATCGGTCATGGATGCCCCCTGTGGCGCCGGCCCGTGGCTCCGCGGACCGCGGACCCGGCACGCGTGCGCCGGAACCGGCAGTGTTAGCACCGCAGGAAGAACGACGCAATCGCCAGGACCAGGCCGCCGATCCACAGCAGCAGCATCGCCACGACGCCGGCCAGGATGACCGCGACGCGTCGCCAGCGGCGCAGGCCGCGCGCGCCGTACTAGGTGCACGCACAACCCAGCGCCCAGCACCACACCGGTGACGATCACGGCCCACCCGAGCAGATCGATGAGCGGATCCTTCGGGCCAACGTCAGCCGGGCATTGGCTGGTCGCATGCGCGGATGCCATGCAGCCGAGCAACACGCTCAGAACGCCGGCCCTGCCGCCGCGGTGGCGCCCCACGCCGCTGCCCGCCTTCATGCAGGTCGCGGACCCGGCACGCACGCGACCAAGCGTGCGCAATGCGAAGGAGCTCGACATGCAACGGGGCTTCGCGGAACGCGCAAGATGCCGTTCAACGGATCGGCGGCATGGGGCTGCCGGCACCTGTCGATGAGGGTCGCCGAAACTCGGCCGTCACGGATCGCGACAGCAAGCGCGCGATGATCCAGCCATGCAAGGCGACGAAGGCCGCCGCGAAGACCACACCAATCGCGGACATGGCCCACAGCATCGGGCGCATGTCCGGCGCGCCCTGCAGCTGCGCAACAGCGAACTGCTTCTGCATGAACGCGATCATCTGCACCTGCACGACCGCGCCGCCCAGGTTCCATGCGATCACCAGCGACATGGCCGCGATGAAGCACCACCGCGCCCAATTCAACCGCCGCAGAAGCCCGATCGAACTCGCCAGGGTCCACGCCGAAAACAGCGCAGTTCCAAGAAACAACCAACGAAAGTTCGAAAAAATGAATGCGATCGTCGGCGGCATCCCTGGCGGAAGCCGGCGCACCGCATCGGCGAACTGCACATGATCGAACATGGCGAACACAACCAAGACCTGCATGATGCCGATCACCGTGCCGAAACCGGAGAGTGCGATGAAGATCGAGGCCAGGATGGTGACAAAATTCGACCGCGGTGGTGCCTGATGCATACGTCCCCCTGAAGACGAGTCGACAATAGTGCCGCCTGGCCGCTCCCCGCGCCATCGCCTGCAGCCACATCCGATCGCCGAACGCTCTAACCGCGTCGCGCCATGCGCATGCCTCGGCCACCGTGCTGGTACAGCCAGCGCGCCGGCACGACGCCGCAACAGGCGAAACGGCACTCAGCGGTACCGTCAGGCGGCGTCGCCCTCGGCGACGCGCATCGCCTCAACGTCGCTGCGCCAGCGCCGCGGCATGACGCCCCAGCAACAGCGGCAGGGCGGTCTTCCGCCAGAACACCAGGCTGACGTGGCCGGAGGACATGCCACCATGGCTGAGGCGCGGCACGAACACCGACACGACAGAGGCGTCGTCCAGCGCCGTGCCGACCAGGCGCGCGAAGGTATCGGCGAGCAGCGCCTCGCACTGCGCGGACGTCGCCGGCAGCGGCACGCCGGCCAGGGTCGACACCATCTCCTCCCACAGATACGGATCGCCACGGCAGCCCCATGTGGGCGGCTCGTCCTGGAACAGGCCTGCCATGTCCTCGATCGCGGTCATCGTCGTGCTGGCCCAGCGGCGCGCGGCGCGACGCTCAGTACGCGAACTCGCGGAACACGTGGTCGATGTCGCCCTGCCAGGCGCCGTGGTACAGCGCCAGCTTGCGCTCGGCCGCGGTCTCGCCGGCATGCAGGATTTCCACCAGCGGCTCGAGGAAGCGCGATTCGTCCTGGCCGTCGCGGTTCAGGCGCGCACGCCGGCGCAGGCCGTCCAGGGCGATCTTCACCGCCTCGGCGGCAAGGTCCTGCACGGTGCCATTGCGGAATGGCAGCTTCAGCGCCTGCTTCGGCACGCCGTCGCGCAGCGCGTGGCGTTCGACCAGGGTGAAGTCCTTGACCAAGTCCCAGGCCGCATCCAGTGCGGCATCGTCGTACAGCAGGCCGACCCAGAACGCCGACAGCGCGCACAGCCGGCCCCACGGGCCGGCGTCGGCGCCGCGCATTTCCAGGTACTTCTTCAGGCGCACTTCCGGGAACGCGGTGGTCATGTGGTCGGACCAGTCGCGCAGGGTCGGCAACGCGCCCGGCAAGGCCGGCAGCCTGCCCTGCAGGAAGTCGCGGAAGCTCTGTCCGCTGGCGTCCACGTAGGTGCCGTCGCGATAGGAGAAGTACATCGGCACGTCGAGCAGGTAGTCCACGTAGCGCTCGTAGCCGAAGCCGTCCTCGAACACGAAATCGAGCATGCCGGTGCGGTCGGCGTCGGTATCGGTCCAGATGTGCGAGCGGTAGCTCAGGTAGCCGTTGGGCGTGCCGTCGGCGAACGGCGAATCGGCGAACAGCGCGGTGGCGATCGGCTGCAGCGCCAGCGACACGCGGAACTTCTTGATCATGTCCGCTTCGCTGGCGTAATCCAGGTTGACCTGCACCGTGCAGGTGCGGGTCATCATGTCCAGGCCGAGCGAACCGACCTTGGGCATGTACGCCTGCATGATCTTGTAGCGGCCCTTGGGCATCCACGGCATCTCGTCGCGGCGCCACTTCGGCTGGAAGCCCATGCCGAGGAAGCCCAGACCCAGTTCGTCGGCGACCTGCTTGACCTCGTTGAGGTGGCTGCCCACTTCCACGCAGGTGTCGTGGATGGTCGGCAGCGGCGCGCCGGACAGTTCCAACTGGCCGGCCGGCTCCAGCGTCACCGAGGCGCCGTCGCGCAGCAGGGCGATGGTGTGCCCGGCTTCGCGCACCGGCTCCCAGCCGAAGCGGGTCAGGCCCAGCAACAGGGCCTCGATGCCGCGCTCGCCGTCGAAGGTCGGCGGCCGCAGGTCGTCCAGGCGGAAGCCGAACTTCTCGTGCTCGGTGCCGATGCGCCACTGCGCTTCGGGCTTCTCTCCAGAGGCGAGCACCTGCACCAGTTCGGCGCGGTCGGTGATCGGCGTCTCGGCAACGTGGCTGGGGCTCGACAAGGGCAGGACTCGCACGGCGGGTGAGGCGATGTGGGGCCGGGCCCGGCCATCGCAAGGCCCGCACTATAGCCTGCCGGGGGTGAGGCCCATATCGCTACCGGCGGCACTGCAGCATTCCACGGCCGCGCCGCCGCCGCGTCGAGAGTGAGACGCAGCAAGCGCCCGCGGCGCCGGCTTCGGTAGGCTGCGGACTCTCCCACCGCCCGCGGCAGGCAACGCATGCGCCCGACCCACTCCGAACGCCATCGCACCGACCGCGCCGGCTGGCTGCGCGCGGCCGTGCTCGGCGCCAACGACGGCATCCTGTCCGTGGCCGGCCTGGTGGTCGGCGTCGCCAGCAGCGGCGCGTCGTCGGCCACGGTGTTGACCACCGGCATCGCCGGCCTGGTCGCCGGCGCGATGTCGATGGCCGCCGGCGAATACGTGTCGGTGCAATCGCAGGCCGACACCGAGCGCGCCGACCTGGCGCTGGAGCGCCGCGAACTGCACGAGGATCCGCAGAGCGAACTGGAGGAACTGACCGCGATCTATCGCCAGCGTGGGCTCGATCCCGCCCTCGCCCGCCAGGTCGCCGAGCAGTTGACCGCGCACGATGCGCTGGGCGCGCACGCGCGCGACGAACTCGGCATCACCGAAAGCCTGCGCGCGCGCCCGCTGCAGGCGGCCGCGGCATCGGCGGCAGCATTCTGCAGCGGCGCGGCGCTGCCGATCGTGGCCGCCTGGCTGGCACCGGACGGCCAGCAACTGTGGGTGACCGGCGCGGCCACCCTCGTCGGCCTGTCGCTGACCGGCGCGCTGGCCGCGCGCGCCGGCGGCGCCTCGGGCCTGCGCGGCGCTGTGCGCGTGGTGTTCTGGGGCGCGGCGGCGATGCTCGCCAGCGGCGCGATCGGCCATGTATTCGGCGTGCACGTCTGAGCGGACGCACACCGTACTGGGTAACATCACCGGCATGGCCGACAACCCGTTTGCCCGAAATGCAGGGCAACCGCACGCCCGTCGTTCAAAACGGAACCTGACCTGGAGGACTGAAAATCAACACGGGCACCTTCGTCGTCGACCACATGGGATTTTCCGTTTCGTCGCTGGATGAGGCGATCGCGTTCTGGACTGAGGCCATGGGCTTCGAACTTGTCCGCACAGGCGAAATGGGCGACGATTTCCTGCGCGAGGTGACGGGGGTCGACGATCCGCGTTGCCGCATGGCGCTGGTGGTCTCGCCTGCCGGCTTTCCCATCGAACTGCTGGAATACTCGACAGCCCGCACATTGGGCAAGACACCCGCGAGCGCTGGCGCGATCGGCGCAGCCCATCTTGCCGTCACCGTGACGGACATCGACGTGGCGGTCGCCAGGATCCAGGCGCAGGGATGGCACTTGAAAGGATCTCCGCGACCGATCGAGGCAGGGCCACGCGCGGGAACCGTCGTTGTCTACGTCAGCGGGCCCGACGGGATCACCATCGAGCTCATGCAACCTCCAAGGTAAGCGTGGCTGACAAAACGACTGCGCAGTCGCCAGACCGGTGCGTGCAGCGCTCAAATCCTCATGTACCACTTGGACACCGCAGTTGCTGTGCGCCGCGCGCGCCCGCCTGGCGACTGCTGGCGCCGTTTTGTCAGCCACGTTGACGTCTCATCCGGCATGGTGTGGAGCGCTCCGGTTCTTGCGATCGCCGCTGGCTGAACGTGTCTGATGCACGTTGAGGCGATATGCGTCGGCTGTCAGCGGCGCAGACGACCAACCCGCGGGGAAGCGGCCTGTGGCGTGCCGAGACCGGCAGTTTGCGGGACCGGCGCCAGCGCAGTCATGGTGGCCCGGCCGCTGCGACGTAGCAGCTTGGCGCTTTGCTCTGAGCGCGCGCCGCGCTGCGCTGCGCTAGCATCACGGCCATGGCCGACACCACCTCTCCCGACGCCCTGCTGCTGGCGCGTCTTTCCAGCCTGGCCGACTGCACCCAGGCCGAGGGCTACGCCTGCATCAGCGCCCGCCGCGAACACGGCGCGCGCTCGGTGGAGATCCCGCGGCCGCAACTGGCGATCCTGCTGCAGGGCCGCAAGCAGGTGCACACCGCCACGCAGACCCTGGAGTTCGTGCCGGGCGACCTGTTCCTGGTGACGCGGCGCTGCCGCATCGATGTGGTCAACATCCCGGACCCGCACAGCGGCCTGTACCTGAGCGTGCTGGTGCCGCTGTGCGAGGAAGCGCTGAGCGCCGCCCGCGTGCTGTGGAACGAGCCGCTGCCCGCCGCCGGCGCGGAACTGGCGCGCCTGCGTGCCGAGACGTTCGGCGGCACCTTGCTGCAATGGCGGCAGGCGCTGCAGGACGGCCGCTATACCGAGGCGCGGCTGGCGCTGGCGGCCCTGGTGGTGGCGCTGTGCCGGCAAGGCCACGGCGGCCTGCTGCTGCCGCCGGCGCCAAGCGTGGCGGCGCAGGTGCGCGAGCTGATCGCCGCACAGCCGCAGCGCGGCTGGCGTTCGCGCGACATCGAAGACCACCTGGGACTGAGCGGTGCGACCCTGCGCCGGCACCTGGCCGGCGAAGGCACCTCCTTGCGCGAGCTGCTCGCCGATGCGCGCCTGGCGCATGCGATGCAGCTGCTGTACACCACACGCTGGCCGCTGAAGACGGTCGCCGCGCACGCCGGCTACCGCTCGGTGCGCAGCTTCAGCCAACGCTTCCAACAACGCTACGGCCTGGATCCGGCCAGCATCGGCAATTGAGCCACGTCGGCGTTGAGCGCCGCGCGCAGCGGAATGAGCGAATCGCGCAGCAGGACCGGCGCAGCATGCCGGTACCGCGGCGCCTGCCGCATTGCCAGGAAATCCCATGTCCGTGTTCCCGTTGCGCGCGCTGTGCGCGCTGGCCCTGACCGCCAGCGCGGCGCTGACGCTGCCGCCCATCGCCCATGCCGCCGCGCCGGAGAGCGCCGTTGCGCAGGTGCCAGGCGTCTATCGCCAGGCGGTCGGCCGCTTGCGCATCACCGCCCTGTTCGATGGCACCGTGGCGCTGCCGCGCGCGCAACTGGCGAACATCCCGCCAGAGGCGATCGCGCGCCTGCTCGACCACCGCTACGTGCCGGAGAACGACAAGGGCCTGCAGACCGCGGTCAACGCCTACCTGATCCAGGACGGCACGCACCTGACCCTGGTCGATACCGGCACCGCGACTTGTTTCGGCCCCGGACTCGGCCAGGTGCTGGCCAACCTGCGCGCGGCCGGCTATGCGCCCGAGCAGGTCGACGACGTGCTGCTGACCCATGCCCATCCCGATCACCTGTGCGGCCTGCTCGATGCGCAGGGCCAGCCGGCCTATCCCAAGGCGACGGTGTGGCTGAGCGCCGCCGACGCCGCGTACTGGCTGGATCCGGCCAGCGAGGCCGGAGCGCCGCAGATGCTGCGCTTCGCCTTCCCGCTGGCGCGCGCGGCGGTGGCGCCGTACCAGGCGGCGCAGCGGCTGCGCCGTTTCCACCCCGGCGACGCGTTGCCGGGCGGCACGGTGGCGCTGGACACCCACGGGCACACGCCCGGACACGTGTCGTACCGCTTCGACGGTGGTGCGGGGCAGCAATTGCTGGTGTGGGGCGACCTGGTGCACTACCACGCGGTGCAGTTCGCGCAACCGCAGGCCTCGTACGAGGCCGACAGCGACCGCGCCGCAGCGATCGCCGCACGCAAGCGCATGCTGGCGCAGGCCGCGGACCACGGCTGGTGGGTGGCCGGCGCGCACCTGCCGTTCCCGGGCCTGGGCCACGTGCGCCGCGAGGGCGAGGCGTTCGCCTGGGTGCCGGCGGAGTTTTCGCCGTTGTCGGCGGCGCCTTAGCCCGTACCCTCATCCGCCCCTTCGGGGCACCTTCTCCCGAGGGGAGAAGGAAAAGCTGCAAGCTCCTCTCCCACCGGGAGAGGGGTTGGGGTGAGGGTACGGCGCGAAGCGTCTCGCGAGTCTGAGCGCAGGAGGCTGCGCCCTTACCCTCATCCGCCCCTTCGGGGCACCTTCTCCCGAGGGGAGAAGGAAAAGGGCAGCGCCCCCACCCTCACTCCGCGGCGGTCGGCTCCGTCTCCAACCCCAGCCAGCCACCGACGATGCCACGCAACTCGTCCACGCCCTGGCGGCTCTCGCCGGAGAAGGCCTGCACGCTGACGGTGTCGCCGAACGCGCTGGCCAGCTCCTTGCGCACCTGCTGCAGCACCTGCGCCTGCTGGCCGCGGCCGAGCTTGTCGGCCTTGGTCAGCAACGCATGCGCCGGCAGGCCGCGCTGCACCGCATACCCGAGCATCTGCCGGTCGTAGTCCTTGAGCGGATGGCGAATGTCCATCACCACCACCAGCCCGCGCAGGGCCTCGCGCGTGCGGAAATAGGTGTCGATGAACTTCTGCCAGTGCGCCTGCAGTTCCTGCGGCACCTTGGCGTAGCCGTAGCCGGGCAGGTCCACCAGGTAGCGCTCGGGCTGGACCTGGAAGAACACCAGTTGCTGGGTGCGGCCGGGCGTCTTGGACACGCGGGCCAGGGCGTTCTGCCGGGTCAGCGCGTTCAGCGCGCTGGACTTGCCGGCGTTGGAGCGGCCGGCGAAGGCCACCTCCCAGCCGCCGTCGTCCGGCAACTGACGGGCATTGTGGGCGGACAACAGGTACTGGGCACGTTCGAGGATCAGCGACATCCGCCTAGGATCGCACGTCCGCGGCCCCGGGCGGGCTTCGTTGACCGCCGGGCCGCGGCATGCCGATAATCGCGCGAGTGCGGTCGCCGGCCCGGCAGCCGCGGGGTCGGGTCATACGGAGCTTCAGCAATGCGCCACGCTCGCGTTCTTGCCTTTGCCGGTCTAGCGGTTTCCGTCGCCGCCGCGGTCGCGTTCGCGCAGACCTCGGTGGTTCCCATTCCAGACCACGCCCCGGTGCGCACCACGCCGCTGGAGAGCGACGTCGGCAAGGCCGCCTGGGGCGACCTCAAGGCCGGCCAGGCCAAGGCCGCGGCCTGCGCCGCCTGCCACGGTGCCGACGGCAATCCCGCCATCGCCATGTATCCGCGCATCGCCGGCCAGATGGAGCGCTACAGCGCGCGGCAGATGGCACTGATCGCCCACGGCGAGCGCACCAGCGGCGCGGTCGCGGCGATGGTGCCGTTCGTGCAGCCGTTGAGCACGCAGGACATGCGCGACATCGGCGCCTACTTCGCCACGCAGAAGGCCGGCGCCGGCATCGCCGACGACGCGGTGATCGCCGACGGCCCGTACGCCGGCATGAAGTTCTACGAGGTCGGCCAGCAGCTGTATCGCGGCGGCGATGCGACCCGCGGCATCCCCGCGTGCATGGCCTGCCACGGCCCGGCCGGCGCCGGCAACCCTGGCCCCGCCTACCCGCACCTGGGCGGCCAGCACGCCGACTACGTGGCGCGGCGCCTGCAGGAGTACCAGGCCGGCACCACCCAGGAACGCGATCCGACGATGTTCAAGATCATGGCGCAGGTGGCCAAGCCGCTGACCGACCAGGAGATCAAGGCGCTGGGCAGCTACCTGCAGGGCCTGCACGACCGCGCCGACGACGCGGCCGCCGCACAGGCCGCACCGGCCGCGGCAACGCCACAGCAGCCGGCGCCCGCGCAACAATCCTGACCGCGCGCCGCCGCGGCGGCGCCGGCCCGTTTCCCCTTCGCGCCGGTCCCGACGACCGGCGTTCGTTTTTTGCCATTGGAGATCGCATGAATCATCTGCCCCGCCTGCTGTTGTGCCTGCTCGCCCTGCTGCCGTTGAGCGCCTGCGCGCAACCCAAGTCCGCCACCGCGGTGGAAGGCGAGGACTACACCCTGATCGCCGACCCCAAGCCGTTCGCGCCGCTGGCCGGCAAGATCGAGGTGGTGGAAGTGTTCGGCTACACCTGCCCGCATTGCGCGCACTTCGAGCCGCTGCTGGAGGAATGGGCCGGCAAGCAGGCCAAGGACGTGCGCCTGACCCTGGTGCCGGCGGCGTTCGGCGGCTACTGGGACAGCTTCGCCAGCGCTTTCTACGCCGCGCAGCAACTGGGCGTGCAGAGCCGCAGCCACCGCGCCATGTTCGAGGCCATCCACGACAAGCGCAGCGTGCCGGTGCAGAACGTCGCGCCGGAGGAACTGGCCACGTTCTATGCCGGCTTCGGAGTCAAGCCACAGGCCTTCATCGCCGCCTACCAGAGCCCGCAGGTCGCCGCGCAGGTGAAGGCGGCGCGCGATTTCGCCGTGCGCGCCGACATCGCCGGCACCCCGGCACTGATCGTCAACGGCAAGTACCTGGTCAAGGGCAAGAACTTCGAGGACATGCTGCGTATCGCCGACGCGCTGATCGCCCGCGAGCGCGCCGGCAAGTAATCGGCGCACGGCGCTTCATCCGCGCCATGGCATCATGACGGGGTGGCCGGACCGCGCTTGCGGCGCGTCCGGCGTTTTTCCCCCATCCTGCTGGAGATGTCGCCGATGAAGACCCGCTTCGCCCTGACCCTGATGGCCCTGCTGCCGATCCTGGTGGCATGCAAGGCCCAGGACGGCACTGCCGACACCGTCGCCCCTGCCTCCGGCACCGCCGCGGCCCCGGCTGCGCCCGCCGCCGGCACTGACGCCGCCGCGCCCGCCGAGACCCCGGCCGCGCCTGCGGCCACCACCGCCGATGCCGCCGCGCAGCCCGCCGCCACCGACGGCGACACCGCCGCCGCGGCCAAGCCGGTCGCCGCCAAGACCCCGAACGGTCCGGAGCCGGTCGCCGGCACCGACTACGTCGACATCGCCGGCGGCCAGCCGTTCCAGCCGACCAACGGCAAGATCGAGGTGGCCGAGATCTTCGGCTATGTCTGCCCGGCCTGCGCGCGCTTCCAGCCGCTGATCGGCCCGTGGAAGGCCGGCCTGCCGTCGGACGTGCGCTTCGTCTATGTGCCGGCGATGTTCGGCGGCACCTGGGACGACTACGCCCGCGCGTTCTACGCCGCCGAGGCGCTGGGCGTGCAGGAGAAGACCCACGAGGCGCTGTACAAGGCCATCCACGTCGACGAGACCCTGAAGGGCGAGCGCGGCCGCGACTCGGTGCAGGACATCGCCAACTTCTACGCCAAGTACGGCGTGGACCCGAAGCAGTTCGCCGACACCATGGGCAGCTTCGCGGTGGCCACCAAGACCAACCGTGCCAAGCAGTTCGCCACCCGCAGCGGCATCACCGGCACGCCGTCGCTGATCATCAACGGCAAGTACCTGGTCAAGGGCAAGAGCTACGACGACATGCTGCGCGTGGCCGATCACCTGATCGCGCGCGAGCGCGCGGCGATGGCCAAGTAAGCCGTCCGCCCCGGGCCGCACCGCCGTGACCGCTCCCGCCACCCGCACCCTGCGCGTGCTGACCGCCAACATCCAGGCCGGTTCCAGCACGCGCCGTTACAGCGACTACGTGACCCGCAGTTGGTCGCATGCGCTGCCGGCCGGGCGCAAGCGCAGCAGCCTGGACGCGATCGCGCAACTGGCCAGCGACCACGACATCGTCGGCCTGCAGGAGGCGGACCCCGGCAGCCTGCGCTCGGGCTTCACCAACCAGACCCACTACCTGGCCGAGCGCGCCGGCTTCAACTACTGGAGCCACCAGCCGAACCGGCGCGTGGGCGGCGTGGCGTCCAGCGCCAACGGCCTGCTCAGCCGGCTGGAGCCGGTGGAAGTGCAGGACCACGCCCTGCCCGGCCGGCTCGGCGGGCGCGGCGTGCTGCTGGCCAAGTTCGGCAACGGCGCCGACGGCCTGGCGGTGGCAGTGGCGCACTTGTCGCTGGGCGCCAATTCGCGCGCTGCGCAGTTGGCCTTCATCGCCGAGTTGCTGTCCGATCATCCCAACGCGGTGCTGATGGGCGACTTCAACTGCGTCGCCGACCGCCCGGAAATGCAGTTGCTCTACAAACGCACCCGGCTGCAACCGCCGGGCTGCGTGGTGCCGACCTTCCCGAGCTGGCGCCCGCAGCGCGCCATCGACCACATCCTGGTCAGCGACGGCCTACGCTGCAACGAACAGCGTGCGGTGCCTGCGGCGTTCTCCGACCACCTGGCGGTGGCCACCGAGATCGACGTGCCGCAGCACTTGTTGCGCTGAGGCAGCACGGTCGATTCTTATTAGCGCGTCGTCGCGGCTGAAGCCGCGAGGGGCATTCCCGGGAACGTCCGTCGCGGCTGAAGCCGCTCCTGCAGCTCGCATCGATACGCCCTGCGGGAGCGTACACACGCTCCCGCAGGGTGTCAGGCGTAGGCAGCGACTAGAACTTCAGATCCGCACGCACATACAGGTAACGCCCACCGGGAATCCCGTAGGTGGAGGCGTCGTAGCCGTTGAGCGAGCACGACAGGCAGATCGGCGGATCCTTGTCGAAGACGTTGTTGACGCCGCCGCTGAGGGTCAGGCCCTTGAGCCAGTCGAAGCGGTAGCCCACCTGCAGGTCGTGGTAGGTGATCGCGTCCAGCGTGTTGGTGCCGGCGACCGGATTGCTGCACACCGGGAACGCGACCGCGTCGCCGCATTGCTCGGTCAGCTCGGAGATGTGCCGCAGCGTCCACGACGCGTTCCAGCGCCCGCGCGACCAGTCCAGGCTCAGGTTGCTGGTCCACTCGGGAATCGAGCTGTCCACCACTTCCACGCCCGGGCGCTGCGGCTGCACCTGGCCGGCCGCGCCGGTGGCGACGTAGCGGGTGACGAAGGTGTTCTGCCAGCCGATCTTGAAGCGGCCGGCGGCGGTCTCCGGCGAGTTCCAGAACAGGTCCACGTCCCAGCCGTCGGTCTTGATCGAGCCGAGGTTGGTGAGCCGGTTGTTGAAGCCGTTGATGCCGCCGGTGGAGGCGCGGGTGATGCCGTCGCAGTAGGTCGGCGACAGCGTGTCCACGCACAGGTCGAGCTGGGTCTGCGCGTTGATCGCCTGGATCGCGCCGTCGATGTCGTGGCGGTAGAAGGTCACCTCCACGTCGAAGCGGTCCGACCACGGCACGTTGCTGGCGAACCAGGGACTCCACACGAAGCCGGCGCTGAAGCTGCGCGCCTTCTCCGGCTCCAGCGCGCGGTTGCCGCCGGTGGTCACCGAGATCTGCGAGTTGGCCTGCTGGTAGCCGGTCGGCACGCCGAGCGCGGCGCAGTTGCTGGCGCTGCCGCGCGGCGCGGTACCGCCCAGGCCGATCGAGCACGGGTCGGACAGGGTCAGGTCGGCGCGCGCGGCCGAGCCGTACAGTTCGCCGATGCTGGGCGCGCGGAAGCCTTCGGCGTAGCTGGCGCGCAGCACGAAGTCCGGCGCCACCTGCCAGCGCAGGCCGTACTTCGGGGTGAACTTGCCGCCGAAGGTGGAGTAGTCGGAATAGCGCCCGGCCAGGCTCAGATCCAGTTTGTCGCCCAGCGGCGAGTCGGCGAAGATCGGCACGCTCAGTTCGAGGTAGGCCTCCTTGACGTCGTAGCTGCCCTGCGTCGGCAGCGACGGCACACCGTTGTAGTGGCCGATCACGGTCAGCGGATCGGGGCGGTAGAAGCCCTCGTACTTGCGGTACTCCACGCCGGTGGCGAAGGACACCGCGCCGGCCGGCAGCCGGAACAGGTCGCTGCTGAGGTTGGCGGTGAACTGGGTCAGCTCGTTCTGGCTGCGGTCGTGCACCACCGGCTGGATCCAGCGCAGCATGTCCGGGGTGATGCTGCCGGCGCCGCCGAAGATGTTCAGCGGCACGCAGCCGGCCACCGCCGCGCACGCCGCCGGATCGCCCAGCGCCAGGTTGATGTTGTAGATGTTGTAGCTGCCGTAGTTGGTCTGCTCGGCCTTGTTCTTGCTGTAGGCGCCGTTGACGTCCCAGAACCAGGTGCGGTCGGCGCCCTCGAAGCTGCCGATGAAGCCGGTGCCGACGTACTGGGTGTCCACGCGCTGCTCGAACACGCGCGGCCCGCCTTCCACCGGGCGCCGCCCGATCATGATCAGGTTGCTGCCAGAATCCAGCGCGAAGCCAAACGGGTTGTACGGGTTGGCGGCGGAGATGACGATGTTGTCGGCCAGCGGATTGCCGGTGCCCGCATCGGGACCGAGGAAGATCGGCTCCGGCGCGGCCTGGTTGGTCGATTCGCGGCGGTTGCCGAGCAGCTTCAGGTACCACTGCACGTCGTCGTTGAAGAAAAAGCGGAACTGGCCGAACACGCCCTTGCGCTCGGACGGCGTCAGCAGCAGGTTGGACGCGGCGAAGTTGTAGCGGTCGGCGGTGGTGAAGCAGTGGTAATCGTCGCTGCGGGTGCAGCCGCCGGTGCCGTCGTAGCGCGGCGTGCCCACACCGCTGTTGGGCGTCAGGTTCTGCTCGGCGCCGGTATTGGGGTCGACGAAGATGAAGCGCCCGTTCGGCGTGGCCGAGCTGCCGAAGGTCAGGCCGGTGCCGGGAATCGGATACAGCGACTGCGCGCGGTCGCGCGCGTAGATCGGGTCCTGCTTGGTGTAGCTGGCGCCGAGGAACAGGCTGGTGCGCTCGGTGCTGTGGCCCCAGGCAAGGTCCACGCCCTTGCTGGCGCCATCGCCCTTGTCGTACTCGCCGTAGTTCAGGGTGACCTGGCCGCCTTCGAAATTGCGCCGGGTGATGATGTTGACCACACCGGCGATGGCATCGGAGCCGTACAGCGAGGACGCGCCGTCCTCCAGCACCTCGACGCGCTCAACGATGGCCAGCGGAATGGTGTTGAGGTCGGTGGCCGCACCCACGCCCGAGGCCGAGGACTCGTTGACCCAGCGCATGCCGTCGACCAGCACCAGCACGCGCTTGGCGCCGAGATGGCGCAGATCGACCTGCGCCGAACCGGCGCCGACGCCGCTGCCGTCCGGGGGGAAGCCGAAATTGCCGGAGGAATTGAACTTGGCGTTCAAGGCCGAGCCGGAGGCGGTGAGTTCCTGCAGCACATCGCCGATGGAGGTCAGGCCGGTGCGTTCGATGTCGGCGCGGCTCAGGGTCTGCACCGGCACCTGGCCCTCCACTTCGGCGCGGCGGATGCGGGTGCCGGTGACCTGCACGCTGTCGAGCGTGGTGGCGGTGCCGGGAGCGGCCGGGGGCGTCTGTTGCTGGGCGCCGGCGATGGCGGGGACACCGCCGAGCAGGACCAGGGATACCGCGAAGACCAAAGGATGGCGGTGCAGGAAATTCATCCGTCTCTCTCTCCAGAAAGGATGTGGGTCGGCCGCTGCGACCCCCTGCACCGCGACGGCGTGGAATTCTTTGTAAACAAATCGTAAACGGCCTGCAAGCGTCCGGCCGGCAAAGCGCGGGCCATCGCGACGACTGGTCGATCTGGTAGACACGAGGGCCGCGAGACGCAGCCAACTGGTGAGGTGCCGAAGCCCCTCTCCCTCGGGAGAGCGGTTGGGGTGAGGGTAAGGAGCGCGAAGCGCCCGCGCGATCTGGCGATGAGAGGCTTCGCCCGCACCCTCATCCGCCCCTGCGGGGCACCTTCTCCCAATGGGAGAAGGGAAAAGCCAAGCCCCTCTCCCACCGGGAGAGGGGTTGGGGTGAGGGTACGGCGCGAAGCGCCCGCGCGATCTGGCGATCAGAAGCTTCGCCCGTACCCTCATCCCGCCCCGCGTGGCACCTTCCCCCGCAAAAGGGGGCCATGGTCCCGATGGGAGAAGGGAAAAGCCAAGCCCCTCTCCCACCGGGAGAGGGGTTGGGGTGAGGGTACGGCGCGAAGCGACTCGCAGACTTCAGGCGTACGAAGCTGCACCCGCACCTCACCCGCCGTGCCGGAGCACAAAACGCAGGCCGGCGCGCGATACCGATCTGCAACGCTACAGGGCATCGCACTGACACGACGTGCCGCGGCTCCACCCGTCGTTGAAACGGCGATTCATCGGCGTTCGGTATAGTCCCGCGCATGATCCTGCGCACGTCTCTCCTGCTGTTCGCCGCCGCGTTGTGCGGCCCCGTTTCCGCCCTCGCCCAGTCCCTGGATGCGCAACGCCCGGCGATCCGCTCGGCGATCGACGATGCCGAACAGGGCCGCTTCGATCCGGTCCGCGCGGCCGCCTTCAAGCAGCATCCGCTGTACGGCTGGCTGGAGTACGCCAACCTGCGCCGCACCATCGACAAGGTGTCCGATGCGCAGGCGCAGGACTTCCTCAAGCGCTACGCGGGGCAGCCGGTGGCCGAGAGTTTCCGCGCGCTGTGGCTGCCGGCGCTGGCGCGGCGCGAGGACTGGCCGGCGCTGCTGGCGAACTGGAAACCCACCGAGAACCTCGGCCTGCGCTGCGCCCAGCTCAATGCGCGCCAGGCCACCGGCCGTGCCGACGCGCAATGGACGGACGAAGCGCAGGCGCTGTGGCGCAACGCCGGCAAGTCGCTGCCCGACGCCTGCGATCCGGTGTTCGCGGTGTTGCAGGCGCGCGGCGGCATGACCGATGCGCTGCGCTGGGCGCGCGTGGAAGCGGCGGCGGACGCGCAGCAGCCGGCGGTGATGCGCGCCGCCGCACGCGGCCTGCCCGCGGCCGACCTGGCCCTGGCCAACGACTACGCGGCGTTCCTGGACGCGGTGCACACGCGTGCGCTGAACTGGCCCAAGACCGAGCGCAGCCGCAAGGTGGCCGTGGACGGACTGCAGAAGCTGGCCAAGACCGACCCGGACGCGGCCGAGCGGCAACTGCCGCAATTCGCCCAGGCACTGCAGTTCAGCGAGGCGCAGCGTGGCGCGGTGCTGTACCAGATCGCGCTGTGGACGGTGGCCTCGTACGGGCCGGATTCGGCGCGCCGACTCAACGCCGTGCCCGAGTCCGCCTACGACGAACGCCTGCACGAGTGGCGCGCGCGCGAGGCGATGGCGCGCGGCGACTGGCCGGCGGCACTGGCGGCGATCCGCAAGATGCCGCCGGCGCAGCGCAGCGATTCGCGCTGGCAGTACTTCGAGGCGCGGCTGGCGGAGAAGACCGGCAATGCCGGCGAGGCGCAGCGGCTGTATCGCGCGGCGGCCAGCTCTGCGACCTTCCACGGCTTCCTGGCCGCCGACCGGCTCAAGCAGCCGTATGCGCTGTGCCCCTGGGAACCGAACGACAGCGCACAGGCGCAGGCAGCGGTGGCGCGCGATCCGGCACTGATCCGCGCACTGGAGCTGTTCAAGATCGACCGCGCCGGCTGGGCGGTGGCCGAGTGGAACGATGCGCTGAGCCGCTTCGACGACACCCAGCGGCGCCTGGCGGTGGAAGTAGCCAGCGCCAACGGCTGGTTCGACCGCGCGGTGTTCGGGCTCGGCAAGCGCCCGGAGGAACAGCGCCTGTACACGCTGCGCTTCCCGCTGCACCACGCCGACACCATCCGCCGCGAAGCCGGCAAGAATGCGATCGACCCGGCCTGGGTCGCCGCCGAGATCCGCGCCGAAAGCGTGTTCAACCCCAACGCGCGCTCCCCGGCCAATGCCATGGGCCTGATGCAGGTGGTGCCGGCCACCGGCGCCAGCGTCGCCCGCAGCCTCGGCCTGGCCGGCTACGGCGGCGCCGCCAGCCTGTACGACCCGGACACCAACATCGCCATCGGCACCGCCTACCTGCGCCAGTTGCTCAACACCTACGGCCTGCCCTACCTGACCATCGCCGCCTACAACGCCGGTCCAGGCCCGGCCGCACGCTGGCAGAGCCAGCGCCCGGGCCACGATGCCGACTTCTGGATCGAGACGGTCAGCTACAAGGAAACCCGCGAGTACGTGGCGCGCATCCTGGCCTTCAGCGTGATCTACGACTGGCGCCTCAACGGCGACGCCCTGCCGGTCACCGAACGCATGCTCGGCAAGCTGGACGCGCCGCGGAAGAAGTTTGTGTGTACGGCCGCCGATGCGGCGGCCGGGAATCGGGAATAGAGAATGGGGAATCGCAACGGCGCACCGCGCGCAACCGCGCCGAACATTGGGTCGACACGCCAGCGCGACATCAGGCGAAGGGAATCTGCTTTTACCATTCCCCATTCCCTATTCCCCATTCCCAGCCCCCAATGAACATCTACCTCGTCGGCGGCGCCGTGCGCGACGCCTTGCTCGGTCAACCGCCCGGCGACCGCGACTGGGTGGTGGTCGGCGCCAGCGCGCAGCAGATGCTGGAGCTGGGCTACAAGCAGGTGGGCCGCGATTTCCCGGTGTTCCTGCATCCGCGCAATGGCGAGGAATACGCGCTGGCGCGCACCGAGCGCAAGGCCGGGCGCGGTTACCACGGCTTCGTGGTGCAGGCCGATCCGTCGGTGACGCTGGAAGAGGATCTGCAGCGGCGCGACTTCACCATCAACGCCATCGCCCGCGACGAGGCCGATGGGCGTCTGGTCGATCCGTATGGCGGCGCGCGCGATCTCGAGCAGCGGGTGCTGCGCCATGTCGGCCCGGCCTTCGCCGAGGATCCGCTGCGGGTGCTGCGCGCGGCGCGGTTCATGGCGCGGCTGGCGCCCCTGGGATTCGTCGTCGCGCCCGAGACCATGGACCTGATGCGGGCGATGGCCGCCGGCGGCGAACTGGAAACGCTGGTACCCGAACGCGTCTGGCAGGAACTGCGGCGCAGCCTGGCCTCGGCGCAGCCCTCGGCATTCCTGCGCACGCTGCGCGAGGCCGATGCGCTGCGCTGGGTGCTGCCGGAGCTGGATGCGCTGTACGGGGTGCCGCAACGCGCCGAGTACCACCCCGAGGTCGACACCGGGCGCCACCAGGAGCTGGTCAGCGACATGGCCGCGCGGCTGGCGCCGGGCGACGCGCTGATCGGCTTCGCCGCGCTGACCCACGACCTGGGCAAGGCGCTGACGCCGCCGGAGGAATGGCCGCGCCACCTGATGCACGAACAACGCGGCCTGGCGCCGCTGCGCGCATTGTGCGAACGCCTCAAGGTGCCGCAGGAGCATCGGCAGCTGGCCGAGATCGCCTGCCGCGAGCATCTGAACGTGCATCGCCTGGCCGAGTTGCGCGACCGCACCGTGCACGAACTGCTGCAACGCTGCGACGGCTTCCGCAAGCCCGAACGCATCGCGCAGCTGGCCACGGTGTGCGAGGCCGACAAGCGCGGCCGCCTCGGCAGCGAGGATGCCGATTATCCGCAGGGCCCTGCGCTGCAGCGCCTGCATGCGGCGGCGCTGGCGGTGAACGCGCGCGACCTGGCCGCGCAGGGCCTGAGCGGCCCGCAGATCGGCGAGGCACTGGCCAAGGCGCGGATCGCGGCGATCGCTGCGGCGCGGCGGGAGCTGCAGGCCGACACGCCCTGATCGCTGCCACGCCGTGCTTGCTCAGGCACGCCGTAGGAGCGGTTCTTATCTCCTTCTTGGGAATCAGCCGCGACAGGTTTCTGGGGGATGGCCATCGCCACGGAAGCGAACATCCAGTACGAGTTGATGGCCCCACATGTAGGAGCGGCTTCAGCCGCGACCGGCGTGATCGGGAAGGTCTGTCGCGGCTGAAGCCGCTCCTACGGGGCCATGACGTGCCCGCTTGATCGTGGCAAGGGTAGGCATCATCCGTCACGACGCACCTCGACGAACGGCGCGGCGGCGGTGATCGCCACGCTGCTCGCCAGGCACGCGCTACGGCACCTGGATCGCCTCCCCGCTGGCCACGGCCACCGTGGCGATCTGCGATGCGGCATCGCGGCGGTCCACGTCGGCGATCGTCCCCAACAGCGTGCTGTTGTCCTGCATCTCCAAGGCGTCCCGATAGCGCGCGTTGGCCACATCGGTCAGTTGCAGGCCGAGTTCGCTGACGCGCAACTCCGCCGTGTCCACCACGCCGTCGAGCAGTTGCGCGCCCTGCAGCGCGATGCGTGCGGCGCGCGCGTTGGCGACATCGCCGAGATCGACCACGCCGGCGAATCCGTCCAGCGTCCCTGCCGCGTCGATCACCTCATCCATCAACTCGCCCTGCACGATCGACACGCGCTGGGCCAACGCCGATAGCGCGCCCCCCGCATTGCCGCTGCGCCGCACGCGCAGTTCCGCGCTGGCGTCGCGCGCATCGATCAGGTCCAGCAGTTCATCGACCAGCTCGCCCTCGACGATGTCCAGCGCCCGGACCCGGGCGTTGCCGGCATCGGCCATGTCCAGGCGCAACTGCGCGCGGGCGAGCGGGCCCTGCAGGTCGACCGCCTCGTCGATCAGTTCGCCATGGACGATGGCAAGGGCGTCGCCGGTGACGTTGCCGCTGTCGGCGAACGCCACGTCCAGCGCGCCACCATCGAAGGATGCAGCATCGATCGCCTCGTCGATCAGCTCGCCCTCCTCGATCCGCGCGGCCACGGCGTGCAGGTTGCCGGCATCCTCGAAGCGCACCGCCAATACCGCATCCTGTGTCGCCCCTACATCGATCGCTTCGTCGATCAGTTCGCCGTCCACGATCCGCGCTTCGGCAGCGACCGCATTGCCGCTGCGCAGCAGCGTCACCGCGACAGCGGACGCGAGCAGGTCGGCAGCGTCCAACGGCTCGTCGATCAGCCCGCCATCGCCGATGCGCAGCGCGCCCTCGATGCTGGCGTTGCCGGTATCCGTCAGGCGCAGGTCGATCGCCGCGTCCTGCACGTGCCCGGCGTCGACCAGTTCGTCGACCAGCACCGCATCCTGGATGTCCAGTGCGCGCGCATCGACATTGGCCACGTTGGCGAGTCCGATCGCGATCTGGCCGCCGTACCACGGCCCGGCGTGCACCACGTCATCCAGCAACTGGCCGGCAAACAGGCGGACCTCGTCCGCCGCCACAGTGGCCACCTCGTCCGCCTGCACGACGACGCGGCTGCCACGCAGCGGATGCGCGATCAGCGTGCCCTGCAAGCGGCCGCCGCCGATCGTCAGCAGGCCGCGATCTCCCAGCACCCGGTCGCTGCGCTCCGCCACGATTTCGAGACAGGCGCCGTCGGCGGACGCGACCGCTGCATCGCGGGGCGCGATCAACCGTTCGCTGAGGCTGCCGCCACCCAGGTGCAGATGGCTCTGCGCGGTCTGCAGGCTGACGTTGGCCGAGTCGCGCAGGCGCAGATCGATGCGTGCACCGTCCGCGATGGGGCCATCGACCAGTGTCCCGATCAGCGCGGCCTGCACCGGCCCCACCGGCGCATGCAAGCTGCCGTCGGCGGCGAGCGTGTCCTCGCCCAGGGTCAGCCGGCCGGCCAACGCCACGTTGGCGCTGTCCTGCACCAGGATCGCCAGCGTGGCGTCCACGCCGACGCGGTGGACCAGCGTCGGCAGCAACGACGGCTGCGCCTGCCACTGCGCATCCTGCACCGCCTGGTTGGCCTGTCCGCAGATCGCGATGGCCAGGGTCTCCCCTGCGGGCACATCGAGCGGCGTGGCGAACGCATGGGGCTGCCAGGGGCCAGCATTGCGGGCGATGAAGCGCCCGACCGCGGTCGGGCCGGCGCAAGCCACCGGCGCCGCCGGCCGCCGGCAAGCCGCCGGTGCCGTCGCCGCCCAGATTGGCCACGCCGTCGCCCACAGCAACAGGGCCACCGCGGCATGGGTACTCCCCACATTGCGCAGTGTCCGCGTATGCAACTGCCGCCGCTCGCTGGCTCGGCGCAACACATCGGAGCCGCCACTCCACTGCATGCGGCAAGCCACGACGACACGCGACATTCCAGCGAACCACTCTTCACCGCTGCCGCAAGAACGCGGCACCGTCCGTACGATGCGCATGACGATCTCCCCCTGTGGCGATCGCCCGCGATCCTAATGCATGCGGGTGAAAACACCGCGTGCGAGACAAAAGACTTTTCATCTTTTGCTCAACGGCATGCCCAGCGGGAATGGCGCCGCGGCTCGCCACGGCCTTGCCAACGTTCCCGCGCAGGCCACCACGCCTTCAAACGATTCGCATGGAGGTACCGGCTCACCGCGTACTGTGCATTCTACGTGCGTGCGCACCGCGATCCTCGGCGACGAAGACGTCGAAGACATCGCGCCTGTGGTGGGCCAAGGCGCTGGCCAGCTCGTGTTCGGGAACGCGCCGGACGCCCTTGGGGACGCGACACAAGCGCCGCGTCGCCGCCATCGCAGCGCGGCGCAGTACCGCCGCCTACTCCATCACGCCCGCGATCCAGGTATGCTGGACCTGCAACGCGTCGTCCAGCAGCACCAGGTCGGCTTGGTAACCGGGTGCGATGTGGCCGTAGCGGTGGTCCAGGCCCACGCACTGCGCGGGGTACAGCGAGGCCATGCGCGCGGCCTCTTCCAGCGGCACGTCCAGCCACTGCACGCTGTTGCGCACCGCGCTGGCCATGTCCAGCGCCGAGCCGGCCAGGGCGCCGGCGGCATTGCGCACCACGCCGTCGATGGCGGTGATGGTTTCGCCGTACAGGTCGAACGCGGGGCTGTCGGCGCCGACCATCGGCATCGCGTCGGTGACCAGGAACACGGTGCCGCGCGGCTTAGCCGCCAGCGCCACGCGCAGGCTGGCCGGATGCACGTGCACGCCGTCGACGATCACGCCACACCAGGCGTTGCGGTCTTCGAGTGCGGCGCCGACCACGCCGGGATCGCGCCCCTGCAACGGGGTCATGGCGTTGTACAGATGGGTGAAGCCGCAGATGCCGGCGTCCAGCCCGGCGCGGGTCTCTTCGTAGCTGGCGGCGGTGTGGCCGGCGAACACGCGCGCACCGGCCGCGGCCAGGGTGCGGATGCTGGCCGCCGGCACGCGCTCCGGTGCCAGGGTGATCAGGGTGACGCCGTTGTCCAGCGAGGTGACCATGGCCAGTTCGTCGGCGTCGGGCACGCGGAACTTGTCGGCGTTGTGGGTGCCCTTGCGCGCCGGCGCCAGGTAGGGTCCTTCCAGGTGGATGCCGAGCACGCCCGGCACGCCTTCGGCGATGGCCTGGCGCGTGGCGGCGATCGCCGCGCGCATCACCTCCACGTCGTCGCTGATCAGCGTCGGCAGGTAGCCGGTGGTGCCGTAGCGGCGATGGCCCTGGCCGATGCGGCGCAGCGCCTCGACGTCGGTGCGGTTGTTGAACAGCACCCCGCCGCCGCCGTTGACCTGCAGGTCGATGAAGCCCGGCAGCAGGCTGCCGCCGCCCAGGTCGTGCTGCACCGGCGCTGCCGCCACGCGCGGATCGGCGTCGTCGAGCAGAGCGAGGATGCGCCCGCCCTCCAGCAGCACGCTGACGCCGTCGAGGAATCCATCCTCGCCGAGCACGCGCGCATTGCGCAGCGCCACGGTGGTCATCAGACGGTCTCCGTCACTTTGTTCAGATGCGGCGGCAGGTCCGGGTTGTAGCCGCGGCGCAGCGCCAGGGCGTTGATCGCACGGTAGAAGCTCTGGATCGCCAGCAGCGGCGCACATGCCGGGTGCGGCGCGGCGACCAGCGGCAGGTCGCCGCCGGCGCTGGCCAGCCATACCTGTGCGCCGCGGCCGCGGAATTCCTCGGCCAGGCGCCGGGTGCCCTCGCCGGCCTCGTCCGGCTGGTCGAACGCCAGCACCGGGAAGCCCGGGCCGACCAGGGCCATCGGCCCGTGCTTCACTTCGGCCGAGCTGTAGGCCTCGGCATGCAGGCCGCAGGTCTCCTTGAACTTCAGCGCCGCTTCCTGCGCCGCCGCCAGGCCCAGGCCGCGGTCGAGCACGAACAGGTTGTGCGCCTCGACCAGGCCGTCGGTCAGCGAGCGCCAGTCGGCCTGCCAGGCCGCACGCAGCGCCTGCGGCAATTCCTGCAGGGCGCCCAGCAGCGCCGGGTCGTTCTTCCAGTGCGCACCGAGCTGCAGGATCGCCGCCAGCGAGGCCAGGTAACTCTTGGTCGCGGCCACGCTCTTCTCCGGGCCGGCGCCGAGCGGGATCACCGTGTCGGCCAGCTGCGCCAGCGGCGAATCCTCGACGTTGACCAGGGCCACCACGCGCGCGCCGGCGTCCTTGGCCGCCTGCGCGTTGCGCAGCAGGTCCGGGCTCTTGCCCGACTGCGAGATCACCAGGTACAGCGCGCCGCGCAACTGCAGCGGCGCTTCGTACACCGACCCCACCGACGGCGAGGCCGAGGCGGTGACCACGCCGAGCTGGGTCTCGAACAGGTACTTGGCGTAGGTGGCGGCGTGGTCGGAACTGCCGCGCGCGCAGGTCACCACGAACGGCGGCGGCGTGGCGCGCAACGACGCGGCGAGCGCGCTCACGGTGGCGTGGTTGCGTTCGAACTGCGCGGCGATGACCGCGGCGGCTTCCGCGGCTTCGCGGAACATCAGGGTGTCGGTTTCGGAGGGCAGCGCCATGGGCAGGGTCATGTGGGGTCAGGGGAGGAGGAACGGCGGGAATGCGGCTGCATGGGCGCGGTCGAGCCACGCACCACCAGTTGCGGCACGAAGCCCTGGTTGTGCACCGGCGCCGGATGGTCTTCGTAGGCATCGCTGCGCAGCTGGCTGATCAGCAGCCGCGCGGCGTGGCGGGCGATGTCTTCGGTGGCCTGCTTGGCGGTGGTCAGCGGCGGCCACGACTGGCGCGAGAACGGGCTGTCCTCGAAGCCGGCGATGGACAGGTCGTAGGGCACGTTCATGCCCGCCGACTTGGCCGCGGCCAGCACGCCGGCGGCGATCTCGTCGTTGGAGCCGAAGATCGCAGTCGGCGGCTCGCGCAGCGCCAGCAGGCGCCGCGCGCCGCGGAAGCCATCGTCGAAGGTGTAGTCGCCGGGGATCACCAGATGCTTGTCCAGGGTGATGCCGTAGTCCTTCAGCGCCGCCTCGTAGCCGGCGTAGCGCTCGCCGCTGGAGCGATGCGAGGTGCCGCCCCACAGGAAGCCGATGCGCTGGTGGCCGAGCTGGATCAGGTGCTCGGTGATCTCGTAGGCGGCGTCGCGATCGTCGACGTAGACGCAGGGGCCGTCCTGCGGATCCTCGGTGGCGGCGATGATGCGCACGGTCTTGATCCCGCGCGCGGCCAGCGCCGCGACCAGGTCGGCGCGCTCGGACATCGGCGCGGTCAGCACCAGCCCGGCCAGGCGCGAGCGCTGGGTCCACTCGGCCAGTTCCTCGGCGAGCATCGGCGCGGTGGAATCGCAGGGATGGATCTGCAGGCCGAAGCCGGTCTCGCGGCAGGCGGCGAGCACGCCGTTCTGCACGCCGATGATGTGGTACGGGTTGGGGTTGTCGTACACCAGCCCGATCACGAACGGCGTGCCGCTGCGCAGGTTGCGCGCCGACGGATCCGGCTCGTAGTCCAGCTCGGCGATGGCATGCAGCACGCGCGAGCGCGTGGCCTGCATCACCGACGGTTCGTTGTTGATGACCCGCGAGACGGTCTTCAGCGACACCCGCGCCCGTTCGGCGACGTCTTTGATGGTGGGTCTGCGCATTGGAATGAGTTTGCCGGGTTGGAGAAAAGCGCGTCAGCTCACCGCGCGCCCTGGCCGACGCGGTGACCGCGCAGCGCGAAGAACAAGATGTACAGGTAGCAGGCGATCATCAAGCCGGCGAAGACCACCTGGAAATCGAACGACTCCTTCAGATGGGCGAACAGCTGCGGCACCGCGGCGCCGCCCACGATGCCCATGATCAACAGCGCCGCGCCCTTCTCGGTGAACTTTCCCAGCCCCTTGATGGCCAGCGGGAAGATGGCCGGCCACATGATGGCGTTGGCGAATCCGAGCGCCGCCACGAACGCCACCGAGACATAACCGCCGGTCAACATCGCGCACAGCGAAAAGACGATGCCGAGGCATGCCGAGATGGACAGGTACTTCTCCTGCGATATGTACTTCGGAATCAGCACCAGGCCGACCAGGTAGCCCGCCAGCATGCAGGCCAGGGTGCCGATGGTGAAATACTTCGCGTAGTCGAGCGAGAGGCCGAGGCTGTTGCCGTAGATGCCGATCGCATCGCCCGCCATCACCTCGGCGCCGACGTACACGAAGATGCACAAGGCGCCCAGCCACACGTGCGGGAACGCGAAGATGCTGTCGCGGCTGCGTTCGTCGGCGGCCGACGCGTTGGCCTTCTCGGCGCTGATCTCGGGCAGAGGCGAAAACAGGATGGCCACGGAAAGCACGGCAAGCACGCCGGCGATCGCCATGTAGGGGCCGTGGATGCGGCCGGCGAACTCCTGCAACAGCAGTTCCTTCTGCGCCGGCAGCACCTGTTCGATCTGGGTCGAAAAATCCTCCATGCCGTGCAGGACCACCTTCGCCAGTCCATACGTGGCCAGCGCGCCCGCCACCTTGTTGCAGATGCCCATGAGCGCGATACGGCGCGCGGCGCCGTCGATCGGCCCGAGGATGCTGATGTACGGATTGACCGCGGTCTGCAGCAGGGCCAGGCCGCCGCCGATGATGAAGATGCCGCTCACCGCGCCCACGTAGGAACGGGCATTGGTGAACTGGCCGAAGATGGCCGCGCCGATCGCCAGGATCAGCAGGCTCAGCGCCAGACCCTTCTTCATCCCGGTCAGCTTCAGGATGAACGACGAAGGCAATGCCAGGCAGAAGTAGGAAATGTAGAACGCGCTCGGGATGAGGAACGCGAACGTGTCGCTGACATTGAAGGCGACCTTGGCGAACAGGATCAACGGCCCGTTGATCCAGGTAAAGAAGCCCATGATGAAGAACAACAGGCCGACGATGGCGATGGAAGCGTAGGGACTGGCGGGCCGTGCGGTGGTCATGGGCGGCGTGCTCCGGGAGGGCGCGGGGATCGGCGATCAGCGTCGCAGTTCGGCGACGAAGTCGTAGTAGTCGTTGTGGCAATAAGTGTCGGTCAGTTCGATCGCGCTGCCGTCGCGGGTGTAGCCGACCCGCACCACGTGCAGGATCGCCTCGCCTTCCTTCATGCCGAGATGGCCGGCCAGCCGCGCCGGCAGGTTGATCGCGCGGAAGTACTGCAGCGCCCGCACCACCGGGGTGCCGCGCTCGTCCAGGTAGCTGTAGAGCGAATCGGCGATGGCGTGCGGATCGGGCACCACGTGCTGCGGCAGCACCGCCTTCTCGTAGGCCATCACCCGGCCGTCGGCGCTGCGCAGGCGGGTCAGCGCCGCGACCACGGTGTCCGGCGACAGGCCCAGGCGCAGGATCTCCTCGCCGTGCGCCGGACGCGTGCGCCGCTCCAGCCAGCGCGTGCCCGGCTCCAGTCCCTTCATGCGCAGGGTTTCGCTGAAACTGGCCAGGCCGCTGAGCTGGTGCTGGATGTGCGAGGTGACGAAGGTACCGGCGCCCTGGCGACGCGACACCAGACCCTGCTCGACCAGCGCATCCACGGCCTGGCGCAGGGTCACCCGCGACACCTGCAGGTATTCGCACAGTTGCCGTTCGGCCGGCAGCGCCTCGCCCGGCTTCCACTGCCCGCCCTTGATCGCCTCCACCAGCTTGCTGGCCAGCTGCAGGTACAGCGGCGTCGGCGCGTCCGGGTCCACAGCCAGCGCGTGCAGGCGTGGATCGGCCTGCGGCTTGGGCTTGGTCATGGCGCGCTCTCCAGTCCGCATGAATTCGTTATGTCCAATATAGTACCAATTCGCGGTCCGTGCACGCCGGGTCACAGCCGCAGGTACAGCCTCCTGCGATCCATCCACCAGCCCACCAGCCAGCACAGCAACGTATAGGCCAACGCGCAGGCCAGGCTGCCCCACGGGCCGGGCAGCAGCCGCTGGAACACCTCCACGCCCAGCCACTGGTACAGGTCCATGCCGCTGCCACCGGCCGGGACCAGCCGCAGGCAGACCACGAACAGTTCGGAGAACAGGTAGATCGCCAGCGGGTTGCGCCCGAGCACGGTGAAGAAGCCGCTGCCGGCCTGCCAGCCGCGCACTTCGATCGCCCACAGCAGCGCGCCCAGCAGCCACAGGTCCAGGCCCACGGTCAGCAGCACGAACGAGCCGGTCCACAGTTTCTTGGCCAGCGGGAACCACGGCTGCCAGGCCAGCGCCAGCAGGACCAGCGCGCCGCCGGCCAGCCACAACCAGCGCACCGTGCGCGCCTGCTTGCCGACCCGGCGCACGTACAGGCCGGTCAGGTAGCCGGCGATGACGTTGACCGTGGCCGGCAAGGTGCCGAGCAGGCCCTCCGGATCGAACCCGCCGTCCTTGCGATACAGCTGCGCCGGATCCAGCAGCCACAGGTCCAGGCGCGTGCCGGCATTGCCGAGCTTGCTCAGCTCCGCGCCCGGCTGGCCCCACAGGTACAGCGCGCCCCAGTAGCCGAGCAGCAGCGCGACGCACATGCCCAGCAGGCCGCGCGGCGACAGCCAGCGGCACAGCAGTGCCGCCAGCGCGTAGCACAGCGCGATGCGCTGCAGCACGCCCGGCACCCGGGTCTGGTCGATCGCGGTGAGGCTCCAGTGGCCGTCCGCGCCCTGGTGCACAAACGGGAACCAGTACATCAGGAAGCCGAGCAGGAAGATCAGCGCGCTGCGCTTGCCGACCCGACGCAGGAACGCGCCGAGCGGCTGGCCGCGGTCCAGCGCGAAGCTCATCGCGTTGCCGACCGCGAACAGGAACGACGGGAACACCAGATCGGCGGCGGTGAAGCCGAACCACGGCGTATGCCGCAGTTGCACGAACGCATCGGCGCCGGCACCCGGCGTGTTGACCAGGATCATCAGGAAGATGGTCAGGCCGCGGAACACGTCCAGCGACAGGAAGCGTTCGCGCGGCGGCGCCGCGGCGGGAAGGCGGACGGACGCGGCGCTCATGGCGCATCCACCTGGTGCAGCAGCGTGCGCACCGCCGCGACCGGATCGGCCGGCGCGTGCCGCACGTAGGCGGTGTCGCGCGCCACCCAGTCCCGTTCCCAGGCGCGCAGCCGTTGCTGCAGTTGCGCCTCGTCCACGCTGCCGCCGGCGACCGCCGCCTCGCTCAGCATCTGCAGCGCCAGCGTCCAGCGCGGCAGGTAATAGTCCGCATACATGCCCTGCCAGGCCTTGGACGCGTAATCGCCCAGATTGCCCTCGCCGCCCCACACGCTGACCTGCGCCTTGGCGTCGCGCCGGTAGTAGGCCGCGTCCTGCGGGGTCGTCGCATAGCCAGCGGCGGCATCGAGCCAGCTCGACAGGGTGTCCTGCTGGCCGCCGACCAGGCTGTCGAGTTGCGTCACCGCCTCGCGCACGCGCGCAGTCGCCGCGTCGCCGGCCGCGACATCGCCGCGCCGGTAGGCGGCCACCGCCTGCTGCAACTGCACGTCCACGCGGCCGGTGGCGTAGTGGCGGGCGAAATCGACCAGGTCGTAGCGGTACAACGGCGCGTCGGCGTACTCCGGCGCCAGCGCCAGCAGTTGCTGCAGCGCGCGGCGCAATCGCGGCGGATCGCCGGGCGCACCTTCGAACTCGCCGATGTCCAGCGTCGGCCGCTTGAACAACAGGTAGGCGCCGGCGCGGCTGCGCCACCAGCGCGGCGTCCAGTAACGGGTCGACAGCACCGACGCCTGCAGGTCGTCCCAGGCCGCGCGCAAGGCCGGCGAGGTGTGCCCGTAGCGGGCGCGGGTGTAGTCGTCGAGCCAATCCTGCAACGGGCGCTGCTGCGCGCCCCAGGCCAATGCGTACATGTATTCGTAGACCACCGAGGTGGTGTGCAGCCCTTCCGGGAAGGCGCCGAAGCCGACCAGTTGCTGCTTGTCCTTGTCGGCGAGCAGCGCACGCAGGTCCTCGCGGTAGAACGCCAGGTCGCCGTACACCGGATTGCTGCCGCCGTAGTTGTGCACGTAGCCGTAGATCCACTGCTTGCCGTCGAACGCGTCGGACAGCTTCCAGGTGCCGGGGTAGCGATCGTTGCCGATATCCAGCACCAGCAACTTGTCGTTGGGCACCTCGCGCAGGAACGCGGCGATCGCCTGCGGCGTCCAGAAATGGCGGTCGGCACCGAACAGCCAGCCCTGCATCACCCACACCGCATCCGGGTTGGCGCGGTGGATCGAGGCGTACAGCGCGCGGCCGTACGCGGCCAGGCGTTTGTCGCGCTGCACCGGCGGCACCTCGGGCGGCTTGGTCTTGGCGGTGTTGGCGGTGCTGTCGCCGTAGCTGGCCAGGCGCGCGTCGCTGCCGTCGGCGGCGATCGGCGGCAACATCTCGTTGAACGCATCGGCCAGGTAGTAGGTGCCCTTGCCATAGGTGCGGTCGTAGAGCTGGATGAAGCGCTGCGCGATCTGCGCGAACAGCGGATCGGCCGGATCCAGCCAGTAGGTCTCGTGGAAGCCCTCCCAGGCGCGCATGCGGTAGATGCGCGCCTGCGGATGCGCCTGCGCGAAGGCCTTCGGCACGTAGCCGGCGAAGGCCGGCAGCACCGGTTTCATGCCCAGCGCGCGCATGCGCTGCAGGATGCGCAGCTGCAGTGCGTGCTTGTCCTCGATCCACTGCTGCGGCAGCGGCGCGTCGTAGCCTTCGATGTTGCCCATGCGCTGCCATGGCGCGAACGCCGGGCCGGAGAAGTACTGCGCCAGGTCCGCATCGGCGACGCCGAACTCACGCCACAGCGCCTGCCACACGTACTCCTGGCCTTCCATCGCCAGCGGCATGTCGATGCCGTGCAGCGCCATCCAGTCGATCTCGCGCTCCCAGCGCGGCCAGTCCCACCACGGCGTGGTGTAGCCGTAGGTGCAGACGTTGAGGTAGGCGCGGTGCGCGAACGGCGTAGCCACACGCGGCCCCTGGACGTCCGCGTAGGCCGCCGGCAGCGCCACGCGGCTGCCCTCCCAGCTCACCGACGCCGCACCGATCGACTGCAGATAGCTGTACGCGCCATGCGCCAGCGCCACCTCCGAGGACCCGGACACGCGCAGCGTGCCGGCCTCGGCGGCGATTTGATACCAGTCGTTGCCTCCGCCGCGCGGCTGCCGTTGCAGGCGCAACTCGGCGGCGCGCGGGCCGAGCGTGCGCAGCAGCACCTCGCGTGCGGTGCCGCCCTGCGTGTCCTGCGCGGGCGACGCGGACGCACCCGGCGCCAGTAGCGCACAGGCCAGCAGCACCAGCAGGGCATGCGCGCGCAGCGATATCGCCCGGACACGGCGCAGTCCGGCCTGGCCGCGCGGGAAGATCTGGCGGAAAGCATGGTTCATTGGCTCAATACTCCACTGTCGCGACATCGTCGAAGCCGAATGGCGCTCCGGCCTTCACCTGCATCACCACCGCCAGCACCCGTTCGCCAGACGCCGGCGACAGCCGCAGGGACACCGGCTGCCCCGCCGCCACACTGGCGACCCGCTGCCGGTCCAGATACACCTGCACCGCGCCGGTCGCGCGGCCGAGCCGCAAGCGGCCGCCGCGCTGCTGGATTCCGGCCCAGGGCGTGAACGCGGTCCGGTACAGCACGTAGCCGTCGCGCTCGGCGCGCATCTCCAGATTGCCCGGTTGGCAGAAACTCCAACTGTTGTTGTCGTTGGCCGCACGCGGCAGCG
This sequence comes from Xanthomonas sacchari, assembly GCF_040529065.1. Taxonomy (NCBI): domain Bacteria; kingdom Pseudomonadati; phylum Pseudomonadota; class Gammaproteobacteria; order Lysobacterales; family Lysobacteraceae; genus Xanthomonas; species Xanthomonas sacchari. The sequence goes on along the minus strand of NZ_CP132343.1, from coordinate 1,182,071 downwards.
CCGGATCCGGCGGCGCGGCGAACGGCAGGGTGCGCCGCCAGCCGCCCACCACCATCGCCGTGGCGGCCGGCGGCAACGACAGCGGCGGCGTCGCCGCGTCCAGCGTGATATCTGCCTGCGCCGCACGCAGGCCAGGCGCGCTTGCCACGATGCGTAGCCGGCGGCGATCGCTGCCGGCCTCGACGATGGCCTGCGCCAGGCCGTTGAACAGCTGCACCTGCGGCACGTTGTCGGGCGCATGCCGGTTCGGGTCGCCGTTGCCGACGCCGAGCAGGCGCCCGCCTTCGACCTGCAGCGCGATCTGCGCATCGGCGAACGGCACATGGCGGCCCTGCGCATCCACTGCCTCCAGGGTGATCGGTTGCGCGTCGCGGCCGTCGCCGCGCATGCGCGTGCGGTCCGGGCTCAGCCGCAGCGCGACCGGCGCGCCGACCGTCTGCACCCGCTGCCGCGCGACCTCGCGCCCGTCGCGGTAGGCCACCGCTTCCAGCACGCCGGGCGCATACACGACCTGCCAGGTGTTCATCGCGATCCGGTCCACCGCCTGCCGCCCTTGCGAGCGGCCGTTGAGCCACAGTTCCACCTGCTGCGCGTTGCAGAACGCCATCACCTTGATCGATGCGCCCTCGCGGCCCGGCCAGTTCCAGTGCGGCAACAGCTGCAGCACCGGCGCCTCGTCGATCCATTGCGCCTGGCGCAGCCAGTAGGCGCCCTTGGGGAAGCCGCACAGGTCCATGATGCCGAAGAACGAGGACACCGATGGCCATTCGAATGGCGTCGGCTCGCCGCGATAGTCGAAGCCGGTCCAGACGAAGCCGCCGGCCAGGTAGGGCCGCTCGTCGATCAGCTTCCAGGACGCGCGATGGGTGTTGCCCCAGGGCGCGGCCATCGAGTCGTCCTCGGCGATGACGTGCGCGTCCATGTCGGTGAACCAGGCGCCGCGGGTCTGGAAGGCGCTGGTGTCCTCGCTGGACAGCAGCGGCGTGCGCGGCAGCGCCGCATGCACCCGGTCGTAGTTGAACTGGCGGTAGTTGAAGCCGACCACGTCCACCGCATGGGACGCGTTGCGTTCGGTCAGCATGCCGTCGTTCATCGCCGCGGTCACCGGGCGGCTGTCGTCGAGCGTGCGCACCAGCGCCACCGCGCGGCGCACCATTTCGTAGCCGGCGACGGTGCCCTGCATCGGCTCCTCGTTGAACACCGACCACAGGAACACGCACGCGCGGTTGCGGTCGCGGCGCACCAGCCAGCGCAGTTGCGCGGCGTAGTCGGGCGCCGGATTGAACACGCGGTTCTCGGCCATCACCAGCATGCCCAGGCGATCGCACACGTCGAGCAGTTCGCTCGCCACCGCGTGGTGCAGGCGGATCGCGTTGCAGCCCAGCGCCTTGAGCCGGCGGATGCGGAACTCCAGCAGGCTGTCCGGCACCGCCACGCCGACCCCGGCATGGTCCTGGTGCAGGCAGGCGCCCTTGATCTTGAGTGGACGCTCGTTGAGGAAGAAGCCCTGCTGCGCATCGAAGCGCAACGTGCGGAAGCCGATCGCGCACTCGCGGCGGTCGCGCTCGCGGCCCGCGCTGCGCAGCACCGCCGCGAGCCGGTACAGATGCGGCGCGGCCACGTCCCAACGCTGCGGCTGCTGTACCTGCAACACGACCTGGGCCTGCACCTGCGCCAGCGCGCCGGCCTGCAGCGCGGTACTGCCCTGCGCCACCACCGTGCCCTGCGCGTCGTACAGCGTCGCCTCCAGCAGCGCCGCATCGGCCTGTTCGCCGACGTTGGCGACGGTGACCGTCACCGGCAGCGTCCAGCGATCGTCTTCACCGGCGCGCGGCACCGCATGCACGCCGTCGCCAACGATATGCAGCGCATCGCGTACGGCCAGCCAGGTATGCCGGTAGAGCCCGGCGCCTTCGTACCACCATCCGTCCATCGCCTCGGCGTCCACGCGCACCGCGATGGTGTTGAGATCCTGCCCATAGCGCGCGATCGCGCTGATGTCGATCGCGATGCCGTCGTAGCCGCTCCAGCCGCGCGCCATCAGCAGGCCGTTGACCCACACCGTGGCGCGGCTGGCAATGCCGTCCAGACGCAGTTCCAGCGCCTTGCCACGCTGCGCCTCATCCAGCCGCAGGCTGCGCCGGTACCAGGCGATGCCGCGGCGGCGATAGCCCTGCGCCACGTTGGCGCTGGCCTCGATCGGTTGCTCGATGGCGAAATCGTGCGGCAGCCGCAGTTGCCGCCACTGGCTGTCGTCGAAATCGCCGGCGGCCGCGCCCCAGGCCTTGCCGGCCTTGGCGTTGTCGTAGCTGGCGTCCTGCCCGGTGATCGGCGGAAACGGGATGTCGCCCTCGTGGAAACGCCAGCCCTCGTCCAGGCAGAACAGGCCGGGATCGGCCGCCAGAGTCACCGTGGGTACGGCCGCCACGGCAGCCGTGCCACTGCTTGCGAGCCCGGCAGACGCTGCCGTGCCGGCCCGGCTCCCGCGCGGCAGCGCCAGCAGCAGGCCGGCGCCGGCGCTGCCGGCCAGGAAGGTTCTTCGTTGCATGCGCTTGTCCTCATCGGATCGACCGCCCGGCGCCACCGCGGCGCCGGGTCGGGTCGCGCTAGCCCGCAGGCGCCTGCGCCGCCCTCACAGGATGTCCCACTGCATCGACACGTAGAAGCTGCGGCCGGTGACCCCGGTCATCTGCCAGCGGCTGCTGATGTCCTTGTACGCCTCTTCCTTCTTGTTGGTCAGGTTGAGCGCGCCGAGCTGGAAGCTGAGTTTGTCGGTGGCCTGGTAGCCGAGCACCGCATCGACCTGGGTGCGCGCCTTCATGGTGTGGCCTTCGCGGGCGAAGAAGCTGTCGCTGCTGTCCTGCTCGTACTCGCTGCGATGGTTCAGCGACAGGCGCGCGGAGAACATCGCGTTCTCCCAGTAGCCGGTGGCGTTCCAGGTCTTCTCCGACAGGTTGCGGATCTTGAAGTCGGTGTCGCGCTGCGGGATCACCCGGGTGAAGTTGGCGGTCAGGCCGAAGCCCTGGATCGGCAGCCAGGCATCGAAGGATTGGGTCCAGCCCAGTTCGTAGCCCTTGATCTTGACCTTGCTCGGATCGTTGCGGGTGGCGGTGATCTCGTAGATGTTGCCGCTGCCGTCCACGCAGTCGCCGGCGCCGTTGGTGGACAGCGCCGTGCCGTTGAACGTGGCCGGGCAGACGATGCTGTTGAAGGTGCCGTTCTTGACGTTCTTCCAGAAGCCGGCCAGGGTCAGCCCGCCGCCCTGGCCGTAGTACCACTCCAGGCTGAGGTCGGCCTGGTCGGCAGTCAGCGCCTTCAGGTCGGTCTGGCCCAGCGCCACGTCGTAGGTGGTGGTGCCGCCGGTGTTGCTGCCGGAGGAGATGGTGGTGGCGATGGCGGTGTTGCTGTCCAGGATCGGCCGCACCAGCACCTTGCCGGCGGCAAAGCGCAGCAGCAGGTCCTCGCGCATGTCCAGCACCAGGTTCAGGCTCGGCAGCCAGTTGTGGTAGTCGTACGGGGCGCGCGCGGTGCCGACCACCTCGTTGGCATCCTCGCTGTATTGCGAGGCGGTGGTCAGGTAGGTATCGGTGGTGCGCTTGGTGCCCTCGTAGCGCACGCCGACGTTGCCGCGCAGGCGCATGCTGCCGACGTCGGTGTCGATCTTGGCCAGCGCGTAGGCGGAGAAGATGTCGTTGCGGATGTGGTAGCTGGCCTGCGGCGCGAACAGCACCGGCACGGTAATGCCGGAGGCCGCCAGGGCCCTGGCGTAGGCGTACACGTCCGGCGCCACCCAGTCGCTCTGCGAGGCCAGGTCGCCGTCGAGGAAGTTGCTGACGTTGGAACTGGCCGCCGACAATTCCGGGAACATGCCGTAGCCGGACACCGCGCCGGAGTTGATCAGGTACAGGAAGTCGCGACGCCAGACGTTGCGATCGAAGGTCTCGCGGCGGAACTTGGTGCCGACCTTGACCGCGTCCAGGACGCCGTTGCCGACGTAGCGCTCGGCATCGAACTGCAGCGACCATTCCTTGTTGCGCAGCGCGTTGATCGCACCGTTGGGGTATTCGTCGCGGACCAGGTTGGCCTTGTTCCAGGCGCTGGCGTCGGTGGCGTCGGCATCGGTGGTCAGCGAGATCGCGCCGGGATTGGACATGTCGAACAGCGTCGCGCTCGGCTTGCGGCCGAGGATCACCGCGCGCTCGTCCTCGTCGGTCTTGCCTTCGGTGTAGTTGGCCACGCCGCTGAAGGTCCACGCGTCGCCCTTCCAGCGCGCGTCCCAGGTCAGCAGTTGCGAGCTCAGGTCGTGGCGCTCGAGCTGGCGGTTGTTCTCCAGCCAGTAGTTGGACGCCGACACCTTGGTCGCGGTCAGGCCTTCGGTCTGCAGCACGGTCAGGTAGTTGCGGTCGAAGGAGTAGACCAACTGATTCATGTCGTTGTCGGTCTTGTCCTGCGAATACAGCGCGGTCAGGTTCATCTCCAGGCGGTCGTTGGGTTTCCACTGCAGCCCGGCGGTGAACATCTTGCGGTCGGTCTCGCGCTCGATCGAGCGATAGCGCGGACGGCGCGGGATGTAGAGGGTGCCGTCGCCGGTGTCCTGGGTGTACCAGCGGTCGATCCACAGGTAGTCGGCACGGTCGCGGAGCTTCTGGTAGCCGGCGTTGACGAACACGCCCAGTTCGCCGCCGTCGGCCAGATGGAACTGGTCGATGTAGGTCAGCACGCCCTTGGGCGTCGGCGCGCCGCCGGCGAATTCGGCGTACTGCTCCTTCGCCGAGAAGATCAGCTTGCGCTCCTTGTAGTCCAGCGGCTTGGTGGTCTCGATGTTGACGGTGCCGGACAGGCCGCCGGCATCCATGTCCGCCGACGGCGACTTGATCACCTCGATCGCCGCGGCCACCTCCGGCTGGATGATGTCGTAGCGGAAGCCATCGGTGAAATCGGCGCTCTTGATGGTCTGGCCGTTGATCGTGGTGGCCGAGTATTGCGGGCCCAGGCCGCGGATGCTGATGGTCGAGCCGCGCCCGTTGATGGTGGAGATCTGCACGCCGGGAATGCGCTGGATCGCCTCGGCGATGTTTTCGGCCGGGAACTTGCCGATGTCCTCCGACGAGATGCCGTCGGTCATGCGCGCATCCTCGCGCTTGTTGTCCAGCGCGGTGATCAGGCTCTTCTGGTAGGAACTGGTGACGGTCACCGTGTCGAGCTGGGAAATCGAATCGGACGCGGGCGCTTGCTGCGCCTGCACAGTGGCACTGAACAGGCCGAGCGCGATGGCGCTGGCGAGGACGGACAGGGGACAACAATGCGAACGGAAGCGGGCGACATGTGGCATTGGGCTATCCTGGTTGATGGCGATCGGCACGACGACGTCTGACATCCAAGGCGGCGATCGGCAGGCAGCACCCTCCATCGCGCCCGACGCGACGCGCAGGGCGAGGCCGTCCGTGCGGACGGAGTCGATGGAACGTTCTGGCTGTTTCCTGCGCCCTGTGTTGCGGGAGGCGCGTCCCCGTCCCTTCCCCGGAACGGGCGACTGCATGGTGCGACTGGACAGATCTGGCCCGAATTGGCAAGGACCAATTCCAGGCGCTTCGATTCTTATGGTCTTAGAAAAATTGTGTCAACGCCACGCCGCACGAAATCGAAGAATGACCCCTGGACTTGTAAGCTGAAGCCATTAAATCTCTTATATATCAATCGCTTAGATGAGAAAAATATTTCTCGCGCGGCGTTGTTCACGCATCGTTGTCACGATACCTATGCCGCACCAATTGTGACAACGAGACCAATTTTGTGCATCGCCGCATAAGCGCATTGCATTCTCATTTGTGCAGGCTGGCGAGCCGCGCTGAGCGCCCGCACAAGCAATTGATAAAAAAGGATTTTTATTTCAGCAGCGCATCCTTTCCGGGATCCACTGCCGATATTGAGCGACAAAACCAGAACCAGACAAATTTTTGCAACGAGACTTGACATCGTTGTCATAGGCTCGTAAGAATCGGCGCACACGGGGGTGTAGCCGCGCATTGCGGCGCGAAAGCGGGGCCAAGGGAGGCATGTGATCGCAATGATCCGTTCGCACGCGTCGCGTGTCGCACGCGGCACTTCGTGGCATGACCAAGCACAGCAGCTGCCGAGCGCGCATGCCGCGCCCAGTCCACTGCGGCTGTTGCTGCGCCGCACCGCGCTCGCAGCCCATTCCGATCGACCGCGATGGGCAGCCTCGCTGATCGCCGTCTCCGGTGACCGCCCTACCACCCTGCGCGCGCCAAGACCGGCCACGCATCCGCGTGCGCACCGCACCGGCAGCACCTGCCCTCCCGCGCAACGCGGGACGGCCTCCACGTTTCGCAACACCCGGCACTCCAGCCCGCATCCGCAGCACAGGCAGTAAGGCAACAGGCACCCCGGCGCGCGGCGTACCGTCCGCGCAATCGCGTTGATCCATTGAATGATGAGGGAGAGACATCATGCAATATCGCCATTCCGTCTTGTCCGCGGCCATCGCCGCCAGCGTCCTCGCCTTCGCCGCGCAGGCGCAGCAGGCCGATTCCGCCGCCACCGATCTGGACGCGGTCCAGGTGGTCGGCATCCGCGCCAGCCTGGAGAAGTCGCTGGACACCAAGCGCAACAACGTCACCGTGTCCGAGGCGATCACCGCCGAGGACATCGGCAAGTTCCCCAGCACCAACGTCGCCGAGGCGTTCGCGCAGATTCCCGGCGTCACCATCGACCGCCGCTTCGGCCAGGGCGAGCGGGTCAGCATCGACGGCACCGATCCCAGCCTCAACCTGTCGTTCCTGGACGGCCACCCGGTGGCCCAGGCGATCTGGCTGTATGGCGAGCAGCCCAATCGCGGCTTCGACTACACCCTGCTGTCGCCGCAGATCCTGGGCCGCGCGGAGATCGTCAAATCCTCCGAGGCGCGGCTGACCGAGGGCAGCCTCGGCGGCACCGTGCTGATGCATACCCGCCAGCCGCTGGACCTGAAGGCCAACGAGATCGCCGGCTCGGTGGGCTACAGCTACAGCCAACAGGCCAGCGAAGGCAAGCCGAACGCGTCGCTGCTGTACAGCTGGAAGAATCCGCAGGAGACCTTCGGCGTCGCGGTGTCCGCGCAGCACTACGAGGAACGCGTGGACCGCCAGGGGCTGGAGGTGTTCGGCTACGCCAAGGCCAGCACCTTCGCCAACGCCACCGGCGTGCCCGCCGATGCCGACGTGCCCAACTCGATCAACGCCGCCTGGTTCCAGCAGGACCGCAAGCGCGACAGCGCGGTGCTCAACCTGCAGCTCAAGCCCAGCGACGCGCTGGAGTTCAACCTCAGCGGCCTGTACATCAAGGAAGACTTCGACAACTACAACCAGTCGATGTACAGCTTCCTGACCTGGAATCCGGGCACCGTCGCCGCGGTCGATGCGCTGGGCGATGTGCGCAACGGCGTGGTCCGCAGCGGCCATTCCAGCGCCAACGCCAATGCGGGCGGCGGCACGGTGATCTACGACAACAACGTGCGCCAGTCGCAGGTGACCACCAAGGGCCTGGACCTGCGCGGTGCCTATCGCGGCGAACGCTGGACCCTGCGCGGCCAGCTCGGCCAGAGCAAGTCCGACAACGACGACCTGGCGCAGTACTTCATCGAACCGTTCTACAACGGCGGCTTCCGCTGGGATCTGGACCGCGGCATCCGCTTCGACGATCCCACCGCCGCGCGCAACCCGGCCAACTGGGGCTCGGCCGGCGGCTGGATCGGCAACAACGGCGTGTTCTCCACCCAGAGCAAGGACCGCTACGGCCAGCTCGACCTGGAGCTGCAGTTCGACGGCGTGTTCAACCAGTTGCTGGTCGGCGTGCGCCAGGGCAAGCACGACGAGGACTTCGCGCTCAACGTCTACGGCGGCGTCACCCCCGGCACGCTGGCCGACATCGGCACCATCGGCCTGACCGACATCCGCGGGTTCTATCCCGACCACGGCCAGCACGTGCAGGCCGGGCGCGGCAACGTGATCGACTGGATCCGCAACAGCCCGGTCGACTACGCCAACCCGGATCCGTCCAGCTACCTCAACAACACCTGGGCGCTGCAGCAGACCAACAACGCCGCCTACGTGCAGCTGAACTTCTCCAATGCCGGCCTGCGCGGCAACCTCGGCCTGCGCTACGTGGATTCCAAGACCGAAGGCAGCGGCTTCGTCTACAGCGGCACGCCGACGCTGCAGGACCTGGACAGCAAGTGGCAGACCCGCACGAAGACGGAGCACTTCCTGCTGCCGTCGCTGAATCTGGCCTACGACACCGAGAACGACTGGGTGTTCCGCTTCGGCGCCGGCAAGGTGATCGCCTGGGCGCCGTACAACCAGATGGTCAACAACACCTTCCTCAACGACACCACGCTCACCGGCAGCGGCGGCAATGCCGAGCTGTCGCCGTACGAATCGTGGAACTTCAACCTCTCGGCCGAGTACTACTTCGCGCCGCAGGCAGTGGTGGCGTGGTCGGTCTTCTACAAGAAGATCGACAACTACATCGACACCTCGGCCACCATCGAGCGCCAGTACAACGCGATCCGCGACACCTCGCCGCAGACCTGGGCGCAGATGCTCGGCAGCAACGGCTGCACCGCCGACGGCTACTGCGACTACAGCATCCAGCGCCCGCGCAATGCCGGCACCGGCAAGGTCAAGGGCTTCACCCTGGCCTACCAGCAGCCGTTCGGCGAGAGCGGCTTCGGCCTGTCGGCCAACTACACCTACGCCAGCGGCGAGAACAACAGCGGCAACCCGCTGCCCTACCAGTCGCGCAACAGCGTCGCCTTCAGCCCGTACTACGAGAAGGGCCCGTGGAACGCGCGGATCAGCCTGAACTGGCGCGACAGCTACCTGGCCGGCGGCTACGTCGCCGGCGCCGCGCCGGCCAGCGTCGACGACTACACCGACCTGGGCGCGAGCGTGGGCTATGCGATCAATGCGCAGTGGTCGCTGCAACTGGACGCGCAGAACCTGCTGGACGAGGAGTACCTGCAGTACCTGGGCGACAAGGACCACCCGGCCGGCCGCTACCACAACGGCCGCCGCTACATGGCGACGGTGCACTTCAAGTTCTGATTGTGCGGCCGCGCCGGCGCCGCGGCGTCATCGCCGCGACGCAGGCGCGCGCATACGAGTGGAAGCAGCGCCGGCGCATGTATGGACCCGATTCACTTCGGGAACTGCACGTGCCCGTCGGCGAAGTACACGCCCTTGTCGCCCTGGCTGGGCAGCGCGCCGAGGGTGTCGGTGACCACCTGGCCACGAATATCGGTCAGGCGGATCTCCAGCAATTGCGCGCCCATCTGTTCGCCGACGAAGTGGTTGTACGCGGTCTTGGGCAGGCTGACCCAGTCGCCGTTCTTCTTGTATTCGAACTTCACCACCGGATAGCGGTGGTTGCGCACCTGGATCGCCGCCCAGTATTGCGAGCTACCTTCCTTGATCCGGTACACCACGTTGCCGGTGACCGGCGCGGCCACCACCTGCCAGCGGATCGGGATGCGCCCGGCGCTGGTGTCGCCGATCGCGGCGAAGGCATTGGGCGACAGGTCCAGCCCGCAATCGGCGCCGTCCGGATACAGGTCGGTGACGTACACGGTGACCGTGCCGCGCGGCCCCTGCACCTGCAGATAGGCACCGGCCAGGGCCGCCTGGATTCCGCCGTAGTTGAGCTGATTGGGGTTCAACGCGGTGATCGTGGCGGCCGGGTCGATGGGATCCAGCAGCAGCGCCCCGCCGGAATAGCCGGAGCTGGTGTAGGTGGCGGTGCCACTGCACAGATCGTTCCAGGCGGCGCTGGCGGGCGCGGCGCTGAGCGCCAGGCACAGCGCGGCGCACAGGCCGGCGCCGCGCGCCGCACGGGTGGACTGTCGTGCTTGCATGCGTGTTCTCTCCTGCACGGACGCGCGGAGTCGCCGCGCGGCGACCGGGCGGGGTGCCCGGCGCCGGCACTCTAGGCGCAGCGCGCCTGTCGCGACTTGCGCGCGGCCGGGAAATCCGGCGTTTGGCCGACGGCGTAGACCGCGCCGCCGCCGCGCTCAACGACGGCGCAGGCTGCCGCGCTCCAGCCGCCACAGCAGATCGCGCCACGGCGTGGCCGCGGTGGCCATGCCGGCCGCCACGCCCAATGCATCGGCCAGGGCATCCAGCGGATCGGCCGAGCGCGTGGTGGTCCAGGCGCCCTGCGCGAATTCGATGCCCACGCCCAGCGTGAGCAGGCCCAGCGCCGCCCAGGTCCAGGCACGTGGCCCGGCATAGAGCTGCACGGCCGCGGCGGCCAGCAGCAGGTAGGCGATGAAGTGCTCGGCCTTGTCGCTGTCGGGCAGGTCCGACAACTGCGGCGGGTGCGGCATCATGCACACGTAGATCAGTACCACGATGCCCAGCCACCACAGCCCCAGCCACAGCCGGGGCCAGCGGAAGTCGCGCACTGCCGCCATCACAGCCGCCAGGTCAGGTCGCCGGACAGGAACGCCGGCGCCAGCGACACGTCGCGCTCGAAGCCCATCACCTGGAAGCGCTCGCCCATCTCGCTGGGCAGTGTCAACCGCTTCACCTGCTGGCGCAGGCGCAGCCGCGCGGCCTCGTCGCTGCGCGCCTCGGCCTCGGCCAGCAGCGCGTCCAGGCCGTTGCCGAGCAGGAAGCTGGCCTGGTTGCAGTAGCCGGCCAGGTCGAAGCCCGCCCCGGTGCCGGCCTCAGCCAGCGCGGTGAAGTCCACCGACGCGGTCAGGTCCTGCAGGCCCGGCCAGCGGTACGGATCGGCATGCGTGCGGTGCCGGTAGAACGCGCGCAGGGTGCCGTCGTCGCGCTCGGGCAGATAGAACTCGCGGCGCGGATAACCGTAATCCACGAACAGCATGGCGCCGCTGCGCAGGCCGCCGGCCACCGCCTGGATCCAGTACGGCAACTGCGGCAGCAGTTCTGAGCGGTAGCCGTCGGCGAACGGCGTCTGCAGATAACGCTCGAGGTGCCGCACCGCCGCCGCCAGCAGCGGATCGGCCGGCTGCTCGCCGCGGCGAAAGCGGCCCTCGCCGTCCAGCATCACGGTTTCCTCGAACACCTCGCCGTCGCGCAGCGCGAAGCGCGGCGTCGGCAGGGCGTCGATCACCTCGTTGGCGAACAGCACGCCGTTCCAGTCGTCGTCGAACGGCCGGTCCAGCCATTCCACCAGGTCGAACACCGGCGGAATCAACGTGCGCGCCAGGCGCTCGCGCTGGCGTTCGCGCAAATCGGCGCTGGGCTCCAGGATCGCGTAGCGCTCGGGCAGCGCATCCAGCGCAAGCAGGCGCTTGAGCATGACCTCGGCGAAGGCGCCGCTGCCGCCGCCCACTTCCAGCATGCGCGCCTGCGGCCCGAGTTGCTGCAGCACCGGCGCCAACGCATTGGACACGGTGGCGGCGAACAAGGGCCCCAGCTCCGGCGCGGTGACGAAATCGCCCTCTTCGCCGAACTTGCTGCTGCCGGCGCTGTAGTAGCCCAGACCGGGCGCGTACAGCGCCAGCTCCATGAAGCGCGAGAACGGAATGGCTCCGCCAGCGGCGGCGATCTCGGCGCGCATGTGCGCGGCCAGGCGATCGCTGTGGGCCAGCGCGGTGGCATCGGGCAAAGGAAGGTCAGTGGGCATGCGCTGCGCGATTGCGTGGACAATGCACAGCATAGCCGAGCATGGAACCCGTACATGACCCAGACCAAAGTCGCCCTGATCACCGGCAGCGCGCGGCGCATCGGCGCCGGCATCGCCCGGCGCCTGCACGCGGCCGGCTATGACGTCGCCCTGCATGCGCACACCTCGCAGGCCGAACTGCAGGCGCTGGCACAGGAACTGGAATCCCAGCGCGCCGGCAGCACGCTGACGCTGCAGGCCGACCTGCGCGACACCGCGCAGCTACCCGACCTGGTGGCGCAGTGCGTGGCTCGCTTCGGCCGGCTCGACGCGCTGGTCAACAACGCCTCCAACTTCTATCCCACGCCGCTGCACGAGGCCACACCAGCGCAATGGGACGACCTGTTCGCGGTCAACGCGCGCGCGCCGCTGTTCCTGGCGCAGGCCGCGGCCGCGCAGCTGCGTCAGCACGGCGGCGCGATCGTCAACATGACCGACGTGCACGCGGAAACGCCGCTGCGCGCGCATCCGCTGTACAGCGCAGCCAAGGCCGCCCTGGCGATGCTGACCCGCTCGCTGGCGCTGGAACTGGCACCGCAGGTGCGGGTCAACGCCATCGCCCCCGGCGCGATCCTGTGGCCCGACGCCGGCAAGGACGCCGCCGCACAACAAGCCCTGCTGGCACGCACCCCGCTGGCGCGCACCGGCCAGGTCGAGGAAATCGCCGACACCGTGCGCTGGCTGCTCGACGACGCCAGCTTCGTCACCGGGCAGACCGTGCGGGTGGATGGTGGGCGTGGGTTGATGTGAGGGGCCGGGATTCGGGATTCGGGATTGGGGATTCGCAAAAGCGGGTTGACGCGACCTGAGCGCGCCCGCTTGAACGTCGTTGCGCTTACCGCACTGGCGAATCCCGAATCCCTACATCCCGAATCCCTGCTTCACAGCGAATCCCGAATCCCCAATCCCGGCTACTCATCCAACTCGACCACCTCGAACGCCTTGCCATGCTCCGCATGCGCCTGCCATAGCGCGCCCAGGGTTTGGCCGCTGACCGGATCGACGAAATCGGCAGCGATGTCGGCCAGCGGCTTGAGCACGAAGGCGTGGCGCAGCTCGGGCCGCGGGATGCGCAGGTGGCCGGGGCCTTCGACGATGCGGTCGCCGTAGAACACCACGTCGATGTCCAGGGTACGGTCGCTGAAGCGCGGGCCGCTGCGGTCGCGGCCATGCGCGTCCTCCAGCGCATGCAGCAAGTCGTCCAGCGGCGCCAGCTCCCAGTCGGTCTGCAGCGCCACCGCGTTGTTCAGGAACGCCGGCCCGTCGAAGCCGACCGCCGCGGTGCGATAGGTCGGCGACACCGCGATCGCGCCGAACTGCCGGCGCAGCGCCGCGATCGCCGCGGCCAGGTGGTGATGCGGGCGCAGATTGCTGCCCAGGCTCAGAAGCACGGTGGTCATGCACTATTCGCGCATGCCGCGGCGCCGAGCGTCAACGGCTAGCCAGCCCGCGCCAGCCCGCATAGAATCCAGATGCACCCGGTTTCGGCATCGCCATGACATATTGCGTCGGCATCGAAGTGGACGAAGGCCTGGTCTTCGCCGCTGACACCCGCACCAACGCCTCGCTGGACGACGTCCGCGTGCACCGCAAGCTGCACGTGTTCGAGTACCCGGGCCAGGCGGTGTTCGCACTGATGTCAGCCGGCAACCTGGCGACCACCCAGCTGACCATTTCACGCCTGCAGCGCGACGCCGAGGATCCCGAGGCGCCGCGCAGCCTGCGCAGCTTCCGCCACCTGTTCGAGGTGGCCGAGTACGTCGGCGAGGTGCTGGCCTCCAGCCAGATCAAGCTCTCCGAGCAATCCCAGCACAGCGGCGTCAACGTGCAGTCGACGCTGATCCTGGGCGGGCAGATCGCCGGCGAACGGCCCGGGCTGTACATGATCTATCCGCTCGGCAACGCCATCGCCACCTCGCCGGAAACCCCGTACCTGCAGATCGGCGAATCCAAGTACGGCAAGCCGATCCTGGACCGCATCATCCGTTCGGAGATGCAACTGGAAGATGCCGCGCGCACCGCCCTGGTGTCGCTGGACTCGACCATCCGCTCCAACCTGTCGGTGGGCATGCCGATCGACCTGGCGCTGATCCGCCGCAACGACCTGCGCGTGACCGAGCGCATGCGCCTGGAAGCCGACACCCCGCTGTACGCCGAGATCCACGACACCTGGTCGCGCAAGCTGGAGAACGCCGTGCGCACCCTGCCGCGCTTCCCCTGGGAACCGGCCCTGGCCGCCGGCCACGACACCGAAGCCCGCGACGCCCTGCCGCCCCTGCCTCCCCGCCGCTCCCCCGCCCGCCGCGACCCGGAAGACCAGTCGGCGCAGCAGTGAAAGGCTGGGATTGGGGAATCGGGAATGGGGAATCGGAACAGCCAGAGCGCGGAGCTTGCGCTGAGACATGATGGCCGCTGAGGCGTCAATCCGTTGCCCTTGCGTTCCAAGCTGCACTTATCCGGTGAGCTTTGCCTCTCTCGGTGACTCCAGATAAACGAGTCACGTCATCGCGCAGATGGCGCTGGAGATACGGTCGCCATGCAGCAATGAGCATCGGCTTTGGCTTTTGCCTTTCCCATTCCCGATTCCCCCATCCCCATTCCCAGCACTTCAGCCGCTTTCGAGGGCATGCGCCACAGCCCGGAACACGCGCTGCATTTCCAGCGGCTTGCGCAGGACGTGCACGGCGATGTCGGCGGGGAAGTGGTCGCGCTCCAGGTTGGTGCCGGTGTCCTCGAGCACGATCGCCGGGCCCTGGTAGCCCAGGTCCTGCAACGCCAGCAGCAGGTGCACCGCCGAGAGCAGGATGATGTCGCTGTCGACGATCACCAGCTCCGGCAGGCCGTACTCCTCGACGTCGCGCAACGCCGCGGCGCCGTCCGAGGCCAGTTGCGGGCGATAGCCCTGGCTGGACAGCGCATTGCCGAGCAGCGACAGGCGCGTGGCCTCGCCGTCGACCAGCAGCACGCGCTGGCCCTTGCCCATCGGCAACGACAGCTCGGGCTCGGTCGATGGCGCCGGCGCGCGCTGCGGAATCAGCATTTCGAAACAGGTGCCCTGGCCCGGCGTGCTGTCCACGCCGATCCGGCCGCCGTAGCTTTCGACGATGCGCTTGCACGAGATCAGGCCCAGGCCGGTGCCGTCCGGCTTGGTAGTGAAGAAGGGGCTGAACAGCCGCGCCTGGGTCTCCGCGTCCATACCGATGCCGCTGTCGCGGACCAGGATGCGCACCTGCTCGCTGCCGTCGGCGCCGATCGCCGGCGCCGCCGAGAGGCTCAGCTGGCCGCCATCGGGCATCGCCTGGATCGCGTTGAGGCCGAGGTTGAGCAGGCACTGCTGCAGTTCGGTGTAGTTGGCCTCGATCGACAGCGCCGGATCGGCCACGTCCACCTGCAGCGTCACCCGCTCCGGCAGGCTGCTTCTGAGCAGCATCTGCACCGCCTGGAACAGTTCGGCGATGCGCACCCGCTCGCTCGGCGTGCGCGAACCGCGCACGAACGACAGCATCGACTCGGCCATCTCGTGGCCGCGCCGGCCGCACTCGGCGATGACGTCGGCCAGGTGCCGCAGTTGCGGATCGTCGCTGCGACCGACGATCAGTTCCGGCACGATCAGCAGCGGCTGCAGGATGTTGCGCAGGTCGTGGCTGAGGCCGGCGGCGAGCAGGGCCAGGCTCTCCAGCCGCTGCGCGCGCATCAGTTCGCGCTCCACCCGCTGCCGCTCGCGTTCGGTGCGGGCCTCGCGGATCGCCCGCGCCACTGCCGACGGCAGGCGGGTCGGGTTGTGCTTGATGATGTAGTCGTTGGCACCGTCGCGCAGCGCCTCCACCGCGGTCTCCTCGCCGATGGTGCCGGAGACGAAGATGAAGGGCACCGCGTTGCCGTCCTCGCGCACCACCCGCAGCGCCTCGTGCCCAGAGAACCCGGGCATGCTCAGGTCCGACAGCACGATGTCCGGCGCGAACTCGCCCAGCGCCTCGCGCAGGGTCGGCTCGCTTTCCACGCGGCGGAAGGTCGCCTCCAGGCCGGCGTCCAGCAACTGGTCGGACAGCAGCTCGGCATCCTCCGGCGAATCCTCGACCATGAGGATCCGGATCGGGCCAAGCCTGGGGCCGGTGGTGGGCATGCGCGCTTACTCTTTGTCCGGCGCCTGGTTGATCAGCGCCCAGAAGGTGCCCAGGGTCTTCACCGCGGTGAAGAACTGGTCCACGTCCACCGGCTTGACCACATACGCGTTCACGCCCAGGTCCCAGCTGCGGGCCAGGTCGCTTTCCTCGCGCGAGGACGACAGGATCACCACCGGCAGGCGCTTGAGCGATTCCTCGCTGCGCACCAGCTTGAGCACTTCCAGGCCGTCCATGCGCGGCATCTTGATGTCCAGCAGCAGCACCGCCGGTAGGCCTTCCTCGCGGTCGGCATAGGCGCCGCGGCGCAGCAGGTAGTCCATCGCCTCCACGCCGTCCTCGACGTGCACGATGGGATTGGCCAGACGCGCGTCGCGCAACGCATCCACCGCCATTTCGGCATCGGCGGGGCTGTCTTCGGCAAGCAGGATGGTGCGGATGGCGGTCATGCAATGAACTCGGTAGAGGACGCTTCGGGCGCCGGGGGCAAGACGAAATGGAAGGTGGCGCCCTGGTCGGGGGCGGACTCGGCCCAGATATGGCCGCCATGGCGGGCCAGCACGCGGCGCACGCTGGCCAGGCCGATGCCGGTACCGGAATACTCGCTGGCCTTGTGCAGGCGCTGGAACACGCCGAACAGCTTGGCCGCATAGGTCATGTCGAAGCCTGCGCCATTGTCGCGCACGCTGAAGTGATGGCTGCCGTCCGGCTGCACCTGGTAGCCGACCTCGATCTGCGCGACCTCGCGCTTGGCGCTGTACTTGACCGCATTGCCGAGCAGGTTCAGCCACAGCTGGCGCATCATGTTTTCGTCGGCGACCAGGATCGGCAACGGCGCGATGCTCCATTCGATGCGATGCCCGCTGTCGCCATGGTCGGACTGGTAGTTGGCGTCGAGCACCGAGCGCGTCTCCGCCACCAGCGACTGCATGTCCACCGCCTGCAGGCGCAGCGCACTGCGACCCAGGCGCGAGTACACCAGCAGGTCGTCGATCAGCGAGGCCATGCGCCGCGCCGAGGTGCCGATCACCTCCAGGTAGTGCCGGCTCTTCTCGTCGGCACCATCGCCCAGGTGCCGCACCAGCTTGTCGGCGAAGCCGGCCACGTGGCGCAGCGGCGCGCGCAGATCGTGCGAGACCGAGTAGCTGAACGCCTCCAGTTCGCGGTTGACCTCCGACACCTGCTCGACCTTGCCCTCCAGTTGCCGGTTCAGCTCCTGGATGCGCTGCTGGGCGCTCTTTTGCAGGGTGATGTCGCTGACCGTCATCAAGACCACTTCATCCTCGCTGTCCGGCAGCGGCATGCGCCGCGCATTCAGCAGCATGGTCCTTGGTACGCCGTCCGCGCCGAGTTGTTCGTGCTCGAAATCCCATAATTCGCGACCGCGCAGCAGCACGTCGGCCAGGCGCTGGGCGATGATCGGATCCTGCCAGACGCCGTCGCCGACATCGGTCAGCATCCTTGGCGGATCGGCCAGGTCCATGCCGTACAGTTCGGCGAAGGCGGTGTTGTGCATCAGCATGCGCTGCCCGTTGTCGAGCAGCACGATCGGCTCGCGCACGGTCTGCAGCACCGCCGCGGCGCGACCGTTGGCGCGCAACATGTCGCGCTCGGCGTCCAGGCGCCGGCCGATCTGCCGTTGCAGCAGCCAGATCACCAGGCCCAGCAGCAGCAGCTGCACCACCAGCGAGGTCCAACTGACAGCGGAGGCCAGCATGCGTCGCTCATCGGCGTCGGCGGTGCGCTCAACCAGCAGTTCGTCCTCGCGCCGTTGCAGTTCGTTGATCAGGCCACGCACCGGGTTGTCGGCGGTCATGTCCTGGATCAGGGCGCGGATCCGCTCCGGATCGCGGGTCTGCGCGATCCGCTCGGCGATCAGGCCGCGCCGTTCCAGCGTGCTCTGCAGGCGACCGACGCGGATCTGCTGGTCCGGGTTGTCGCGGGTCAGCTCGGCCAGGTGCGCAAGGGTCGGCTGCAGCGACTTGCGCGACTGCTGCATGCGCGCGGTCAGGATCGGCGACTGCACGCCATGCGACATCGCCATCGCCGCCGATTCCATGTCGCGCAGGTCCGCCTCCATCCCGTTCAGGGTGGCGGTCACTTCCTGGCTGTGCGCCACCCAGTCGGCCGCGCGCAGGGTGCTGGCATTCATCTGCCGCAGCAGCAGCGAGGGCAGGATGACGATCAGGACGACGGCCAAGGCCAGCAGCGGCAGGCGCCAGCGGTCCCAAGCATCGTGTTTGGCGATGGTCTGCATAGCGGATGCGTGAAAAGAAGGAACGGCTGCGGCCATCGCGGGCGCGCATTGTCGCCCATCTTCCCCGGCAGCAGATGAATTATTCAGCGGAAGCGCGACACCCCGATCGCGGCATCGGCAATGACTCTATCCCAGCGCGTGCGCACGATGAAACGGGCGGCATGTAGCCGCCCGCAGGAGGCCCCCGCACACACCGCGCTCAGGGTCGGCGCGCCGCGGGTGGGGCGGAACCGGCATTGGCGCCGACCAGGGTCCAGGCCGGCATGCCGGCGCGCACCAGCAGGAAATCGGCGTGGCTGTGCAGGCGCCGGCGCTCGGACAGGCTCAGGCCCTGGTCCAGCTCCTGCATCAGCACGGAGAACGCGGGCCAGAAGCCGGCGTCGTCATGAAAGGTGGTCAGCAGCATGCTCAACTGCGCCTCGAGCCTGCGCACGGCCGGCAGCAACAGCGACGGCTGGGCGCCACGGCTCGACAGCGCTGCGCCGAGCGCTTCGGCCGCCGCGGCCGCAGGGCTCGCGGCTGGGTGGGCTTGGGTCTCCAACATCGCGCGTGATCCGTTGACGAACATGAAGGGATGATGTCTGAACCGGTGTCAAAGCGACGCGAAATGCGATGCGCGTCTCCAATTTCTAGCTTCCAAAAAAAACGCACCCCGCAGGGTGCGTCGCAGGCCGGCTGTCGCGGGTGGGGCGCCTCGTCGCATCCCCACCCGCGGCCGCGGAGCGCAATGCTTACTTCTTGGCGGCGGCGCTGACCTTCAGGTCGGTCGCATCGACCTTCTTGACCCCGTCGATCTTCTTGGCGACCGCCACGGCCTTGTCCTTCTCCGCCTTGGTCGCGACCGCGCCCGAGAGCTTGACCGTGCCATTCACGGTATCGACCTTGACCTCGGTGCCCGACACGTTCTTGGTGGCCAGCAGATCGGCCTTCACCTTGGTGGTGATCCAGGTGTCGGTGACCGGCTCCTTGGAATCGTGGCGGCTGGCGTCGTGCGCGGTGGTGTCGTGCTGCATGGTGTCCTGCTGGCCCATGGTGCCGTGGTCCTTGGCGCTGGTGGCCTGACCGGCGGCGAACGCCTGGCCGGCGCCGAACGCGAAACCGGCCATCAGGGTGGCGCCGAGCAGGGTGCGTGCATTGATCGTCTTCATCGTGTCTTCCTCCGCTGAATGTGCGCGCAGTCTCCACCACGCCGTCGTACAGGCAGTGTGACCACGGAATCGCCGCAGCGTGAATGCGCAATGCGCGCGAGCAGCCGGGCGATACTGGATACCCATCGCCTCCGCCCGCGCCCATGTCCGACTTCAATCTCGCCCTGCTCGGCTTCGGCTACGTCGGCCGCACCTTCCATGCGCCGCTGATCGCACATACGCCCGGTCTGCACCTGCACACCGTGGTCTCGCGCCAGGCCGAGGCGATGCATGCGGCCTGGCCACAGGCGCACGTGGTCGCCGATGCGGCGCAGGCCTTCGCCGATCCGCGGATCGATGCGGTGGTGATCGCCACGCCCAACCAGACCCACGCGCCGTTGGCGTTGGCCGCCCTGACCCAGGGCAAGCACGTGCTGGTGGACAAGCCGTTCACCCTGGACGTGGCCGAGGCGCAGCAGGTGCTCGACCAGGCGCAACGCGTCGGCCGCATCGTCAGCGTGTTCCAGAACCGGCGCTGGGACGGCGACTTCCTCGGCGTGCGTGCCTTGCTGGAGGCCGGCACGCTCGGCGAGATCGCCGAGTTCCATTCCCACTTCGACCGCCATCGTCCGCAGGTGGTCGACCGCTGGCGCGAGCAGGCGCTCCCCGGCTCGGGGCTATGGTTCGACCTGGGGCCGCACCTGCTCGACCAGGCGCTGCAGCTGTTCGGGCCGCCGCAATCGCTGCAGGCCGACCTGGCGCTGCAGCGCCCCGGCGCGCAGACGGTGGATTACGTGCACGCAGTGCTGGGCTATCCGCGGCTGCGGGTGGTGTTGCATGCCGGCTCGCTGGTCGCCGCGAACGGCCTGCGCTTCGCGCTCCACGGCACCGCCGGCAGCTATCTCAAGCATGGACTGGACACGCAGGAAGCGCAGTTGCGCGCGGGCGTCGCGCCGGGCGCGCCCGGCTGGGGCGAGGATCCCCTGCCCGGCCAGTTGCGCCTGGTCGGCGCCGACGGCACGCACGCCGTGCAGACGCTGCCGGCGCACCGCGGCGATTACCGCGACTGCTACGCGGCGTTTCGCGAGGCGCTGGCTGGGCGTGCACCTGCGCCGGTGGATGCGGCGCAGGCGCTGGCAGTAATGCGCCTGCTGGAGGCGGGCGTGCACAGCGCCGCCTCCGGTTGCAGCGTCACGCTGGACTGAGCGCAGGGCCTCAGGCCGGGCGCGTGCCGCCCGGCGCGGGTGCGGCGCCGCCCTCGTGCTTGATCGCATGACCGCCGAACTGGTTGCGCATCGCCGCCAGCAACTTGTCGGCGAACGAATCGTCGTCGCGCGAGCGCAGCCGCTCCAGCAGCGAGAGGGTGATCACCGGCGCCGGCACGTCCAGGTCGATCGCCTCGGCCACGGTCCAGCGGCCTTCGCCGGAATCCTGGACGAACGGCGCGATGCCGGCCAGGGTCGGATTCTCGCCCAGCGCATCGGCGCACAGGTCCAGTAGCCACGAACGCACCACGCTGCCCTGGCGCCAGACCTCGGCCACCTGGTGCAGGTCCAGCGCGAACTCCTGCTTGCGCCCCATCAGCGCGAAGCCTTCGGCATAGGCCTGCATCATTCCGTACTCGATGCCGTTGTGGACCATCTTGGTGAAGTGGCCGGCGCCGCTGGGGCCGACGTGTCCCCACCCGGCATCGGTGGCCGGCGCCAGGGTCGCGAACACATCATGCAGGCGCTGCACCGCGGCGGTGTCGCCGCCGATCATCAGGCTGTAGCCCTCGCGCAGCCCCCACACGCCGCCGCTGGTGCCGCAGTCGACATAGGCGATGCCGTGCGCGGCGAGTTCGCCGGCGCGGCGCATCGAATCCTTGTAGTAGGAATTGCCGCCGTCGATCACCACGTCGCCCTCGCTCAGCAGCGGCAGCAGCGCCGCCAGGGTGTCGTCGACGACCTTGCCGGCGGGCACCATCAGCCACACCGCGCGCGGCGCCGGCAGCGCCGCGATCAGCGCGGCCATGCTGTCGACCGCTTCCACCCCGCGCTGCTGCGCCGAACTGCGCGCGGCCTCGCCCAGGTCGAAACCGACCACGCGATGCCCGCCGCGCACCAGCCGCTCGGCCATGTTGGCGCCCATCCGGCCCAAGCCTACAAGTCCCAGTTCCATGCGTCGTTCCCGGTTCGAAAAAAGGAGGGTTAGGGTCTCACGAAGCGGCGATGCCGACGTGACGCGCAGCTAAGGCGCCGGTACATCGGCACGCGCCGACCGCGACGCCTGTACGCAGTCGCGCAATTGCAGATCGCGCCAGCGCTGGTACAGGGTGGTGTGCAGGTTGTGCAGGGTCAGCTCGATCGCGAACGGGGTGCGCGGATTGCGATCCAGCAGCCGCACCACGTGATAACCGATCGGCTTGACGCCCTTGGGATGCACGTAGACCTGAAAGCCCCGGTAGAACGGATCGTCGAGCAAGGCGTCGAGTTGCGCGAGCACCGCCTGCTGCGCCGGATCCAAGCGTGCGCGCAGCGCCGGGTCGCGCGCGTACAGCAGGCGCTCGAAGCGCTCCCGCCCCGGACCGCGCAGCGCCTGCGCCAGTTCCCAGATGCGCCGGTTCTGCTCGTCGTAGTACACGAAGCCGCCGTGCGCGCGTAACGCTGTGGCGGCCTCGGCACTGACCGAGGCGACCACGAAGTTCTCCGCCTGGTTGTTGATGTCGTCCAGGTAGCGGCGCTCGAACACGTGCACGATGTAGCCGGGCGCACCGAGGAAGGCCGCACGGCCGCGCTGCGCGGTCCTGGCCGCCTTGCCGTCGGCGAAGAACTCGCCGGCATGCGCGCCGAGCAGGATGCTGTCGGTGTCGTGCAATGTCAGGAAGGTGCCGATCGACAGCTCGTCGGCACTGAACGCACGATCGAACGCGGCGTCGCCATACAGTTCGCGCTGCGTGGCCAGTTGCGCGATCTGCCGGCCGACGCCGCATTCCGAACGCACATGGCCGCTGTAGAACGCCTCGATCGCCTGCGCATTGCCGCTGGCCGGACGATAGCCGCGGCCGAAGCTGCGGAAGCGCTCCCAGCCCTGCGCCCGCGCGCCGCGTACGCCGAAGCCGATCCAGCCCAGTTGCAACGCCGAGAAGCGATAGCCGGGGTTGTCCTGCAGCCGCGCGACGGCGCGCGTGGTGGCCGCGCCCAGTTGCAGGAAATACCCGCACTGCGTCGCCGGCGTATCCAGCAAGGCACGCAGCGCGTGCTGCCGTTGCGCGTCGCTCCAGCCGGCGGGCAAGGCCGCCTGCAGATCGCCGTGCGCCTGCGCCTCGGCCAGCGAACCGCGTTCGCAGGGTGCGCCGGCCGCGATCTGCGGCTGCGCTGCGGCGGTGCTGCCGATGCGCCAGCCCAACTGCTCCAGCAGCGCGGCCAGGCAGGCCGCGCTGGCCTGGTCGGCCGGCGCCGGCGCGGCGGTGGCCGCGGCACTGGCGAGCAGCGCAGCCAGCAGCAGACCCACGCCGCGGCGCGGACGCGGCATGCGCGCGAATCGGGGTGGTCGGATCATGGAGCGGGCATCGCGAGCAGGAACATCCGTTAGTGGCGCGGCGCGGCGCCCGCGCAGCCTGACGGGTGGCCCGTGCAGGCGTCGCGAAACCGCCCAGCCGCACCGGCGGCGGCGGCATTCACTCTTCCGCCATGCCCGGCGCACCTACACTGCGGCTCCCTTGGCGCAAGCGATCCCCTGCATGCACGTGCTCGTTACCGGAGGCACCGGCTTCATCGGCCGCGCGTTGTGTGCTGCCCTGCTCGACGCCGGGCACAAGGTCAGCGTGCTCACCCGCGACCCGGCGCGCGCGGCGCGGCTGTTGCCGGCGGTGCAGGCACTGGACGACCTGCGGCGCGCCGCACCGGCCGATGCGGTGATCAACCTCGCCGGCGAACCGCTGACCGAGGGCCGCTGGAGCGCCACCCGCAAACGCCGCTTCCGCACCTCGCGCATCGGCACCACTCGCGCCCTGCTCGACTGGATGAGCGGACTCGACGCCGCGCGGCGCCCGGGTTGCCTGATCTCCGGCTCGGCGATCGGCTACTACGGCGATCGCGGCGACGAGGTCCTGGACGAAACCAGCACGCCCGGCGACGACTTTTCCGCCGAGCTGTGCCGCGACTGGGAAGCCGAAGCGTTACGCGCGCAGGACCTGGGCGTGCGCACCAGTCTGGTCCGCACCGGCGTGGTACTGGGCCGCGACGGTGGCGCGCTGGCGCGGATGCTGCTGCCGTTCCGCTTCGGCATGGGCGGACGCATAGGCGATGGCCGCCAGTGGATGAGCTGGATCCACCGCGACGATCAGGTCGGGCTGCTGCTGTGGCTGCTGCAGCACGGTGGCGAAGGCGCCTACGACGCCACCGCGCCGGCGCCGGTGACCAATGCCGCATTCGCGCAGCAACTTGCCGCCACCCTGCATCGTCCGGCGCTGCTGCCGATGCCGGCGACGGCGCTGCGCCTAGGCTTCGGCGAGATGGCCGAACTGCTGCTGGGCAGCCAGCGCGTGCTGCCCGCACGCGCACAGCGCGAGGGCTATGTGTTCCGCTATCCGCAGCTGGACGCAGCGCTGCGCGACCTGCTCGCCGATTGAGCTTCGGCGGCGCCGCATCGCGCGACCTCGCAACCAGCATCCAAAAGAAAACGCCCCGGCGGAGGCCTCCGCCGGGGCGTGCTGTATCACGTCGTCAGATCGGCGGCAGATGCCAACCGACACGGCGCAGTGGCGCGACTCAGTAGCGCTTGCAGACGGTCTCGACCACGCGATTGCCATTGGCCTGCTGACGCTGGCCCTGGATGTAACGGCCGGTGGCGCCACCGGCGACCGCGCCGCCGACCGTGGCCAGCTTGCGGCCATCGCCCTTGCCGATCTGGTTGCCGAGCAAGCCGCCGATCGCCGCACCCGCCAGGGTGCCGCCGATGCGGTCCGGGTCGGTGCTGTTCTTGCGCACCGCGACCTTCTTGCAGTGCACGCGGGTGCCGTCGCTGAAGCGGCGGCCATTGTCCTCGGGGCCGTAATGGCGCTGCGCTTCGGCGAGCGGCGCGGCGGCCGTGGCGATGGCGAGCACGGAAAGACACAAGGCGGATTTGAAAGTGTTCATGCTGATTGCTCCTGGGTGGCGGAGCCGATGCACAAGCACCGCGCTCTCGACGGGCGCCACCTTCTCACCGACTTCGCGAATGGTTCGTGAAGCGAAATCGGCCGCATTCAGCTTCTGCAGCAGCGCCTGAATCAGTCGGCGCCGCCGGGTTCGGTGCTTGTCGGTGCCGTCGTGGCCGGCGGCTGCGCTGCCGTGGTCGATGCGGGTGCCGGCTGCGGCGCGGGCACCGCGGCGGGCGTCGGTGATGGCTCGGTCGACGCGGCCGCTGCAGGTGCTGCCGGTGTCGGTGCTGGCGCAGCCATCGCCGCCGGCGCTGGCGGATGCGCAGGCGGCTCGGGTGCCGGCTTGCTCTTGGGCAGGTACTCGCTCATCAACTGGAAGAAGCGCTTGTAGAAGTCGCCGTCCTGCACGGTGCTGCTGGCGACCCGCACCATCGAGTCATCGCTGCTGCCGATCGGCAGCGACACCGAGCCGAGTACGCCGACACCGACGCTGGCCGAGGTCGGGCTCTTCTTCAGCGCATAGCGGTCCTGCAAGGCACTCACGAACACCCAGGATTCGTCCTGCCCGTGCGCCACGCAGGACACGCGCAGTTCCAGTTGCTCGTGCAACTCGTCGCTGGGCTGGAAGTTCTTGGTGCCTTCCACCGCGTCGGCGGTGGCCTTGGACACCACGTAGCCCTGGCTCAGCAGGGCGCGGCGCGCCGATTCGCAGGCCTGCGCCGGCTGCACCGGATAGTTGCGCGAATAGGTGTTGTCGGAGTTGAAGGTCTCTTTCACCAGGCCGTCCTGCTTGCGCGCGAAGCAGCCGCTCAGGCCGATCGCGATCAGCGCGAGCGCGGGAATGGCGAGAACCTTGGAGGTAGCGGACATAGGCCATTGACCGGAGAGAGGGAACCGCGGCAAAGGATAGCCGCAAGCGCGTCGGCGCGGCCTTGACGCCGCCGCGGCCGCTCATCCCGCGGTTAGCGAGATGCGCGGCCGGGCCGCCGCCGGGTCAGGCCGCGGCGGGTTCCAGCGCCAGGTCCACGCGCAGCAGGCCGCCGTCGCCGGCGCGGCGTTCGGCGCGCAGGTAATGATGGGCGTCGAGCAGTTGCAGGGTCGGCGGCGCCGCCAGCGGCTCGCCCCACAGGCTCAGCAGAAAGCCACGCGCGCGCAGCCAGTCGAGCAGCCGCAGCAGGCCGTCCAGGTCGCGCGGCAGCAGCAGGTCGGCGTCGCCGGGCAGACGCGGCGCCGCCGCCGGATCGGCCAGCCAGCGCGGATAGCTGCCGTACAACGCGAAGGCGAAACCGTCGGCGCGCAGGGCCGCCAGCAGTTGCGCCGTGCCCGCCAGGTCGATGCGCTGACGCCGGTGCTGGAAGATCAGCGCGTACTCGTGGCTGCGATCGTTGCGGGTGTCGCCGGGCGCCAGCGGCTGCGCCGTCTCGCGCGGGTAGCACAGCACGCGCTCGGGACAGGGCGCGAACAGGCTGCCCAGGATCCGCGCCAGGTCCCAGGCTTGCGGCACCGTGGCCTCGCCGAGTTGGACGTTCTCCACCATCGCGATGCAGAAGCCGTCCTCGCGCAGGTGGCGGCGCGCCCCATGGAACACCGCGCGCAAGCCGTGCAGGTAGCTTGCATAGTCGGCACTGGCGTAGAGCTGACCGGCCCCTGCCTCAACCGGCCAGGCACAGCCGAAGTACGGCACGTTGGTCAGGCACAGGTCCACCGGCGCGGACGGCGCGCAGTGCGGCAAGCCGCCGTCGAGCACCTCGGCGTGCAGGCCCAGCCGCTGCAGCCGTTCGCGCGCCAGCCGCGCACGTGCCGCGTCGATCTCCAGGCCGATGCCGTGGCGGCCTTCCAGTTCGGCCGCGAGCAGCGTGCTGCCGAAGCCGCAGAACGGATCCAGCACACGCGCGCCGGGCGCGCTGAAATGGCGCACGAACGGCCGCATCTGCCCGACCCAGCCGCAGTCGCGCGCACCCAGCGGATCGCGCTGGCGCAGGTCCTCCGGCAGCCGATGTTCCGGCGGATCCGGCGACGGCGTCCACCAGCTGCGGCTATCCATGCGGCGCCTGCCACAGCAGATCGCGGTCCGGCTGCCAGCCCGCGCATAGCCGCCCATCGGCGAAGAACACCAGCTTGTAGATGTCGCCGCTGTCGTGGCGCGCGTGCATCGCGCCATAGTCGGAGGTCTCGAACACCACCTCCATGCCGTCGGCGGTGGCCAGGCGCAGGTTCCAGAAGTAGTAGCCCTCGGTGATCTGCAGCGGCTGCAGCGCGCGCCACCATGGCGCGGCCATGCAGGCGCCGAGCACCTGCTCCACCGCGACCCGCGCCTGCGTCAGATAGCGCGCGGTGCCGCCGTCGCGGTAGCCGTCGCCGAGTCGGGAGAACTCGCGGAAGATCACCGTGCGCGCCCCGCAGGCGCGCGCCCACTCCAGGTAGGCGGCGACGCCGTCGGCATCGGCGATGCCGCCGTGCTGCAAGATGCACACCATGCGCAATGGCAGCGCTTCGGCGATGCGCTGCGCGGTGGCGACGAAGACGCCCGCATCGGCAATCGCTTCGCCATCGCGGAAGCGCATGATCGCGTCGTTGTGCGCCTGCTGCGGATGGTGCCGCGACAGTTCGATCCACGACAGACCGAAGCGCTGCAACGCGTGCAGCAGCGTCTCGCCGCGCCCGCGGGCAAAGCCGGCGCCATTGCTGTACAGCACCCGCTGCTCGACCAGCAGGCCCTCGCGCTCGGCCGTGCCCAGGGTCTGCAGCAGCTCCACGAACCAGTCTTCGTCGTCGGTCATTTCCAATCCCGACAGCGAATGCGACAGCGGCAGTCCGCGCAACTGCGCCAATGCCTGACGCAGTTGAGTGAAGTAGTCCGGCGGCGGCCGCAGGCTGGCCGCGGCGGTGCCGCCGGCCTGCGGCCGCAGGGTTTCCGAACAGAAGCGGCAGCGCGCCGAACACGGCCGCACCGACGCGTAAGGGGTGAAGGTGACCGGCTGCGCGACGCGGTAGTCGCGCGCGCCGATGCGCTGACGTCGCCAGCGCGACGCATCGGCGGCGGCCGGCACCCGCCATTCCAGGTGCGGGGTGCTGGCGCGCAGCGCGGCGAACAGCGGCGAGCCGCCGCTCAACGGCGGCGCGCTCGGCAGGGAGGCGTGCATGGTCCCTCCTACAGGCGCGCGGCGTTCGCGCGCTCGCGCACCTCGGCGAAGCTCCAGTCATGCAGCAGGCTGCCGTTCTCCCACACGGTGACCATCGCATCGTCGTAACCGGCAGGGCCGGCGACCGCTTCGGCCGACACCGCGTCTGGCGCCACCGGCTCGGTGCGGTAGCTGCCGTACTCGCGGTGGCGCAGCAGACGCATGCGCCCACGCTTGCTGAGCTTGCCCTTGTCGGTGACCGGATCCTTGTACACGTCGATCCAGCGGCCGTCGACGCGCGCGGCCGAGCACTTCAGCGCGAACTTCTGGGTGTCGCGATCGAGCCGCTGCAGCAACGCGCCGCCCATGCCGAAGGCCAGGTTGTCGGTGGCGTAGCAGGCGCTGGTGATGCGCTCGAGGATCGCGCGGATGCTGGTCGGATTGACCCCGTCGCCCTGGATCACTCGCACGTGGTTGAGCACTTTGTAGCCCTTGCCGTTGACGCTGTGGCCGAAGGCCTCGTCGAGCAGTTCCAGGCACTGGTGCACCACCGCTACCGGATCGCCGGAGTCCGGGCGGATCACCACGGTGGCGCCGGAGGCGATCACCTCCTCGCGCAGCGTGGTGCCCCAGTGCTCGCGGATCGCGTGGAAGATGTCGTAGCTGTCCGACACCACCGCGACCACGCCACCGGGCTTGCCGAACTGCTTGAGCATGTTGCGGTACGCATCGACCTCGCGCTCGCGGCCCCAACTGGTGATGGTGCTGTGCTCGGCGGCGGGGATCGAATAGCCGGCCATCGGCTCGTGGTAGTGCGCGCGCGCCAGCAACAGCCCGGACACGGTGTCGGTGCCGAGGAAGTTGACCAGGTGCGCCGCGCCGCCGATCGCCGCCGATTCCAGGCTGGACACGCCGCGCGCACCGAAATCGTGCAGCTTGAACGGCAACTGCCCGTCCGGATCGTCGCTGGTGCGCTCCAGGAACTGGCGGATGGTCTGCTTGGCGTGCCAGCTCACCGTGGCCACGGTCACCGGATACCAGATGCGCAGCAGCAGCGTCTCCAGGTACGACGGCACCCAGTAGGCCTGCGCGTCGGTTGACTCGATGGTCATCAGCGCGTTGTGGGTCGGCACCACGCTGCCCTCGGGCACGGCGCGGATGCGGATCGGCAACTGGCCGCCGAGGCGGTCGACGATGTCGCGCCAGCCCGCTTCGTTGAACGGCTCGCCGTGCGCGGCGAACAGGTCGCGCGCCTCGTCGATGTCGGCATGGGTGACGGGGCGACCCAGCGCCTCCTTGAGGATCGACTGCAGGCCGAAGAACACGGTGCGGTCGTAGACGCCGCCGCGCGATTCCACATAGAAGAACGTGGCGTCGGTGC
This sequence comes from Xanthomonas sacchari, assembly GCF_040529065.1. NCBI lineage: Bacteria > Pseudomonadati > Pseudomonadota > Gammaproteobacteria > Lysobacterales > Lysobacteraceae > Xanthomonas > Xanthomonas sacchari. The sequence goes on along the minus strand of NZ_CP132343.1, from coordinate 1,153,250 downwards.
CGGGCGGGTACTGCAGCCAGTGGCTGGCCTTGTAGCTGTCGGTGTTGAGCAGCAGGTTGTTCAGGCATTGCATGACGGAAGCTCCTTCGCGTCTGGGAAAGCCGGAGGTCTGTCCGCCGGCCGGGAAGGCCGCGTCAACCGCGGCCCAGGAAGAATTCGAGCAGATGCAGATGGTCTTCGAACAGTTTCGGGCCCATGCCCAGCACTTCGCTGACCGGCACCCAGCGCGCCTTGTCGGCGTCGTCGCCGCCGCGCACCTCGGGCAGTTCGCCGAACACGAACTCGAAGTGGAAGGCGTGGGTGATGGTGCGCCCGCGCAGGCTGCGTTCGGGGTGGTCGAACACGTGGCGGTTCTTCAGCGAGCCCTTGAGCACCGGCACCGGGATCTTCAGCCGGGTCTCCTCGCGCAGCTCGCGCAGGCAGGCGTCGAGGATGCTCTCGTGCTGGCCGACGAAGCCGCCCGGCAGCGCCCACAGGCCCTTGCCCGGTGCCGCGCGGCGGCGCACCAGCAGCACGTGTCCCGAATGCACCACCACCGCATCGGCGGTGACGAAGGTCGGCGGATACGGCGCCTCCTTCCAGGCGGCACGGTACTGCTCGATGAACTGGTATTCGGCGAGCAGTTCGGCGTACGACGGCGAGTTCTTGCGGAACGCCTCGAGCATGTCGAACACCGGCGCCGGCACGTTGCCGCGCAGCATCAGCAGCGCGCCGTGGAAATCGATGCTGCCGGCCTCGAACAGGTAACGGCGCAGTTCGGTCGCCGACAGCGTCTCGGTGTGCTGCACGTCGACCAGCGGCCACTGCGGGAACTCGCGCAGGTAATAGCTGCTGGCGTCCTTGTCCATGCCGATCAGGCCGATCCGCGCCTCGGCGCTGCCGCCGTCGCTGCGCACCGCCTCGGCCACCGTGGACTGCACCGCGGCGATCCACTGGCTTTCGTTGTACAGGTGATCGCGCAGCGGACGCAGGATCAAGCGCTCGCCGGCACCTTCCAGCGCGGCCTGGATCATCACGCTGCGCTCGGCAACGGTCCACGGATTGCGGATGGTGCGGGGAGTCTCGGCCGAACCGATCAGGAAGATGAGTTTCTGTCCACGCGCCAGGGCGTGGCGGGCAACGGCGGCGTGGCCGTTGTGGAAGGGCTCGAAGCGCCCGATGAACACCAGATAGTCGAACTCCATGAGCATCCCTCACGGTTGGGTGGATCGCCGCGGGTCTGTCCCTTGGCGTGGGCGAAATGCTACGCCGATGCCGCATCGCGTCAAGTGACGCACCGCGCAGATTCATCGGCCATCCAGACAGCGCGCGCGGACGCCGCGCCGGCGACGCTGCAGTGCAGCGCGCGTCGCCACAGCGATCGCGCTAGCCTCGTGCGCGCCGCGGTCACGGGGACTGCCCGGCACGTCGCGCCGGCCGCCGTTCGTGGCCGCGCGACGCCCTCCTTCCCTCCTCCCATCACTGCGAGAATCGCATGAACCGATCGAGCAAGCGCGTGTCCGCCTGGCTGCTGGTGTTGTTGCTCGCCTGTCTGTGTGCGCCGGCCATGGCGCAGACCTTCGCCAAAGGTGCCGATGTCAGTTGGATCGACCAGCAGGAGAGCAGCGGGCGCGTGTTCCGCAATGCCTCCGGCGCCACCACCGATTTCTTCTCGCTGCTCAAGGGCGCCGGCGTCAACGCGATCCGGCTGCGCGTGTGGGTCAATCCGCAGGGCGGCTGGAACGACGGCGCCGACACGCTGAACATGGCCAAGCGCGCGAAGGCGCAAGGCATGCGCATCATGATCGACTTCCACTACAGCGATAGCTGGGCCGACCCCGGCAAGCAGACCAAGCCGGCGGCCTGGAGCAACCACGACTTCGCGACCCTGGTGAAGGACGTGTACTCGCACACCAACGGCATCCTGTCCTACCTCAAGTCCAACGGCATCGACGTGAGCTGGGTGCAGGTGGGCAACGAGATCAACAGCGGCATGCTGTGGCCGGACGGCAAGACGCCCAACTTCGGCAACCTAGCGCAGCTGATCAACAGCGGCTACAACGCCAGCAAGTCGGTCTATCCCAACGCCAAGGTGATCGTGCACCTGGCCAATGGCTACGACAACGCGACCTTCCGCTGGTTCTTCGACAGTCTCAAGTCGGCCGGCGGCAAGTGGGACGTGGTCGGCATGTCGCACTACCCGTCCCCCAATGCCTGGCAGAGCGCCAACACCCAGATCGCCAGCAACATGCAGGACATGGTGGCGCGCTACGGGTCGGACGTGATCGTCAGCGAGGTCGGCATGGACTGGCAGCAGGCCGCCACCACCCGCGCGATGCTGGCCGATCTGCTCAGCAAGACCCGCGCGCTCGGCAGCCGCGGGCTGGGCGTGTTCTATTGGGAACCCGACGCCTATCCGGGCTGGCAGGGCTACACGATGGGCGCGGTCGACAACAACGGCAAACTCACCCAGGCGCTGTCGGCGTTCAACTGATCGCCGCTCGGCAGGCACGCCACGCGGTGGTCACCGACACCACCGCCGTGCCACCATCGCGTGCTCCGCTCCTGTCGAGATCTGCCATGTCGCTGTCGCTATCGTCCGCGCGCAAGCTCGCGCTTCCTCTGCTGCTGGTGCTGGGTGCGTGCATCGCGCCGGCGCAGGCGCGCACGCCCGCAACGCCCGCTGCGCCGGCCCCGCTCAAGGTGATGAGCTTCAATGTGCGCGTGCCGGTCGACACCGACGGCGACAAGCGCTGGGACGTGCGCCGCAGTGCGATGGCCGCGCTGATCCGCGCGCAGCATCCGGATGTGTTCGGCACCCAGGAACTGGTCGAGCGCCAGGCCGACTACCTGGCCGCGCAATTGCCGGAGTACCGCTGGTTCGGTCCCAGCCGCGACGGCAAGGACGACGGCGAACGCATGGGCGTGTTCTACGACAGCCGCAGGCTGAAGCTGGTGGACTCGGGACACTTCTGGCTGTCGGACACGCCGGAGGTGATGGGCAGCATCAGCTGGGGCCATCCGCTGCCGCGCATGGTCAACTGGGGCCTGTTCGAGCGCATCGACGATGGCCGGCGCTTCTACCTGTTCGACACCCATCTGCCCTATCGCGACGAGGACGAAGCGGCGCGCGCCAAGGGCGCGGCGCTGATCGTGTCGCGGCTGAAGGCACTGCCGGCGGACGTGCCGGTGGTGCTGACCGGCGACTTCAACACCGTGCCGGACTCGCCGACCTACCGCACCCTCACCGCCAGCCTGGCCGATGCACGCACGCAGGTGGCGCAGCCGCGAGGCCCGGAAGCGACCTTCCACGATTTCACCGGCCACCCGGACCGGCGCATCGACTGGATCCTCTCGCGCGGGCTCAAAGCGACGGACTACGCCACGCTCGATGCGCGACCGGAGGGTCACTGGCCGTCGGACCACTTCCCGGTGATCGCCACCTTCGCCTGGCCGCAGTGAGGCAAGGACGCCTGCGGCAGCGGCCGCGAGCGCGTGTGCGAGAGCAGTTCCCCATCGGAGGCTCGGGATCAGCTGCGACGAGGCGCTAGCGGTAAAGCCCGTCGCGGCTGAAGCCGCTCCTACGGGGCGGCGACGCAGCCGGCCGAGCCACCACCGCAGCGCGTGATGGAAACAATCCTTCCGTCGGAATATCCCCGCCGGAAAGCTTCCGGCTCCGGTAGCAGTCGCGACTGAAGTCCCTCCCACACGGCAGCATGCCGTAGGAGCGGCTTCAGCCGCGACGGCTTTACCGCAGGCCCGTCGTGGCTAATGCCGTTCGCACAAGGCAACGCTGCGATCCACCGCACCGCGACAACGCATGCCAGCGAAGGTGTGTACACGGCGCCTGCGTGTCGGCGCTCACGCTGACGGTGCGGTCTTGTCGGCATGCGCGCACAGCCAGTCCAACACCTGCTGAACCGGCGACGATGGCGCCGGTATCGGTCGCCACACGATCGACAACTGGCGCAACGCCCACGGCTCCTGCAGCGGCACCGCGACCAGTTGCGCGCGCACGCTGACCCGCTCCAGCGCCGCCTGCGGCAGGATCGCCACACCGGCGCCGCGCGCCAGCATCCGGCACAGCGGTTCGATGCCGTGCACCTGCGCGCGCAGACGCAACTGGCCACCGGCACGCGCGGCCTGGGTCCGCAGATGCTGCTGCAACGCGCTGTCCTCGGCCAGGCCGAGCAACTGCGCCAGCCATACCTCAGCGAACCGCAGCTGCGACGCCTGTGCCAGCGGGTGCGTGGCCGCCGCCACCAGCACCAGCCGGTCCTGTCGGAACGGGTGGGCCTGCAGGCCCTGCAGATCGGCGTGATCGGCGATCACCGCCAGGTCGGCGCGTTGCTCACGCAGCGCGTCGGCCGCGGCGACGCTGCCTTGCTCGCGCAGCGCCAGATCGATGCGCGGATGCGCCACCAGGAACTCGGCCAGCACCTCCGGCAACCACTCCGACAGCGCCGCGGTATTGGCCAGCAGGCGCACACTCGCCTGATGGCCGCCGGCGTATTCGCCCAGTTCGCTGCGCATCGCCTCGGCCTGGCGCAGCAACTGCCGCGCGTGCCGCAGCAGCGCGGTGCCGGCCGCGGTGAGGCCGACGCCGCGCGGGCCGCGCTCGAACACCGCGACGCCGAGCTGCGTCTCCAGCGCGCGGATGCGTGCACTGGCGGCGGCCAGCGACAATGCGGCGCGGTCGGCGCCGGCGGTGATGCTGCCGGCTTCGGCCACCGCCAGGAACAGCCGCAGATCGGTGAAATCCAGGTGCATCGGCGCTCCCGCCTTCGTCGTTGCCGAAGTCTGCCTGAAGCATTCGCGCATTGTCCGGCCGCCGCGGCACGCCGATGCTCGACGTCATGGACACGCTCGCCCCGCACCTGCTGCCGATCGCCCTGGTCTTCCTGCTGGCCGGCGGCGTCAAGGGCGTGGCCGGCATGGGCCTGCCGACGGTGGCGATGGGCCTGCTCGGGCTGTGGCTGACGCCGACCGAGGCGGCGGCGCTGCTGGCATTGCCGTCGCTGCTGACCAACCTGCAACAGGCCTGGGGCGCAGGCACGGGCGCGCTGCTGCGGCGGCTGTGGCCGCTGCTGGCCTGCATCGTCGCCGGCACCTGGTGCAGCGCCGGCATCCTCGCCGGTGCCGACCCGCGGCTGGCGCGCGCCGGCCTGGGCGCATTGCTGGCGCTGTACGCCGCGCTCGGCCTGAGCACGTGGCAAGGGCGCCTGTCGCCCTCGCAGGCGCGCTGGGCGGGACCGCCCGTGGGCCTGGCGACCGGATTGCTGACCGGCGCCACCGGCGTGTTCGTGTTGCCGGTGCTGCCCTACCTGGTGGCGCTGGCGCTGCCGCGGGACACGCTGATGCGCGCCCTCGGCAGTTGCTTCGCCGCGGCGACGCTTGCGCTGGCCGCGGCCCTGGTCGTGCACGGCGCCTTCCCCTCGCACGCGCTAGGTCCATCGCTACTGGCGCTGCTGCCCACGGCCATCGGCATGTGGCTGGGCGCACGGCTGCGCCAGCGCATCTCCGCCAAGACGTTCCGCCGCGTGTTCTTCCTGACCTTGCTGGGATTGGGCGTGCACCAGGTGTGGCAGGCGCTGGGCTGAAGATGTGGTTGCGGCGCTGTATCGCGCAGCGGCAGGAGCGGCTTCGGCCGCGATGGGGCCTTCCCGGGAATGCTGGGTCGCGGCTGAAGCCGCTCCTACGACGCCACGGCAAGGACGCGGCGGATCAAACGCCGCGTCCACGGTGCGTACCGATCCAGTAGACGGACTGCCGGCCCACGCAGCCCGTTAGTTCCTCCGCACCCATCGACACCGTGGACCGATCGACCGGCGCATGACGATGACGCATATCGGCTACCTGCAAAATCCGACCTGCAACAAAAAACGCGCCACCGCTGGGCGATGGCGCGTTCGTGTTCGGACGAAGGCGGCGTATGGGCTCAGTCGGCCCAGCGCCCCGGGCCGGTGGATTGCGGCAGCACCTGCACCGACAGCGGACGGTCCTTCTCCAGCAGGTTGACCGCATCGCTCAGGATCGAGGCCGATTCGCGCAGCAGCGGGTCTGGACGCTTGTCGACCAGCTTCTCGCGCGCGGCGTCCTTGACGATGTCGCGCTCGTTGCCGGTCAGGCCGTCGTCGCTGCTGTCGTCGGCCAGCGGGTCCAGCGGCAGGCCGAGCTGCTTGCGGATCTCCTGGCGCTGCTTGCGCTGCGCGTCCTGCTTCTCACGCTCGGCGCGGCGCTCGGCCTCGTTGAGCACCACGTACTTCTTCGCCGCCTCGTCGCGGAACTGGCGCACGTCCTCTTCCCACCACTGGAATTCCTTGTCGTTGGCGATGCGCGTGGTGTGCAGCGCCTCCAGCTTGGGCAGCAACGGCGCGAAATTGCCGTACTGGGTGTGCGGCACCGCGGCGATGCGGCTCCACGGCAGCGCATTGTCGTAGGTGCTCTCGCCGAACTCGGTGGCATCGACGCTGGCCGGGAAGGCGATGTCCGGCACCACACCCTTGTGCTGGGTGCTGCTGCCGCTGACGCGGAAGAACTGGGCGATGGTCAGCTTGACCTGGCCGAAGCGGTCGGTCTCGTTGGCCGGCCAGCGGTCAAGGTCGACGATGTTCTGCACCGTGCCCTTGCCGAAGCTGGTCTCGCCGATGATCAGACCGCGGCCGTAATCCTGGATGGCACCGGCGAAGATCTCTGACGCCGAGGCGGAACCACGGTTGATCAGCACCGCCAGCGGGCCGTCCCAGGCCACGGCCGGGTTCTGGTCGCTGTTGACGGTGACGCGGCCGCCGGATTCGCGCACCTGCACCACCGGGCCCTGCTCGATGAACAGGCCGGTCAACTCGATCGCTTCGTCCAGCGAACCGCCGCCGTTGTTGCGCAGGTCCAGCACCACGCCGTCGACCTTGTCGGTCTTGAACCCGGCCAGCAGCTTGGCCACGTCGCGGGTCGCCGAGGCATAGTCCTTGGCGTTGCGGCGGCGGCCTTCGAAGTCCTGGTAGAACGCCGGCAGCTTGATCACGCCGATGCGCCGCGCCGGCTCGCCGTCCTTCGCCGGCAGCTCGATGGTCTCGCCCTTGGCGGCCTGCTCGGCCAGGCGCACCTTCTGCCGGGTCAGCAGCACCTGGCGGTGCTTGCCGTCCACGCCGGCTTCGGCGGGGATGTACTCCAGGCGCACCTGGGTGTCCTTGTCGCCGCGGATCTTGGCGACCACATCATCGATGCGCCAGCCGATCACGTCCTCGACCGGACCGCTCTTGCCCTGGCCGACGCCCACGATGCGGTCGCCCGGCTTGAGCGTGCCGTCCAGCGCGGCCGGACCGCCCGGGATCACCTCGCGGATCACCACCAGGTCGTCCTGCTTCTGCAGCTGCGCGCCGATGCCTTCCAGCGACAGCGACATCTGCTGGTTGAAGTTCTCGGCGGTGCGCGGGGTGAAGTAGTCGGTGTGCGGATCGACCGTATTCGTGTAGGCGTTCATGAAGAACTGGAACACGTCCTCGCTCTTCAGTTCCTTCACCGAGTCGTCGAGGTTGGCATAGCGCTTATCGAGCGTCTTGCGGATGTCCTCCGGCTTCTTGCCGGCGAGCTTGAGCCGCAGCCAGTCGTTCATCACCGACTTGCGCCACAGCGCATCCAGCTCTTGGTCGTCCTTGGCCCACGGCGCGTTCTTCCGGTCGTACTCGAACTTCTCGTCGCCGTCGAAGTTGAAGTCCTGCTTGAGCAGCTTGCGCGCGTAGGCGATGCGCTCGTCCACCCGCTGCCGGTACACGGCGAAGATCTGGAACGCCGGTTCCAGCTGGCCCGAGGAAATGTTGGCACCGAGGTTGTTCTGGAAGCTCGCGAACTTGTCGATATCGGCCTGGGTGAAGAACTGCTTGCTGCCGTCCAGGGTCTCCAGGTACTTCTTGAAGACCTCCTTGGAAGTCGCCTCGTCGAGGGCGCGCGGCCGGTAGGCGTAGCGGCTGTCGGAGAGCAGGCCGTACACCAATTTGGCGGTGGTGGCCTGGTCGGCGGTGGCAGCAGCCGGCAGGGCGGGCGCATCGGTCCGGGCGAACAGCGCCAGCGGTGCGGTCAGCGCAAACGCCAGCAGGAAGGCGGAAGCTTTGAATTTCATCTGGGGACTCTCGGCACCAGGCCGTCAGGGGGGCAGCACATCGCGTGAGACAACACGACAGTGACGCAAGTTGCAGGCCGTGTCACCTGTTCATGAAGCAGACTAGCGGCGTGCCTGCGCAGAAGTGTGAACGCTGCCGGTGCGAGCCGCGCGGACGGTCGTCCTGCGGCGACGAACGCGCGTCGCCGCCGCGCACAGGCGCGATCGACGACGCGGCTCAGGAGGGGGCGATTCAGGCGGCGACGCCGGCGCCAGCGGCCTGGCGATCGGCGTGATAGGACGAACGCACCATCGGCCCGGAGGCGACGTGGCTGAAGCCCAGCGCGTTGCCGTACTCCTCCAGCGCCTTGTACTCGTCCGGCGTCCAGTAGCGCATCACCGGGTGGTGATGGGCGGTCGGCTGCAGGTACTGGCCGATGGTGACCATGTCCACGTCGTGCGCGCGCAGGTCGCGCAGGGTCGCCTGCACCTGCTCCAGGGTCTCGCCCAGGCCGAGCATGATGCCGGACTTGGTGGCGATCGCCGGATGCTGCGCCTTGAACTTCTTCAGCAGGGTCAGCGACCACTGGTAGTCGGCGCCGGGACGCACGTTCGGGTACAGGTCCGGCACGGTCTCGATGTTGTGGTTGAACACGTCCGGCGGATTGGTCGCCAGGATCTCCAGCGCGCGGTCCATGCGGCCCTTGCCGCGGAAGTCCGGGGTCAGGATCTCGATGCGGGTGTTCGGCGCGGCGACGCGGATGGCGCCGATGCAGTCGGCGAAATGCTGGGCGCCGCCGTCGCGCAGGTCGTCGCGGTCGACGCTGGTCACCACCACGTACTTCAGGCCCATGTCGGCCACGGTCTGCGCCAGGCTGGCCGGCTCGCCGGCATCCGGCGGCTTGGGCCGGCCGTGTGCGACATCGCAGAACGAGCAGCGGCGGGTGCAGACCTCGCCGAGGATCATGAAGGTGGCGGTGCCATGGCCGAAGCACTCGTGGATGTTCGGGCAGCTGGCCTCTTCGCAGACGGTGACCAGGCGGTTCTCGCGCAGCTTGGCCTTGAGGTTCTGCACCGCATTGCCGGAGGGAATGCGCACGCGGATCCACGAGGGTTTGCGCAGCACCGGCGCGTCGGCGAACTGCACCGGCGAGCGCGCGATCTTGTCGCCGCCCAACTGCTTGACACCGGTCTGCAGCGGCGCGGGCGCGCTGTCGCCGGAAAGGACCTGCAAGGGAATGGAGCGTGCGCTGGGCTGGGTCATGGCGTGGTCGGCGGGCAGGCGGTCAGGCCGCGTGCGTGAGCGAAAGATCGGGCAAGGCGTCGAGCGGCTGCAGGGTCAGCCCGAACTGGCGCGCCAGTTGGGCCAGCAGGACCGGGGTGACCGCCTGCATGCCGGAGGGACCGCCCAAGTCTAGCACCGCGGTCACCTGCAGGCCCTGGTAGCCGCAGGGATTGATCCGGTGGAACGGCTCCAGGTCCATCGCCACGTTGAACGACAGGCCATGGAAGGTGCAGCCGCGGCGCACGCGGATGCCGAGCGCGGCGACCTTGGCGCCGCCGACATAGACGCCCGGCGCGCCTTCGCGGCGCTCGCCGAGGATGTTCCATTCGTCGAGGGTGTCGATGATCGCCTGCTCGATCCGGCACACGTAGTCGCGCACGCCGATGTGCAGCCGGCGCAGGTCCAGCAGCGGGTACACCACCAACTGGCCGGGGCCGTGGTAGGTGACCTGGCCGCCGCGATCGACCTGCAGCACCGGGATGTCGCCGGGCGCCAGCACGTGTTCCGGCTTGCCGGCCTGGCCGAGGGTGAACACCGGCTCGTGTTCGACCACCCACAGTTCGTCGGGCGTCGCCTCGTCGCGCGCATCGGTGAAGCGCTGCATCGCCCGCCACACCGGCTCGTAGGGCTGGCGGCCGAGCTGGCGCACCCGGCACGGCGGCAGCGCGAGGGCCGGCGCCACTGGCGCGTCCCCGGCTACAGCGTCCACTTCACTTCCGGGTGCTCGCGCAGCGCCTGGTGCGCGGCGTCGTACTGGGCGCGGTCCACCGCACGGAAGGCGATGCGCACCGACACGTATTTGCCGTTGGACGAATGCTTCCAGCTGATGCGCTCCTCCATCACTTCCACGCCGGCGGCGGCGAGCAGGCGCGGCAGTTCGGCCTCCAGGCCGGTGTTGGCGGTGCCCATGGCGCTGAGTTCGAACACGCCGGGGAACTGGAAACCGTGATCGGGGTTATCGGAAGTGATGTCCATGCCCGCATTATCGGGCCGGCGCCGGGCAAACCCAAGGCCGCGCCGGGGTGGACGGCAGCGGGCCGGGCCTGCCAGCGGCATGCCAGGCACGGATTGGGAGCGGCCACGCTGCCTCGGCATGCGCCTACCTGCGCGGTCATTGCGCACCATTGCCTTCACGCGACAAGAGGGCGAATGGGACAGACAAACCCAAACGGACGAATTTGTCCGCTACGGCACTTTTGCCTATCCTTCACTGCACGGGCTGCGTTCATGGTCCGGGATGTCGCCGGTATCGACTGCCTGCAGGCGGACATCGCCGCTCACGCCTTTTCCGACCAGAGACGCCGCCCATGCCGTCGCCCCGCCCGCTTGTTCCGCTGGCCATCGCCCTGGCCTTCGCCTCGGCACCAGTCGCCGCCACCACGCAATGCCCACGCGACACCCTGGAAGCGACCGCACCCACGGTCAACGTCCGCGTCGACAACGACCTGTTCGGTGGCGCCGGCCAGGACCAGGGCTATACCAATGGGTTCGGCCTGATCATCGTCTCGCCGAACCTGCGCGACTACACCGACGACCCCTGCCTGCCGCGGCTGGCACGGGCGGCGAACCGCGCCCTGACCTGGCTGCAGCCGAACAGCGACTTCACCCAGCGCAACATGACCTTCGCGATCGGCCAGGCGTTGTTCACCCCCACCGACAAGACCCGCCGCGACCTGATCGAGGACGACCGTCCCTACGCCGGCCTGTTGCTGATGAACATCGGCTACAACGCGCGCAACGACGAGCGCCTGCGCACCACGCAACTCACCCTGGGCCTGGTCGGCCCGTCGGCGCAAGGCAAGCAGGTGCAGGATGCGGTGCACGACCTGTTGGGCGACGCCAAGTTCCAGGGCTGGGACAACCAGTTGCACGACGAGCCGGTGTTCCGCGTGCTGCACGAACGCCTGCGCCGCTGGTCCGGCGACGGCAGCCGCGACGGCTGGGGATGGGACGCGATCAGCCATTGGGGCGGTGCGCTCGGCACGCTGGACACCCACGCCAATGCCGGCATGGAACTGCGCCTGGGCTGGAAGCTGCCCGACGATTTCGGCAGTTCGCCGCTGCGCCCCGCCGGCGAGAACGTCGCCCCGCCGGCCGACAGCGTCGGCAGCGGCTGGTCGGCGCACCTGTTCGTGACCACCGATGGACGCTGGGTCTTGCGCGACATCACCCTGGACGGCAACACCTTCCGCGACAGCCACAGCGTGAAGAAGCGCCCCTTCGTCGGCGACGCCGGCATCGGCCTGGCGGTGATGCGCGGCAAATGGAAGTTCGCCCTCGCCCGCTACTGGCGCACCCGCGAGTTCGACCTGCAGCGGCAGACGCCGGTGTTTGGCAGCTTTACAGTGAGCAGGCGGCTTTAGCCGCCGGGATTTGGGATTTGGGATTCGGGATTCAAAGGTCTTCGCGCGCGGTGCCGTAGGAGCGGCTTCAGCCGCGACGCTTTATCGGTAAAGCGTCGCGGCTGAAGCCGCTCCTACGAAGAGCGAGAGGCAGCACGCACGCGCTGTCGCCACCAATCCCGAATCTCCACTCCCGAATCCCCAAGAAAAAAGCCGGCATCAGCCGGCTTTTTTCAAACACTCATTCCGATTCCCACCACATCCAGAAGCTGTCCCACAGGCGCTTGAAGAAGCCGGCCTCGTCGACCGCCTTCAGCGCCACCAGCGGGGCCTGCGCCACCACCTTGCCGTCCAGGCTCACCTTGACCGTGCCGATCTGCTGGCCCTGCTTGATCGGGGCCTCCAGGGTCTTGGGCACTTCGATCGCCGGCTTCAATTCGTTGTAGCGGCCGCGCGGCACGCTGACCAGCAGCGGCTGCGCCACGCCCAGCAGCACCTGCTTCTCGGTGCCCTTCCACACGCGCTGCTGCGCGACCTGCTTACCCGGCTCGTACAGGCTGTGCGTCTCGAAGAAGCGGAAGCCCCAGTTCAGCAGCGCCAGGCTGTCCTCGGCGCGCTGCTTCTCGGAACTGTCACCCATCACCACCGCGATCAGGCGCTGGTCGCCGCGCTTGGCCGAGCTGAGCAGGCAGTAGCCGGCCTCAGAGGTGTGGCCGGTCTTGATGCCGTCCACGCTCGGATCGCGCCACAGCAGCAGGTTGCGGTTCGGCTGGGTGATGTCGCCGACGCGGAATTCCTTGATCTTGTTGTACGCGTAGGTTTCCGGGTAGTCGCGCACCATCGCCCGGCCCAGCAGCGCCAGATCGTAGGCGGTGGTGTAGTGGCCGTCGGCCGACAGGCCGTGGGCGTTGACGAAGTGCGAGCCGGTCATGCCGATCTTCTTCGCATACTCGTTCATCAGCGAGGCGAAGGCTTCCTCGCTGCCGGCGGTATGTTCGGCCAGCGCGATCGCCGCGTCGTTGCCGGACTGGATCGCCATGCCCTTTTCCATGTCTTCCAGGCGCGCGGTCTTGTTGACCGGGAAGCCGCTGTAGCTGCCGTCGGTGCCGGCGCCGCCCTCGCGCCAGGCACGCTCGCTGAGCATGACCTGGTCGTCGCGGGTGATCTTGCCCAGCTTCAGTTCGGCCGCGATCACGTACGAGGTCATGACCTTGGTGATGCTGGCCGGAGCCACGCGCTCGTGCTCGTTCTCGCCGGCCAGCACCTGGCCGGTGGCGTAATCCATCAGCACCCAGGACTTGGAGACGGCCGGCTTGGGCGCGGGCGGGATCGCCACGGTGGCCGGAGCGGCGGCAGCGGCGGCCGGCGGCGCGGGAACCGGACCGGGCGTCTGCGCGGAAACCAGGCCGACGGCGAACGTGGCCACGGCAGCGACGGCGAAGCGGAATTTCATCTAAAACGACTCCTGGCGGGCCCGAAGGCCGATGGAAAACGCGACATTGTAGGCCGAGCCGACGCCCGGGCAGGCGCGGCGCGGGCACGCGCGCGAACCGGCGTTAAGCCATCGGCGCGATGCGGGCCCGCCATGGCAGGCCCGTGGCCTCAATCCTTGACGATCTGCGGCCGGCCGAAGCCCAGGCCGGCGATGCGCGTGGCCAGTTCCGCGGCGCGGCCATGGTCCTCGGCCGCCACCCGCAGCCGCCACAGGGTGCGGCCGCCGGAGACGATGTCGCTGATGCTGGCGCCGACGATGCCGGCCGAGGCCAGTTGCGACAGCGCGCGGTTGGCGTTCTCGCGGCTGGCGAAGCTGGCCACCTGCAGCAGGATGCCGAGCGGCCCGCGTGCGTTGTCGGCGTCGGCCCGCGGCTCGGCGCTGGCGACCGCTCTTGCCGGAGTCGCCGGCGTCGGCGTGGCCACGGCGACACTCGGCGCAGGCGCGGCAGGGGCGGCCGTGGGCGTGGCGGCTGCAGTGCCGCGGGATCCGCGCGCCGGGGTGCTCGCCGCGGCGACGCTGGGCGCCGGCGTGGTCGGCTTGCCGGTCGCCACGCGCACGCCACGCGACTTCATCCAGGCGTCGAAGCGGTCCGCATCGCCGACCCGGCCCGGCGCGTCCTGGACGCGATAGCGCCAACGCTCGCCTTCCGGCAGCGCCGCGGCTGTAGCGGTCGCCGCGGCGGCGGTAGGCGCGGCCACCGCAGCCACCGGCACGGCACGCGCCGGCGCGGTCGTGGCCCCGTTGCCGCTGGCCGTTCCGGCCGACGTCGCCGGCAGGGTCTTGACCAGATTATCCATGTCCGCCGCGCGCCGCACCGCCGCGGGATCGCGCGTGGCGGCTGCAGTGGACGCGCTGGCCAGCAGCGTCGCCGGGCGCCGGCCGGGAGTGCGCCGTGCCAGCAGGTCGCCGTTGTCGGCAGGGGTCAGGCCGCGCACTTCCACGCGGCCGGTGCCCTTGCCGGTGATGCCGAGCTTGACCGCCGCCGCGTAGCTCAGGTCGATCAGCCGGTCGTCGTGGAACGGGCCGCGGTCGTTGATCCGCACCACCACCGATTCGCCGTTGTCCAGGTTGGTGACCAGGGCGAAGCTGGGCAGCGGCAGGGTCTTGTGCGCGGCGGTGAACGCGTACATGTCGTAGACCTCGCGGTTGGAGGTCAGGCGGCCATGGAACTTGCTGCCGTAGTACGAGGCGGTCCCGCGCTCGACGTAGCTGTGCGGGTCGTCGATGACCACGTACTCGCGGCCCAGCACCATGTACGGGGAGCGGTTGCCGATCGCCGAGCGCGGTTCGTCGGTGACCAGCGGCTCGGGAATGCAGGCGACGTTGGGCACGTAGTCCGGGGTGCTGTCGCGCACGCCGGGCGCGTACAGGCCGCCGGCGGTGTAGTTGCCGCGCTTAGACGGGTCTTCCTTCGCCGGCGCGTAGGGCGAGGTCGAGGGGCAGCCGGTGGCGACATGCGCCGGGCCCTTGCCCTCGACCCGGATGCCGGGTCCGGCGCCGCCGGCGGTCTTCTTCGGGGCGCTGCTGCAGGCGGCCAGCGCCAGCACAGCGACGACGGGAGCGATCCGGAGCAGCGCGTTCGGGTTCATGCCGGTGGTAACTCCTTGCCGGCGATGGCCTGGGACAGTTGGTAGACGGCCATCGCGTACATCTTGGAATTGTTGTAGCGGGTGATCGCGTAGTAGTTCTGGAAGCCCAGCCAGTACTGCTTGCCGGCGCTGCCGTCGAGGGTGATCGGCGTGGCGGTGCCCGCCGTCGCCGGCACCGGCGCGGTCGGCGTGTAGCCGCGCGCGGCCAGGTCGGCCAGGGTGTAGGTCGGCGTCCAGTCGGTCGGATTGAATTCCTCCGCACCCGGACGCAGCGTCGCCGGCACCGCGACCAGTCCGTCGCGCACCCAGCCGCCCTTCTTCACGAAGTAGTTGGCGATCGACGAGAACGCGTCGTCGTAGTCGGTGAACAGGTTGCGCTTGCCATCGCCATCGCCGTCGACCGCGAACTGGCGGTAGCTGGAGGGCATGAACTGGCCCAGGCCCATCGCGCCGGCGTAGCTGCCGATCAGGCCGGTGATGTCCAGGTTCTCCTCGCGGGCAAGCGCGAACAACTGGCCGAGTTCATCGCGGAAGAACAGCTCGCGGCGCACCTCGCGCTCGAGCTTGGCCGGGTCGCCGCTGCGCGGGTAGCGGAACGCCAGGGTGTACAGCGCGTCCAGTACGCGGTAGGAGCCGGCGTTCTTGCCGTAGCTGGTCTCCACGCCAATGATCGCCACGATGGTCTCGGCCGGCACGCCGGTGCGCGCCTGCACCCGCTGCAATTCGTCGCGGTGCGTGGCCAGGAACGCGCGACCGCCGTCGATGCGCGCCTGGCTGATGAACATCGGCCGGTATTCGCTCCACGGCTTGACCCGCTCGGCCGGGCGCGACATCGCCGCGACGATCGCATCCTTGAACTGTGCCTGCGCCAGCGTCGCCTCAATCTGCGCCGGATCGATGCCGTACTTGGCCGCGGTGTCGCGGACGAAGTTGGCGCGGGCGACCTCGAACGGCACCGGGGTCAAATCCACCGGCGGCGCCTGCACCGCCTCGGGTGCGGCTTCGACCGGCGGGGCCGGGCGTGGGGCCGGCGGCGGCGCGCTGGCCTGCGGCGGCGACGGCGGCGCCTTGGGCTGGGTCGCGCATGCGACCAGGCCAAGCGTGAGCAGGCAAATCAGCGAGCGTCGGATCATGCCGGCAGACTAACAGATTCAAGATGAATTTCTACCAATAACGCCATGAAACAAAAGAACTTTGCCGCAGGTCAAGTGCACCTGCAGCATTCTCTTCCAGCGTGCTCCCGCACGTCCCGCGACGTTTGCCGCCGATGGAGCGTGAAATGGCGCCGGGCGTGCCTCCGCGGCAGCGCAAGGCCTTGGATCTGATGCCGCTCTCGGAACGCCGCGCGGCACCCGGCGCAGCGGACCACGCGCAACATCGGCACGCACCGCCCTGCCCGCGCATCGCCCCTGCCAGCGCCTTGCACAAAACAGCCTGGACTGCCGCGAGGGATGGAGGGCGACGGGCTTGCCGCGCAGCGGGTTAAAGCGCCGGAAACACCGGCGCGCTGGCGCAGGCGGGGACCGAACCAGCCAGCGTGGTCGCATAGGTGGAGGCGGCGCTGCTGTCCTGGCTCAACTGCAGGTTGGACTGGTCCACGCCGATGCGCGCGTTGCTGGCATGCAAGGCGGTGACGTCGGCCTCCACGTGCGCGAGCACCAGGTCGAGCGGCGTCGCGGCGCTGTCGCCCTGCACGGTGCTGCCCTTGCCGGCAGGCGTGTCCTGCGCGCGCAGTCCGTCGACCACGATGCCGGCGAAGGTCGGCACGCTGCCGCTGCGACTTCCGCCGTGGTCGTGACCATAGCGCGGCGTGATCACCAGCGGTCTGGCCACGCCGAACAGGCAGGTGTTGCGGTAGAGCACGTCGCGCACCGGGCCACCCTTGGCCGGGCCGGTCTTGATGCGCAGGCCGTTGTTGTCGGTGGCGACGATGCCGCCGGCGTCGTGGCCGACCAGGCGGTTGCCGTCCACCAGCACGTTGTCGACGCCGTACATCACCTCGCTGCCGATGGAGATGCCGTGGGTGCCGTAGAAGCGCGAATCGCGCACGGTGATGTCGGCCGAACGCGCGGCGCTGGTCTTGATCGCGATGCCGTCGTCGCCGGCCATCACGTCGTTGTCGGCCAGGGTCGCGTTGCGCACGCTGTCCAGATCCAGGCCGTCGGTGTTGGGGCTGTTGGCCGGTGCCCTGACCCGCACGCCCCACACGGTGACGCCGTCGCCGCCATGCACGAACAGATGGAAGTACGGCGCGTCGATCAGGTTGACGTGGTAGAGCTGCAGATCGGCGACGTCCTGCGCGCGGATCAGGTCGGGGGCGTTCTGGGTCAGGCCGGCGGCCTTGGCGCCGCGCGCGAACTGCCACCAGCTGTCGCTGCCGCCGAGCATCGGCAGGTCGCCGCGGCCGTCGATGCTGCCCTGGTGGCCGGCGGCGTCGCGCACGCCCATCACCCCCAGGGCGCGCCCGTGCAGGGTGATCAACGCGCGGCAGCTGCCACTGCGGTCCGCGGCCTGGCCGCAGGCGCTGCGGCCGGGGACCTGATAGTCGGCGGGCAGGCGCGAGGCGAACAGGGTCACGCCGCTATCGATGACCAGCGTGGTGTTGCTGCGGATCGTCAATGGCCCGCTGAGGAAGGCGGTACCGCTGCCGGCGCGCAGCAGCACCGCGCCGTGCGCGCCGTCGGCGCAGCGGTCGAGCGCGGCCTGGATGCGTGCGGTGTCCGGCGCGCGGCGCTCCAGCGCGTCGGCGAAGCGGCGTTGCTGCGCCTGTAGGCTCGCATCCAGCGTCGTGCACACCGGCGGCAGGCGCGGTTCGACGACGCGGCGGGCATCGCCGGTCGCGGCGGCGCTGGCGAACGCCGCGGCGGCGAGCAAGCCGCCGCTCACCAGCGCAACGCGCAGGCGCAGGCTCATTGCCGCAGCGCGGCGTGCGACGGCGGCAGCGCGGCGGCGGGCGATGCCGTGGCCGCGGCAGGACGCGGCGCGCGCAGTTCGGCCACGGGCAGGCGCGCGTCGGCGGACAGCTGCTGCCAGCGGTCGTCGACGATCGTCGCCAGCCCCGCCGGGTGTTGGTCGAAATGGTGACCTCCGTGCAACACCACCACCTCCGCGCCGCGCGCACGCAATTGCGGGCAGAGCGTATCGGTTTCCTTGTCGCCGTACACGCACAGCAACTGCGCCGGGGCGATACGCGCCACTTCCGGCTGCACCGGCAAGGCATCGTCGGCGTCGCCGAGATTGAACCAGCCGCGCACGCGGATCTGGAAATCGGCCTTGTGCTCCAGGCCCAGCAAGGCCACCAGGCCGACCTGCTCGCGCTGCGCCGGCGGCAGCCGGTTGACCATGAACGGCAACGTGGTGGCGCCGAAGGAATAGCCGACCAGCAGGATCTTTTGCGGATGCCAGCGCTGCTGGTAATAGGCGATGACCCGGCTCAGGTCGGCGCTGGCCCGCGCCGGCGGCTTGGCCCGCCAGAAGTAGCGCAGACTGTCCCAGCCGACCACGGCGATGCCGCGGCGCTGCAGGGCCTCGGCCATGCCCTTGTCGATGTCGCGCCAGCCGCCGTCGCCGGACAGCACGATGGCCAGCGGCGCGCCCGGGATGCTCGACGGCAGTTCGGTCAGCGGCAGGTCGTCCAGCGCACCGCCGCGGCCGCGCGCATGCAGGTGTGCGGCGACACGCGACGCCAGCGCGGCATCCACGCCGCCATCGGCCGGCGCCGCCACGGTGTCGACGAAGCCCTGCGCCGGGGTGGCGGCGGCGGTGCCGGCGCAGACCTCGGTGGGTGCCGGCGCCACACCGATGGCGCCGCCCAGGGTCGCGGTCGGCGCGGCCCCGACGATGCGCTCGGCGAGGGTCGCGGCGGTGCCGGTGCCGGCCAGCACCGGCAGGTAATAGCTGTCGCCGTGCAACTGTCGCTGCAGCCGCCGGCTCAACTGCTCGGCGTCGTGCCAGGCCTTGTCGCAGCCGTGGCCGCCACGCCGCAGGTGCTTGAGATAGCGTTGGCCGTCGACCACCGCGACCAGCGCGCCGCTGGCGGCGATGCGCTGCGCGGCGGCCTGCCGCTGCGCCGGGCTGCCGCTGGCGAGCAGGATCACCAGGCCCTGCGGCGTGCCCTGCGGATGCACGAGGGTCGCGCGGCCGTAGCCGCGGGCATGCAGCGCCCCCGGCGGAAAGTAATAGCGCAGCAGTGCGTAGCCGCTCAGGCCCAGCACCACGCTCGTCAACAGCAACACACGCAGGAATTTCATCAAGACGCATCCAGCCCGGCAGTGCCGGGCATCGGGACAACCACGGGACGCGAGGAAACGGCGTTGCGGCGAACGCACGCGGACGCGCAGGCCTGAGCCCGGGTCGGCGGACGTGCTGCGCGTGGCTCCTCGACGACGGTGGGCTGGGATGGATGCGCGGGGTCGCACCTGCCTACCCGGAACGTTCCTGCGCGCGTGCGGGCCGGGGGGAGCGGCGCGCGTCACGTGGCATCGACGCGAATTGTGGCACGCGTGACACGCGCTGCCATCCTGCAGTCATCTGCCTGCAAGGGAGCGGTTAAGCCAGCGCGCGGCAGCGGCCGTGCGGCTCGCTCAGTAACCGTGCACCGGACGGTGCGCCTTCACCGCCATCACCAGGCCCAGTCCGGCCAGCAGCGACACCGCCGAGGTGCCGCCGTAGCTCATCAGCGGCATCGGCACGCCGACCACCGGCAGCAGCCCGGAGATCATGCCGCCGTTGACCAGCACGTAGACGAAGAACGCCAGGCCGGTGGCGCCGGCCAACAGCCGCGAGAAGGTGTCGCGCGCCTGCGAGGCGATCCACAGGCAACGCCCGATCACGATCAGGTACAGGGTCAGCACGGTGGCCACGCCGATCCAGCCGAACTCCTCGCTGAGCACGGAGAAGGCGAAGTCGGTGGTCTGCTCGGGAATGAAGTTCAGGTGCGACTGCGAGCCCAGGCCCCAGCCCTTGCCGTGCAGGCCGCCGGAGCCGATCGCGATCTTGGACTGGATGATGTTCCAGCCGGCGCCGAGCGCGTCGTTCTCCGGGTTGAGGAACATCATGATGCGGTCCTTCTGGTAGGGCCGCAGCAGCCACAGCCACGCCACCGGCGCGGCCGCGGCGACGCCGCCGACGGCGATGCCCACCCACCACCACGGCAGGCCGGCCAGCAGCAGCACGAAGCCGCCGCTGGCGGCGATCAGCACGCCGGTGCCGAAGTCCGGCTGCAGCATGATCAAGGCGGTGGGAATGCCGATGATGACCGCGCTGACCAGCACCGTGGGGATGCGCGGCGGCAGCGGCATGCGATGCAGGTACCAGGCCACCATCATCGGCATGCTGATCTTCAGCAGTTCGGCCG
This sequence comes from Xanthomonas sacchari, assembly GCF_040529065.1. NCBI lineage: Bacteria > Pseudomonadati > Pseudomonadota > Gammaproteobacteria > Lysobacterales > Lysobacteraceae > Xanthomonas > Xanthomonas sacchari. Next base: position 1,133,109 of record NZ_CP132343.1, on the reverse strand, counting down.
GCTGCAGGTAGAACACCTTCAGGTCCAGCCACTGCCGCCCGTACTTGCCGGTGCCCAGCACGAATACCGCCAGCAGCGGCAGCATCGACAGCGCGTAGATCAGCGGGGTCCAGGCGCGCAGGCGCAGCGCCGACACCCGCGACAGGCTCCACATCGCCGCCGCACCGATGGCGAAGCGCGCCCCCTGCGCCATGACGAGGTGCATGCCGCCGGCGCTCTTGAGCACCGCCAGCCCCATCGCCATCAGCGCGCCCAGCGCCAGGCACAGCGGCCAGTCCAGGGTGCGGGTGAAGCGGCCGCCGATGTCGACCAGCCAGCGCAGGAAATCCTTCATCGCTCGTCCGGAATCTCGTCGGGGATCGCCGGCGCCGCGGACTGCAGCGGCACCACCGCCGCATCCACCTCGGCCTGGCCGATCAGCACCGGGCGTTCGCCGGCGGCCAGGGCGACCGCATCGGCGGAGGCGCGCGAGCCCGGATCCTCGGCGTAGTACAGGTGGCTGCCGAAGGCGGTGGCGCCGCGCAGGCTGTCCAGCGGCTCGACGCCGGGCGGCAGCCGGCCGAGCAGCCAGGCATCGAAGATCTTGCGCGCGATCGGCGCGGCGGTACTGGCGCCGTAGCCGCCGCCTTCCACCGCGATCGCCAGAGCGATGGTCGGCCGCTCGGCGGGCGCGAAGCCCTCGAACAGCGAGCGGTGGCGCAGGTGCATCGGCAGGCTGCGCGGATCGACCGCGGCCAGCCCCTTGCGGCTGACCACCTGCGCGGTACCGGTCTTGCCGGCCATCTGGTACGGCGCACCGACGGTGATGGCATAGCCGCTGCCGCCCGGACGCATGGTGTCCATCATGCCCTCGCGCACCGCCTGCAGGTTGCTGGGGTTGTCGCTGATCGGCTTGCTCGGCTCCGGCTGCACCGGCGCCCACGGCTGGTCGAAGGCCTGGCGCGTGGCCATCACCAGGTGCGGCGTGCGCAGTTGCCCGTCGGCGATGCCGGCGACCCCGCGCACCAGTTGCAGCGGCGTCACCTTCCAGTCGCCCTGGCCGATGGCGATGTTGACCGTGTCGCCCGGGTACCAGGCTTCCTTGCGGCTCTTGGCCTTGTAGGCCGGCGACGGCACGATGCCGCCGGTCTCGCCGACCAGGTCGATGCCGGTGGGCACGCCGAAGCCGTAGCGGGTCATGTACTGGTCGACCTTGGTGATGCCCATGTCGATGGCCAGCTTGTAGTAGTAGGTGTTCACCGACTGCGCGATGGACTTGCGCAGGTCGGTCCAGCCGTGGCCGCCGCGGTGCGAGTCGCCCCAGCCGCGGCTGACCCCGGGCAGGTAGAACATGCCGGTGGAGAGGATCTTGTCCTCCGGGCGGCGGGTGCCGCTGTCCAGGCCGGCCAGGCCCATGAACGGCTTGATGGTGGAGCCGGGCGCGACGCCGCCCAGCACCAGGCGGTTGAACTGCGGCCGCGACGGGTCGCTGTTGAGCGCCTGGAAATCGGCGTGGGAGATGCCGTTGACGAACAGGTTGGGGTCGTAGGACGGCAGGCTGACCATGGCCAGGATCTCGCCGGTACGCGGATCGATGGCGATGGCCGAGCCCTGGTAGTCGCCGAAGGCGGCGACCATGGCGCGCTGCAGGTCGGCGTCGATGGACAGGCGCAGGTCGGCGCCGGACTGCGCCGGCACCCGGCCGACGGTGCGGATCGCGCGGCCCTGCACGTTGGTCTCGACCTGCTCGTAGCCGACCTTGCCGCGCAGTTCCTCTTCGTAATAGCGCTCCAGCCCGGACTTGCCGATGTGGGTCAGCGCGGCGTTGCCCTCGCCCAGCGCCTCCAGGTCCTTCTCGTCGATGCGGCCGACGTAGCCGATGATGTGCGCGAACAGGTCGCCGTAGGGGTAGTGCCGGGTCAGGTAGGGTTCCAGCTCCACGCCCGGGAAGCGCCAGCGGTCCACCGCGAAACGCGCCCGCTCCTCCTCGCTGACGCGCAGCTTCAGGGTGATCGGGCGGAAGCTGCGGCTGGCCTTGCGCGCGGCCTGGAAACGTTCGATGTCTTCCGGCGACAGCGCGATGACCTTGCCCAGCTCGGCCAGCAGCGCGTCCATGTCGGCGACCTTGTCCGGGGTCACGTCGAGCCGGAACGCGGGCACGTTCTCGGCCAGCAGGCGGCCGTTGCGGTCGTAGATCATGCCGCGCCCGGGCACCACCGGCCGCGGCTTGATGCGGTTGGCGTCGGAGCGGGTGGCGTAGACGTCGTGGTCCAACACCTGCAGCTTGAAGTACCAGCCGCCCAGGCCCAGCAATGCCACCAGCACGCCAAGGAAGCCCAGCGCCGCGCGGCGCCGGAACTGCTCGGCCTCGGCGTGCGGGTTCTTCTGCGCGCGGCGCGGATGCAGGGCCATGCTACTTGCTCCGCCGGCCCAGCCGCAGCGCGTCCAGCAGCACGAACAGCGGCGGCCACAGCGCCATGCCCAGCAGCGGCGCCCACCAGTAGTTCCACGGCAGCGTCGGCTCGCCGACCGCCAGGTGCACCGCCGCAGCGACGATGCGGTCGTTGACCAGCAGGCCGCCGATCGCCAGCGCCTGCTGCGACATCGGGAAGAAGCGGATGCGCGCGCGGAAGCGCTGCAGGATGAAGCTCAGGATCACCAGGCGCAGCGCCTGCTCGCCCAGCACCCCGCCGTACAGAAGATCGGCCAGCACCCCGACCGCGAAGGCGAAGCCCAGCCCGACCTTGTCCGGGGTCTCGATCACCCAATACGCCACCACCAGCGCCAGCCAGTACGGCCGCAACGGCTGCACCACCAGCGGCAACGGCATCAACCCCAGCAACAGCGCCACGATCACGCTGACCGGAAGCACCCAGCCTTTGCTGCGCAGGCGGCTCATTGGCCCGTCTCCTTTGGAGCCGGGCGGGAATCGGGATTCGGGAATCGGGAATCGGATGTCGTGCGTGCCGGCTTGGTCGGCGGCGGCGTGGTCGCGTTACCGGACGGGTGCGCGTTTGGCGATGTCGGGGCGGCGGCTCCGGTTGCGGGGGCTTGCGTCACGCCCTGCGCTGGCTTGCCGCCACCGCTTTGCGCTGCTCCAGCCACGGACGAGGCGCCTTCCGCTGCCGCGGACGCCGGCTTCGCCAATTCCCGATTCCCGATTCCCCATTCCCGGCTCTTCAGCAACAACACATCCCGCCCCCGGTCCAGCTTCGCCGCTGGCTTCAGTTCGCCGACCAGGAAGGCGTGGGTGTCGTCCGGGCGCAGGGCGGAGATGGTGCCGACCGGGAAGCCGGCCGGGAAGCGGCCGCCCAGGCCGGAGGTGACGATCTCGTCGCCCACTTCGACGCCGGCGCTGAGGGGGATGTCGCGCAGTTCCAGGCTGCCGCCGCGGCCATAGACGATCAGGCGCACGCCGTTGCGCGCCACCGTCACCGGCACCGCGTGGTCGGGGTCGGTCAGCAGCAGCACGGTGGAGTGCAGCGGGGTCACCGCGATCACCTGGCCCATCAGGCCGCCGGCGTCGATCACCGCCTGGCCGACGTGCACGCCGTCGCGGCTGCCGGCGTCGAGCACCAGCCGCTGTCGGGTCGGGTCCAGGTCGATGTCCAGGATCGGCGCCAGTTGTACGTCCAGGCCGCGGCGCTCGGCCACGCCCAGCAGTTCGCGCAGCTGCGCGTTGTCCAGCGCCGCGGTTTGCAGCCGGGTCAGGCGCGCCTTGGCGATCAGCAGCTCGTTGCGCAGCGCGCGGTTTTCCTTGACCAGTTGCGCGTGGCTGGCCGCGTTCTCCTGCACCTGGGTGCCCAGCCGCCCGGGCAGGCCGGCCAGCGCCCAGATCGGCTGCACCAGCACCGTGGCCTGGCTGCGCAGGCGGGCCAGCCAGTCGGCCTGCGCGTCGAGCACGATCAGCACCAGCGCCAGCGCCAAGTAGGCCAACAGGCGCGGCGTGCTGGCGGATTCGCCGGGGCGGGCGGTGACGGGAGGACCGGCGTAAGGAGGCACGGGCTAAAGCCGGGAATGGGGAATCGGGAATGGGGAATCGAACAACAACGGCGCGCTCCCGGCTCGATCGGGCCGGGGCGCGGATACGGCGGTGAACGCGGGCACTGGGGCATCGGTGCGGATGGGGCATTCGATTCCCCATTCCCCATTCCCGATTCCCAGCCTCACCATCACTCCGGCGCGAAGAACTCGTTGCCGTGCATGTCCACCAGTTCCAGCGCACGGCCGCCGCCGCGGGCCACGCAGGTCAGCGGATCGTCGGCGACCTGCACGTGCAGGCCGGTTTCCTCGGAGATCAGCCGGTCCAGGTCGCGCAGCAGCGCGCCGCCGCCGGTCAGCACGATGCCGCGCTCGGCGACGTCGGCGCACAGTTCCGGCGGGGTCTGCTCCAGGGCGAGCTTGACCGCCGAGACGATGCCCGACAGCGGCTCGTGCAGCGCTTCCAGCACTTCGTTGGAGTTGATCTTGATCATCTTCGGCACGCCCTCGGCGAGGTTGCGGCCGGAGATCTCCATCTCCTGCACCACCGCCTGCGGGTAGGCGCAGCCGATTTCCAGCTTGATCCGCTCGGCCGTGGCCTCGCCGATCAGCATGCCGTGGTTGCGGCGCACGTAGTTGGTGATCGACTCGTCGAAGCGGTCGCCGCCGATGCGCACCGACTGCGAATAGACGATGCCGTTCAGCGAAATGACCGCGACCTCGGTGGTGCCGCCGCCGATGTCGATGACCATCGAGCCGCGCGCCTCGGTGACCGGCATGCCGGCGCCGATCGCCGCGGCCATCGGTTCCTCGATCAGGTACACGTCGCGGGCACCGGCCTCCTCGGCCGATTCCTTGATCGCGCGGCGCTCGACCTGGGTGGAGCCGGCCGGCACGCACACCAGCACGCGCGGGCTGGGACGCAGGAAGCGCGACTTGTGCACCTTCTTGATGAAGTGCTTCAGCATCGCCTCGGTGTAGGTGAAGTCGGCGATGACGCCGTCCTTCATCGGGCGGATGGTGGTGATGTGGCCCGGCGTGCGGCCGAGCATCTGCTTGGCCTCGGCGCCGACCGCGGCCACCGAGCGGGTGCCGCCGATCGCCCGGTCCTGGCGCACCGCGACCACCGACGGTTCGTTCAGCACGATGCCCTGGCCACGCACGTAGATGAGGGTGTTGGCCGTGCCCAGATCGATGGACAGGTCGTTGGAGAACATGCCGCGGAGTTTCTTGAACATCGGGGGATTGGGTCCTGGGGCGCGCGCCGTCGCCAGAATGGCGAAAAAATGGGCAGAAAACGAAGTCCGCTAGCCTAGCAATCCGCCTGGGTGCGGGCAAGGAAAATTCTCGCTAAAACCACGCGTTGCGTGGTATCGGCGGGACCGCGATGGATCGTGGTTCTGGCCCTGCCGGGCCGCAGCCGTTACCCTTTGCGCCGCGGCGACCCCGCCCCTCGCCCGCCTGAATGCGGGCTCATTCCTCCGCCAAGGCCTGCCCGATGTCTGCACTGATCTGTGGTTCTCTCGCTTACGACACCATCATGGTGTTCCCGGACCAGTTCAAGAACCACATCCTGCCGGACAAGGTGCATATCCTGAACGTGTCGTTCCTGGTGCCGCGGATGCGCCGCGAGTTCGGCGGCTGCGCCGGCAACATCGCCTACAACCTGCACCTGCTGGGCGGCCACCCGATCCCGATGGGCACCGTGGGCCAGGACTTCGGCCCATATCGCGAGCATTTCCAGGCGCTGGGCATCGACCTGTCGCGGGTCAAGGTGATCGAGGAGCTGTTCACCCCGCAGGCGTTCATCACCACCGACCACGACAACAACCAGATCACCGCCTTCCACCCCGGGGCGATGATGCGCAGCTACGAGAACCACGTGAAGGACGTGCCGGGCGTGACCCTGGGCCTGGTCGGCCCGGACGGGCGCGAGGGCATGATCCAGAACGCCGAGGAGTTCAGCGCCGGCGGCGTGCCGTTCATCTTCGACCCCGGCCAGGCCATGCCGCTGTTCAACGGCCCCGAACTGCGCCAGTTCATCGAGCAGGCCGACTACGTGGTGGTCAACGACTACGAGTCCAACCTGCTGCAGGAGCGCACCGGCTGGGACGAGAAGGACATCGTCTCGCGCGTGCAGGCCTACATCACCACCCAGGGCCCGAAGGGCGCGCTGGTGCACACCCCCGAGAAGACCTACGACATCCCGCCGGCGCACGAGCGCCGCGTGGTCGACCCCACCGGCTGCGGCGACGCCTTCCGCGCCGGCCTGATCTTCGGCATCCAGCGCGGCTGCGACTGGCTGACCATCGGCCGCATGGGCAACCTGATGGGCGCCCTGAAGGTCGAGCACCCAGGCACCCAGAACCAGCGCTTCGACTTCGACGAATTCAACGACCAGTTCAAGCAGCAGTTCGGCTATGCGTTGTAAGGCTGGGAGTGGGGAATCGGAAATGGGGGATCGTAAAAGCTGGCCCCTGGCGCCTTGAGTCCACGAAGAACCGCGCGATCGCGCGGTTTTTTCGTTTGGCCTAAGCGGAAAGAAGCCGCCCCAGCCAAGCCGCTCTAGCCATTCCCCATTCCCGATTCCCCACTCCCGCCTTTGCTGCACTGCGGGTTGAGCGCGGGTCCGGTTTGTGCGTCACTTGCCCCAGGGGCCCCCTGGGGGGACGAGAGCGCGCCCATGTCCGAGTCGACTGTCGCCAGCCTCGCGCAAGCCAAGGTCGTCGCAGCATCCGCCGCCGAGGCCGACTGTGCGCCGCTGGCGCGCATGCGCCATTTCCGCCAGATCGAGTCCCTGCCGCCGGTCCTGGCGCGCTCGTGGCGGCGCTGCCTCGACGAGTACGGCCTGGACCCGGACACCCATCCCTCGCCGATGATCCACGACGACGGCGAGCTGCGCGAGCGCCAGCAGCGGCTGGAGGCGTTGCTGCGCATCGCCAAGGTGGAGATGGAAAATCTCTACGAACAGATCGCCGGCGGCAGCTACGCCGTGGTGTTCGCCGACACCGAGGCCACGGTGCTGCACAGCGTGCAGGATCCAGCGCTGCTGCGTGCATTCCGCGAGACCGGGCTGTTCTGCGGCGCCAGCTGGGCCGAGCGCTACCAGGGCACCAACGGCATCGGCACCTGCGCGGTGGAGGGCAGCGCGCTCAGCGTGCACCGCGGCGAACACTACCTGGAGCGGCACCTGCCGTTGTCCTGCAGCGGCGCACCGATCCTGGATCCGCAAGGCAATCTGCTGGCGGTGCTGGACGCCTCCACGCCCGACGCGCGCGATACCAAACTGGTGCAATGCCATACCGGCGCGCTGGTGCGCATGTCGGCGGCGCAGATCGCCCGCGCATACTTCCTGGAACAGTACCGGCATGCCTGGATCCTGCGCTTCCACAGCCGCCCGGAGTTCGCCGGGCTGCTGCACGAAGCGCTGATCGCCGTGGGCAGCGATGGCCGCGTGCTCGCGGTCAACGAGGCGACGCTGGAACAGCTCGGCAAGCCCGACCGTTCCCCGCTGGTCGGGCGCGACATCGCCAAGGTGATGCAGCTGGATTTCGACACACTGGAGCAGCGCGCGCGCAACGACGCCAGCACGCTGTGGTCGATCCGCTGCGCCTGCCACGGCCGCCGCTTCTTCGCCCTGGCGCAGCCGCCACGCGCACGTACCCCCGCCAGCCGTGCCCGCGCCGGCGGCGCGGATGGCCAGGCCACGCGCGCAAACGACCATGTCGGCTCCGATCCGCGCATGCTGCACAACCTGGACAACGCGCTGAAGCTGGCCAAGCACCGCGTGTCGATCCTGCTGTGCGGCGCCACCGGCACCGGCAAGGAGGAGTTCGCCAAGGCGGTGCACCGCAGCTCGCCCTGGGCCGACCGGCCGTTCGTGGCGGTGAACTGCGCGGCGATTCCCGAAGCGCTGATCGAGAGCGAGCTGTTCGGCTACGCGCGCGGCGCCTTCACCGATGCCGCGCGCGAGGGGCGTCACGGCAAGCTGCTGCAGGCCAGCGGCGGCACCCTGTTCCTGGACGAGATCGGCGACATGCCGCTGCCGCTGCAGACGCGCCTGCTGCGCGTGCTGGAGGAACAGAGCGTGACGCCGCTGGGCAGCGACCGCGCAGTGCCGCTGGAACTGCACGTGATCAGCGCCAGCCACCGCGATCTGGCGCAGATGGTCGGCAGCGGTGGCTTCCGCGAGGACCTGTACTACCGCCTCAACGGTGTGGTGCTGCACCTGCCGCCGCTGCGCGAGCGCAGCGACAAGGCCGAGCTGATCCGCACCCTGCTGCGCGAGGAGAGCGGCGAGCAGCCGGTGCGCATCAGCGAGGACGCCCTGCACAAGCTGCTCAGCTATGCCTGGCCCGGCAATCTGCGGCAGCTGCGCAACGTGCTGCGCACCGCGGCGGTGCTGTGCGCCGACGGCGTCATCCGCATCCCCAACCTGCCGCAGGAGATCGTCGACGCCGACAGCGGGCCGTGCCTGCTCGGCGACGATGCGCATGCCGGCGACGGCGTGCCCGGCCGCGTCGCCCTGGACAGCGCCGAGCGCAGCGTGCTGCAGCAGCAGCTCGAGCGCCACCGCTGGAACGTCAGCCGCACCGCCGATGCGCTGGGCATCAGCCGCAATACCCTGTATCGCAAGCTGCGCAAGCATGGGTTGGCGACGGTGTGAGGTGAGGCGACATCGCTCGTTGCAACGCTTGTTGCGCGCGGCCACTGAAGTTTCACCCGTCGTGTTTTGCTAGGCAGGGATGGTGTTCGTGCTGCAGCGAGCTCGCGTCCCAACCGCTGATGCGCCTGGAGGATGCTTGGCTTCGACGTCGCGGCTGAAGCCGCTCCTACAGGAATCGCTGCGCCGGTGGCGGCGCGCTACCTCCGTAGGAGCGGCTTCAGCCGCGACAGTCGCCGGAGCCGATCGGCTTCCGGCCGCATGGACCAGGCGGATCGCGCGAAGCCGATCAATACCGCGCGACGCCCACTAGAACCGCCAGCGCAGACCGACCTGGTACTGCCGCGGGGCGCCGGGCGCGACAAAGCGCGACGGGCCGTCCTCGACCGCGGCGTCCTGCGGCCGCGCCAGCGCTCCGCCCGGAAACAGGTCCTCGGCGATGGCCGCATACGTCTCGTAGCGACGGTCGAACACGTTGTTGACCCGCAGGTACAACGACAAGCCCTCGGCGAGTTCCCAGGTGCCGTGCAGGTCGAGCAAGGCATAGCCCCCGGTGGACAGGTCGTGCCGCGCTGGCGCCTCGCCCTCTTCCGGATCCTCGACCAGACCGTCCTCGTTGCCGCTGGCCACGCGCCGCGACACCGCGCGCAGGTCCGCGCCCAGCGCCAGCTGCGCCAGCGCCTGCCATTCCACGCCCAGCTTCAGCGTGTTGCGCGGCAGGCCGGCGATGCGCGTGCCCGGGCGCAGCGTCACGGTGCGCTCGCCCGAGAGCAATTCGCCGGCGCTGCGGTAGGTGGCGTCCAGATAGCTGTAGCCGGCGAACCAGCGCAGCGCGCCGTGGCTGCCGCGGTAGCTGAGATCGGCGCCCTGGTAGCGGGTGCGGTCGACGTTGTCGAAGTAGCCCTGCTGGGAATTGGGCGCACGCAGGAACAGGATGTCGTCGCGATTGTCGGCGCGATACAGCGACGCGTTCAGCGTCTGCGCCGGCGACGGGTTCCAGCGAAGGCCGAGCTCGTAGGTGCGCGAGACGATCTGCTCCAGGCGCGGATCGGCCTGCAGCCCGGTCGGCAGCCGGCACGGTTGCTCCGGGTCGGCGCAGCCGAGTTCGATCGCGGTCGGCGCGCGGCTGTTCTGCGAGGCCGAGGCGAACGCGGTGAAGCCGCCGCCCAGGCGCTGGGTGATGCCCAGCGACGGATTGGCCTTGGCGAACACGAAGCGCTCGCGCGGTAGAACGCCGTCGTCGGCGGTGGACAGAGTGTTGGCGACAGCGACGCGGTTCCAGCGCAGCGCAGCGCTGACATGCGTGCCCTCGCTCACTTCCCAGGTATCGGCGGCGAACAGGCCCAGGGTGCTGCTGCGGCCGTCGACGCCGGAGAAGAACTCCCGGTCCTCGTCCGGATCGGCGACCACCGAGCGATCGTCCTGCACGAACGCCTCCTGTTCGTACTGGCGGTAGCGCACGCGGTTGCGGTCGTAGGTGGCACCGATGCTCAGCGCGTGCGCGCCGGCCTGGCGGCTGAGGTTCAGCGCCACGCCCTCGGCGTGCTGGCGCATCTGCGTGGTGTTGAGCACGCCGCTGTGCAGAGCGTCGGCATCGACGCGCGAGACCGTGCAGCCGGCATCCAGCGGGGTACCGTCGGTGGCGTAGCCGTCGGCGCAGTCGTCGACGAATTCCTCGTAGTCGTCGTTGATGTCGCCGTTGACGGTGTCGCGGCGCCCCTGTCGGTAGTAGGCCAGCAGATGCAGCGCGGTGCGTTCGTCGAAGCGGTGATCGAACTGCCCGGTGAGCAGGGTATTGCGGTTGCGGGTCAGGTCCGGCGAGGTGTAGACCGCGGCGCGGTCGGCCTCGTACAGCCCCGGCTCGGTGCCCTCGTCGGTGTAGCGATAGCTCGGCAGCAGGCCATTGCCGACCAGGCGGCTGCGCCCGTGCAGCAGCGACACGTCCCAGTCGGTGCTGTCGCCCTGCCGGCCGAACTTGCCGAACACGGTGCCCAGGCGGCCGGCGGAGGCGTCGCGCCAGCCGTTCTCGTCGAAGCCGGTGACCGCGACGAAGGCATGCAGGCCGTCGCGTCCGGCGTAGCCGTAGGACGCATCCAGGCGCTTGCGCGCGCCGCTGCCTACCGACAGGTCGGCGCGCAGGCCCGGCGCGGTGAGGCCGGACTGGGTGGTGAAGGCCAGCGCGCCACCGAGCGTATTGGGACCGAACAGCGGGTTGGAGCCCGGCATCAGCGCGACGCTGCGGATCGCCGCCTCCGGCATCATGTCCCAGCTGACGATGTCGGCGAACGGCTCGTTCATGCGCACGCCGTCCAGGTACACCGACACGCCCTGCGAGGCGCCGGGCAGCGCCGAGGCGCGGAAGCCGCGGAAGGTCAGATCGGTCTGGAACGGACTGCCCTGCACCTCGTTGGTGTCCACGCCGTTCATCTCGCGCAGCAGGAAATCGGTGAGGTTGCCGGCCTGGCTGCGCGCGATGTCGTCGGCATTGGCGGTCTGCACCGTGTACGGCAGCAGGTCGGCATCGATCAGCGTGCCGGGAATGGGCGTGGCGGTGACCTCGACCCGATCCAGCGCGGTGATCTGCGCATCGTCGGCGTTGACCGTGGTCTGCGCGCGCGCCGGTGCGGCGAGCAGGCCGATGGCGGTGGCGACGGCCAGCGCGAGCAGGCTCGCCGACGGGGTGCTGGGTTCTGGGGTATAGGGCATGCCGGTTCCTTGAGGCTCAGTAGAGAACGATCGATTTGATGCCGCGGCCGGCGCGCATCGCCTCGAAACCGCGGTTGATGTGGTCCAGCGGCAGGGTTTCGCTGATCAGTTCGTCGATGCGGATCTCCCCGGCAAGGTAGCGCTCGGCATAGGCCGGCAGTTCGCTGCGGCCCTTGACCCCGCCGAAGGCGCTGCCGCGCCAGGCGCGGCCGGTGACCAGTTGCAGCGGCCGCGTGCTGATCTCCTGCGCGCTCGGCGCCACGCCGAGGATGATGCTTTCGCCCCAGCCCTTGTGGCAGCACTCCAGCGCCGCGCGCATCGCGCGCACGTCACCGACGCAGGCGAAGCTGTGGTCGGCGCCGCCGTCGGTGAGATCGACGATGACCTGCTGCACCGGCGCGCCGAAATCCTTCGGATCCAGGCAATCGGTGGCGCCCAGCGCGCGCGCCAGCGGGAACTTGTCGCGGTTGATGTCGACCACGATGATGCGTTCGGCGCGCGCCATCACCGCGCCCTGCACCACCGACAGGCCGATGCCGCCCAACCCGAACACGGCCACGCTCTCGCCCGGAAGCACCCGCGCGGTATTGAGCACCGCGCCGATGCCGGTGGTGACGGTGCAGCCGAGCAGGCAGGCCTTGTCCAGCGGCGCGGCCGGATGGATCCTGGCCACCGCGATCTCCGGCAGCACGGTGTACTCGGCGAAGGTGCTGGTGCCCATGTAGTGCAGCAGCGGGCGCCCGTGCAGCGAGAAGCGGCTGCTGCCGTCGGGCATCAGCCCGCGGTCCTGGCTGCTGCGGATCGCCTGGCACAGGTTGGTGCGGTTGGAACGGCAGTACTTGCACACGCCGCATTCGGGCATGTACAGCGGGATCACGTGATCGCCCGGGCGCACGCTGGTGACGCCGACACCGACCTCCTCGACCACGCCGGCGCCTTCCTGGCCCAGGATCACCGGAAAGGCCGCCTCGGCGTCGATGCCGGACAAGGCGATGTCGTCGCCATGGCAGATGCCGCTGGCGACCATGCGCACCAGCACCTCGCCGGCCTTGGGCGGCTGCAGATCCACTTCCTCGATGGCCAGCGGCTGGTTCGCCGCCCAGGCGACCGCGGCTCGCGTCTTCATTCCGGCTCTCCCCGCCTCCCGTCGCGGCGCCCGAAAGCGCCGCTCGCCTCACCTCACTGCGCCACGACCACACCCCATGGCATCTCGCCCACCGCGATCTGCTTGATCTCCTTCATCGCCGCCGTGTCGATGACACTGACGCTGTTGGACCGGCCATTGGCCACGTACAGCTTCTTGCCGTCGGGACTCAGCGCCGGATTCCAAGGCCGTTGCCCGACCGGGATCTCCGCCAGCACCCGGCGCGCGGCCGGGTCGATCACGCTGACCGTGCCTGCACCGTTGGAGGCATACACGCGGCTGCCGTCGCGGGCGATGGCGATGCCGGCGGTGCGCTGCCCGGCCGGGATGCTGGCCACGCGCTTGCGCGCCGCCAGGTCGATCACGTCGACCACGTTGGCCGCTTCCTGCGCCACGTACGCCGTCTTGCCGTCCGGCGCGAACGCCATGCCGCGCGGATGCCCGCTGGTGGCGATCACGCCGGTGGACGTGCCGGCCTTCAGGTCGATCACGTCCAGGTCGTTGGAGCCTTCGTTGCTGGTCAGCAGCAGCGCGCCGTCCGGGGTGTAGACGCAGTGCTCCGGCGCCTGCCCGCGGGTGGCGATGTGCGCGCCGATGGTGAAGCCGGCCGGGTCGATCAGCATCACCTGGTTCTGCCCTTCCACGCACACCGCCAGCTGGCGGCCATCCGGCGAAGCGGCCACGCCTTCGGCGTTCTCGCCGATGTCGACGCTGCGCAGCACGCGGTCCTGCACGGTGTCCAGGTCCAGCAGGCGATGGCCCTGCGCGTCGATGACGTAAAGATGTCCGGGCGGACCCGGCACCACCTGCTGCAGGCGCTTGCCGAGCTGGCCCTGCGCCGACAGTGTCCGCACCACGCGGTCGCTGCCGGTATCGATCACCGAGATGGTGCCGCTGCGCTGGTTCGGGACGTAGGCCAGCGCCGCGGTAGCGGCCGCCGATGCCGGCGCAGCCTTCGCGGCGTCGGCCCCTGCGGCTGGCGCAGGGGCACGCTGGCAGGCCGCGGCGCACAGCGACAGCGCGACAACCGCGGCCAGTCGCAACGCGTTGCTCATTGCGTGGCGCCCGCGGTCTTGTTGATGGAATGGATGAAGGCCAGCAGCTTCTCGGTATCGCCCGGCTTGAGCACCGGACCGAACGGCGGCATCTGCCCGACCACCTTCTCGTGGCCGATGCGGGTCTTGCCGTGCGCGGCCATGCCGGCAGTGCCTTCGGTGATCAGCGCGCGCAAGGTGTCGTCGTCGCTGCCGTAGACCCAGATGTCGTTGGTCAGCGGCGGGCACATTCCGCCGCCACCGGTGCCGCCGTGGCAGGCGGTGCAGCCGGCGGAGTTGAAGATTGCCTTGCCTTCGGCGATCAGTTCCGGGGTGACCTTGACCGGCGGCCCCTTCGGAATCGGCGTGACCGCCGCAGCGGGTGCAGGTGCAGGTGCAGGCGCCGCGGCAGCGGGCGCGGCAGGCGCGGCCGGTGCAGGCGCAGGCGCAGGCGCTGCGGCAGGCGCGGCCGGGGCCGGCGCGGCCGCGGGCGCAGGCGGCGTCTCCTGCTTGCCGCAGGCGGCCAGCAACAGGAACGCGGTGAACAGGGACATGGGCAGCAGCACGGAGACGGCGCGACGGCGGACGGAAGCAGGACGCATGGGGACAACACCTTTGCGGAGTGCACGATGGGAAGAGCAGGCCGCGCGGGCGGCATGTGCGGGACGACAGGAAGCGGTCATTGCGTGCGTCGGTGCTGGGCCTCCGTCAACAGGTGGGCGAGTTCGGCATTGCCGCGTTGCTGGGCCAGCGCCGCGGGCGTCTTGCCGTCGGCGTCGCGCGCATCGGCGCTGGCGCCGGCGGCGAGCAGACGCCGGGCGCTGTCCTCGCGACCGGCGGCGGCAGCCAGCATCAAGGGAGTGACGCCGGCGCGGTTCGCGCGGTCGGGCTCGGCGCCGCGCTTGAGCAGCAGGTCGAGGATCTTCGGCTCGTTGCGCGCCACCGCGAACATCACCGGGGTGAAGCCGGCCGGATTGGCGTGGCGCACGCTGGCGCCGGCGTCGAGCAGCGCCTGCACCACGTCGGCATCGGCGTAGGAGATGGCCAGGTCCAGCGGCGTCCAGCCGTCGGCGGACACCGCCTCGACCTTGGCACGATGCGCCAGCAACTGCGCGACACTCTTGCCATCGTTGGACCAGGCCGCCTTCATCAATGGCGTCCAGCCATTGCTGTCGCGGTTTTCGACCTTGGCGCCGGCGGCCAGCAGTTCGCCGACCAGCAGCGGCGCCTGATTGCGGATCGCCTGCTGCAGCGGCGGCTCGCCGAGCTGGTTGGGCGTGTCGGCGCTGGCGCCATGGCGCAGCAGCCAGGCCACGCGCACGCCATCGCCGGCGTCCAGCGCGTGCGCCAGTTCCTCATTGGGATCGGCACCGCCGGCGATGCGCAGCTGCAATTGCGCCAGCATGTCCGAGGAGGCCTGCGCGCTCGGCGTGTCGTCCTGGTCGTCGGGCACCGCATAGGGACCGTGCGAGCGCAGGTCGCCGGCGACGATGCAATCGGCACAGGCCACCAGCGGCACGTGGTAGTCGCGCAGGATCGCGTCGATCTTGCCGGCGCTGCGCTGCATCGCCGCGTTCAGCGCATCGCGCAGGTCCGCGTTCTTGCGCGACACCGCCCACGCCATCGAATACTCCAGCACCTCGTTGTCGATGACGTTCAGCGGCACCACGCCGAGGCCGCCGCGCGCGGCGTAGTAGCCGGCCACCGGCCCCCAGGATTCGGCGGCATCGAGCTTGCCGGCGGCGACCTGCTCGGCGAGCTTGCCGGGATGCTCCTGCGGTGCGCTGGCCGAGTCGTAGAACAGGTATTGCACCTCGCCCTGCACGCCATGGTCGAACAGCGCCTGCCGCGCCGGCGAACTCTGGAACACGCCGACCTTGAGTTTTTTCAGCGCCGGATCGTCCAGCGACGCCGGGCGCACATCCAGGCCCTTGCGCGTGACCAGCACATAGGTGGAGCGATACAGCGGGCGCGTGGGCAGGCCCATTTCGAAATCGCTGTTCATGTCCATCAGCACGTCGCAGCGCCCGGCGTTGATCGTGCTGCGCGCCAGGCCGCGCTGGTAGTAGCTGCGCCACTCGTACTCCAGACGCCGGCCCATCTCCGCGGCCACCACCTGGGCGATCTTGTTCTGGAAGCCCTCGCCTGCACGATCGGACAACGGCATGTTGCCTGGATCGGCGCAGACCCGCAGCACCGGCGCATCGGCCGGCAGCGTCGTGGCTGGCGCGGCGGAGGCCGGCGCCGCAGCGGCGGGCGGGGCAGCAGAAGCGCGAGCCGTCGCGGACGACGGCTCGCGCGTGCAGCCTGCGGCGACGAGTCCGAGGCTGCACAACAGCAACACGGCGCGCGCGCCCGCAGGCAGGCGCCGCGAGACGGGCGCCATACGGCCCCCGCTCGCACCCTGGACGCGGCGCCGCCGGCTCATCGCGCCGTCTTGGCGGCGACCGCCGCGCTGCCGCCGCCCGCGGCCGCGGTGGCGGTCGTGGTAGGCGTGACGGTCTTGCCGGCGCCGTCGATGCGGAAGGTATGCACCATGCCGCCCAACGGAATCTTGTCGAAGCCATTGCTGAAGGCCAGGCCCGCGGCACCCAATGCGCCGTACGGATCGCCCGGGTCCAGGCCGGCGGCGACCGGCAGGCCGATCCAGCCGCCGATGCCCGAGAACACCGCCACGTACTGGTGGCCGTTGGCCTTGTAGGCGATCGGGTTGCCGATGATGCCCGAGGGCAGCTTGGTCTCCCACAGCTTCTTGCCGGTGTCCTTGTCCACCGCGCGGAACCAGCCGTCCAGCGTGCCGTAGAACACCAGCCCGCCATCGGTGACCAGGGTGCCGCTCCACACCGGGAACTTCTCCTTGATCTCCCACTTGGACTTGCCTTCGACCACGTCGAACGCCTTGACGATGCCCAGCGCGCCGGGCTCGTTCGGCTTCATCAGCACGTTGGCGAACACGTACGGCAGGCCCATCATGGTGTTGCCGCGCTCCTGCGGGTCCAGCTCCATGTGCCAGTTGTTGGTGCCGCAGAAGAACACCGCCGAGTTGGCCGGATCCACCGAGCACGGCTGCTGGTCCTTGCCGCCCATCGCCGACGGGAACGCCTCGACCTTGCGGCCGCGCTCCAGCGGCGAATGCGCCGCGACCTTGACCGGGCGCCCGGTCTTCATGTCGATGCGCTCGGCCCAGTTGGCCGGCACGAACTTGTTGGCGCGCAGCAGGGTGCCGTCGCGGCGGTCGAGCACGTAGGCAAAGCCGTTGCGGTCGAACTGCACCACCGAGGGCACCTGCTTGCCGTCGATGGTCAGGTCGACCAGGATCGGCTCGTTGATGCCGTCGTAGTCCCACTGGTCGAACGGGGTCTTCTGGTAGCCCCATACCGCCTCGCCGGTGTCGATCTTGCGCGCGAACAGGGTCATCGACCACTTGTTGTCGTACTCGCCGGTGTCGCACTCCTTCTGCGTGGTCTTGCCGCAGCGGTACGACGGACTCCACAGGCCGGGATTGCCGGTGCCGTAGTAGACCAGCTTGAGTTTCGGGTCGTAGCTGTACCAGCCCCACGCCGCGCCGCCGCCGCGCTTCCAGCCTTCGTCGGGATAGGTCTTCTGGCCGAGGTCGCCGAGCTGGCCATGCTGCGGATTGGCCTTGTTGAAGTCCGGGCCGAGGCAGATGTCCTTGTCGGTGCCGGTGGCCTCGCAGGACCAGGCCTGCTTGCCGTCGGCCAGCGCGTAGGCGGCGACACGCCCGCGCACGCCGAACTCGTTGCCGCTGATGCCGGCCACCACCTTGCCGTCGGCGATGATCGGGGCCATGGTGATGGTCTCGCCCTTCTCCGGATAGGCGAGCTTCTGCTTCCACACTTCCTTGCCGGTCTTGGCATCGAGCGCGATCACGTCGCCGCTGAGGCTGCCGAACACCACCTTGCCGTCGGCATAGGAGGCGCCGCGGTTGACCGTGTCGCAGCAGGCCACCGCCACCGCGCGCTCGTCCTGCTGCGGGGTGTACTTCCACAGCACCTTGCCGTTGTCTTCCTGCGACAGGTCGATCGCGAACACGTTGTTCGGATAGGCGCTGACCATGTACATGGTGCTGCCGATCACCAGCGGCTGGCCTTCGTGGCCGCGGGTGGCGTCGGTCTTCATCTCCCACGACATCTTCAGGTTCTTGACGTTGTCGCGATTGATCTCGGCCAGCGGACTGTGCCGGTTCAGGCCGAAGTCGCGACCGATGCCACCCCAGTTGTCGGGGTTGGCGGCATTGGTGGCGAACTCGCTGTCGGTGTCGGCAACCGCGGCCGGCGCAGTGGCCGGCGGTTGCTGTGCGGCGGCCGCCGGTGCGGCTGGGGCCGGGGCCTCTTCCTGCTTCTTGCAACCCGCCAGCGCCAACGCAGTGGCCAGCGCGAGCAATGTACAAGCCTGGGTACGACGTGAATGACTGTGCATCGTTCTACTCCCCTCGTTGAAGAGCCGCGACAGCTGCACCTGGGTCGGCGTGTGCCACGGAACCTGAAGCGTGGGTGTATGCGAGCAACGTCCATGCCATCGCAGCGCTGCGATGCAACATCCCTTGACGTGCGGATCACGACGCCATGCACCGACCTGAAGGCGTCCATCCAGGCGTCCGCGGGCGTCTCGAGAACGTGACACTTTGTGCCACGCCGATGCATCGCCCATGGCGCAGTGTGAGCACGCGCCTCGGTGGCACACCCTGCGCCGTCCAGGCCCGTGCGTGGAGGCACGGCAGGGGAAGTGAGGCGGCGGCAGCCGTCAGCCGCCGCGGCGCGCGGTCAGTGCGGCTGCGGCCCGGCGCCGTCCTGCCACCATGCCAGCAGCGCGGCGCAATCGGCGAAATGCAGGTCGGCCAGCGCCGGCCAGGGGTTGTCCGGATGCAACAGCACGGTCGTCGCACCGGCGTGGCGCCCGCACTGCAGGTCGTAGGCGTGATCGCCGACCATCGCCAGCGCCTGCGGGGCCACGCCCCAGTGCTCGGCCAATTGCAGCAGGCCACCGGGATGCGGCTTGGGCGGGGCCTCGTCGCGACCGAGGATGGTCACTTCCTCGAACAGATCGTCGACCTCGATCTCCTCCAGGGTCAGTTGCGCCAGCTCGCGCGCGTTGCGGGTCAGCACCGCCAGCCGACAATCGGCCGCACGCAGGGTGCGCAGCAGCGCCGGCGCGCCATTGGCCGCGGTGGCCTCCTGGGC
This sequence comes from Xanthomonas sacchari, assembly GCF_040529065.1. Lineage (NCBI taxonomy): Bacteria > Pseudomonadati > Pseudomonadota > Gammaproteobacteria > Lysobacterales > Lysobacteraceae > Xanthomonas > Xanthomonas sacchari. Next base: position 1,114,401 of record NZ_CP132343.1, on the reverse strand, counting down.
CAGCACGCGCTCGTGCTCCAGCAGCCAGGCGTGCTTGCTGGCGCGCTGCGCGTCCGGCAACGCCGCCAGGTGCTGCAGGATGTCGGCCTGCGGCGGGATCTGCAGTTCGCGGCGGATCAGCGCGAAATCGTGCACGGCGCGGGTCAGCGTGCCGTCCATGTCGAACACCCAGTGGCGGACCTGGCGCAGGGCTTCGGCTGGCGGCGGCGTGGCGGCGTGCATCGCGCTCAATCCCAGCCCGGCATCTGCGTGCCGTCCAGGCCGCCGGTCTCGAACACCGCGGTGCGGGTGCCGCCGGCCTTCACCGGGAAGGTGATCTGCAGCACCGTGGTCTTGCGCGCCAGCTTCCACAGCGCCTTGTCGTCGCTGATGAACATGGCGATGGCTTCGTCGGTCTTGGGCCGCCAGGCCGCCGCCGCGTGTGGCGGCGCGTCGTCGGCCTTCAGTTCCACCTTGCAGCCGCCGGCGCAGCGGAAATCGCCGGACTGCAGCACCAGGTAGGCGCTGCGCTTCCATTCCGGGTGGTCGCGGAATACCAGTTGCACCGGCTTGGGCCCGCTGCCGTCCACATCGACCTTGTCGCGGCTGTACAGCATCGCCGAGCGCTGCACGCCCTTGCCGGCCGGCACCTGCGAGTACTGCCAGGCCGCCTGCATGCGCCGCAGCTCGCGCGCCGCCTCGCCCTTGGCCTTGACCTCGGCATAGCCGGGCTGGATGCGTTCGGCCGCATCCGACCCGGGATACTGCTGCAGCAGCGCCGCACCATGGATCCGCGCCAGATCCCAGTTGCCGGACTTCACCGCGGCGTCGTACTGTTTGGCCAGATCGTCGGCCGCCTGCGCCTTGGCCTGCGCTTCGGCCGCGGCCTGCGCCTTGCGCTCGGCCTCGTGATCGCCGCAAGCGGCCAGGGCAACGGCGCACAGCGCGCCGAGCAGGATGCGTTTCATCGTGGGGTTCCTCGTTGGATCAGGGCGTCGATGGCCTGCGCGACCTCGGCGGGCTTTTCGACGATGGACATGTGGCCGCTGCCGTCCAGCAGCACCTGGATCGCCTGCGGCAGGCGTTGCGCGTACAGCGCCAGCGCGCTGGCGTCGATCACCGCGTCCTGCACACAGTTCAGCAGCAGCGCCGGCTGGCGAATGTGCGCGGCCTCCTCGAACGGCAGGAACGCTTCCTCGCCGCGGCCGATGCGCGCCAGTACCTGCTGCTCGAACGCGGCCTCGCGGCGGCGCCAGGCCACCACCGCCGGCACCGCCCAGCGCGGGATGTGCGGCTTGGCACGCTCGAGCAGGAACACGGTGTCGATGTAGCGCTGCAGCGATGCGGCATCGTGCACCGCGAACGGATTGTGCCCGTCCAGCACCGCCTGGCCGAAGACGTTGTCGGCGAAGCGCACGCCGGCGGCGTTGAACAGGCCGACCCGGTCGAACACGGCGGGATGGCGCGCCGCGGCCAGCGCGGCGATGCCGCCGCCCATCGAATGCCCCAGCAGCACGCATTCGCTGCCCGCACGGCGTGCGCACTGCGCGGCGAACGCGGCCACGCGCTCGGCTTGCGCGACGAAACCGTAGTCCTGCCCGGCGATGCGCTGGCTCTCGGCCCAGCCGGGCAGATCCGGGATCACCAGGTGATAGCGCGTGCCCAGCGCGCGCACCAGCGGCAGCCAGTTCTCCTTGCTGCCGGTGAAGCCGTGCACCAGCAGCAGGGTCGGCGCGGCGGGATCGGCCGCGGCGCGCACCAGATAGGTCCAGCTGTGTCCGGCGACCTGGGCCTGACGCCGCTGCAGCCCGCTGCCGCGGCGCTGGCGCAGGCTCTCCAGGCGGACCAGCAGGAAAGGATCGCGCAGCACCAGCACCACGCCGATCAGCAGCGCCACCACCAGTAGCACGCCGGCCAGCACCAGCCAGGCCATCGTCAGCACCAGCATGGCGACACCGGAAGGCGGAGACGGATCATGCGCTCACACCACCACGTCGGCTTCGCCGAGATGGATGGCCAGCCACACGGTCGGCTGCCCGGGATCGGTGAAGGTCACCCAATGCGGCGTATCGGCCGGGATGAACAGATGATCGCCCGGCACCAGCGCGACCTCGCGTTCGCACAGCGCCACCCGCGCGCTGCCGCGCAACAGCAGCACCCATTCGTCGTGCGCCTGCACATAGGGCGTGTCCTGCGGCGTGGTCTGCCCATGCGAGACGATGCGCTCGACGCGGCAACCGGAGCGCCGCAGCAGCTCGGTGAAGATTTCGCCACCGCGCGCATCGGGCAGGGCGGCCAGCAGGGAACCGGACAGTGGATGCGCGTCGCTCATCTCAGCAGCGCCTCGGCACGCGCAGGTGATTCCGCTCGCATCGGCATCGGCACTGTCCTGCCGTGGCGATGGCGCTTGCAGCGGAGAGCAGGGAGGCGGTGGCGAACGGGGTCATGCGCGCATGGACCGGGGACCATCGGGACTGCCGAGGATATCGCGAATGCGTGGCAACGGGTCGCTGCGCGCGAACGGCGGCATGTGTGGAATTCGTTAACGCCGCTCTGGGCAGACGCGCGTCGTGCAGGACGCGCAAGCGATGCCGCGCATGAGCATCTGGCGCAACGTGCGCGCAGCGAACTGCTGCAGCGATCGCCGCTTTCGCATGGCGCGCCCGCCGCATCATGCAGGCCTCGCAAACGCACACGGCGCCGGGATCGCTCCCGGCGCCGTGTGCGCGGTCTGCAGCGGTGGCGTGCGTCAGTGCGCGGCGCTACCGGCCTTGGCCTTGTCCAGCATCTCCTGCACCGACACCGTGGTGATCGGGTGGTAGCCGGGCTTGGCCTTGGCGAACACCTCCTCGGCGAAGGCCAGGCCGTCCGGCGTCTTCACCAGTTCGGCGTAGATCGGCAGGATCAGCTTGCGGCGGCCGACGCGGGCGATGAACTCGCCGGCGGCCGGGCGCGCGTCCAGGTAGCCGCTGCGGATCGCCAGCGGATACCAGCGCATGGCGATCTCGCCGTTGGCGGTGCCGGTGAAGTGATAGGCGTCGTCGAGCTGCTTGAGCTGCGCCGGGGTGAGCTTGTCGCCCAGGCCGCTGAGGAAGCGCGTCCATTCCTGGGTGCTCCACGCATCGGTCACCTGCTTGCCCGGCAGCGTGCCGCTGCCGCTCCAGGCGATGCGCGCGGTGTCGACCATGGCGAAGTTGCGCGAACGCGCCTTCTGCGCGAACGCCGGAATGCCCGGCTCGTCCAGCCACGCATGCAGCTCCTGCGCGGTCACCGCGTTCGGCTTCTTCGACAGCAGGTGGGTCTTCAGATACTCGACGAACTGGTCGGTGTTGGCGCTCTGGAACGCGTGGTCGTCGAACCAGCCGCGCAGGAACGGATCGAAGGTGTCGCGACCGAAGCGCTGCTCCAGGAACTGCAGGAACCATGCGCCCTTGACGTAGGCGACCTGGCTCAGCGCCTCGTCCGGATCGCGCTCGGTCAGCGCCGGCAGCGCCAGCGCCTGGTCGGCCGGGCTCATGCCCTTCAGTTCGGCCAGCAGATCGGTCTGGTCGATCTCGCGCTCCATCTCCGCCGCTTCCGGGCCATACAGCGCCTCGGTGATGCGCGCCTGCACGTAGGTGGTGAAGCCTTCGTTGAGCCAGATGTCCTTCCAACTGGCGTTGGTCACCAGGTTGCCGGACCAGCTATGCGCCAGTTCGTGCGCGATCAGCGACACCAGCGACTTGTCGCCGACGATCACCGTCGGGGTGGCGAAGGTCAGGCGCGGATTCTCCATGCCGCCGAACGGGAACGACGGCGGCAGCACCAGCATGTCGTAGCGGCCCCAGCGGTACGGGCCGTACAGCGTCTCGGCGGCCACGATCATCTTCTCGGTGTCCTCGAACTCCTTGGCTGCCTTGTCGACCATCGCCGGCTCGGCCCACACGCCCGAGCGCGCCGAGATCGGCTTGAACACCAGGTCGCCGGCGGCGATCGCCAACAGGTAGGACGGGATCGGCTGCGGCATCTTGAAGCGGTAGTCGCCGTTGCGCACCGCCTTGGGATCGTTGTCGGCGCTCATCAGCACCATCACGTCCGGACGCGAGACCACGTGCGCGCTGTAGGTGAACCGCACGCTCGGCGTGTCCTGCAGCGGCACCCACGAACGCGCGTGGATGGCCTGCGACTGGCTGAACATGAAGGGCAGCTTCTTGCCCTCGGTCATCGACGGCTCCAGCCACTGCAGGCCCGAGGCGGTCGGTGCGGTGTGGTAGGTGATGCTGATCGTCTGCGGCTGGGTCGGCGCCTCGATGGTCAGCTTGCTGCCGTAGATCTTGTCGGCCGGTGCCAGCGCGTACTGCAGCGGCGCCTGCTGGCCCTTGCCGTCGTCGGCCTGCACCTTCTCGATGGTCAGGTCGCGCGTATCCAGCACCAGTTGCTTGGCGCTCTTGTCCTTCCAGTCCAGCGTGTAGGTGGCGGTGCCGCCGATCTGCTTGCTGTCGAAATCCAGCTTCAGATCCAGCGCCAGATCCTTGATCACGACCTTGGACGGCTCGGCGTAGGAGGTCTCGTCGTGACTGCGGTCGGCCGGCTTGGCCGCGGCGGGCGCCGGCTTGGCGGCAGGTGCGGCCGCATCGGGCGCAGGTGCTTCACGGGAACACCCGGACGCGACCATCGCGGCCAGGGACAACAACAGGAACGGGGAACGCATGGCGGACAGCACCGATTCGGGAAAACCCGAAGTTTACCGGAAGGCCGGGATTGGGGATTCGGGAGTGGGGATTCGCAACGGCAGTGCGGCGCACACTGCCGGACCGCGCGTCGGGACTGAAGTCCCTCCCACAAGGAAGGCACAAGCACCGCGATCGGTCAGCAACCGATCGCCTGCTCTTGCGATTCCCCAATCCCGATTCCCCAATCCGGGCTTTCTGCGACGGATGCTTGCGTCGGCATCGTCGGACCGCGCGTCGGGACTGAAGTCCCTCCCACAAGGACGGCACAGGCCCGCGATCGGTCAGCAACCGATCGCCCGCTCTTACGAATCCCGAATCCCGACTCCCGAATCCCGGCTCTAAACCTTATAGCCCGAATGGATCGCCACGATCCCACCGGTGAGATTCTTGTAGTGGCTGCGGGCGAAGCCGGCCTCTTCCATCATCCCCTTCAGCGCGTCCTGCGGCGGATGCTTGCGGATACTCTCGGCCAGGTACTGATAGCTGTCGGCGTCCCTGGCGAACAGCTTGCCCAGGCGCGGCAACACCTTGAACGAATGGAAGTCGTACAGCGGCTTGAACCAGTCAGCGGTGACTTCGGAGAACTCCAGCACCCGCGCCTGGCCGCCGACCTTGAGCACGCGGTACATCTCGCGCAGCGCCGCGTCCTTGTCGGTGACGTTGCGCAGGCCGAAGGCAATGGTCACCAGGTCGAAGCTCTGGTCCGGGAACGGCAGCGCCTCGGCGTTGCACTGCACATAGTCCAGGCCCGCGACCAGGCCGCGGTTGGTGAGGCGGTCGCGGCCCACCGAGAGCATGCCGGCGTTGATGTCGCCCAGCACGATCTCACCGTCGGCGCCGACCCGGTCCTTCAGCAGCGCGGCGATGTCGCCGGTGCCGCCGGCCAGGTCGAGCACGCGGTCGCCCGGCTTGACCTGCGCGGTGGCGACGAAATAGCGCTTCCAGACCCGATGGATGCCCATGCTCATCAGGTCGTTCATCAGGTCGTAGTTGCCGGCGACCGAGGTGAAGACCTCGCCGACCAGCTTCTGCTTGTCCTTGGCGGCGACGTCGCGGAAGCCGAAATGGGTGGTACCGGTCTTGTAGGGGGATTCGCTCATGCCGGGATTATCGCACTGCCGGCCGCCGCGTGCCGGTGAAGCGCCGCCCGGGATGACAGCCGCCGGCCGCCTGGGCCAGACTGCCGGCCACTCCCTTCCCCCGGCCCTGCCATGCTGACCACGCCCGACTACCGCGCCCTGCTCGACACCGCCATCGCCGAAGCCCGCCAGGGCCTGGCCGAGGGCGGCATCCCGATCGGCGCTGCCCTGTACCACCGCGACGGCCGCCTGCTCGGCTGCGGCCACAACCGCCGCGTGCAGGAAGGCGACCCGTCCGTGCACGGCGAGACCGACGCCTTCCGCAAGGCCGGCCGCCAGCGCCGCTACAAGGACACCATCATGGTCACCACCCTGGCGCCGTGCTGGTACTGCAGCGGCCTGGTGCGGCAGTTCAACATCGGCACGGTGGTGGTCGGCGAATCGGTGACCTTCCAGGGCGGCATCGACTGGCTGCGCGAGAGCGGCGTGGAGGTCATCGACCTGCACAGCCAGGAATGCATCGACCTGCTCGGCGGCTTCATCGCCGCGCACCCGGACGTGTGGAACGAGGACATCGGCGAGGACTGAGCCTTGCGCCGCCGCGCCGGTGCAGGCGCGGCGGCCTGACGACGCGATCCGCGGACAGGTGCCCGCGTCGCCAAGGGGTGCGCCCCCTCGCCCTGCCTGCGGGCGCCGTCGGCTCGACGGGCCATCGCTTCGCGTGACCACCCCGGTCGCGACGGCGCACGCGGCCGGCGCCCGATGCGCAAGTGTTATATTGTTTCAATATTCGACACTCGCCGTCACGCATGCCACCCGCTGCTTCCGTTTCCGCCGCGCCCGCATCCTTCGCCCTGCCCGCCGCTGCCACGGCCAACGCACGCCTGGCCTCGATCGACCTGCTGCGCGGCACGGTGATGCTGCTGATGCTGCTCGACCACGTGCGCGAGACCTTCTACCTGCACCATCCGGTCGGCGACCCGATGCAGGTGGAAGGCACCGCGCCGGCGTTGTTCGTCGCGCGCACCCTGGCCCACCTGTGCGCGCCGGTGTTCGTGTTCCTGACCGGCCTGTCGGCGTGGCTGTCTGCGTCCAGGCAGGCCGACGGGCGCGCGGCGGCCGCCCGTTTCCTGCTCAAGCGCGGCCTGTTCCTGATCGTGCTGGAGCTGACCCTGGTCAACCTGGCCTGGAGCGGCGCCTTCCCGCCGCAGGCGCTGTACCTGCAGGTGATCTGGGCGATCGGCCTGAGCATGCTCGCGCTGGCCGCGTTGCTGTGGCTGCCGCGGCCGGCGCTGGCCCTGCTGGGCGCGGCGCTGGTTGCCGGCCATCACCTGCTGGACGCCGTGCAGGTGCAGGGCGACGGCCCGCTCGCGGCCGCCTGGGCGGTGCTGCACGACCGGCGCTGGCTGGAACTGGGCGATCTGCGCCTGCGCACCTCGTATCCGGTGCTGCCGTGGATCGGGGTGATCGCGCTCGGCTACGCCGCCGGCCCCTGGTACGGCGTTGCCGCCGACCCGGCGCAACGCCAGCAGCGCCTGCTGGCCTGGGGGCTGGGCGCGCTGGCCGGCTTCCACCTGCTGCGCTGGCACAACGGCTACGGCGATGCGCCCTGGCAGGCGCAGGACGACCTCGCGCATACCGCGATGAGCTTCTTCAACGTCACCAAGTACCCGCCTTCGCTGCAGTTCCTGCTGCTGACCCTGGGCGTGGGCCTGCTGTTGCTGCGCCTGTACGAACACCCCGCCGTGGCGCGCAGGCTGGCGCCACTGGCGGCGATCGGCGCGGCGCCGATGTTCTTCTACCTGCTGCATCTATACGTGCTCAAGCTCGCCTACCTGGCCGCGCTGGCGCTGTGGGGCGCCAACCACGGCGCCGTCTTCGGCGTGGACAGCGTGGCCGCGCTGTGGGCGATCGCCGCGGCGCTGGGGCTGGCCCTGTACTGGCCCACCGCCGCGTTCGCGCGGCTCAAGGCGCGGCGCCGCGACCAGGCCTGGCTGCGCTACTTCTAGGAGCGATGGGCGGTTCATCTGCGTGCAATGCGGGCGTGCTCGACTGCCGCTTCCCTCGTCCGCCCTGGAGACCCGCGATGTCCACCCGCCTGCCGCAGTTGCTGCTGATCGGCCTGACCCTTGCCGCATGCGCCAGTGGCGCGACGGCGGCGAGCAAGCGCAACGCCTGGGTGGTGCAGCAGATCCACGACTACAACCATCCCTACGCCGCGCAGCGTGCCGAGCTGGACACCAAGATGGCGACCATGGCCACCAGCGCCTACGCCTTCTACCGCGGCACCGACCACATCTTCTACCAGGACATGACGACCCTGCCGGAATCGCTGTGGACCTCGCCGCAGACCGGCTACACCTGGCTCGGCGGCGACACCCACCTCGGCAACTTTGATGCGGCGCGCGACAGCAGCGGCAAGGCGGTGTTCAAGGTCGCCGACTTCGACGAAGGCCACCTCGGCCAGTACGTGTGGGACCTACGCCGGCTGGCCGCGAGCATGGTCCTGGCCGGCCGCGACAACGGCCTGTCCGACAGCGACATCGGCGACGCCATCGACACCATGGTCGGCGCCTACCTGGACAAGATCGCCGACTTCCGCGGCAGCGACGCCGAAGCGAGCTTCCAGCTGAGCAAGCGCAACACCAGTGGCGCGGTGGCCAAGATCATCGACAGCGCCGACGGCAAGAGCCGCAGCAGCCTGCTGTCCAAGTACACGGTGGTCAGCGGCGGCAAGCGCCAGTTCCAGGACCTGGACAACCTGGTCGCGGTGGACACCGGCACCGCCTCGGCGGTGGCCGCGGCGATGAACGGCTACATCGGCTCGATCGCCGCGTCCAAGCGCTATGCGTCCAGCTACTACACCATCAAGGACGTGCGCCAGAAGCTGGGTTCGGGCACCGGCAGCCTCGGCCGCCTGCGCCTGTACGTGCTGATCGAAGGCCCGAGCACGTCGACCAGCGACGACGTGATCCTGGAGTGGAAGCAGGAAGCGGCCAGCGTGGTCGCGGTGGCGGCGCCGTCGCAGATGCCGGCCTCCACCTACGACAACAACGAAGGCGCGCGGGTGGCGCGCACCGCCAAGGCGCAGACCATCGACGCCGACGTGCTGGTCGGCTACGCCAGCGTCAACGGCACCCCGTTCTACGTGCACGAGAAGTCGCCGTTCCAGCAGGACCTGGATCCGACCGCGCTGGACAGCGCCGGCAAGCTCGCCACCGCCGCCACCTACCTGGGCCAGGCCCTGGCCTCGGCGCACGCCCTGGCCGACCAGGACTACGACCCGAACGTGGTGCCCTACAGCATCGACAAGCAGATCGACCAGGCGGCCACCAGCAAGAGCGGGCTGAAATCGGAACTGCGCCAGTTCGCGTTCGACTACGCCGCGCAGGTGCAGTTGGATTGGCAGTCGTTCGTGGCCGCATACAAGGCGGGCACGCCGTTGTATTGAGTTCGCCGCTGCATGCGGTCGACCGTGACATCTGTTGTGTTGGCGACCGCCACTGGCCGCCGATGACGCGCTTGCGCTGCCACCGCAACGCCTAGGAGAGAAGCGGCGCCACGCCGTCGCAGCGCAGGCCGACGGCGCCAGCGCGCCTCAGTGCAAGGTCGGGCTGTGCGGGTCCAGCCGGTCGATGACGCCCTGCATGGCGCTGTCGAAGGCGCCGTCGTCCACGTGCGCGCGCAGCCGGCCCAGCCGCACCATCACCGCCAGTTCTTCCGGCGAGGCCACGCAGAAGCGCACGCCGCGCCGGTTGACGAACAGCAGGCGCGACGAGATCGGGCTCACCCACGACAGCTTGCCGGCCTGCATCTTGCCGTCGCGGTCGACGAAATCCAGCCAGGTGCCGATCGGCATCGCGCGGAAGCGGTCAGCATCGGCGTTGTCGAAATCGTCCATGGTCTGTGGCGGCGCCACCTCCACCGGTTGCGCCTCCTGCACCGGCGGTTGCGGCAGCGCCACCTGCGGCAGTTCCGGCAGCGGCCGCTCCAGTTCCGGACGCAGTTCGGCCACCGCCTGCAGCGTGTCGTGCAGCGCATCGATCGCCGCCGTGGCCGCCTCGGCATGAAGGCCGACGCTGGCGAAGACCCGCTGCAGCGCGCCCTGCCAGGCCTGCAGCCAGGGCTTGCCGACGATGTGCCGCTGCGCCTCGGCGGCTTCCTCGAGCAGGCCGTCGGCCAGCGCCAGCGCATCGCGCACGCCGGGGCCGCCCTCGCCTTCGCGCAGCATCGCCATGGTCAGGTGGTGCTGCCACGGCTGGTGCAGGAAATCCTGCAGCGCCTGCGGCAACTGCCGGCCCTGCAGGCGCAGCTGCAGTTCGGCCTCGGCGCGCTGCCGCGCCAGTTCCAGCTTCTCCTGGCCGCGCTGGGTCTCGGCGGCGCGGCGCTCGGCGATCTCGATGCGGCGGCGGTGCTGCACCAGGAAATCGCGGAATTCCTCTTCCAGGGTCAGGAAGATCGCCAGGTTCTCGTTGAACTCGGCCACCAGCCGGTCGATGATCTCCTCGACCTTGCCCATCAGCACGCGCTCGGCCTGGCTCTCGCCGGTGTTGCCCTCGCAGGCCTCGGCCAGCGAGTTGAGCAGGCGCCGCGCCGGATGGGTCTTCTGCACGAACATGCGCCGGTCCAGCAGCGCGACCTTGACGAACGGCACCACCAGCCGGCCGATCAATTCGCGCGAGCGGCCTTCCAGGTCGCGCTCGTCGAGCATCACGTCGAACAGCATGCCGACCAGGTCGATCGCATCCTCGTCGACCGGATCCAGCCGTGCATGCGCCGGGTCCACGCCGAACTGGGTGGCGTTGGACAGCACCTCGCTCTTGAGCCGCTGCGCCAGCGACTCGCTGTCGTCGCCGATCGCCGCGCGCAGGGTGGCGCTGGGCGTGGCCTGCAGCAGCGACAGCACCGACATCATCTCGCGCTGGCTCAGCGGCCGTTGCTGGCCCACCGCCGCGGTCGCCGCGGAGGTGGCGCTCTCGCGCGCGTTGCGAGTCTGCTGCAGCAGTTCGTGCAGCGCCTCCAGCAACACGCCCTGGCTGCCGCCGGGCAGGCGCGCTTCGGGATCCTCGTAGCGCTCGCCGGCCTGCAGGCTGCCGCGGCGCTCGGCCCACCGGTTGACGAAGCGGTTGGCCCAGGCCGGCGCGTAGTGTTCCTCGTCCTCGCCCAGCTCGGCGCCGATGCCGGCATCGGCCGCAGCGCCGGTGTCGCGCAGCGGGCGCTGCTCCGGCGGCGGCGCGCGGCGCGGCGGCGGCGTGCGTGGCCGCGAGATCTCCGGCATCACCCCGGCCTGGGCGAGGCTGTCGTCCAGGTCCTGGTAGAGCTTGCCGACCCCGGCGGTGAAGTCGCGCTCGCACAGCTTGATCAGCACCAGCCGCACTTCCGGGGCCAGGTCGCTGGTGGAGAAGGCGGCATGCACGGCCACGCCGATGTGTTCGGGGCCGATCGGGTTGGTGTCCGCATCCAGTTCCAGGCCGCCGGCGATCCAGCCCAGGCGCCGGTCGATGCGGGTCAGCACCGGCTTCCACTCGCGCAGCAGCACGCTGGCCAGGTTGCGCACCGCCAGCCGCGATTCCAGTTCGTGTTCGGAGATCAGGCTCAGGCCCTGCCCATAGCCGGCCAGGGCGACTTCGGCCGACAACGGCGCGCCGGCCTCCAGCGCCTCCCAGGCGGTATGCAGTTGCGCGCGGAAGCGCGCGGCGATCTCGTCGCGGCGGCGCCGCAACTCGCGCATCCCGTCCAGGAACAGCAGCTGCGACGCACCCGCGCTCTCGGCGCGGTCGAACAGCACGTCGTCGAAGTGCGCCAGCGCCTCGGCGAAAGCCTGGCCCAGCACCGGCAGCATGCCCTCGCGCGCCTGCGTCAACAGGCGCGGGTCACGCGCCGGGTGTGCGTGCGGGCTGGGGCTGAAACTCATGCGCGACGGCTCCGCGCCATGGACGGCGCCAGATGGAGGAATGGTGGAGGACAAACAGACGCGGCCCCTGTTTCCGCTCCTGCATGGTAGGCAAGGTAGCTGAATATCGACCGTGACGGGCTACGCATTTCTCGCTCCAGAACGTGACCCCGAGCAGAATCGTAGCGGTCGGCAGCGTAACCGCGCGTGCAGTGCGGCCTGAATGCGCAACCGCTCAGGCCGCGACCGCCACCCGTTCCAGGCGGTCGACCACGCCCTGCATGGCACTGTAGAACGCATCGTCGTCGCGATGCAGGCGCAGCCTGTCCAGCCGCGCCATCACCGCCAGCGCCTCGGCCGAGGCGACGCACAGCCGCCCGCCACGACGGTTGACGAACAGCAGGCGCGCCGAGATCGGGCTCACCCAGGTCAGCTTGCCGGGTTGCACGCGGCCCTCGCGGTCGACGAAGTCCAGCCAGGTCCCCAACGGCAGGTTGCGGAAGTAATCGGCGGTGATGTGGTCGAAATCGGTGGCCTGGGCCGGTTCCGGCAGGGCCGGCACGGTCTCGGCGGCGGGCGGCTCGGGCACGTCCACGCCCGCCGCGGGCAGCGCGGCCTGCAGCGGCCGCGCGTGCGCCAGGTCGTCCAGCGCCATGTGCAGGGCCTGCCAGGCGGCTTCGGCCGCCGCGGCGTCCAGGCCGACGCTGGTCCACAGCCGGGTCAGCTCGGCATGCTGCGGCTGCAGCCACCCTTCAGCCGGTGCCGCGCCGGACTGGGCCTGGCGGCACTGCGCCAGCACCGCATCGCCCAGCGCCAGCGCCGCGGCGAGCGCGCTGCCCTGGCCGTCGTCGCGCAAGGCCGACTGCTGCACGTACTGACACCAGGACTGGCGCAGGAACGCCTCGATGGGCAGCGGCAGGGCCAGGTCGTCGCCGGCCTGCTGCAGCAGTTCGTGCAGGGCCTGCGCGGCGCGCTGCCGGGCAACCTCGCGGCGTTCCTCGGCCCGCTGCAGTTCGGCCGCGCGGCGCTCGGCAATCTCCACCCGGCGCCGGTACTGCTCGTAGGCGCTGCCGAACTCGGCCTCCAGCGCCAGGAACACCGCCAGGTGCTCGTCGAAATCGCGCACCACCCGTTCGACCGCCGCCTGCGCCTGCGCCAGCAGCGCCTGCTCCGGGCCGGTGCTGCCGGCATTGCCGTCGCAGGCGTCGGCCAGCAGGTTGAGCAGGCGCCGCGCCGGATGCCCGTCGCGCACGAACAGGCGGCCGTCGATCAGCGCCACCTTGGCCATCGGCACCAGCATCTGCCCCAGCAGTTCGCGCTGCGCCGGCTGCAGCACGCATTCCTCGAGCATCACGTCGAACAGCAGGCCGACCAGATCCAGGGTGTCGGCATCGGCCGGGTCCAGGCAGGTGCTGGCCGGGTCCAGGCCGAGCGAGGCGCCGACCCCGGCGATCTGCCGGCGCAAGCCCTGCGCCAGCGGGCCGCCGTGTTCGCAGACCGCGGCGAATCCGGCCAATGGCATGGTCTGCAGCAGCGACAGCACCGACAGCACCTCGCGCGGCGACAGGCAGCGCCGGCCGTCGCCCGGGCCCGCCTCCGGCTGCGCCTCGTGCAGCAGCGCGCGCAACGCCGGCGGCAGTACTTCCTGCTCGTTGCGTGCATGCGCGTCCAGCGCGCGCGCGGCACGGCGCTGTGCCGCCGACAAAGGCGCGGCGGTGTCCCAGTTCTCGAAGAAGCGGCTGATCCAGTCCGGCGCCGCCTCGTCATCGCTCGCGCCCAGGCGCGGGATGGCACGGCGGCGCGGACGCCCGCTGGGCAGCGCGCGGGCGCGCGCGACCTCGTTCAGGCGCTGCTCCAGTTGCGCATACAGCTCGCCGACGCGCTCCTGCAGTTCCTGCTCGCAGATCTTGACGATCGCCAGTTGCACCTGCGGCGCCAGCACCAGCCCGTGCAGCGCCGCGTACACCGCCGCGCCCACGTGCTCGGGGCCGAACGGGTTGTTGTCGGCATCGATGCGCTGGCCGCCGGCGATGAAGCCGAGGAACCGGTTCAGCCGCATCAGCTCCGGCCGCCAGCGGTGCTGGATCGCGCCGGCCAGGTTGCGCACCGCCAGGCGCACGTCCAGTTCCTGTTCCGAGACCAGGCTCAGGTCGCCGCGCTCGCGCGCCAGGCTGCGCTCCACCGACAGCGGGCGCCCGGCTTCCACTGCCTGCCAGGCCTGGGCCAGATGCGCGCGGAAACGCGCGGCGATCGGCTCGCGCTGCTGGCGCAACAGCTGGATCGCCTCGAAATAGTCGTTCTGCGCCGGCCCGGCGCGCTCGGCCATGCGGAACAGCGCCTCGGCAAGCACGTCCAACACCTCGCCGAACGCGCCGGCGAGCGGAACCGACACCACGTCACGGACCTGCTCGAGCAGATCCGCGTTGCGGCTGGGCGACAACTCTTCAGCGTATTCAGCAAGGGTCATGGCAGTGTGATACGCAGGCGGCAGTGAGACCGACGTCAATTCGGAAGCTAGCGGCAGATCAGCAACGCAACGTGATTGTCCGTGTAACTGCGGCATCCGCTGCCGCCTGCGAGCGCCCGACTATAATTCCGCGCCCGCCCCACGGAATCGAGACTATGCGCACAATTCATTCGCTGCAAGCGCTGGATGCGCGCCGTTCAGTGCCATCCAAGCAGCTGGGCGAGCCGGGACCGGACGCGGAGACGCTGCTGGCGATGCTGCAGTCTGCAGTGCGTGTCCCCGATCACGGAAAGCTGGTGCCGTTCCGCTTCCTGCGCATCGCCGGCCCGGCGCGCCAGGCGTTGGGCGACATCCTCGCCGCGCGCACCCTGCAGCGCGATCCCGGCGCGGCACCGGCGGCGGTGGAGAAGGACCGCGAACGCTTCGCCCACGCGCCGCTGGTGATCGCGGTCATCGCGCGCCTGCAGCGCGGGCACAAGGTGCCGGAGATCGAACAGTGGATGACCGCCGGATCGGTGTGCTTCGCGCTGCTGCAGGCGGCGCAGGCCTACGGCTTCGGCGCGCAGTGGCTGACCGGCTGGATGGCGTATGACGAAACGGTGACCGCGCGACTGGGCCTGGCCGAGCACGAGCATGTCGCCGGCTTCATCCACATCGGCACCGCCCGCCTCGACGTGCCGGAGCGCGAGCGGCCGGACCCACGCGCGCTGCTCAGCGACTGGACGCCGTGAACGCAGGCCTGCCCGTGTCGCGGCCGCTGTACCTGGTCGATGCCAGCCTGTACGTGTTCCGCGCCTGGCATTCGATTCCCGACGAGTTCCAGGACGCGCAGGGCTGGCCGACCAATGCGGTACACGGCTTCGCCCGCTTCCTGCTCGACCTGCTCGAGCGCGAGCGACCGCAGCACATCGTGATCGCCTTCGACGAAGCGCTGGACAGCTGCTTCCGGCATCGGCTGTACACCGCCTACAAGGCCAACCGCGCGCCGGCACCGGACGCGCTGCGCCGCCAGTTCGCGCACTGCAAGGCGCTCTGCGCGGCCCTCGGCCTGGGCGTGCTGGCGCACCACGACTACGAGGCCGACGACCTGATCGGCAGCGCCCTGCACAGCGCCCGCGGCAACGGCTTCCACGGCGTGATCGTCTCCGCCGACAAGGACCTGTCGCAGTTGCTGCTGGAGTTCGACGAACAATGGGACTACGGCCGCGGCCAGCGCTGGGGCGCGGCCGGAGTCAAGGCGCGGCACGGCGTGCATGCGCACCAGATCGCCGACTACCTGGCGCTGACCGGCGATGCGATCGACAACATCCCAGGAGTCACCGGCATCGGCGCCAAGTCGGCGGCGATCCTGCTGGCGCACTTCGGCGACCTGGACACGCTGCTGGCACGGGTCGACGAAGTGGCATTCCTGCGCCTGCGCGGCGCCGCGCAGATGGCCGTGCGCCTGCGCGAGCAGCGCGAACACGCGCTGCTGTGGCGGCAACTGACCACCATCGCCCTGGACGCGCCGCTGCACACCGCCACCACGGATTTCGCCCGCGGCGCGGCCGATGCCGACATGCTGCACGGCCTGTGCGAGGCGCTGCGCTTCGGGCCGCTGACCCGACGCCGGCTGCTGCAGGCGGCGGGCCTGGAGTTCGTAGCCGGCTGAGCGCCGGCCTCGCGTCGCGCCCACCCACCGCTGGCCGCAGGGCACGCATCAAAAAAACACAGCGCACGCTCTACACTGCACCGCATCGCCGGACCGCGCCGCGCGCGACCGCGCCTTCTTCCTCCGCCATCTTGCGAGCTGCCCATGCCCCGCCACGATTCCCCGCCCCGCGTCGTCTACGAAGGCAAATACCAGCGCATGGTCGTGCGCGGCACCTGGGAGTATTCCGAACGGGTGCATGCCGGTGGCCTGGCCGCGATCATCGTGGCGGTCACGCCGGACGACGAAGTGCTGTTCGTCGAACAGTTCCGCGTGCCGCTGCAGGCGCGCACCATCGAGATGCCGGCCGGCCTGGTCGGCGACATCGATGCCGGCGAATCGATCGAAGTGTCGGCGGTGCGCGAACTGGAAGAGGAGACCGGCTGGACCGCCGACCACGCCGAAGTGCTGCTGATCGGCCCGACCTCGGCCGGCGCCAGCAACGAGAAGATCGCCTTCGTCCGTGCCACCGGCCTGCGCAAGGTCGGCAACGGCGGCGGCGACGCCAGCGAGGACATCACTGTGCATACGGTACCGCGCGCCCGTGCCGCCGCGTGGCTGGTGCAGAAGATGGGCGAAGGCTACGCACTGGACGCGAAGCTCTGGGCCGGCCTGTGGATGATCGAACACGAGCTCGACGGGACGCCGCGTGGCTGAGGCACCCCGTTCCGATCTGCCACCGCTGCTGGGCGCCGACGACCCGGCGGTATTCACCATCCACCGCGCGCACGGCGCTTCGCCGTTCGTGCTGCTGGCCGACCACGCCGGCCAGGCGGTCCCGCATGCGCTGCACGGTCTCG
Source organism: Xanthomonas sacchari (assembly GCF_040529065.1). Classification (NCBI taxonomy): domain Bacteria; kingdom Pseudomonadati; phylum Pseudomonadota; class Gammaproteobacteria; order Lysobacterales; family Lysobacteraceae; genus Xanthomonas; species Xanthomonas sacchari. Next base: position 1,097,781 of record NZ_CP132343.1, on the reverse strand, counting down.
GCCTGGCGCAGGCGGACCTGGACCGGCACATCGGCTGGGACATCGGCATCGCCGGTACCACCCGCGCGCTGTCGGCGCTGCTCGACGCCTGGGCGATCGAACAGACCTATTCGCGACTGCTGATCGACTGCAATCGCCCGCTGGCCTCGCCGACGCTGATTCCGCCGGTCAGCGACCACACCGTGGTGCCGGGCAATGCCGGGCTCACGGCGGCGCAGCGGCAGCAGCGCATCGACGCCGTGCATGCGCCCTACCACGCGCGCATCGCCGCCGAACTGGACGCACGCCGCGCCGCCGCGCGCCCCACCCTGCTGGTGATGATGCACAGCTTCACCCCGGTGATGGACGGCGTGCCGCGGCCCTGGCATGTCGGCGTGCTCTACCACCGCGACACCCGTTTCGCCCACGCGCTACTGCAGGCGCTGCGCGAGGAAGACGACCTGCTGGTCGGCGACAACGCGCCGTACGCGGTCAGCGACAGCAGCGACTACGCGGTGCCCGTGCACGGCGAAGGCCGCGGCCTGCCGCACGTGGAACTGGAGATCCGCCAGGACCTGATCGCCGACGCCGCCGGCCAGCAGGCCTGGGCGCAGCGCCTGGCGCGGATCTTCAGCGCGCTGCAGCCGCCGTTGCTGGCGCTTGGCTGAGTACAAGACGTCGGCGAGAGATGTGGCTTTTGCCGCGTCCCTCCGTCGAAGACGACCGACCACCGCGCCCACGCGCTGCCGCAAGGCGCTCCCGGTGCGGCGGTCCTTGGCGTAGCACCCACGTCGCGCCGCGGTTTCGCCCCCCCCCGTCGCCAATGCGTCGGTTCGACATACACTGAGCCCCCTCCTCCGCTCAGCATGCTGAAGCGGCGAGCGCCCGCCTTCACACCAAGCTGAGCGCGGCCTGCGCACGCTGGGCTTGGACCGGTCCGCGCCGGCAACCCGCCCCGCACCGGACACCCCATGCTCATCCGCCTCGGCTACGAGATCCGCTACCGTTTCGCGCAGGCGACGCCGATGCTGGCGATGCTGGACATCCACGACAGCCGCCACGACGACATCGTCGCCGCCACCGCCCTGCACAGCATGCCGGCAGTGCCGCTGCACACCTATCGCGACGGCTTCGGCAACCGCTGCACGCGCCTGCAGGCACCCGCCGGCGCACTGACCCTGCGTGCCGACGCGGTGGTGCGCGACAGCGGGCTGCCGGACCAGTATCGCTACGACGCCGCGCAGACCCCGGTGGAGCAGTTGCCCGACGATACCCTGGTGTATCTGCTCGGCAGCCGCTACTGCGAGACCGACCTGCTCAGCGGCATGGCCTGGGAGCTGTTCGGCGGCACGCCGCCCGGCTGGGCACGGGTGCAGGCGATCTGCGACTACGTGCATGCGCGCATCGCCTTCGGCTACGTCCATGCTTGCGCGACCAAGAGCGCGGCGCAGGCACTGCAGGAAGGGCGCGGCGTGTGCCGCGACTTCGCGCATGCGGCCATCGCGCTGTGCCGCTGCATGAACATTCCGGCCCGCTACTGCACCGGCTACCTCGGCGATATCGGCGTCCCCGCCTCGGACGCGCCGATGGATTTTTCCGGCTGGTTCGAGGCCTTCCTCGACGGGCACTGGTACACCTTCGATGCGCGCCACAACCTGCCGCGCATCGGCCGCGTGCTGATCGCGCGCGGCCGCGACGCCGCCGACGTGGCGATCAGCACCACCTTCGGCGACAACGTCCTGGAATCGTTCGTGGTGTGGACCGAAGAGACCACGCAAGCGCAACTCGACCCACGGCCGGCACCGCCAGGTGCAGCCGCGGCGGCCGACTACGCGCCTGGCAACGTGCTGGCCTGCTGAGCCGCAGACCGGGCGCGCCGCGCAGGCGCCCCCGCGAACTCAGGCGAAGCCGTCGGTGGCGCGCACCAGCGCGTCGACGTTCTCGGCCTCGAAGGCCGAATGGCCGGACGCCGGCGTGATCTGCAGCGTCGCCTTCGGCCAGGCCTTGGCCAGGTCCCAGGCGTTGGCCAGCGGGCAGACCACGTCGTAGCGGCCGTGCACGATCACCCCGGGGATGTCGGCGATGCGGTGCGCGTCGCGCAGTAACTGGTCCTCGACCTCGAAGAAGCCGCCGTTGACGAAGTAGTGGTTCTCGATGCGCGCGAACGCCAGCGCGAAGTGCGGGTCTTCGTGGCTGTCGACGAAATCGGCATCCACGTGCAGGAAGCTGGTGGCCCCCTCCCACACGCTCCAGGCCTTGGCCGCGGCCAGGCGGGTGGCCTCGTCGTCGCTGGTCAGGCGCCGGTGGAAGGCCGAGATCAGGTCGGCGCGCTCCACCGGCGGGATAGCGGCGACATAATGTTCCCACGCATCCGGGAACAAGCGGCTGGCGCCTTCCTGGTAGAACCACTCCAATTCCCAGCGGCGCAGCATGAAGATGCCGCGCAGCACCAGTTCGGTGACGCGCTGCGGATGCGTCTGCGCGTAGGCCAGCGCCAGGGTCGAGCCCCAGCTGCCGCCGAACACCTGCCAGCGGTCGATGCCCAGGTGCGTGCGCAGCCGCTCGATGTCGGCGACCAGGTCCCAGGTGGTGTTGTCGACCAGGTCGGCATGCGGCGTGGAACGGCCGGAACCGCGCTGGTCGAACAGCACGATGCGGTACTTGGCCGGATCGTGGAAGCGGCGCATCTTGGCGTTGCAGCCGCCGCCCGGACCGCCATGCAGCAGCACCACCGGCTTGCCGTGCGGATTGCCGCACTGTTCGTAGGACAGGGTATGCCGTGCGTCCACCGGCAACATGCCGCTGTCGAACGGCTCGATCTCGGGATACAGCGTGCGCATGGCGCCTCCTGCAGGGAAACCCCCGATTCTACCCAGCGCGTGGCCTGGACTCGCAGACGAATGCACCGCGCTCGCTTGGCGCCTGGGGCGAATCGACGCGGCTGCTCGGCACAGCGCGGGTCGCTTCCCTGCACGGCGCGCATCGCGTGCCCGCCATCGACAACGGCCGCGTGCGTCTTGCCAGGCCTATCGCTCAACCAGCCAGCCACTGCCCCAGCGTGACCCGATCGCGCGCTTCAAGGTCCTGCTGGGTTGCCACCTGCGCGAAGCCGGCCGCGTCCAGCAGTGCGCGCACCGCCGCGCCCTGGTCCCAGCCGTGTTCCAGCAGCAGCCAGCCACCGGGCAGCAGATGCGCCGGCGCAGCGGCGACGATCCGGCGCAGATCGTCCAGCCCGTCCGGGCCGGATGCCAGCGCGCTGGCCGGTTCGTAGCGCAGGTCGCCCTGCTGCAGGTGCGGATCGCCATCGGCGATGTACGGCGGGTTGCTGGCGATCAGGTCGAAGCGCTGGCCGGCCAGCGGCGCCAGCCAGGCACCGTGGACGAAGGCGACGTTGCCCAGGCCGTGCGCGTGCGCGTTGGCCCGCGCGACCGCCAGGGCGGCTGTACTGAGGTCGGTGGCCGTCACCTGCGCCTGCGGGCGCTCGCTGGCCAGGGCCAGGGCGATGGCACCGCTGCCGGTGCCGAGGTCGGCGACACGCCGGCCCGGCGCCCCATCCAGCCGCTCCAGCGCCAGTTCCACCAGCCGCTCGGTATCCGCGCGCGGGATCAGCGTGGCCGGCCCGACCGCCAGGTCCAGGGTCCAGAAGCCGCGCCGGCCGGTCAGGTAGGCCACCGGCTCGCCCTGCGCACGCCGCGCCAGCAAGGCCTGGAACCCGGCGACCACATCGCCGGGCAGCGGCTCGCGGGCGTGCGCGAACAGCCAGGCACGGTCGCGTTGCAGCGCGTGCAGCAGCAGCGCTTCGGCATCGCCGCGCTCGACCTGGGTACAGGCCGCGCGCAGCAGGGACTCGGGGGTAGGCGCATTCATCGCTGTCACGATGACGCAGCGAGCCTGGAAAAGCCAACGTGGTAGAAGGACACCACGCCTACGCGCCATGGGCGGCTGGCGCCATCGCGCGGCAGCGCAGCAAAGAGCCAGGCTTGGAAATCGATAGAGGAAACCTATCTATTCAATTCCATCAATCGATTTGAGGGATCTATCGGCGCCCCCTATCATGAGCCTCGTTCCATCCCCCGACCCCTATTGCAACCACGAGGAAACTCCATGTCGTCTTTGATCAACACCCAGGTCCAGCCGTTCAAGGCCAACGCCTACCGCAACGGCGAATTCATCGAAGTCACCGACGCGGACCTGAAGGGCAAGTGGTCGGTGCTGATCTTCATGCCGGCCGCCTTCACCTTCAACTGCCCGACCGAAGTGGAAGACGCCGCCGAGCATTACGCCGAGTTCCAGAAGATCGGCGCCGAGGTCTACATCGTCACCACCGACACCCATTTCTCGCACAAGGTGTGGCACGAAACCTCCCCGGCGGTGGGCAAGGCCCAGTTCCCGCTGGTCGGCGACCCGACCCACCAGCTGACCCGCGCCTTCGGCGTGCACATCGAGGAAGAAGGCCTGGCCCTGCGCGGCACCTTCGTGATCAACCCGGAAGGCGTGATCAAGACCCTCGAGATCCACGACAACGCGATCGCCCGCGACGTGACCGAGACCCTGCGCAAGCTCAAGGCCGCGCAGTTCGTCGCTTCGCACCCGGGCGAGGTGTGCCCGGCCAAGTGGAAGGAAGGCGAGAAGACCCTGAAGCCGTCGCTGGACCTGGTCGGCAAAATCTAAACCGCCCGCGCTCCCATCTCCGCCTTGCGGCGGGGGTGGGGGTGAACCGCAGCCGGCATCGCGCGCCGGCGCCGGCTGCGGTTCATCCCTCCTCCCCTCTTCGGCGCGCTGCTCCGGCAGCACGCCTCCCCCTCGCTTTGCCCAACGTCAGGAGTCCGCCATGTTGGATGCCGATCTGAAAACCCAGTTGAAGGCTTACCTGGAGCGGGTCGTCCGGCCCATCCACATCACCGCGTCGGTGGACGATGGCGCCAAGTCGCGCGAGATGCTCGACCTGCTCGAGGACCTGGTGCTGCTGTCGGACAAGATCACCCTGGACGTGCACCGCGACAGCGGCGAGCGCACCCCGTCGTTCGCGCTGAACAGCCCGGGCCACGATATCCACCTGCGCTTCGCCGGCCTGCCGATGGGCCACGAATTCACCTCGCTGGTGCTGGCGCTGCTACAGGTCGGCGGCCACCCGTCCAAGGCCACCGCCGAGTTGATCGAGCAGGTGCGCAACCTGCCCGGCGAGTACCGCTTCGAAACCTATTTCTCGCTGTCCTGCCAGAACTGCCCGGACGTGGTGCAGGCGCTGAACCTGGCCGCGGTGCTGAATCCGAACATCCAGCACGTGGCGATCGACGGCGCGCTGTTCCAGGACGAGGTCGAGTCGCGGCAGATCATGTCGGTGCCCACCGTCTACCTCAACGGCGAAGTCTTCGACCAGGGCCGCATGACCCTGGAGCAGATCGTGGCCAAGCTCGACACCGGCGCGGCCAAGCGCGATGCGGCGGCGATCGCGGCCAAGGCGCCGTTCGACGTGCTGGTGGTCGGCGGCGGCCCGGCCGGCGCGGCGGCGGCGATCTACGCCGCGCGCAAGGGCATCCGCACCGGTGTGGCGGCCGAGCGCTTCGGCGGCCAGGTGCTGGACACCATGGCGATCGAGAACTTCATTTCCGTGCAGGAGACCGAAGGCCCGAAGATGGCCGCGGCGCTGGAGCAGCACGTGCGCCAGTACGACGTGGACATCATGAACCTGCAGCGCGCCGAGCAGCTGGTGCCGGCCGGCGCCGACGGTCTGGTCGAGGTCAAGCTGGCCAACGGCGCGTCGCTGAAGAGCCGCACGGTGATCCTGTCCACCGGCGCGCGCTGGCGGCAGATGAACGTGCCCGGCGAAGACCAGTACCGCAACAAGGGCGTTGCCTACTGCCCGCACTGTGACGGCCCGCTGTTCAAGGGCAAGCGTGTGGCGGTGATCGGCGGCGGCAACTCCGGCGTGGAAGCGGCGATCGACCTGGCCGGCATCGTCAGCCACGTCACCCTGGTCGAGTTCGACAGCAAGCTGCGCGCCGACGAAGTCCTGCAGCGCAAGCTGCGCAGCCTGGGCAACGTCGACATCCTGGTCAACGCGCAGAGCACCGAGGTGCTGGGCGACGGCCAGAAGGTCACCGGCCTGGTCTACAAGGACCGCGTCGGCGGCGATGTGCATCGCGTGGCGCTGGAAGGCATCTTCGTGCAGATCGGGCTGCTGCCGAACACCGAATGGCTGCAGGGCACGGTGGCGCTGTCGCCGCGTGGCGAGATCGTGGTCGACGACCGTGGCCAGACCTCGCTGCCGGGCGTGTTCGCCGCCGGCGATGCGACCACGGTGCCGTACAAGCAGATCATCATCGCCATGGGCGAAGGCTCCAAGGCGGCGCTGAGCGCCTTCGACCACCTGATCCGCCACAGCGCCCCAGTCGCCAGCGGCAGCGTCGCCGAAGCCGCCTGATCGGCCCCGGTCCCGCGCCGCACTGCCGGCGCGGGACCACGGCACGCGGCCTGCGCCGCGCACGCCCATCTGTCTCGCCGCCATCTGCGCCAGACGCTCTATGCTGTGACCCTGCGACACCTCCCGCCGCTGCGTCCCGAGGAACCCGTCGATGAACCTGCGTGATCTGAAATACCTGGTGGCGCTGGCCGATCACAAGCATTTCGGGCGCGCCGCCGCGGCCTGCTTCGTCAGCCAGCCGACGCTGTCCACGCAGATCAAGAAACTCGAGGACGAACTGGGCGTGCCGCTGGTCGAGCGCGCTCCGCGCAAGGTCATGCTGACCCCGGCCGGGCGCGAGGCGGCCAGCCGCGCGCGCGGCATCGTCGCCGAAATCGAGCAGATGAAGGAGGCGGCGCGGCGCAGCCAGGATCCGGAAGCCGGCACCGTGCGCCTGGGCATCTTCCCCACGCTCGGCCCGTACCTGCTGCCGCACGTGATCCCGCGCATCCGCGAGCGCTTCCCGCAGCTGGAACTGCTGCTGATCGAAGAGAAGAGCGACGTGCTGCTGACCCGCCTGCGCGAAGGCCGGCTGGACGCCGCACTGCTGGCGCTGCCGCTGCACGACGAGCAGTTGCACGCCGAATTCCTGTTCGAGGAACCGTTCGTGCTGGCGGTGCCCGAGCAGCATCCGCTGGCGCGGCGGCCGACCCCGCTGACCCTGGAGGAACTGCACGCGCAACGCCTGCTGCTGCTCGAGGATGGGCATTGCCTGCGCGACCAGGCGCTGGACGTGTGCCATCTGTCCGGTGCGCTGGAAAAGGCCGAGTTCCAGGCCACCAGCCTGGAGACGCTGCGACAGATGGTCGCGGCCAACGTCGGCGTGACCCTGTTGCCGCTGCTGGCGGTGCAGCCGCCGGTGGCCAACCCGCCGAACCTGCGGCTGTTGGCGTTTGCGCCCGAGGGCGGACCGAGCCGGCGCATCGCCATGCTGTGGCGGCGCAGTTCGGCGATGGGCGCGTTCCTGCAGCAACTGGCGCACCTGTTCGGCGCGCTCCCCGAAGACCTGTTCACGCTGCCGGCGCAGGCGCCGCTGCCGAGCCAGGCGCCGCGCCAGGTGGCCTGAGCGGGGCAGACCCGGCCACGGCGTCGCATCGGCGCCGGCTTGCTTGCACAATGGCAACAGGGGGCGGCACGGTGCCGCCCCCGTGCGTTGTGCCATCCAACCGGAGCCTGTCCATGACCTCGCAACACCACAGCGGCCTGCCGCCCTCGTTGATCCTCTCCAGCCGCGATTTCGCGCGTCTGGAAGCCCTGCTCGATTCCCCTGCCTTGCAGCAGCACCCGGCCGCGCTCGCGCTGGGCGCAGAACTCGACCGCGCCACCGTCGTGGCGCCGGAGCAACTTCCTCCCGGCATCGTCGCCATGCATTCGCGTGTGGAATGCGAAGACGAACTGCACGGCGAACGCCACCAGCTGACCCTGGTCTATCCGCACGAAGCCGATGCCGCGCATGCGCGCATCTCGGTGCTGGCTCCGGTCGGCAGCGCCCTGCTCGGCCTGGCCGTGGGCCAGTCGATCGACTGGCAGGCGCCCGGCGGACGCCCGCTGCGCCTGCGCGTGACCGCGGTGCAGCGCGCCGACGACGACAACGCGCGCGCAGCGCGTTAACGTGCGCGGCCCTATCCTTGTTCCCACTCGTTTCCGAGAGATACCGATGACCTCTTCCGCCCCCTCCAAGCTCGCCCAGTTGCGCGAGTTGTCCGTGGTCGTGGCCGATACCGGCGACTACGACGCGATCAAGCGGCTCAAGCCGGTGGACTGCACCACCAACCCGACCCTGGTGAAGAAGGCGCTGGACCTGCCGGTCTATGCCGACCTGATCGACGAGGCGCTGGCCTGGGCGCGTAGCCAGGACGGCGACCACGCCGCCCTGGTCGACGAGATCGCCGACCGCCTGACCATCGGCGTCGGCGCCAAGCTCAGCGCGCTGGTGCCCGGCCGCGTGTCCACCGAAGTGGATGCCGACCTGGCCCACGACACCCCCGCCACCATCGCCAAGGCGCACAAGTTCATTGCCATGTATGCCGAGCGCGGCATCCCCAAGGACCGCATCCTGATCAAGGTCGCCGCGACCTGGGAAGGCATCGAGGCCGCGCGGCAGCTGCAGAAGGACGGCATCGACTGCAACCTGACGCTGATTTTCAACCGCACTCAGGCCCTGGCCTGCGCCGAGGCCGGCGTGTTCCTGATCTCGCCATTCGTCGGCCGCATCCTCGACTGGTACGTGGCCAAGGGCCAGACCCCGGCGACCATCGACGAAGACCCGGGCGTGCAGTTCGTGCGCGGCGTGTACGACGAGTTCAAGCGCCGCGGTTCGCAAACCGTGGTCATGGGCGCCTCGTTCCGCTCCACCGCGCAGATCGAGGCGCTGGCCGGCTGCGACCGCCTGACCATCTCGCCGGACCTGCTGGAGAAGCTCGACGCCGACCACGGCCCGCTGCCGCGCAAGCTCTCGCCCGGCCAGGCCGACGGCGCCAAGATCGAGCCGATCGACGCCAAGCGCTTCGCCGCCGACCTGGCCGCCGATCCGATGGCCACCGAGAAGCTGGCCGGCGGTATCGACACCTTCGCCAAGGATCTGCAGACCCTGCGCGACACGATCCGGCACAAGCTGGTCGGCTGAGTGTTGCCTGCACCCCAAGCGCGGTGATGCTGCGCTTGGGGGGCGGGAATAGGGAAACGGGAATGGGGAATCGGGAAAAGCGAGTCCCCGTTTTTCTGCTGTCTCCCGATCGATTCGATGACGTCTGCACGCGGTTGCACCGCGCGAGCGCGAAGGCGCACGCCCTACGAACGCCGAAAACAGACATAGGTGCGGCGCATATCACCTGCGGCGCTTTCGGCACCGCGTTGGCGCGGACGCAACTTTTCCCGGGCTATGCTGCGCGCCCGAGTGCAGAGGCAAGGCAATGGCAACGATCGCAGTGGTGATGGTGGACGGCGTGGCGGACTGGGAGATCGGCACCATCCTGCCGGCGGCGCGGGCCTGGTTCGGCGACACGATCCAGATCGCCAGCATCGACGGCAAGCCCATCACCTCGATCGGCGGACTCGACCTGCACCCCACCCACGCGCTGTCGGACCTGGCGCCGCTGGACGCCGACCTGTGGCTGCTGCCCGGCAGCGACCGCTGGCAGGCCGGCGAAATTCCCGGGCTGAGCGCATTGCTGCAGCAACGCCTGGAAGCCGGCCGCGGCGTGGCGGCGATCTGCGGCGCGACCCTGGCGCTGGCCTACGCCGGCCTGCTCGATAGCCGTCCGCATACCAGCAACTCAGAAGCCTTCCTGCGCGAGCACGCCGGCGTCTATGCCGGCAGCGCGCACTACCAGGAACGCCGCGCGGTCAGCGCCGGCGGCCTGATCACCGCACCGGGCACCAGCCCGGTCAGCTTCGCCGAGGAATGCCTGCGTCTGCTGCACCCCGAACGCGAGGAGCAGATCGCGCAGATGCGGCAGATGTTCGCGGCCGAGTTCGTCTAGCGCGACCAGTGCCACCTGTCATACAGACGGCGGCGGCACGCCATGACTACACTTGTCGCCATACCCTGCAATCCGCCATCGGCGGCTTCGCGCGGCGTCGCGGTCGATCCGCGGCGGGCGTGACGTAACGGCGTCACGCACACTCGCGCAGCGGCAGGGTGCTTCCATGGCTTGGACAGGAGAGAGTGCATGCGCGGATGGATGGCGCGTTGTCTGGTTTCGCTGACGCTGGCTGCCGCCAGTGCCACCGGCATGGCCGCCACGCCGGCACCGACCCGGGTCGCGATCCTGGGCGTCGAACATGCGGCGCAACTGGTCTCCGAGCGCGACCAGCCGGGCGTGCTTGCCGCATTCCTGGAGCAGCTCGCGCCGGATGCGATCTGTCTCGAGCGCCCGCCGGAGCAAGCGGCGCGCGGCGACTATTACGAATACACCTACGAGGTGCAGGGCGTGATCCTGCCGTACGCCGCGGCGCATCCGGTCGCCCTGTGTCCGATCGACTGGATGCCGCCGGTGGAGGACGCCAGGCTCGGCTTCGGCGTGGACCTGGACACCCCGCTGGAACTGCGCCGCGAGCAGGGTTTCCAGGGTTTCCTGTCGTTCCCCGACAAGGCCGCCCTGCAGCGCGACTTCTTCGCGGCGGATGCGGCCGAAAACGTGGCCGCGGCGCAGAAGTGGGCGCAGACGCCGGCGCCCCGTGCCGACCAGGACCTGCCGCGGCGCCTGTACCTGTACCGCACCTTCCTGCAGGCCCAGCGCATCCGCGCCGCAGCGCTGGCGCACCCGGGCAAGACCGTGCTGGTCGTGGTCGGCTATTTCCACAAGCCGGACCTGGAAGCGATCCTCGCGCACGATCCGGCGATCGCGTTGGTCAAGCCCTCGACGCTGGGGCGCCCGGCGGCGGACGCGGTCGAGCGCGCCACCACCGCGACGCAGCGCGCCGCGATCCTCGCCTTCAACCTGCTCGGCACCCAGGCCGACACCGGCAACGTCGATTGGGCGTGGATGGGCCGCGTCCTGGATGCCTACGCGGCCGACGCGCCAGCCGCCGAAACGGCGCTGTTGCAGACGCGCCTGGCGCTGCTGAGCGGCCGCATTGCACCGGCCGAGGCACAGCGGCGCTACACACGGCTCGCCGGGGACACCCCGGTCGAACTGGCGTTCGGCTGGACCGGCGTGCAGGACCGCACGCGGGTGGATTCGTTCTTCGATCCCTTCGGCAACCTGACGGTGCGCCAGCGCGCGACGCTGGAACTGGCGCGGACCGACTACGCGCTCAGCCGCAGCCGTGACGGCGACGCGGCGATCGAACGGCTAAAGGCCGAGCTGTCGCCACGCAAGGCGCTGCAACTGTCCGGCTATGCGGCGCGGCTGCGGCCAGCCGCCGCGAACACGCGCGATCCGCGTGCCGCGAAGTAACGGGCTCGCGCCAAGACGTCACCCGCGGTCGCTATGCCCCCCCCCGATGGCGACAGCATCCTGCGCACACCATGCGCAGATGCGCTCGCTCAGGCCTCCAGCCCGATCGGACAACTCACCCCGGTGCCGCCCAGGCCGCAGTAGCCACCCGGGTTCTTGGCCAGATACTGCTGGTGCTCGTCCTCGGCGTAGTAGAACGGCGGCGCCGGGAAGCGGATTTCGGTGGTGATGGGGCCGTAGCCGGCGGCGTCCAGGCGCTGCTGGTAGGCATCGCGGCTGGCCAGCGCGGCCTCGTATTGCGCCTGGGTGGTGCAGTAGATCGCCGAGCGGTACTGGGTGCCGGTGTCGTTGCCCTGGCGCATGCCCTGGGTCGGGTCGTGGCTTTCCCAGAAGGTCTGCAGCAACTGCTCGAAGCGCACGGCCTGCGGGTCGAACGCCACCAGCACCGCCTCGGTGTGGCCGGTCTGGCCCGAGCACACTTCGCGATAGGTGGCGTTGGGCGTCTCGCCGCCGGCGTAGCCGACCGCGGTGCTGAACACGCCTGGCAGCGACCAGAACTTGCGTTCGGCGCCCCAGAAGCAGCCCAGGCCGAACTGCACCTGCTCCAGGCCGACGAAGGCGTCGCGCAACGGATGGCCGTTGACGAAGTGGCGGTTGTGCAGCGGCAGCGGCTGCGCGTGTCCCGGCAGGCTCTCGCCCGGGCGCGGCAGGCGCTGCTTGAAGGCACCGATTCCCAACATGGCACGGACTCCTGGCAACGACGGCGATGTCATGTGGATGGCGCTGCCGGAGTCCGCTTTCAAGTGCGCCCGACCACCGCCGCGGCACCAGGCACGACGCTCACTTCGCGGCGGCGCTGGCCGTCGCGGCGGCGACCGGCTCCGGCATCGCCGAGCTGTGGTGGTTGATGATCAGCCAGCGCCCGTCGCGCTTTTCGTACACGAAGGTGTAGCGCGCCTGCACCTGGCGGGTGCTGCCGTCGGGATTGTTCAGGGTGAAAGTGTAGACGCCCGCGTCGACCGCACTGTCGTCGTCGAGCAGCCGCACCTGGCGGTAGTTGATGGCGCCGCGCGGCTTGGCGGCGAGGAAGTGGCTGAAGTAGTCCTCGATCTCGGCGCGGCTGGCGCGCACCTGGTTGGACACCGTGGGCAGCAGCACGCCGTCGCGGGCGTACAGGTCGGCCACACGCTGCGGATTGCCGGTGGCCAGCGCCGCGTTCCAGCGGTCGAACAGGCCGGCGATCTCGCGTTCGGCGCTGCTGGCCGGCGTCGCCGGCTGGCCGTCGTAGTGCATCGCCGGCGCGGCCAGCGCGGTGGAGGTGGTGGTGGTCAGGCCCAGTGCCAGGGCGAACAGGATGCGACGCATGGGAAGTCTCCGTGTGCTGAGGGGATGCCGTCTCGGGGCGAAGCGAGTATTGGCAGCGGCGGCTTGCGCAACATCCGCCGGGCGGCATATCCTCGAATATGCCGTTCGGCATACCGGAGACGCGCCCGTGCACCCTCCCTCCAATGCAGGCCAGTGGCGTGAGGCACTGCGCCGCGACGCTGCCGACGCGGCGCGCTGGCAGGCGGTCGCCGCCGCCGCGGCGGCGCTGCGCGAGGCCGGCGATGCCGCGCGGGCCGCCGGGCACGCGCTCGTGCCGGCTAGCGCACTAGTGGCGGCCCCGCACGCCGCGGTGCTGGCGGTGCGCGGCGCCCGCTGCCTGGTGCTGGCCAGCCAGGGCGATGCGTTGCCGCCGGGCGCCAGCGTCGCTGTCGAGGCGCCGGCGCATGCGTGGCGCCTGCGCGGCGATGCCGCCAACGAGGCCGGCGAACTGTGCCTGCCGATCGCCGCGCTGGGCGTGCCGCTGGGTACGCTGTGCCTGGGCTGGGACACGCGCACCGTGCCGGCGCCGGAAGACGTGCAGGCCCTGTCCGCGATCGCCGCGCTGCTGGCACCGCTGGCGGCCGAACCGCCGCGTGCGCCGCGGCGGCGCAAACCTGCGCAGGCCGACCGCCTGGCCGTGCTCAGCGCGCGCGAGCGGCAGGTGCTGGCGCTGCTGTCGCGCGGCCTCACCAATGCCGCGCTCGGCGCCGAACTGGGCATCAGCGCCGGCACCGCCAAGGTCCACGTCGAGCGCATCCTGCACAAGCTGCAGGTGGCCGACCGCACCCAGGCCGCAGTGGTCGCGGTGCAGGCGGGGGTGGCGCTGTGAGGGCGCTGGCGCGGCGCTGGAACGACTGGCCGCTGACCCGCAAGAGCCTGGCGCTGGTGGCGCTGCCGCTGTTGCTGCTGGTGGCGGCGCTGGTGGCGATCTACAGCGTGGAGCGGCAGAACATCGCCGCCGAGAACGACGTGCGCCGCACCCTGCAGTTGCTCAGCGACCTGCATGAAGCGCATGCGCTGCTGGCCGAGACCGCCGCCGGCGTGCGCGGCTACCGGCTGGTGCGTCAGGACGCGTTCCTGACCCCGTACCGTGACGCCGAGCCGCGGCTCAAGACCGTGGTGCAGCGCCTGTCGCAACGCATCACAGATCCGCGCCAGGCGCAGCGCTTCGCCCGCATCCAGCCGCTGTTCGAGGAGAAGATGCAGGGCTGGCGGCGGCTGCTGGCGCCGGACCTGAGCCGCGAGGAAGAGATCCGCCAGTTGCGCGAGGGCAAGGTCACCCTCGACATCCTGCGCGCGGAATTGCGCGAGCTGCGCAACTACGAGACTGCGCAGCTGCAAGTGCGTACCGCCAAGGCGCAGGCGCTGCGCCAGCGCAACCTGTTGATCACCCTGTGCGCGGCGATGCTGGGCGGGCTCGGCGCGGTGCTGGCGGTGGCCTGGTTCGCCTCGTCGCTGTCGCGGCGCCTGCGCCAGCTCTCGGCCAATGCCGACCGCCTCGGCGACGGCCGGCCGCTGGCGCCGCAGCCGCCGGCCGGCGACGAACTGGGCCAGGTCGCGCAACGCCTGCAGCAGGCCAGCACCCTGCTCGCTGCGCGCGCCGAGGAAGCGCAGTCGGCGCGCCGCGAGGCCGAGAGCGCCAACCGCGCCAAGACCGAATTCCTCTCGCGCAGCAGCCACGAACTGCGCACCCCGCTCAACGCCATCCTCGGCTATGCGCAGGTGCTGGAGATGGACCTGCCGGGCTCGGCGCAGCGCGACCACCTGCAGCACATCCTCGGCGCCGGCCGGCACCTGCTGGGGCTGATCACCGAACTGCTGGACATCGCCCGCATCGAGGCCGACCAGCTCGACCTGAGCCCAGGCCCGGTGCCGGTGCGCACCGCGCTGGAAGAGGCGCTGGGGCTGGTCGCGCCGGAGGCGCAGGCGCGCAGCATCGTGCTGCGGCCACCGGAGTTACCGCCGGAGTGGACCGTGCGCGCCGATCCGCAGCGGCTGCGTCAGGTGCTGATCAACCTGCTGTCCAACGCGATCAAGTTCAACCGTCCGGGTGGCGCGGTGTGGGTGAGCGCGGTGCCGGAAGGCCAGTCCCTGGCGCTGACCGTGCACGACCAGGGCCACGGCCTGACGCCGGCGCAGGTGCAACGCTTGTTCACTCCGTTCGAGCGGCTCGGCGCCGAGCGCTCGGCGATCGAGGGCACCGGCCTGGGCCTGGCGCTGAGCAAGCGCCTGACCGAGGCGATGGGCGGGCGCATCGCCGTGGACAGCGACCCGGACGGATCGCGCTTCACCATCGCGCTGCCGCTGGACCGCCCACAGGCGGCGGCACTGCCGGACCCGGCCGTGGCGACGACGACGGCGGGCGGGGGACAGCGCCAGTTGTTGAGCGTGGAGGACAACCCCTCCAACCAGGCGCTGATCCGCACCCTGGTCGAACGCCGCCCGCACTGGCGCCTGCACGAGGCTGCGAGCCTGGCCCAGGCGCACGCGCATCTGCAGCAGGCCACGCCGGACCTGATCCTGCTCGACCTGCACCTGAGCGACGGCAACGGCGAGGACCTGCTGCAGGCGCTGCGCGCGCAGCCGCACACCGCGGCGATCCCGGTGGTGGTGGTCAGTGCCGATGCCACCGCGACCACGCTGGCGCGCGTGCAGGGCGAGCCCGTGCGCGCCTACCTGACCAAGCCGCTGGACGTGGCCGACTTCTTCTCCGTTCTGGACCGACACCTCGCATGACCCGCAACGATGTCCTCGCCGCGCGCATCCTGATCGTCGACGACGAACCGGCCAACGTCCGCCTGCTGGAGGAACTGCTGCAGCGCGAAGGCTTCCGCCAGGTGGTGGCGACCACCGACCCGCAGCGGGTGCTGGGGCTGGTCGCCGCATTCGCGCCGGACCTGATCCTGCTCGACCTGATGATGCCGGAGCTGGACGGCTACGCGATCCTGGAGCAACTGGCGCGGCTGGCCGGCCCGTCCAGCTTCCTGCCGGTGATCGTGCTCACCGCCGACCCCAGCCGCAGCGCCCGCCACCGCGCCCTCGGCCTGGGCGCCAAGGATTTCCTGACCAAGCCGCTGGACACCTTCGAAGTGGCCCTGCGGGTCTGGAACGTGGCCGAGACCGTGGTGCTGTTCAAGCGCCTGCGTGCGCTGGCCGTGGCCGATGCCGCGCCGCCGGGCTGGTCGACGGCCGGGATTGGGGATTAGGGATTGGGGATTCGCAAAGGCGGCACCCCGCTTTTGCCAATCCCCAATCCCGACTCCCCAATCCCCGCCCCCAACCTACATCGCCCGCGTCACCTGGCCGCCCAGGCCCAATGCCGTCAGCACTTCCTGGGCCTTTTCCAGCAGTTCGTCGGCCACGCAGACCTGGACCACGCCGAACGGCAACTCGCCGGCGCCGCCGAGCAGGGCCTCGCCGAACACGAAGGCGGTGATGCCGGCATCCTCCAGCGCGTGCTTGGCCAGGTGCGCATCGATCAGGTGCTGGGCGCGGTAGGCGATCTGCATGGTCGGCCCCTCAGCCGTGAGCCGCGGACCCAGGCATGGCCTGGAGCGAAGACAGGCAAAACAGGCCCGTACACGGGTACGCCGACCGAGAAGGACGCATGACGCCAAGGGCAAGACGGAACGCCGGCATGCGGGCTTCTCTCGGGTGAATTGCTCCGCAGCCTACGCGCCAGGACGGCCGCCGACCAGCCCGACCAAGCTAAAGCAGCGCTTTACTTACTATAAACTTGCGCTTTACTTAGTCTCCGACGCGCGCATGTCCGACACCCCCGCCACCGACGCCTCCGCCCCGGCCGAGAAGAAAGACTTCATCCGCCAGATCGTCCGCGAGGACCTGGCCAGCGGCAAGCACACGGCCATCCGCACCCGCTTCCCGCCCGAGCCCAACGGCTATCTGCACATCGGCCACGCCAAGGCGATCTGCCTGGACTTCGGCATCGCCGCCGAGTTCGGCGGGCGCTGCAACCTGCGCTTCGACGACACCAACCCGGCCAAGGAAGATCCCGAATTCGTCGCCGCGATCCAGGACGACGTGCGCTGGCTGGGCTTCGACTGGGCCGAACTGCGCCACGCCTCGGACTATTTCGAGGTGTACTACCTGGCCGCCGAGAAACTGATCCGCGACGGCCACGCCTTCGTCTGCGACCTCTCCGCCGAGCAGGTGCGCGAGTACCGCGGCACCCTCACCGAGCCGGGCCGCGACTCGCCGTACCGCACCCGCAGCGTCGAGGAGAACCTGGACCTGTTCCGGCGCATGCGCGCCGGCGAGTTCCCGGACGGTGCGCGCACCCTGCGCGCCAAGATCGACATGAGCAGCGGCAACATCAACCTGCGCGACCCGGCGCTGTACCGGATCAAACACGTCGAGCACCAGAACACCGGCAACGCCTGGCCGATCTACCCGATGTACGACTTCGCGCATTCGCTGGGCGATGCGGTGGAAGGCATCACCCACTCGCTGTGCACGCTGGAGTTCGAAGACCACCGCCCGCTGTACGACTGGTGCGTGGACAAGGTCGACCTGGCCGGCCACCCGGAACTGCTGCAGCCGCTGCTGGACAAGGGCCTGCCGCGCGAGGCGGCCAAGCCGCGGCAGATCGAGTTCTCGCGGCTCAACATCAACTACACGGTGATGAGCAAGCGCAAGCTGACCCAACTCGTCGCCGAGGGCCTGGTGGACGGCTGGGACGACCCGCGCATGTACACCCTGCAGGGCCTGCGCCGCCGCGGCTACACGCCGGCCGCGCTGCGCCTGCTGGTCGACCGCGTCGGCATCAGCAAGCAGAACTCGGTGATCGACTTCTCGGTGCTGGAAGGCTGCCTGCGCGAAGACCTGGACGCGCACGCCGCGCGACGCATGGCGGTGATCGAGCCGCTGAAGCTGGTGCTGAGCAACCTGCCCGAAGGCCACAGCGAGACGTTGACCTTCTCCAATCATCCCAAGGACGAGGGCTTCGGCACGCGCGAGGTGCCGTTCTCGCGCGAGCTGTGGATCGAGCGCGAGGACTTCGCCGAAGTCCCGCCCAAGGGCTGGAAGCGGCTGGTGCCGGGCGGCGAAGTGCGCCTGCGCGGCGCCGGCATCGCCCGCGTCGACGAAGTGATCAAGAACGACGCCGGCGAAATCATGGAACTGCGCGGCTGGCTCGACCCGGAATCGCGCCCGGGCATGGAAGGCGCCAACCGCAAGGTCAAGGGCACCATCCACTGGGTCAGCGCCGCGCACGCAGTGGAGGCGGAGATCCGCCTGTACGACCGCCTGTTCTCGGTGGAGAAGCCCGACGACGAGTCCGACGGCAAGACCTACCGCGATTACCTCAATCCCGAATCCAAGCGCAGCGTGCGCGGCTACGTCGAACCCGCCGCCGCCCAGGCCGCGCCGGAGCAGGCGTTCCAGTTCGAGCGCACCGGCTATTTCGTCGCCGACCGCTACGACCACCGCGCCGATGCGCCGGTGTTCAACCGCAGCGTGACGTTGCGCGATACATGGAGCGGTGGCCAGGGCGGCGCCTGACGCAATGCGCGTGCGGTCCTCGCGGCCGCACGCGCAGCGCCCCCATAGGCCAGCGCCGGCCGATATCGGCGCCTGGTCTCCGCACCGCAGCATCGCTGGTACACCGCGATGAAACGCTCGAAGCGTCCGTAGGAGCGGCTTCAGCCGCGACGGGCAGGAGCCCAGGGTCGCGGCTGAAGCCGCTCCTTGTATCTGGACATGTCGCCCCTAGACAGGCGTCATGTCTTCCGACTGATCATCGGAGGAGGTGTGGGAGGTCCAGTCGCTCCTAAAGCTTCGAGCTTGCATCGTAGATCGGCTCCGCCCTCCACATGCTGGCCTTTGTGTGTCCGAACGGTATCCAGAGTCCGCCCCCGGGCGTGAACTCGCATCGACAAGGCAGGACCGGGCCCAGCGCCGATCATGACCCTGACACGATGGAGGAATCGCGTATGTCTCCCGTCATCGGCATCGACGTCGCCAAACGCAGTTTCGATGTGGCCATCGATCTGACCAATGGCAAGCACCGTACCAAGGCCAAGTTGTCCAACGACGCCAAGGGCTTCCAGGCTCTGCAGGCATGGCTGCAGACGCATGCGCAGCCCGATAGCTGGATCGCCATGGAGGCCACCGGCACCTACCACCAGGCGCTGGCCGAGTTCCTCCACGCACGCGGCTATCGGGTGTGCGTGCTCAACCCGGCGCAGACGGCCGCGTACGCACGCAGCCAGCTTAGCCGGGTCAAGACCGATCGCAGCGATGCCAAGCTGATCGCCAGTTATGCCCTGCGTCACCGCGAGCAGTTGCGCCGTTGGCACCCTGATCCGCCGGCGCTCAAGCAGCTCAAAGCGCTGGTGCGCCGGCGCCAGGATCTGCAACAGATGCTGCAGATGGAGCGCAACCGGCTGGAGGTCGCTCCGGCCCAGGTGAAGGACTCGATCCAGGTCCATCTGGCCGATCTGCAACACCACATCGCCCAGATCGAGCAGGCCATCGATGACCATATCGACCAGGATCCGACCTTGCGTGGGCAGCGCGAGCTGCTGGTGAGCATCCAGGGCATTGCCGACACCAGCGCGGCCTTGATGCTGGCCGAGCTTGGCGATGTGAGGCGCTTCGCCGATGCCTCGGCGGTTACCGCCTTCGCGGGCCTGAATCCGTGCCTGCAGGAGTCGGGCGAGCGCAAAGGCCACGTCTGCATCTCGCGCACCGGCTCGCCCCGCCTGCGCGCGGGCCTGTTCATGCCGGCCCTGGTGGCCATGACCCACAACCCGATCATCCGGACGCTGAAACAGCGGCTGAGCGAACGCGGCAAAGCCGGCAAGCAGATCGTGTGCGCCGCTATGCGCAAGCTCCTGCACCTGGCCTACGGGGTTCTCAAATCGGGCACCGCGTTCGATCCGAAAAGGGGCCTTGCCTGCTAGGGGGTAAGACGGTATCTACGACGACAGCGCACCATCGGGCTGTTGCGAATCCCCAATCCCCGCCCTTCCACCGCCACCGCCAGCGCGCTAGCGTAACGGGCATGTCCCCCGCCCCTTCCCTGAGCCTGCGCAGCTACGGCCGCGACGGCGCCGCCCATCAGCACGACCACGTGCAGTTGGTGCTGCCGTTGCACGGCTCGATGGAACTGGAGGTGGACGGCCGCGGCGGCTATCTGGACCGTTTCCGCGCCGCGGTGGTCGCGCCGCAGACCCGGCATGCGCAGTGCGCGCTGGACGCCAACCGCTTCCTGGTCGTCGATTGCACAACCGATACCTTTGGCGACTATGCGCTGGAGCGCCTGCGGCGACAGCCATTCCTCGACCTGCCCCCTCCCCTGCAGGATCTGCTCGCCGCCCAGGCGCCGCATCCTCACCTCGCCATCGCCCATGCCGATGCCGGCGCCGCCGTGCTGGCCTGGCTGCAGGCGGGCACCGCGCCGCGCGGCTGGCAGCGGCTGCAGGCACTGTGCCGGCGCATCGAGGCCGCGCCCGGCCAGGACTGGCCGGTGCGGCGCATGGCGCAGCTGGCGCACCTGAGCCCGAGCCGCCTGCACGCCTTGTTTCGCGCTGCATTCGGGCGCACGCCGCAGGACTGGGTGGCGGCACGGCGGCTGGACTGGGTGCGCCGACAGCTGGCACATGGCAACCGGCCGATCGCCGACCTGGCCCAGGACAGCGGCTATGCCGACCAGAGCGCGCTGACCCGCGCGCTCAAGCGCAGCACCGGGCAGACCCCGGCCGCCTACCGCCGCCGTCATCGCCCCGCGTCAGGACAGGAGTCTGGGACAAGCCGGCCGCTGCCGGCGCCGGCATGCTGAGCCGTCACGGCTGACACGGCCGATACGGAAACGAACCGCATGCGCGAACGTCTATGGGCAGGGGTCGGCAGCGGCATGGTCGCGGGCGCGCTGTGGGGCCTGGTGTTCCTGGCGCCGCAACTGCTGAGCGCCTTCTCGCCGCTGCAATTGGCCATCTCGCGCTACCTGGCCTATGGCGCCATCGCCGCCGTGGTGCTGCTGCCGCGCTGGCGCGCCGCCACCGCGCCGCTGGGCGCGGCCGAATGGTGGGCGCTGCTGCGCCTGAGCCTGCTCGGCAACATCGTCTACTATGTGCTGCTGGGCAGCGCGGTGCAGTGGGCCGGCGGCGCCGCCACCGCGCTGATCATCGGCCTGTTGCCGGCGGCGGTCACCGTCATCGGCTCGCGCGCGGCCGGCGCGGTCCGTCTGCGCCGGCTCGCCGCGCCCTGCGCGCTGTGCGTGCTCGGGGTGGCGCTGGTCGCGGTGCAGACCCTGGCCGTCGCGCGGCCGCACATTCCGGCCAGCCGCGGCCTGCGTGCGGCGGGACTGGCCTGCGCGGTCGGCGCGCTGGCGTGCTGGACCGCCTATTCGATCAAGAACGCGCGCTGGCTGCGGCGGCGCCAGGACCTGTCCGGCCGCGACTGGTCGCTGCTGACCGGCGTGGTCACCGGCGCGCTGGCCCTGGGCCTGGCGCTGCCGGCGTTCGCGCTGGCCGGCACGTCGCACGCCGGCCCCGAGTGGATGCGCTTCTGGGGCATGGCGCTGGTGCTGGCGCTGTTCGCCTCGGTGATCGGCAACGCCTGCTGGAACCACGCCAGCCGGCTGCTGCCGCTGACCCTGGTCGGGCAGATGATCGTGTTCGAGACCGTGTTCGCGCTGCTGTACGGCTTCCTGTGGGAGCAGCGCTGGCCGACCGCGCTGGAACTGCTGGCGATCGCCTGCCTGCTCGGCGGCGTGCTGTGGTGCACCCTGGTGCATGCGCGGCCGCAACCCGCCGTGCGCGAAGCCAAGCCCGGTTAAGCGGCGCTGCCTAGACTTGCGCAGGTCCTCCCACGGGAATCGCGCCATGCACACCGTCCTGCGCCGTTGCTGCCCCGCTTTCGTCCTGGCCGCCGCACTGGCTGGCTGCCACGCCTCCAACGCGCCATCCGGCGCGGCGCCGAGCCCGGCCGCCAACGCCAGCGCACCGGCGGCAACCGGCAAGTGCGACGCCGTCCCCGACCACGCCTACGACCTGCCGGCCGGGCGCTTCGATGAGGTCGCGCAGCAACTGGCCCACGCCACCGGCTGCATGGTCGTGTACCGCGATCCCGGCCTCGCATCGTTGCCGGTCAACGCGGTGAAGGGACAGATCAGCATCCGCCAGGCGCTGCACCAGGCACTGGACGGCACAGCGTTGCGGATCGCGCAGGAGAACGCGGACACGATGACGGTCGTGCGCCGCTGAGCCGGCGGCGGCGCAGGGGTTGCTACCATGGCCGCACTCCACCGCACGGAAGGTCGCCATGTCCCGCCATTTCGCGTCGATGCTGTGTTCCCTGTGCCTGCTCGCCGGCATGCTGCTGTCCAGCGCCTGCGCGCGCAGCGAAACCGCCAAGCCGGCGGTGCCGGCGCCGGCGCAAGCGGCATCCGCACCGGGCCTGCCGATCAAGGTCGACACCAGCTGCCGCACCGATGCCGACTGCACGATCAAGAACGTCGGCAACTGCTGCGGCGCGATGCCGGCCTGCGTCAACCGCGACAGCCCTACCGATCCGCAGGGCGTGATGGCGCAGTGCCAGGCCAGCGGGCGCATGAGCGTGTGCGGCTCGCCCGCGATCGCCGGCTGCTCGTGCGTGGCCGGGCAATGCAGCGCGCGCCCCGCGCAAGCCGATACACTGCGCGCCCCCCAGCCTGCCGAACCCGTCCGCTGATGCTCTACGCGCAAGTCCACCTCACCCTGCCCGCCTGGATCCACGACGCGGTCGATCCGCAGGCCGTCTACGCCAGCGACGCCGACAAGGTCGCGCTGGCGGTGGAACTGTCGCGGCTGAACGTGGACGCCGGCAGCGGCGGCCCATTCGGCGCGGCGGTGTTCGGCCCGGACCACCGCATCATCGCCGTCGGCGTGAACCGTGTGGTGCCGCAGACCACATCGCTGGCGCATGCCGAGAACATGGCCTACATGCTGGCCCAGCAGCGCCTGCAGACCCCACGGCTGAACGCGGTGCTGTCGCCGGTGACCCTCGCGACTTCCTCGCAGCCATGCTGCCAGTGCTACGGCGCCACCATCTGGGCCGGCATCGACCGCCTGCTGATCGGCGCCAGCGCCGAGGACGTGATGGCGCTGACCCCGTTCGACGAAGGCCCGCTGCCGGCGGACTGGGTGGGCGAACTGCAGCGCCGCGGCATCGAGGTGGTGCGCGGCCTGCACCGCGACGCCGCCTGCGCGGTGCTGCGCCGCTACGGCGAACTCGACAGCCCCCGCTACTGACGCCGCCGGCGAAGGCTTGCCCATGTCCTCCGAGAACGGCCCGCTGGTCCATGGCCTGCTGTGCTACTGCCGGCCCGGCTTCGAACCCGAACTGGCCGCCGAGCTCAACGCCCGCGCCGGCGAGGCCGGGCTGGCCGCCTACGCCCGCACCGAGCGCAACAGCGGCTATGCGCTGCTGCTCAGCGACACCGCGGTGCCGGCGCAGGCGCTGCCCTGGCGCGGGCTGATCTTCGCCCGGCAGAAGCTGCAGTTGCTGGCCGACCTGCGCGAGTTGCCGGCCAGCGACCGCATCGCGCCGATCCTGCAGGCGCTGGCCGGACAGCCCCGCTTCGGCGACCTGTGGGTCGAACATCCGGACTCGGACGCCGGCAAGCCGCTGTCGGGCCTGGCGCGCAGTTTCGGCAACGCGCTGCGCCCGGCGCTGCGCAAGGCCGGCCTGCTGAGCGACAAGCCGCAGCCGCGGCTGCCGCGCCTGCACGTGTGCTTCGTGACCGGCACGCACGCCCTGCTGGCGGTGGCCGACAGCGAGGACAGCGCGCCGTGGCCGCTGGGCATCCCGCGCCTCAAGCTGCTGCCGGAGGCGCCTTCGCGCTCGGCGCTGAAACTGGAGGAAGCGCTGCTGGCGCTGCTGACCCCGCACGAGCGCGAGACGCTGCTGCGCCCGGGCATGCGCGCGGCCGACCTCGGCGCCGCTCCAGGCGGCTGGACCTGGGTGCTGACCCGCCAGCACCTGCACGTGACCAGCGTGGACAACGGCCCGCTGCGCCAGCATGTGCTCGACAGCGGCCTGGTCGACCACCTGCGCGCCGACGGCTTCCACTGGAAACCGCCGCAACCGCTGGACTGGATGGTCTGCGACATGGTCGAGCAACCGCGCCGCGTCGCCGAGCGCATGGCCACCTGGTTCCGCGAGGGATGGTGCCGGCACGCGATCTTCAACCTGAAACTGCCGATGAAGAAGCGCTGGGACGAGACCCGGCTGTGCCTGGACCTGTTCGCCGAGCGCGCCGAGCGTCCGCTGCAATTGCGTGCCAAGCAGCTCTACCACGACCGCGAAGAGATCACGGTGCTGGCGATCCCGCGCTGAGCGGCCGCGAGCATCCGACCCGTTTCTTCGTATTGGCTCCGCCCACCGCTACAACACGATCCGCGCCCCGTCCTCCCGCGCCGAGCGCTGGATGGCATCGACGATGCGCATATCGCGCAAGCCTTCCTCGCCAGGCACGCGCAGCGGTGTGCCCTGCAGGATCGCCAGCGCGTCCTCGTCCATCTGTAGCGCCTGCTGGTGGCGCACCCGCGCGTCGAACAGGCGGCCATCGCTGGCCCGGCCGCGCACGCCGTCGTAGGCCTGGAACGGCGCCAGTTCGTACCAGCCATTCGCGCACTCGGCGCGCAGCAGGTTCATGGTGCGGCCGAAGCTGGCCGCGCAGCTGGCGGTCACCTCGTGCGGGAACTCCAGGGTGAAGTGCATGTGCTCGTCGACCTCGTCGAACAGCGCCGGCCGATCGGTGGAACGCCGCGCGCTCACCGCCAGCGGCTCGGAGCCGATCGTGTAGCGCGCGGCGTTGAGCGGATACACGCCCATGTCGTACATCGCACCGCCGCCGTACTGCGCGCGCAGCCGCCACGGCCGCTGCGCCGGGTCGGTGTCGCCATAGCCGGCGTAGCCCGCCTCGGCGCGCACGCTGCGCATCGCCCCGAACGGGCGTTCGCCGGCCAGGGCGATGAGGCGCCGGGTGTTGGGCTCGTGCTGCATGCGGTAGCCGATGCTCAGCCGCACCTTGTTGCGCGCGCAGGCCTCGATCATCGCCTGCGCCTGCGCGGCATGCAGCGCCATCGGCTTCTCGCACCACACGTGCTTGCCGGCGGCCGCGGCGCGGATGCTCAGCGGCGCATGCAGATGGGTGGGCGTGACCACGTAGACCACGTCGATATCCGGGTTGTCGGCGATGCGCTCCAGCTCGTCGTAGCTGTAGACGTTGCGATCGGGGATGCGGTAGCGCGCCTGCCACTGCGGGATCTTCTGCGGCGAGCCGGTGACGATGCCGGCCAGGCGGCAGTGCTTGGTCAGGGTGAGCCCTGGAGCCAGGCGGCTGCTGGCGTACTCGCCGAGCCCGACCAGGGCCACGCCCAGCGGCTTGCGGCGACGCGCCGGCGTGGCCGCCCATGCGGACGCTCCGAGCATGCCTGCGGCGGTGGCGGAGAGGCCGGCCAGCAACAGGCGGCGGCGATTCGGCGAGGACGGCTCCATGCGCAACTCCGACCGGAAGGATGCTCCACCCTAACCGCTCGTGCGGCATCGGCACTGTGAGCGCTATCGCGCGATGCGCCGGGGCCTCTGGCACACTGCCGCCTCCCCCGCCGTCCGGACACCCGATGCGCTGCCGCCCATTGCTCGCCGCCCTCGCCCTGCTACTGGCTGTCCCGGCCGGGGCGCAGGAGCCCCTGTTCCACGCCCGCGACCTGGTCGGCGATGGCGTGTTCACCGACAAGATCGAAGGTCCTGCGACCGGCCCCGATGGTGCGCTGTACGTGGTCAACTTCGCCCACGACGGCAGCATCGGCCGGGTCCAGCGCGATGCCGACGGCCGCGGGCAGGCCACTCTGTTCGTCGATCTTCCTGAGGGCAGCATCGGCAACGGCATCCGCTTCGACCGCCGCGGGCGCATGTACGTGGCCGACTACGGCAAGCACCGCATCCTGCGCATCGCCCTGCCGAACAAGCGCATCGAGGTCTATGCCACGCTGCCGGGCGCGTTCCAGCCCAACGACATCGCGATGGCGCCGGACGGCACCCTGTACGCCAGCGACCCGGACTGGAAGCACGACGGCGGCCAGCTGTGGCGCATCGACCGCGACCGCAGCGCGCATCTGATCGAGACCGGCATGGGCACCACCAACGGCATCGAGGTCAGCCCCGACGGCAAACGCCTGTACGTCAACGAGAGCGTGCAGCGGCGGATCTGGGTCTACGACCGTGCGGCCGACGGCAGCGTCTCGAACAAGCGGCTGTTCGCCAGCTTCGCCGACGCCGGCCTGGACGGCATGCGCTGCGACGTCGACGGCAACCTGTACGTGGCCCGCTACGACGCCGGCAAGGTGATCGTGCTGGCGCCCGACGGCACGCTGCTGCACGAGGTCGCGACCAAGGGCCGCAAGCCCACCAACCTGGCCTTCGGCGGCGCCGACGGGCGCGATGTCGACGTGACCCTGCAGGACCGTGGCGCGATCGAGACCTTCCGCAGCGACCGCCCCGGGCGCGAGCACGGACGTTGATGGGATGCGTATCGCAGCGGTGTCTCAGCCCGCGCAATGGCTGCCTGGCATCCTGGCTGCACTGACTGGAGGGCCGCGCACATGCAGCCGATCGAACTGAACAACCCGGCCGGCTTCGCCGACGAATTCCTGCGCCTGACCCTGTTGCAGGGCTTCCAGTCGCTGACCAAGCGCGACCTGGAACTGCTGATCTTCGTGTTGCTGGAACGCGACGGCGCGATCTCGCGCAGCGATTCCAACAACGCGGTGGCGATGCGCCTGCGAGTGACCCCGGCAAAGGTCAAGGGCCTGCGCCGCGACGGCTATGCGCGCTGGCGCGCGCTGGTGCCCGAGGACAACGAGGCGGCGCTGCAGCGCATCGTCGCCACGGTGCTCACCGAGGACAACCTGCGCGCCGGGGCCAAGCACGTCAGCGAGCGCAGCAAGAAGGACGGCTTCCTGGCGATCCGCATCGAACACCCCGACGACCAGCAGCGCTTCGAACAGGCCATCGTCGACGTCGGCGCCATGCCCGTGTACGAGCGCAACCGCGACGTGATGGCGGTGCGCTTCGACACGCTGCTGAAGATCGCCGAGCGCTGGGGCTATCTGCAGCCGGAGCCGGAGAAGGTGACGCAGGAACTGCAGAAGCTGGCGCCCACCGCCGAGGAGGTCGCCGACCTGTTGAAGAAGGACGTGAGCAAGCTACGCTGGGAGGACGTGCGCCGCGCCCTCAACAGCCTCGGCGCCAAGGCCGTCGCCAGCACTGCCGAGGGCGGGCTGAAGGGCCTGTTGAAGCTCGCGTTTCCGTTCATCCCCGGCTGAGCGCCGGGGCCGCCATCCATCGCCATACCGGAGTTCGTCGTGTCCATGTCCTGCCGTTCCCTCGTCCTGCTCTGCTGCCTGTGCGCCTGTGCCGCGCCGGCCGCGGCGCAGAATCTCAACAGCACCTCCAGCGCCACTACCGAACCGCTGCGGGATGCGCCGGTCAACGTGCGCGCGCAGCCGCTCAGCAACGGTGTGGTCACCCACCAGGTGCAGTTGCCGGCCACGCCCGGCGAAGCGCAGGTGACCGTGCGCAGCATCCAGCCGGACCGCGTCGCCGGCAGCTACCGCATCGATTTCGAAGCGCTGGACACCGACCACGACGGCTACATCAGCCGCAGCGAAGCGCAGGCCAATCCGTCGCTGGCCGACGAGTTCGACGCACTCGACACCACCCACAGCGGCCGCCTCAGCCGCGCGCAACTGGCCGGTTGGCTGTAACCGCAGCGACATGCGTCCCGGCGCCGCCATGAAGGACGCCGGGACCCATTCGATCGCAGTCCAGGACACATTGGAAACGCTTGCTAAACGGCGCCGGCGCACACGTGCGAAGGCCCGATTTTTTTAGCGTCGATTAATTCGGCCAGGCCTATGTTCTTGACTCCTTCCCAGCAACAGGAGTCGTGCCATGAACCGCATCGTTCCTCGTCTCGTCCCGTTCGCGTTTGCGCTGCTTGCCGCGCCGGCGCTGGCCATGGCGCAGTCGGCGCCGGACGAAGTGACCCTGCACCAGAACGGCCAGATCATCAATGTCACCTCGGTCGAACCGAACTCGATCGTCGGCGACTACCACATCGATTTCGCCAAGCTCGACCGCAACCATGACGGCTACATCAGCCGCGCCGAAGCCAAGG
Organism: Xanthomonas sacchari; assembly: GCF_040529065.1. Taxonomy (NCBI): domain Bacteria; kingdom Pseudomonadati; phylum Pseudomonadota; class Gammaproteobacteria; order Lysobacterales; family Lysobacteraceae; genus Xanthomonas; species Xanthomonas sacchari. Next base: position 1,069,886 of record NZ_CP132343.1, on the reverse strand, counting down.
CCGACCCGACGCTGTACGCCGAGTTCGACGCCGTCGACGTGCATCACCACGGCCGCCTGAGCAAGGCCGACCTGGAAGGCTGGATGTCGACGTGACGCGACACACGCGTCGATCGGTTCGCGTCCTTCCCACCACACGCGCCGCCTGCGGCCTCCCCGCCGCATGCGGCGCGATTGTTTTCCGAAGCGGCAACACCGCGGACAGCAATGACGCCCAGAGCGTCGCTCGACCGCTTCAGCGCAACTGCCGCAAGCGCATCGATCGCCTCGCCCACCGCGCTGCCGAGCGCTACAGCATGCCTTCCTGCAGCGGCGCATCCTGCGTTCCGCCCCAGGGATCGTCCAGCAGATAACGCGCCGCCACCGGCTGCGTCGCCGGCACCAGGGTGAGCCGGTAATACACCTCGTCGTCGCCTTCGCAGACTTCGTAGTACAGCGCGTAGTCGCCAGGCTGCAGCGCCAGTGTCACATCGAAGGCCTCGGCAGCGGACGCCACCTGCACCCGCGCGTCCGGATGCACCCGGAACGGCACCTGCATGCGCCGCTGCGCACGCGGATCGGGCGCGAACGCCTCGGCCAGCACCAGGTGCACCTGCGCGCCGAACGCGTCCTCGGGCAACGGATCGAACACCACGTAGTCGCGATGCAGGATCGCGCCCTGCTCCAGGTTGCGCGGCCCCCAGCGGCAGGCGGCCTCGTCGAAGGCGCGGGCGCGCAACTGCACCTGGCTGTGGGAAATCAGCAGATCCACGGTCTGCGTCTGTGTCGCGTCTTGCATCGTCGTCCTCCATGGCAGGGACGCGGCCTGCGTGCTGCGCTTCGCGCCCTACCCTCACCCCAACCCCTCTCCCGAAGGGAGAGGGGCTCAAGCAAACCAGCCGAAGCTGGCGCTTCCTTCTCCCTCCGGGAGAAGGTGCCCCGAAGGGGCGGATGAGGGTACGGGCGCCGCTCGACGCGGGTGGTCGAATCTGCAGCCGCCGCGTCCGGCCGGAGCGTGCGGTCACACGCCGGAAGCGCGCTTCCAGAAACCGTGCATCAACAAGGGCAGCTTGCCGGCCAGGCCCAGCAGCGGACCGCGCAGCAGGGTCAGGTGCAGCTCATCGTTGGAGAACAGGCGGTTGATCGCATCGAAGCCGTAGGCGGCCACGGTGTTGTCGCTGCGGCGGCCGCGCGCCCAGCGTGCCAACCGCTGCGGCGCCGCCCAGTCGACCCGCTGCGCCTGCGCCTGCCGCACCAGCGTCGCCAGCGCGGCGACGTCGCGCAGGCCCAGGTTGACGCCCTGCCCGGCCAGCGGATGTACCACGTGCGCGGCGTCGCCCAGCACCAGCAGGCGGCCGCGCTGGTAGGCCTCCACCAGTTGCCGGCGCAGCGGGAACGCCAGGCGCGGCGACAGCGCGCGCACCGCGCCCAGGCGGGCGCCGAAGGCCTGGGTCAGCTCGGCGCCGAAGGCCGCATCGTCCAGCGCCAGCACCCGCGCCGCCTCGGCCTCGGGCAAGGTCCACACGATCGAGCTGCGGCCGTCGGCGAACGGCAGGAACGCCAGCGGCCCGCCCGGCAGGAAGCGCTGCCAGGCAGTGTCCTGGTGCGGTTGTTCGGTCTGTACGAAGGCGACCACGCCGCGCTGGCCGTAGTCGTGCGCCGGCGCGTCCAGCCCGGCCAGCCCGCGCAGGGTGGAATCGGCACCGTCGGCGGCGATCGCCAGGCGCGCGTCGAGGCGGCTGCCGTCGTCCAGGCGCAGGCGCGCGCGTTCGGTCGAGGGCTCCAGCGCCTCCACTCGCGCCGGGCAGTGCACCTGCACGCCGGCGGCCGGCAGCGCCGCCCACAGTTGTTCGACCAGCAGGCTGTGTTCGACGATCCAGCCGAGTTGGTCGCGCCCCAGGGTGTCGGCGTCGAAGGCCAGTTCGCCACCGCCGCCGGCATCCCACACGCGCATGCGCCGGTACGCGCTGGCGCGTTGCGCCAGCACCTGCGGCCACACGCCCAGGCCCTGCAGCAGCGCCGCGTTGTCCGGGGCGAAGGCGTAGACCCGCAGGTCCGGCGTGTCCGCCGACCAGCGTGGCGGTTCGCGGCCCTCGACCAGCGCCACCGCCAGGCCTTCGCCGGCCAGGGCCAGCGCACAGGCCGCGCCGACCACGCCGCCGCCGACCACCACCACATCCAGCACGCCGCGCCGGCTCATGCGCGCGTCTCCCGGCACAACTGCGGCACATCGCCGCGGAAGCCCATCGCGCCACCGACCAGGAACGACTGCAACGGCGCGGCCTGCGCCGCCGCCAGCAGGCCCAGGCTGCGCAGCGGGCGCAGCAGCGTGGCCGGGTTGGCGGTCAGCCGCGCCAGCCCGCCGGAGAACGCCACCGTACGTTGGCGATCCTGCTCGCGACGCTGCGCGTACTGCTGCAGCAGCGCCGGCGCGCCCGGGTCGGTGCCGTCGCGCTCGATCAGTTCGGCCAGGGTCAGCGCATCGCGCAAGCCCAGGTTGAAGCCCTGCGCGCCCAGCGGGTGCAAGGTCTGCGCGGCATTGCCCAGCAGCACCGCGCGCGCGTCGGTCAGCCGCTCGGCCAGCACCTGCACGATCGGGTAGGCACTGCGCTCGCCACTGCCGAGCAGGCGGCCGACGCGCCAGCCCAGCGCGTCCTGCAGCCGCTGCAGCCAGGCGCCTTCGTCCAGCGCCGCCACCGCATCCGCGTCCTCGGCGGCGACCGCGTGGATCGCGCCGTAATGGCGGTCGCCGCGCGGCAACAAGGCGGTCGGACCGTCGTCGCGGAAGCGCTCGTAGGCGGTGCCGTCGGGCTGGCGGCTGCCGCGCACCCGCGCCACGAACAGGGTCTGCTGGAAATCATGGCGCGCCGCGGCGATACCCAAGGCCTCGCGCACCGCGCTGGCGCTGCCGTCGGCGCCGACCAGCAGACGCGTGTGCAGGACCTGCTCGCTGCCATCGCGCGCGATGCGCAGGCGGCGCTCGCCCTCCTCGGTGCCGGCCTCCAGCGCCACGAACTCCGCCGGGCGATAGCGGGTCAGCCGCGTGGTCGCCGCCAGGCTGGCCTCCAGCGCCTCGCCGAAGTCACGCGCGACCACCACCTGGCCGAAGGCCTCTCGCCCGTAGTCGGCCGCCTCCAGCCGCACCCGGCCGAAATCGCCGGCGCGACTGACGTGGATGCGGCGGATCGGGCCGGTCGGCGCGCGCAGCCGCTGCATCACCCCGAGCGCGCTCAGCGCGTTGACCGTGGCGGCGGCGAAGCTGAGGTTGCGCTGGTCGAACACCGGCGGCAACGCGCCCGGCGGCGCGGCCTCGACCAGGCCCACGTCCACACCCAGCCGGTCCAGGGCGATGGCCAGGCTGGCGCCGACCAGGCCGCCGCCGACGATCACTACGTCATGTCGTTTGCTCATCCGGCCATGATACGACCGGCACCCGTCTGGCCGGTGAGCGCCACCGCCCAGCTTGCGCACCGTGGCGGCAGCGGCGCACGGCGCTCGCGCGCGCCGCGCTTCCAGTAGAATCCGGGGTCTTACGTGCCCCGGTGCCCGCCGCCATGACGCCTTCCGCCCACCGCCTCCCCGCCCTGCTGCTGTTGACCGCGCTGCTGGCCGCGACCCGCATCAACCACTTCGGGGCGATCCCGGACGCGTCGTGGGCGGTGTTCTTCGTCGGCGGTTTCTACCTGCGCAGCTGGACCCGCTGGGCGTTCCCGCTGCTGATGGCGCTGGCGGTGCTGGTCGACTACCTGGTCATCCGCAGCCAGGGCCTGGATTTCTGGCAGCACTACTGCGTGTCGCCGGCCTACTGGTGCCTGATCCCGGCCTACTTCGTGCTGTGGGCCGGCGGCGCCTGGCTGGCGCAGCGCTACCGCGGCGCCGACTGGCGCGCCCTGGGCCTGGCCGCCGGCAGCCTGCTGGTGGCGGTGGCGTTGTGCCACCTGCTGGCGCAGGGCAGCTTCTACTGGGTCAGCCGCAGCGTGCCGAACCCGACCCTGGCCGGCTGGTGGCAGAACTACAGCGACTGGCTGCTGCCCTACCTGGGCAGCGCCAGCCTGTACGTGGCGCTGGCCGCCGCGGTCCAGGTCGGCGTCGAGCAACTGGCGCGGCTGGGCCAGCGCGGCCAGCCGGTCGGTCACTGACCGGGATGGGCAACCGCCTCTCCAAGATCTACACCCGCACCGGCGACGACGGCAGCACCGGCCTGGGCGACGGCAACCGGGTCGGCAAGGACTCGGCGCGGGTCGCCGCCTACGGCACCGTGGACGAGGCCAACTCGGCGATCGGCGTGGTCCTGGCCTGCCCACTGGCCGAGGACGTGCGGCAGCTGCTGACCGCGATCCAGCACCAGTTGTTCGACCTCGGCGGGGAGCTGTGCATCCCCGGCCACGCCGCGATCCATGCCGCCGACATCGACGCGCTGGAACGGCACCTGGACCGCTACAACGACACCCTGCCGCCACTGCAGGACTTCATCCTGCCCGCCGGCGGCGAAGCCGCGGCGCGCTGCCACCTGGCTCGCACCATCGTGCGCCGCGCCGAGCGCGAGACGGTGGCGCTGTCGCGGCAGGACGCGGTGCGCCCGGAAGCGGTGCGCTACCTCAACCGCCTGTCCGACCTGCTGTTCGTGCTGGCGCGGGTGCTGGCGCGGGCCGACGGCCACGGCGAGGTGCTGTGGCGCCACGACCGGCGCCAGGCCTGATCAACGCCCGGGCCGCGGCCGCGCATGCTGATCTACACCCATCCTGCCTGCCTTGGCCACGCGCCCGGACCGGAACACCCGGAACGTCCGCAGCGCCTGGAGGCGGTGACCACCGCGCTGCGCGAGGCGTTTCCTGCGTTGGAATGGCGCGAGGCCCCGCTGGCCAAGCTCGGCGACCTGGCCCGGGTCCATGAGCGCGACCTGATCGACCGCGTCCTGGCCGATCTCGACGGCCCGCAGATGCTCGACGTGGACACGGTACTCTCGCCCGGCTCGCGCGCCGCCGCCCTGCGTGCCGCCGGCGCCGGCGTGGCCGCGGTGGACGCGGTCATGCACGGCGTCAGCGACACCGCGTTCTGTGCGGTGCGCCCGCCCGGCCACCACGCCACCGCCGACACCGCGATGGGCTTCTGCCTGTTCAACAACGTCGCCGTGGCCGCCGCGCATGCCCGCGACGCGCACGGCCTGGAGCGGATCGCCATCGTCGATTTCGACGTGCATCACGGCAACGGCACCCAGGCGATCTTCGAGCGCGAGCCGAAGGTGCAGTACCTCAGCACCCACCAGTCCGGGCTGTTCCCGCATACCGGCGGGGTCCACGACCGCGGCGTCGGCAACCTGCACAATGCGCTGCTGCCGCCAGGCAGCGGCGGCTTCCGCTTCCGCAACACCTGGGCCGACCAGATGCTGCCGCTGCTGGATACGTTCAAGCCGCAGTTGCTGCTGATCTCGGCCGGCTTCGACGCGCACATGCGCGATCCGCTGGCCGACCTGATGCTGGACACCGAGGACTTCGCCTGGATCACCGCCGAGCTGCGCGCGGTGGCACAGCGGCACGCGCGCGGCCGGGTGGTGTCCCTGCTGGAGGGCGGCTACGACCTGCAGGCCCTGCGCGAGGGCAGCGTCGCCCACGTCGACGCGCTGCGCTGAGCGCCCCGCAGGCCCGATGAACCCCGTCCCCTGCCCCGGGGACGCCTTCATTGCCCCTATGCACAGGATGGGGCAAGCTAGCGACCGTTTTCGCCCGATACCTGACGCGCGTGCGCCGAACCCTTCGCCTGCTCCCTCTTCCGTTCAGTATCGCCCTGTGCCTGCCGGCAGTGGCGGCTGAAAAGCCGCCGAACTGGGGCCTGTGCCCGACTCCGGACGTGCTGCCCAAGTTCGACGACGCGCAGCAGCCGGATCCCAAGCTCGCGCAGAACCGCGACCAGCAGCCGACCAATATCGAAGGCGACCAGCTGTCGGGCACCACCACCATCCCCAACTACACCGGCAACGTCGCGCTCAAGCGCGGCGACCAGTTCATGGGCACCGACAGCCTGCGGGTGGACACCGAGACCGGCAACTACATCGCCGAGGGCCACGTGCGTTACCAGGATTCGTCGATCCGCATGATCGCCGACCGCGCCGAGGGCAATCAGGACACCGATACCCACAAGATCACCAACATCCGCTACCAGCTGCTGGCGCGCCGCGGCAACGGCAAGGCCGACTCGGTCGACCTGCAGGGCGCGCTGGGGCAGATGCACCGCTCCACCTACACCACCTGCGACCCCTCGCAGCGGGTGTGGGAACTGCATGCGCCGGAAATCGACGTCGACAACGACGAGGGCTTCGGCACCGCGCGCAACGCGATCCTCAAGGTCTACAACGTCCCGATCCTGTACGCGCCCTGGTTCAAGTTCCCGATCGACGATCGCCGCAGCAGCGGCTTCCTGTTCCCGGCGATCGGCATGTCCAGCCGCAACGGCTTCGACTACACCCAGCCGTACTACCTGAATCTGGCACCGAACTACGACGCCACCCTGTATCCGCGCTTCATGGCCCGCCGCGGCCTGATGCTGGGCAGCGAATTCCGCTATCTCTATGATGGCGGCAAGGGTGAACTGCAGGCCGCCTACCTGCCCGACGACAAGCTGCGCGACAAGGATCGCGGCCGGTTCGGCTACCAGGGCTACCACAACATCAATTCGCAGTGGCAGGCGCGCGCCTCGCTGGCCTGGGTCAGCGACGAGCGCTACACGGAAGATTTCTCCAACCGCCTGCTCGGCAATGCGGTGTCCAACATTCAGAGCCAGATCGGCGTCTACGGCACGGGCGACACCTGGACCGCGGGCGTGATGGCCGACCGCTGGCAGCTGACCGACTACACCCTGACCGAGGACGCGCTGCCGTACAACCGCCAGCCGCGCGCCTTCTTCAACTGGGACCAGTCGTTCGGCAACTATTTCGAAGCCGGCCTGTACAGCGAGGCGGTGCGGTTCGTGCACGACGACATCCATGCCAAGGACGCGCTGTACGAGCGCACCGGCGTGGTCACGCCGCGCCCGGGCGGCAGCCGCTTGGACCTCAAGCCCTACATCTCGATGCCGCTGGCCGGCGCCGCCTGGTTCCTCAAGCCGACCCTGGCCTGGCGCTACACCGCCTATCAACTCGACAAGGATCTGGCGGCCACGCTGGGCGGCGATACCACGCCCTCGCGCAGCCTGCCGATCGCCACCGTCGATGCAGGCGTTTACTTCGACCGCGATACCAAGATCGGCAACACCAACTATCTGCAGACCCTGGAACCGCGGCTGTTCTACCTGTACACCCCGTACCGCGACCAGAACGACCTGCCGATCTTCGATACCCGCGAGTTCACCTTCAGCTGGGGCCAGTTGTTCCGCGATTCGCGCTACACCGGCGCCGACCGCCAGAACGACGCCAACCAGCTGACCATGGCGTTGAGCTCGCGCCTGCTGCGCCAGGACGACGGCAAGGAAAAGCTGTCGGTCAGCCTCGGCCAGATCCTGTATTTCAGCGATTCGCGGGTCAGCCTGCCCAACAGCGACACCACCATCGAGCAGGGCAAGTCGGCCTGGGTGGCCGATGCCAACTACATGATCAACGACCGCTGGAACCTGGGCGCCACCTACCAGTGGGATCCCAAGTACCGGCGCAAGGACCTGGCCAGCTTCCGCGCGCGCTATCTGATGCCGGGCGACGGCATCGTCAACATCGCCTACCGCTATCGCCGCGACCTGCTGGAGCAGGCCGATGTGTCGTTCCTGTACCCGATCAATCCGACCTGGAGCGTGGTGGGCCGGCATTACTACTCGCTGATGGACAAGAAGCCGCTGGAAAGCATCCTCGGCGTGCAGTGGGACAGCTGCTGCCTGGCGGTGCGGGCGCTGGCGCGGCGCTACGTGCGCAACCGCACCGGCGCGCTGGATACCGCGTTCCAGGTCGAGTTCGTGCTCAAGGGCCTGTCGTCCCTGGGCCAGGACACGGACCGCGTTCTGCGCCGTGCTATTCTCGGCTACAACCGCGACGACCTGTACTTGGTCCCGCCCAGCAACACCACGACCGATCCGGACGCTTACGATCCGAACCAGATTCCATGACCAAGACCCTTTCTGTATTTCTCGCCGCTCTGATGGCGGTCGCCGGCGTGTCCGCTCCGGCCGCCGCGCAACAAACCCAACCGCTGGACCGCATCGCCGCGGTGGTCGACGAGGATGTCGTGCTGCAGAGCGAACTGGATCGTGCCGTGCGCAACGTGAAGGCGCAGTATGCCGGCCGCGAGGCGCAGCTGCCGCCGGATAACGTGCTGCAGCGGCAGGTGCTGGAGCGCCTGGTCCTGGTCAAGCTGCAGGTCGCGCGCGCCAACAGCACCGGCATCCGCGTCGGCGACGACGAACTGAACCGCGCCATCGCCAGCATCGCCCAGCAGAACGGCACCGACGTGGACGGCCTGCGCAAGAAGCTGGCCGCCGACGGCATGTCCTACACCGACTTCCGCAACTCGGTGCGCGACGAAATCACCGTGCAGCGCCTGCGCCAGAGCTTCGCGCAGAGCCGCATCAACGTCAGCGAGGCCGAAGTCGACGCAGCGCTGGCGCAGCAGGCCACCACCGGTGCGCAGTACCACCTGGCGCACATCCTGGTCGGCCTGCCGGAAGGCGCCACCGCCGAGCAGATCAAGACCGCCCAGGGCAAGATCGACGGGGTCAAGAACCTGATCGACAAGGGCGAGATCGACTTCAACGCCGCCGCGGTGCGCTACTCCGACAGCCCCAATGCGCTGGAAGGCGGCGACCTGGGCTGGCGCAGCCTGGATGAAATCCCCAACGCGTTCGCGCAGCTGATCCGCGACATGAAGCCGGGCCAGGTGGTCGGCCCACTGCGTGGCCCCAGCGGCTTCCAGCTGCTGAAGCTGGTCGAGGTGCGCGACGCCTCGGCCAATCCGGAAAAGAAGACCGTCACCGAGTACCACGCCCGCCACATCCTGATCCGGGTCAACGATGCGCAACCCGATGCGGCCGCCAAGGCCAAGATCGAGACCCTGCGTGCGCGCATCGCCGGCGGCGCCGACTTCCAGGCCGTGGCCAAGGAAGCGTCGGAAGACACCAACAGCCGCAGCCAGGGCGGCGACCTGGGCTGGTTCCCGGCCGACGCGTTCGGCCCGGACTTCGGCCACCAGGTCGCGAGCCTGCAGGACGGCCAGGTATCGCAGCCGTTCCGCACCGAGGCCGGCTGGCACATCGTGCAGCGCGTCGGCGAGCGTCAGACCGACGTGACCAGCGATACCCAGCGCGCCCAGGTCCGCGAGACCATCGGCCGCCGCAAGCTGGAAGAGGAATACAACCGCTTCCTGCAGGAAATGCGCGGCGAAGCCTATGTCGACCTTCGCGTGGGCAACACCGACGCCGCCACTGCGCCGGCGGCCACGCCCGCGCCGGCGCCCGCCGCCAAGCCCTGACCCATGCGCCCCTCGCTCGCGCTGGTGCCGGGCGAGCCGGGCGGGATCGGCCCGGAGCTGTGCGTGCGGCTGGCGCAACAGCCGCGCCACGACTGCCAGCTCCTGGCCTTCGCCGATCCCGACACCTTGCGCGCCGCCGCGGCGGCGCTGGCGCTGCCGCTGCAGCTGCTCCCCGAATCCAGCCCCGCCCTCGCCCCTGGCGACCTGCGCCTGCGCACGGTCGCCAATGCCGTGCCCAGCCGCTTCGGTGCGACCGAACCGGCCAATGCCGCGGCGGTCATCGGCGCCCTGACCCAGGCCGCCGATGCCTGCCTGCGCGGCGAACTGGCCGGCATGGTCACTGGCCCGGTGCACAAGGCTGCGATCAACGCCGGCGGCATCGCCTACACCGGCACCACCGAACTACTGGCCCAGCACGCCGGCCGCGAGGTGGTGATGATGCTGGCCAACGCCATCGTGCGCGTGGCCCTGGTCACCACCCATCTGCCGCTGCGCGCCGTCGCCGATGCGCTCACGCCGGCCCTGCTGGAACGCAGCCTGCGCATCACCGAGGCCGCCTTGCGCCGCGAGTTCGGCATCGCCGCGCCGACCATTGCGGTGCTGGGGCTGAACCCGCATGCCGGCGAGGACGGCCACCTGGGCCTTGAGGAAATCCAAGTGATGCAGCCGGTGCTGGACGCCTTGCGCGCGGAAGGCATGCGCCTGCTCGGCCCGCTGCCGGCCGATACCGCGTTCCTGCCGCAGAAGCTGGCGAGCGTGGACGCGGTGCTGGCGATGTACCACGACCAGGGCCTGCCGGTGCTCAAGTACAGCGGCTTTGAACAGGCGGTGAACCTGACCCTGGGCCTGCCCTACCCACGCGTGGCGGTCGACCACGGCACCGCGCTGGAGCTGGCCGGCCGCGGCGTGGCCGACCCGTCCAGCCTGTTCGCCGCCACTGTGCTTTGCGCGCAACTGGCCGCGCGCAGAGGGACTGCGTAGGAGCGGCTTCAGCCGCGACCGGGCGTTTCCGATCGCGCCCTGTCGCGGCCGTAGCCGTTTCTACACGTACAGCGCGCGCCATCGCGGCGCATGCCGATAAAATGCCCGCCATGACTTCCTCCTCCGGCTTCGGCGCCCCGGCCAAGAAATCCCTCGGCCAGCACTTCCTCAGCGACCGCCACTACATCGACAGCATCGTCCGCGCGGTCGATCCCAAGCCGGGCGATCGCCTGGTGGAGATCGGTCCCGGCCAGGGCGCGATCACCTTCCCGCTGCTGCGCCGCCACGGCCGGCTGACCGTGATCGAGTTCGACCGCGACCTGATCGCGCCGCTGACCGCGGCGGCGGCCGACGTCGGCGAACTCACGATCATCAACCGCGACGTGCTGTCGGTGGATTTCGCCGCCCTGGCCGAGGGCACGCCCATCCGCCTGGTCGGCAACCTGCCCTACAACATTTCCTCGCCGATCCTGTTCCATGCGCTGGACCACGCCGCGGCGATCGCCGACATGCACTTCATGCTGCAGAAGGAAGTGGTCGACCGCATGGCCGCCGATCCGGGCAGCAAGGTCTACGGTCGGCTCAGCGTCATGCTGCAGGCGTATTGCGAGGTGACCTCGCTGTTCGTGGTGCCGCCGGGCGCGTTCCGGCCGCCGCCGAAGGTGGACTCGGCGGTGGTGCGGCTGGTGCCGCGGCCGCCGCAGACGGTGGGCATCGCCGATCCCAAGCGCTTCGCCGACGTGGTCCGCGCCGCGTTCGGGCAGCGCCGCAAGACCTTGCGCAACGCCTTGAACGGCGTCTGCGATGCCGCCCAGTTCGAGGCCGCAGGCGTGCGCCCGGACGCGCGCGCCGAGCAACTCGAGGTCGCCGACTTCGTGCGCCTGGCCAACATCGCGCAAGCCTGAGCGGACGTCGCGCGCGGCGCGCGCATGCATGCGTGGTGCGAACCTCTGCGCGCGCGTTGCTCCGCTCCTTGCATGCCGGCGCAGGCGTCGCCGACCTGCACCGTAGACATGGTGATGACGGCACCGCCTCGACACCGCAGCGTGGCAAGCCGCACAACACAGACCGCCACCGCGAACGACGGCCCTCCTGCACACTGCCCGCGGCAACAACAGGCCCGCACGGGCGGCTCGCGCAGGCGGCAGCCAGGGCCACTGCCACGCGTCAGCCGCCTGGTAGTGACAACCGTTGACGCATCTCGCCTCAAACGGCAAAACACGCTCTAAACTGTGGGGATGAACGATGACGCCCCCTATCGGATCGAGGTCGAAGTGTCGCCCCGATTCCTCGACGACCAATCGGCGCCGGAGGACGGACGCTACACGTTCGCCTACACGATCCGCATCCACAACCGCGGCCGCGTCGCCGCGCGGCTGATCGCCCGGCACTGGGAGATCACCGACGGCAACGGCCGCATCGAACGCGTAGACGGCGACGGCGTGGTCGGCGAGCAGCCGCGGCTGCGCCCGGGCGAGGATTTCCGCTACACCTCCGGGCTGGTGCTGGAGACCGAACACGGCACGATGCGCGGCCACTACGACATGGAGGCCGACGACGGCACCCACTTCATCGCCGCGATCGCCCCGTTCGTGCTGTCCGTCCCACGGACCCTGCACTGATGGCGGTCTGGGCGATCGGCGACCTGCAGGGTTGCTACGACATCACCCAGCAACTGCTGGAGAAGATCCGCTTCGATCCGGCGGTGGACCGGCTGTGGTTCTGCGGCGACCTGGTCAACCGCGGCGGGCAGTCGCTGGAGACCCTGCGCCTGGTGCACTCGCTGCGCGAACACAGCGTGGTGGTACTGGGCAACCACGACCTGTCGCTGCTGGCGATCGGCGAGCGCAGCCCGGACGAGCAGCGCAAGGTCAACCCGGACCTGCAGCGCATCGTGCTGGCCGAGGACCGCGACGAACTGCTGACCTGGCTACGCATGCAGAAGCTGCTGCACGCCGACCGCCAACTCGGCTGGATGATGATCCACGCCGGCCTGGCGCCGAAGTGGACCACCGCGCTGGCCGAGAAGCACGCGCGCGAAGTCGAGCAGCAACTGCACGGCAACGGCTACCGCAAGCTGTTCCGCAACATGTACGGCGACCGCCCGGCGTGGTCGCCGGGCCTGACCGGCTACGACCGCTCGCGCGCGATCATCAACCTGTTCACCCGCGCCCGCTACTGCACCCCCCGCGGGCGCATCGCGATCGAGGAAAAGGGCACGCCCGGCACCCAGGCACAGGGCCTGTACCCGTGGTTCGAGGTGCCGGGTCGGGTCGAGCGCGACCTGAAGATCGTCTGCGGACACTGGTCGACGCTGGGCCTGACCATCACCCAGGGCGTGCACGCGATCGACACCGGCGCGGTCTGGGGCGGCAAGCTCACCGCCCTGCGCCTGGACAGCGAGGACCTGCAGGTCGTGCAGGTCCCCGGCCGCCCGGTGCAGGGACCGCCGCCAGCGGCGCGCAGTGGCACCCCACGGCGGCGCAGCGCGCCGCACCGTGGACAGGCGCCGGCTGCGTGTGCGCCCGAGCAGGAATAGGTCTAACGCGAGACGTTGCGGTTTTGCAGGAGCGGCTTCAGCCGCGACAGGCGTTCCCGGGAATGCGCGTCGCGGCTGAAGCCGCTCCTACGACAATCCCGGCATGCACGCCGGTATCCGCCAGCCGCTGCTTACACCGCGCCAGCCTGGCGCCGGTAATCCACGAACTCGAAGGCCAGCGCATGCCGCGCATCGACCGGATGCGCCTGCCGCGCCACCACGTCCCACTGCGCCGGATCGAACGCGGGAAAATGCGCATCGGCACCGTCGACCACGGTGTCGACATGGGTCAAGTACAGCGCCTCGGCCAACGGCAGGGCCAGGGCGAAGATGTCGCCGCCGCCGATCACCGCCAGTTCCGTGGCGCCGGCTTCGCGCGCCGCGTCGATCGCCGCCTGCAGCGACGCCACCGCCTGCATGTCCGCGAACGGCACCTGCCCCGAACGGGTCATCACCAGGTTCAAGCGCCCGGGCAACGCGCGCCCCAGCGACTGCGCGGTCTTGCGTCCCATCAACACCGGCTTGCCCAGGGTCAGCGCCTTGAAGCGCTTGAGATCGTCCGGCAGGCGCCACGGCAGATCGTTGTCGCGACCGATCGCATTGGCCCGATCCAGCGCCGCAATCAGGCTCAACTGCAGCGAGGGGCGCGTAGACCGCTCCAAATCCGTCCCCGCCGCCACTGCCGCCTTTTCCGATTCCCCATTCTCCATTCCCCACTCCCCGCCACTCACACCGCCACCGGCGCCTTGATCGCCGGATGCGGGTCGTAGCCCTCGATGGCGATGTCGTCATAGGTGAAGGCGAACAGATCGGTCACCGCCGGATTCAGCCGGAGGCGCGGCAACGGCTGCGGCGTGCGCGCCAATTGCTCGCGCGCCTGTTCGAAGTGGTTGGAGTACAGGTGCGCATCGCCCAGCGTATGCACGAAATCGCCCACACCCAGGCCGGTGGCCTGCGCCACCATGTGGGTCAGCAGCGCGTAGCTAGCGATGTTGAACGGCACGCCGAGGAAGATATCGCCGCTGCGCTGGTACAGCTGGCAACTGAGCTTGCCGTCGACCACGTAGAACTGGAACAGGCTGTGGCACGGCATCAGCGCCATCTGCGGCAACTCGGCCACGTTCCAGGCGCTGATCACCAGCCGCCGCGAATCCGGATTGCGCTTGATCTCGTCCACCAGCCACTGCATCTGGTCGATCTCGCGGCCATCGGCGCCGGTCCAGCGCCGCCACTGCTTGCCGTACACCGGACCGAGTTCGCCCTGCGCATCGGCCCACTCGTCCCAGATGCTGACCTTGTTGTCCTTGAGATAGGCGATGTTGGTCTCGCCCTTCAGGAACCACAGCAGCTCGTGCACGATCGAGCGCAGGTGCAGCTTCTTGGTGGTGACCAGCGGGAAGCCGTCGTTGAGGTCGAAGCGCATCTGCCAGCCGAACACGCTGCGCGTGCCGGTGCCGGTGCGGTCGGCTTTCTCCGCGCCGTGCTCCAGCACGTGCTGCAGCAGGTCCAGGTATTGCTTCACTTGGTCACCTCCGGCGGCGGCACCGGCTGCAGCACCGGCGCGCTGCGCGAGCGCCACAGCAGGAACACGCCCAGCAGGATCAGCGGAATGCTCAGTTGCTGGCCGCGCGTCAGCCAATGGAACGCCAGGTAGCCCAACTGCGCATCCGGCACCCGCACGAACTCCACGGCGAAACGGAACACGCCGTACAGCAGCGCGAACAGGCCGGACACCGCATAGCGCGCGCGCGGCTTCATCGAGAACGTCCACAGCACCACGAACATCACCAGGCCTTCCAGTGCCGCTTCGTACAGCTGCGACGGATGGCGGGCATAGCGATCGAGCATGCCGGCGGCGTATTGCTGCTGCAATTGCGCGCTGCTCATCAAGCTCTCCAGCGCTGGCGCGTTGGCCACCCCGTCGGTCGCCGGCGCGTGCGGGAAGATCACGCCCCAGCCGGCGTGGGTCAACTTGCCCCACAACTCGCCGCCGACGAAATTGCCGATGCGACCGAAGCCCAGGCCCAGCGGCACCAGCGGCGCGATGAAGTCGACGGTGTCGAAGAAATGCAGGCGCGCCTTGCGCGTCCACCACAGGCAGGCCGCCAGCACGCCCAGCAGGCCACCGTGGAAGCTCATGCCGCCGTCCCACACCTTGAAAATCAGCAGCGGGTCGGCGAGGAAATCGGACAGCGCGTAGAACAGCATGTAGCCGATGCGCCCGCCCAGCACCACGCCGAGCATCGCGTAGAACAGCAGGTCGGAGAAACCATCCTCGTTCACCCCGGGCAGGCGCCCGGCACGGATGCGGCGGCGGCCCAGCCACCAGGCCGAGATGAAGCCGGCCAAGTACATCAGCCCGTACCAATGCACCTTCACCGGCCCGAGCGAGAAGGCGATGGGGTCGATCTGGTGGAGATAGGTCATGCGCAGGCGTCGGCCGGGGGGCAAAGAGCGCCTATTCTGCCACCGACTCCGCTCCTTGCCGCGATTGCGGATGGCGCAGCGGGGTGGCGCTTCATCTGCCGGCAGGCGCAAGCGTCTGCCACCGACTCCGCTCCTTGCCGCGATTGCGGACGGCACAGCGGGGTGGCGCTTCATCTGCTGGCAGGCGCACGCGTCTGCCACGGACTCCACCGCCGACTCTGCGCATGACCGATGTACAGCCGGATGCGATGCGCATTCCCGTAGGAGCGGCTTCAGCCGCGACCGGGCTTTACCAGGGAACGCCCGTCGCGGCTGAAGCCGCTCCTACGGCGGGAGGCGTCGGTGGCGAAGGTCGCTGCAAAAATCCCAGCCAAGTAGATGGCTCGGATCGGCAGCAGGTGGGCAGCGCATTCTGATTCCCCCTGCATGCTTGCGGAAGCCAAGCCCCTGAAATCCACCACATCGGCGCCACAACGCCGCGTGTCATCTACCGGCAGGACACGCCCGAACTCCAGGCGCGCTCAATCCAGCACCCGCGGCAGATTCGGCAATTCGTTCTCGCCCTGCTGACCCGGCTGCGCCGGGAAGTGCGCGGCCAACAACGCGGAGACTGCGCCGACGCCGGCGATCACCGCCTGCTCGGGCTGGCCGGCGCGCATGTCGCGCTCGATCAGTGCGCAGACCTGGCGCCACTGCGCCGCGTCGACCCGCCCGCGCAGGCCGCGGTCGGCGACGATCTCAATGTGGTGATCGGCCAGCAGCAGATAGATCAGCACGCCGTTGTTGGCCTCGGTATCCCAGGTGCGCAGCTGCGCGAACGCATGCTCGGCGCGCAGCCGCGGGGCCATGCCACGCAGCACCTGCGCCGGTGCCAGCCCCGATTCCACCGCGAACATCACCTGCCCGCTGTGCAGGCGCTCGCCCTCGGCTATCGCCGCGCCGATGCGTTCCAGGCTGGCCGCCGGGAACAGCCGCTGTGCCGAGGGCGCGAACAGGTGCCGGAACAGGCGCATCACCAGCTCCCCGAGGCGCCGCCGCCTCCGGAACTGCCGCCCCCACCGCCCCAGCCGCCTCCACCGAAGCCGCCTCCGCCGCCACCCCAACCACCGCCACCGCCGCCCCAGCCACCGCCGAAGCCGCCACCACCCCAGCCGCCCCAACCGCCACCGCCAGCCGAGCGGCCAGGCGCGATGCCGACGAACAGGCCCAGCAGCAGGCCGATCGCGCCGGTCAGCGCACCGACGAACAGAGACAGGCTCAGCAGCAGGCCGACGCCGCCGCCGACCACGCCGCTCAGTACGCCGCGCACAGGGCGCGACAGCCGCGCGAACAGCACCTGCGCGACCAGCGCCGCGAACAGGCCGGCGAAGAACCCGAATCCCAAGCCGCCGCCACGCGACGCCGAGGCGTGCGCACTGACCGGCGCAGGCAGCGCTTCGCCGTCGATCAGCTTGACCAGCATCGCGGTCGCTTCGGCAATCCCGCCGCTGTAGTCGCCGGCGCGGAAGCGCGGCACCAGGTACTCCTGGATGATGCGGTTGGCGGTGGCGTCGGGAATCGCGCCTTCCAGCCCGTAGCCGGGCTGGATGCGCACGCGCCGGTCGTCCTTGGCCACCACCAGCAACACGCCGTCGTCCACGCCCTTGCGGCCGAGCTTCCATTGGTCGAACACACGCTGGGTGTATTGCTCGATGCTCTCCGGGGCGGTGCTGGGCACCACCAGCACCTGCAGTTGGCTGCCCTTGCGTTGCTGCAGTTGCACCGCCTGCCGGTCCAGTTCCAGGCGCTGGTTCGGCGTCAGCGTGCCGGTGGTGTCGACCACCGGCGCATCCAGCGGCGGGATCGGCGCCTCGGTCTGCGCCCAGGCCAGCCACGGCAACAGCGCCAGCAGCAGCACCAGCCAGACGCAGACGTGCCGACGGCCGGCTGCAGGGCGGGTGCCACCGCACCACGCCGTCGCTGCGGCGGCGCGCTCAGCCTCGGAGATGAAACGCACGGTCGGGCCGGCCTGTAGCGACGCTTAGTGCGCCGGTGCCGGCTGCTGCGGCTGCTGCGGCTGCTGCGGCGCGGACGCCGGCTGGCCGCCGAAGTTCACCGCCGGCGCCTCGGAGATCTGCGCCTCGTTCTCCACCGAGAAGTTGGGCTTCTCCTTGTAGCCGAACATCTTGGCGGTGAGCACCTGCGGGAACGACAGGATGTAGGTGTTGTAGTCCTGCACCGCCTGGATGTAGCGGCCGCGCGCCACGGTGATGCGGTTTTCGGTGCCTTCCAGCTGCGCCTGCAGGTCGCGGAACGCCTGGTCGGATTTCAGGTTCGGGTAGTTCTCGCTGACCACCAGCAGCCGCGACAGCGCGCTGGACAGCTGGCCCTGTGCCTGCTGGAACTGCTGCAACGAGGCGGCGTCGTCGGCGTTGACCTGCACCTGGCCGACGCGGGCGCGGGCGTTGGTCACATCGGTCAGCACCTGCCGCTCTTGGTCGGCATAGCCCTTGACCGTGTTGACCAGGTTCGGCACCAGGTCGGCACGGCGCTTGTACTGGTTCAGCACTTGCGACCAGCCGGCCTTGACCGCCTGGTCCTTCTGTTGGATCGCGTTGTAGCCGCAGCCGGACAGCAACACCGCCAGCGCGGCCAGGAACAGGGAGCGGGACAACAGGCGCATGCGAGGACTCCGGCAGATGACTGCGCGCAGCTTGCCACGCCGCCGGTGAAAACGCAGCCGACCTCAGCGGTGGCTCACCACTTGCCGGCGCCGGGCACCTGGTGCGCGGCGGCGCGCCGGCGCATCAGCAGGTTCAGCCACTCCACCAGCACCGAGAAGCCCATCGCCGCGTAGATGTAGGGCTTGGGTACGTGCACGTCCAGGCCATCCAGGATCAGCACCACGCCGATCATCAGGATGAAGGCCAGCGCCAGCATCTTCACCGTCGGGTTGGCGTCGATGAAGCGGCCCAGCGGGTTGGCCGCCAGCAGCATCACCGCCACCGCCAGCAGCACCGCGGCGATCATCACCGGGATGTGCTGGGCCATGCCCACCGCGGTGATCACCGAGTCCAGCGAGAACACGATGTCGATCACCGCGATCTGCGCGATCACCATCCAGAACACGCCCGAGGCCTTGCTGGTGGTGGGGTCTTCGTCCTCGCCGCCGGTGATCAGCTCGCGGATCTCCATCGTGCCCTTCACCAGCAGGAACAGGCCGCCGACGATCAGGACCAGGTCGCGGATCGAGATGCCCATGCCGGCGACGCTGAACAGTTCGCCCTGCATCCGCGCCAGGAACGCCAGCGACACCAGCAGCGCGATGCGGGTCAGGCAGGCCACCGCGATGCCGAACTTGCGTGCGGCCGGGCGTTGCGCTTCCGGCAGCTTGCCCACGGCGATGGAGATGAACACCAGGTTGTCGATGCCCAGCACGATCTCCAACGCACTCAGCGTCAACAGCGTCAGCCAGGTGTTGGGATCGGCGAGAAATTCGAGGGCCATGGTGTCGGGTCCTTTAACGGAAGAAGAAACGGGCGGCGATCACAGCAGGCGCGGCAGCAGGATCAGGCCCCAGCACAGCACCACGTTGGCCAGCATCACGAACACCGCGGCCGAGCCCATGTCCTTGGCGCGGCCGGCCAGCTCGTGATGCTCGGGACCATAGCGCTCGATCACCGCCTCGATCGCCGAATTGAGCAGTTCCACGGCCAGCACCAGCAGCAGCGAGCCGATCATCAGCACCTGCTGCACCGGCCCCTGCCCCAGCCACAGCGCCAGCGGCGCCAGGATCAGGAACAGACACACCTCCAGGCGGAACGAGGATTCGTGCAGCCAGGCGGCGCGCAAGCCCTGCCAGGACCAACGCGCCGCCATCAGCATGCGCCGTGGCCCGCGCGGCAGATGCCCGAACTGGTCGGCCACGGCTCAGCCCCGCCCCGGGCAACGGGGACGCGACGACGACGGCCGGAAGGAATCGGTCATGGGCAAGGGCGCAGCGGGATAGGCCGCAATTTTGCCACAAGCCCCGCGGCGGCGCCGGCATCGCCGCGGATTTGCCTGCATGTCGCGCCTGCGGCACCATCGCCGATCCCCTTGCTTCGAGGAGGCGTCATGCCCCGTTCGCCGCTGCGCGCACCGCTGCTCGCCCTGAGTCTGTTCAGTCTGTCCCTGCTGGGCCTGTCGCCGGCGCTGGCGCTCACCCCACCCCCGCCGCCCAGCGTGCCCGACCAGGTCTCCAATGCCGCCTGGGAAGAGGACATGGCGCGTTTCGCCAAGGACGATGCCGCGCATCCGGTCAAACCCGGCGGCGTGCTGTTCGTCGGCAGTTCCTCGATCCGCTTCTGGACCTCGCTGGCCACCGATTTCCCCGGTGTGCAGACCCTCAACCGCGGCTTCGGCGGCTCGGAGATCCGTGACAGCACCTGGTACGCCGACCGCATCGTGGTGCCGTACAAGCCGCGCCTGATCGTGTTCTACGCCGGCGACAACGACCTCAACAGCGGCCGCAGCCCGCAGCAGGTGCGCGACGATTTCGTGGCCTTCGTGACCCGCGTGCGCCGCGACCTGCCCAAGACCCGCATCGTCTATCTGTCGATCAAGCCCAGCCCGTCGCGTGCGGCGCTGATGCCGAAGATGGCCGAGGCCAACGCGCTGATCCGCAAGGCCGCTGCCGGCCTGAAGCAGGTCCAGTTCGTCGACGTGTACACGCCGATGCTGGGCGCCGACGGGCAGCCGCGCGCCGAGCTGTTCGGCCCGGACAAGCTGCACATGAACGCAGCCGGCTACGCGCTGTGGCGCGACACCGTGCGTCCGTACCTGAGCCCCTGACACGACGATGAGCGGCCTTGCGCGCCAGCATGTAGGCCGGGGGCGTGCCGGCGCGGCCTGGACGCGCCGGCAGTCGCGCTTCGCCGTCTCCGGCCTGGAGTAAGCCAGGATGCCCAGGGCCCTGGTCATCGAAGACGATGAAGTAACCGCCCGCGACATCGTCGCGGAACTCGGCGCGCACGGCTTCAGTGCCGACTGGATCGCCGACGGACGCGACGGCCTGCAGCGCGCGCTGGCCGATGGCTACGACATCATCACCCTCGACCGCATGCTGCCCGGCATGGACGGCATCGACGTGGTCTCCGAACTGCGCAAGCACGCGGTGCAGACGCCGGTGCTGATGATCAGCGCACTCTCCGAGGTGGATGAGCGCGTGCGCGGCCTGCGCGCGGGCGGCGACGATTACCTGACCAAGCCGTTCTCGCCCGACGAACTGGTCGCGCGTGCCGAAGTGCTGGTGCGCCGCCACCGCAGCGCGACCGCGCCGGAAACCCGCCTGCGCGTGGCGGACCTGGAGCTCGACCTGGTCCGACACAACGCCTTGCGCAACGGCCAGCCGCTGACCCTGCTGCCCACCGAGTTCCGCCTGCTCGAATTCCTGATGCGCAACGCCGGCCAGGTGGTGACGCGACAGATGATCTTCGAGCATGTCTGGGGCTTCCATTTCGATCCGGGCACCAACGTGATCGACGTCCACATCGGCCGCCTTCGCCGCAAGATCGACGGCAACGGCCAGCCGCCGCTCATCCGCACAATGCGCGGCTCGGGGTATGTCCTTGGTCCCGCTGAGTGACGCCTGGCGGTCGGCCACCTCTCGGCTGATCCTGATCTACGGGTCGCTGTTCGCGATCTGGTGCATCGTGCTGCTGGGCATCGTGCAGTGGGAGTCCACCCGCTATCTCTCGCACGTGATAGACCAGATGCTGGTCGCGCGCATCCATTACCTGGAACACACCGACCCTAGGCGCCTGGCCGACACGGTGGGCCAGGCCAACGCTATCGACATCCAGGGCTTCATGTGGGTCGGCCTGTTCGACCCGCAGGGACGCCGCATCGCCGGCAACATCGCCGAGGTACCCAGGGACATGGCCGCCGATGGCAGCGTCGGCGTGGTCAACGCCACGCTGATCGGCAGCGGGCACAGCGGCCAGACCCGGGCGCGCGGCATCGCCCGGCAACTCCCGGACGGCCGTCGCCTGGTCGTGGCGAAGGCCAGTACCGTGATCGACGGACTGACCGCGATCATCTACCGCGGATTACTGTGGGGCCTGTCGTTGACCCTGCTGCCCGGCGTGCTCGGCGGCCTGCTCATCGCGCGTGGCCCGGCCCGACGGATCCGCGCCATCCAGCAGGCCATGCAACCCATCCACCGTGGCGATCTCAGCGTGCGCCTGCCGGTGTCCCGGCGCGGCGACGAGGTGGATCTGCTGGCAGCCACGGTGAACAGGACGCTGGGCGAGGTCGAGCGCCTGCTCGGCGAGGTGAAGGGCGTCACCGACAACATCGCCCACGACTTGCGCACCCCGCTGACGCGCATGCGCACGCGCCTGCACCGGCTGCAGCAGCAGTTCGCCAGCCGTCCAGAAGGCGCGCAACTGGACGAATGCGTGGGCGAGATCGACACCGTGCTGACCCGTTTCCGCGCGCTGCTGCGCGTGTCGGAACTGGAAGACCGCCAGCGCAGCGCCTGCTTCTCGACGATCGACCTCGCGCCTCTGCTGCACGAGGTCCACGCGTTCTACGCACCCTTGGCCGAGGACCGCGGCCAGACCTTCGACCTCGCCCTGGAGCCGCTGCCGGCCGTGCACGGCGATCGGCACCTGCTGTTCGAGGCGCTGGCGAACCTGGTCAGCAATGCCATCAAGTTCACGCCCGACGGCGGGACGATCCGCCTGCGCGCAGGCACCGACAAGGACGGCAACGCCCGTCTCGAGATCGCCGACAGCGGGCCGGGCATCGCTCCCGACGAGCGCCAGACGATCTTCCGCCGGTTCTACCGCGTCGACCAGACGCGCGCCAAGCCCGGATGCGGGCTGGGCTTGGCGATCGTTAGCGCCATCGTGCGCCTGCACGGCTATACGCTGCAGGTGGGCGGCGACGCGCGCGGTGCCGTGTTCTCGCTGCTCTGCCCGCCCGCCGCGGCCGCGCCGTCCGCGGGCTGCGCGCCCCGCCCTGCCTGAAACGGGGGCACACCCGGTCCGCGGTCGTACGCCTCTCTCCGCGTGCCGCCGCGCGCGGCTTGGCGGCGCCGGCCACGCGGTTTGCAGTACACGCCCCGACCTGCGCACAAGTCGTTGAGCCATCAAGCGTTTGTGGCCCCGGAATGGATGTCTAAATAAATCTTAATGCGGCCAGCAAGCGCGCCGCAGGCAGAATTCGCCGCGACGCAACATTCGCGCACGGAACCACTCCTTCATGATTGGCCTTGTCCGGATCGCACTGACGCGACCGTATACCTTCGTCGTCCTGGCCCTGCTGATCCTGATCGTGGGTCCACTCGCCGCATTGCGCACGCCTACCGACATCTTCCCGGATATCAAGATCCCGGTGATCGCCGTGGTCTGGCAGTACAACGGCCTGCCACCCGACCAGATGGCCGGCCGCGTCAGCTCGCCGTTCGAACGCGTGCTCACCACCACCGTGAACGATGTCGAGCACACCGAGGCCACGTCGATCCAGGGCTTCGGCATCATCAAGATCTTCTTCCAGCCCAACGTCGACATCCGCACCGCCAACGCGCAGGTCACAGCCGTCGCGCAGACCATGCTGCGGCAGCTGCCGCAAGGCACCACGCCGCCGCTGATCCTCAACTACAACGCCTCCACGGTGCCGATCATCCAGTTGGCGCTGTCCGGCAAAGGGCTCACCGAGCAGAACCTGGCCGACCTCGGCCTCAACATCATCCGTCCGCAGCTCACGTCGGTGGCCGGCGCGGCGATCCCGTATCCGTTCGGCGGCAAGACCCGCCAGGTGCAGATCGACATCGATCCGCCGGCGCTGCAGGCGCGCGGCCTCTCGGCGCAGGACGTGGCCAACGCGCTGGCGACGCAGAACCTCATCACCCCGGTGGGCACGCAGAAGATCGGCAAGTACGAATACACGCTGCAACTCAACAACGCGCCGTCGGACATCCAGGAACTGGGCAACCTGCCGGTGAAGACGGTCGACGGCGCCACGGTGTTCATCCGCGACGTGGCGCATGTGCGCGACGGCGCGCCGCCGCAGACCAACATCGTGCACGTCAATGGCGACCGTTCGGTGCTGATGACGGTGATGAAGAACGGCTCGGCCTCGACGCTGGCCATCATCGCCGGCATCAAGGACCGGGTCGCGGCGATGAAGGAGGCGCTGCCGCCGGACCTGCGCATCGTTCCCATCGGCGACCAGTCACTGTTCGTGAGCGGCGCGATCGAGGGCGTGGCACGCGAAGGCGTGATCGCCGCGGCGCTGACCAGCCTGATGATCCTGCTGTTCCTAGGCAGCTGGCGTTCGACGCTGATCATCGCCATCTCGATCCCGCTGGCGATCCTCGGCTCGATCGCCGCGCTGTCGGCGATCGGCGAGACACTGAACATCATGACCCTGGGCGGCCTGGCGCTCGCCGTGGGCATCCTGGTGGACGACGCCACGGTGACCATCGAGAACATCAACTGGCACCTGGAGCAGGGCAAGTCGGTAGAGACGGCGATCCTGGACGGCGCCTCGCAGATCGTGACGCCCGCCTTCGTCTCGCTGCTGTGCATCTGCATCGTGTTCGTGCCGATGTTCTTCCTGGAAGGCGTGGCGCGCTTCCTGTTCGTGCCGATGGCCGAAGCGGTGATGTTCGCGATGATCGCGTCCTTCATCCTGTCGCGCACGCTGGTGCCGACCATGGCCAAGTACCTGTTGCGTCCCCATGCGCCGCATACCGACATGCACGGCGACGGCCATGGCCAGCCGCTGTCGCGCAATCCGCTGGTGCGCTTCCAGCGCGGTTTCGAAAAGCGCTTCGAGCGGCTGCGCGCCGGCTACTACGCGCTGCTCGAGACCGCGCTGCTGCGCCGCAGAATGTTCGTGCCCGGCTTCATGCTGTGCGTGGCGCTGTCGTTCCTGCTGCTGCCGATGCTCGGCCGCAACTTCTTCCCGTCGGTGGACTCGGGCCAGATCCTGATGCACGTGCGCGCGCCGGTCGGCACCCGCGTCGAGGAGACCGCACACCTGTTCGCCGACGTGACCGGCGCCGTACGCAGGCTCATTCCGCCGCACGACCTAGCCGGCATCGTCGACAACATCGGCCTGTCGTCCTCGGGCATCAACAACGCCTACAACAACACCGGCACCATCGGCTCGCAGGACGGCGACATCCAGATCGCGCTGAGCGAAGGCCACGCGCCCACCGCCGACTACGTGCGCACGCTGCGCCAGACCTTGCCGCGGCAGTTCCCGTCGGTGGTGTTCTCGTTTCCGCCGGCCGACATCATCAGCCAGATCCTGAACTTCGGCGCGCCGGCGCCGGTGGACCTGCAGATCCGCGGCCCGAACCTCGCCGCCAACTTCGCCTATGCCAACCGCCTGCTGCGCGAGATCCGCCGCGTCCCGGGCGTGGCGGACGCGCGCATCCAGCAGTCGCAGTCCAGCCCCGGCTTCGCGGTGAACGTGGACCGCAGCCTCGCGCAACAGGTGGGCATCACGGAGCGCGACGTCACCAGCAGCCTGGGCGTGAACCTTGCCGGCTCCAGCCAGATCGCGCCGACGTTCTGGCTGAACCCGCAGAACGGCGTGTCGTATCCGATCGTGATGCAGACGCCGCAGTACAGCCTGGACAGCCTGCCCGACCTGCAGAACGTGCCGATCAGCCCCAGCGCGGGCCAGGGCGGCGCGCAGAGCCTGGGCGGACTGGCGACGCTGTCGCGGACCGCGACCAATGCGGTGGTCAGCCAGTACAACATCAATGCGACCGTGGACATCTTCGCCTCCCCGCAGGACCGCGACCTGGGCGCGGTCGCGGCCGACATCCAGAAGATCCTCGATGCCGACCAGAAGTTCCTGCCCAAGGGGTCCAGCACGGTGCTGCTCGGCCAGGTGCAGACCATGAACAAGGCATTCGCGGGCCTGATCTTCGGCCTGCTTGGCGCGATCGTACTGATCTACCTGTTGATCGTGGTCAACTTCCAGTCGTGGAGCGATCCGTTCGTGATCGTGACCGCGTTGCCCGCGGCGATCGCCGGCATCGTCTGGATGCTGTTCGCCACGCACACCACCTTGTCGGTCCCCGCGCTCACCGGCGCCATCATGTGCATGGGCGTGGCCACGGCCAACTCGATCCTGGTGATCAGCTTCTGCCGCGAGCGCCTCGCCGAGCACGGCGACGCGGCGAAGGCGGCGCTGGAAGGCGGCTTCGTGCGCTTCCGCCCGGTGCTGATGACCGCGCTGGCGATGATCATCGGCATGGCGCCGATGGCACTGGGCCTGGGCGAAGGTGGCGAGCAGAACGCGCCGCTGGGCCGGGCCGTCATCGGCGGCCTGATCTTCGCCACCGTCAGCACGCTGTTCTTCGTGCCGATCGTCTTCAGCCTCATCCACCGCCGTGGTTCCCAACCGTCCTCGCCGACGGCACACGCCTCCGGAGCGTCCCCGCATGTCGCCTGATCTGCCGCCCCCCGTTTCGCCGCGCCGTCTCCGCCTGGCCGGCGTCATCGCCTTGATCGTGGTCCTGGCCATCGTCGTCGCCGGCATCGCCACGCGCGCCGGCGACGCGCACCGGCTGCGCGAATGGACCGACGACCAGGCGGTGCCGACGGTCACCGTGGTGGCTCCGGACACCGAGCAGGGCGCCGGCGTGCTCAACCTCCCCGGCCGCCTGGAAGCGTATGCCCGCGCGCCGATCTTCGCCCGGACCAGCGGCTACTTGAAATGGTGGAAGGCCGACATCGGCACCAAGGTGAAGGCCGGCGACGTGCTCGCCGAGATCGAAACGCCCGATCTGGACCAGCAGCTGCTTCAGGCCAAGGCCGACCTGGCCAATGCCCGGGTCAACGCCGCCCTGGCCCAGACCACCGCCAAGCGCTGGCAGACCATGGGCCAGACCGAGGTGGTGTCGAAGCAGGCGGTGGACGAGAAGAACGGCGACTACGACGCCAAGCGCGCCCTTGCCCAGTCCGCACAGGCCAACCTAGAACGCCTCGAAGCGCTGAAGGGCTTCGCCAGGCTGGTGGCGCCGTTCGACGGTACCGTCACCGCGCGCGAGACCGATGTCGGCGCGCTGATCAACGCCGGCGGCGGCGGCCAGGAACTGTTCGTCGTGTCGGACACGCACAAGCTGCGCATGTACGTGAACGTGCCGCAGAGCGATGCGCCGTCGGTGCGCGCCGGCAGCAAGGTGACGCTGACCGTGCCGGAGTACCCGGGGCAGACCTTCAGCGGCGTCGTCGACAGCGCGTCGGGGGCTGTCAACGCCGCCTCGGGCACCACCCTGGTCCAGGTCGCCGTGGACAATCAGGACGGCAGCCTGATGCCGGGCGGCTACGCCAGCGTGCGTTTCGATCTGCCGGCCGACGCCGCGCTGGTGCGGGTCCCGGCCAGCGCGCTGGTGTTCGACGACAAGGGCCTGCGCGTGGCGGTGGTCGACGCGCACGACACGGTCGCCTTCAAGCCGGTGACCATCGCCCGCGACTTCGGCAAGACCGTGCAACTCGGCTCGGGCATCACCGCCGGCGACCGCCTGATCGAAAGCCCGCCGGACGGCCTGACCGACGGCGACAAGGTGCGCATCAGCGCGCCGAAGGCGGACGGCGGATACACCAAGGCGTGAACACGACCGGCCGGTATTCTCCTTAAAGAACACCGGCCATTGCGGTGCATTAGCCGGCACAGGCCAGTGCCAGGGCGCCGGCCTGCGCCGACACGAACCTGCCGGCGTCAAGTCGCCGGGCCGAACCGCACCGTCGCGAGTATGCCCCCGCCCTCGGCGTTTTCCAGGGCCACCTGCCAGCCGAAGCGGTCGCATAGCCGGCGCACGATCGACAGGCCCAGCCCGGTGCCCTGCGGACGTTCCGGCTCGGCGCGGAAGAACGGCTCGAAGGCGTGCCGCAACGCCTCCTCGGACATGCCGATGCCGGTATCGCGGATACGGATGCGGTCGGCCTCGACCTCGACCTCCACGCGTCCGGCATCGGTGTAGCTGCAGGCGTTGCGCAGCAGGTTGCTGACCACCACGTGCAGCACCCGTGGCGGCGCGTGCAGCGTGGCCGGGGCCAGCACGCGCACGCTAAGGGTCACCGGCTTGTCCGCCAGCAGCTCACGGGCGTTTTCGGCCTCGTATTCCACCAGCTCGGCGACGTCGATGGTCTCGCTCTGCGGCACCACGTCCGCTTCCCGCGCCAGGATCAAGAACGCGTCGATCACCGCTTCCATGTCGCGACCCGCACGCTGGATCCGCTGCAGGCTGCGGTTCAGGCGCGGCGGCAGTTCCTGCTCGGTCATCGCGATGTCGGTGGCGACGCGGATCACCGTCAGCGGGGTGCGCAGTTCGTGGCTGGCATCGCGGGTGAAGTTGCGTTCGCGGGCGACGTGGTCGGTGACGCGCTGGGCCAATGCATGCAGCGCGGCGGCCAACTGCCGCGCCTCGCCCTGCACGTCGGCCGGCAGGTTTTCCGGGGCCAGATCGGCGGCGGCCGGGTGCCGCGGATCCCAGCGCGAGACCCGCCGCGCCAGCCAGTTCATCGGCGACAGCAAGCGTCGCGATACCCGCCACGTCAACCAGGCCACCACGATCACCGCGATCAGGGTCAGCAGGGTCGGCACCACGCCGAACCAGAATGCCAGCCGCTGCGCCGGCGCGCGTAGGAAGACCAGGTACAGGCGACCGGAAGGATTCTGGTCGACCAGCACGATCTCGCCGCCGGGGCGGTCCTCGTGCAGGCCGGGCGCCAGCCCCCGCAGGTCGACGGGCACGGCGGCATCGGATTGGCCGGGCGCCACCAGGTAGCCGCGCAGGCTGTGGGTGTTGGGCGGAAGCTGCTGCGGCTGCTGCGCATGCACGCGCCAGTAATAGCGCGCTTCCTGCTGCAGGATCGAGCCGACCAGCGAGTGCTGCACGATCGCCACCACCAGATAACTGGCAAGCGTGACCACGCAGCCCGCAAACACGATGCGGGCGATCAGGGCGAGGCGAAGTTTGCGCGGCAACCCGTGCGGCATACGGCATCCGTGATCGTTGCCGCGATTATAGGAAGGCCGATCGTGAGCCTTTCGTGCAAGCGGCCCCGTTCACCGGGGCCGCTGCGGGGTCCACGATCGGGCGTTGCCTCAGCTCATCGGCTGGGCGATGTCGGCGATGCGGTAGCCGGCGCTCTGCACGGTGTGCAGCAGCGGGCGGTCGAACGGCTTGTCGATGATCTTGCGCAGGTTGTACAGGTGGCTGCGCAGGGTGTCCGAATCCGGCAGGCCGTTGCCCCAGATCTCGCGCTCGATTTCCTGGCGGGTGACCACGCGCGGCGATTCGCGCATCAGGATGGTCAGCAGGCGCAGGCCGATCGGCGACAGCTGCAGCTCGGTGCCGGCGCGGGTGGCACGCATGCTCACCGGGTCCAGCACTAGGTCGGCCACCTTCAGCACTTCCGAGCCGACCTGGCGGCGCTCGCGGCGGATCAGCGCGCGTAGGCGCGCTTCCAGTTCCTGGATCGCGAACGGCTTGGTCAGGTAGTCGTCGGCGCCGAAGCCCAGGCCGGTAAGCTTGTCGTCGAGCGTGTCGCGCGCGGTCAGCATCAGCACCGGGGTGGACTTGCGCGCGTCGTTGCGCAGGCGGCGGCACACTTCGATGCCGTCCAGACGCGGCAGCATCAGGTCCAGCACCACGACGTCGTAACTGTTCTCCGCCGCCAGGCGGTAGCCGTCCAGGCCATCGCAGGCGTAATCCACTTCGAATCCGCGGCCCTCTAGATACTCGCCGATCATCTCGGAAATATTGCGGTTGTCTTCCACGACCAGCACGAGCCCGGATGTTTCCTTGGTCTGACGCATAACGCTTCCTCAGTCTTCAGCTTTGTGAAACATGCCGGATGTGCGGTGGTGGCGGCGTGAAGGTCGCTTCATCTGCCTGAGCCGCAAAAAAACTACTTCATGATCAATGGCTTGAGCTGCGGCCACACGTTGTCCAGCACCTTGGGCTGGGCCGCGGCGGTGGGGTGCAGACCGTCGCCCTGCATCAGCGCCGGGTTCAGCGCCACGCCCTCCAGCAGGAATGGCAACAGGCCGGTCTGGTACTGCTTCGCCAGGTCCGCGTAGACCGCGCGCAGGCGCTGGCGGTAGCCCGGGCCGTAGTTCGGCGGCACGTCGATTCCCAGCAACAGCACCTTCGCACCCGCGTCACGGCTGAGCACGATCATCTTCTCCAGGTTGCCGCGCAGTTCGGCCGGGCTCAGCCCGCGCAACGCGTCGTTGCCGCCCAGTTCGATCACCACCACCGACGGCCGGTGCTTCTGCAGCAGCGCCGGCAGCCGGGTCAGCGCGCCGGAGGAGGTCTCGCCGCTGATGCTGGCATTGACCACGGCCGGCGGCGCCCGCATCTGTTGCTGCAGGCGCTTGTCCAGCAAGGCCACCCAGCCGGACTGCACCGGAATGTTGTGCGCCGCGCTGAGGCTGTCGCCGAGCACCAGCACCGGACCCGTCGCACCTTTGGCACAGGCGATGACGGGCAGCAGCACCCACCATGCCAGCAGCAGCCAGGCGCGGCGCGTCCAGGCCCGCTTGCTTCTCGTCTCATCACCACGCATCGGAGATTCCCTCATCGACAGTCAGGCCCCCACGCTTCGCGCCGGCATCGCCATCGACGTGCGCGATGTCGGCAAATCCGTCAGCGGACCGGAGGGTACGGTCCACATTCTCGACAAGGTCGGATTGACCATCGGTGAAGGCGACAGCGTCGCCATCGTCGGTGCCTCCGGCTCCGGCAAGACCACCCTTCTCGGTTTGTTGGCCGGCCTCGACCTGCCGACGCGCGGCGAGATCGTGCTGGCCGGGCAGTCGCTCAATGCGCTGGACGAGGAAGCGCGCGCTGCGCTGCGCGCGCGCGAGGTCGGCTTCGTGTTCCAGAGTTTCCACCTGCTGCCGTCGCTGACCGCGGCCGAGAACATCGCCCTGCCGCTGGAACTGGCCGGCCGCGAGGATCCGGCGCGGGTGCGCGAGGTGCTGGAGGCGGTGGGGCTGAGCGCGCGGGCACGGCACTATCCGCGGCAATTGTCCGGCGGCGAGCAGCAGCGCGTGGCCTTGGCGCGCGCGTTCGTGGCGCGGCCGCGCATCCTGTTCGCCGACGAGCCCACCGGCAGCCTCGACCAGGCCACCGGGCAGCAGATCAGCGACCTGCTGTTCGCGCTCAACGCCGGCAGCGACACCACCCTGGTGCTGGTCACCCACGACATGCGCCTGGCGCAGCGCTGCGAGCACCGCTACCGCCTCGACGGCGGCCGCCTGCGCGCCGCCGACGCGGCGGATGCCGCATGAACGTGCTGCGCCACGCCGCGCGCGCACTGCGCCGCGAATTGTTCGCCGGCGACCTGCTGACCGTGTTCGCCGCGCTGGTGCTGGGCGTGGCGGTGATGACCGCGGTGGGCACCCTGGTCGACCGGGTAACCCTGGCGCTGACCGGCAGCGCCGCCGAGGTGATCGGCGGCGATCTCGGCGTCAGCGGACGCCAGGACATCCCCGCCGCCTTCGCCGAGGAAGCGCAGCGGCGCGGGCTGCGCAGTACGCGCATGGTCAGTTTCCCGAGCGTGCTGTTCCATGGCGACGCCAGCCAGATGGCCAACATCAAGGCGGTGAGCACTGGTTATCCGCTGCGCGGCGAGTTGCTGGTCGCGCGCGACACCGTCGGTGCCGGCAGCGAACGCGCCGGGCCGCCGCCACGCGGCGAGGCCTATGCCGATCCACGCCTGCTCGAGGCCCTGGGCCTGAAGCTCGGCGACGCGCTGGAGTTCGGCGCCGGCACGCTGCGCGTAACACGGGTGCTGCGCGCCGAACCGGATGCGTCCGGCGAACTGATGCAGTTGTCGCCGCCGCTGCTGGTCAACCGCGCCGACGTCGATGCCGCCGGCCTGCTCGGGCCCGGCAGCCGCGCGTCCTACCGGTTGATGTTCGCCGGCGCGCCGGGCGAGATCGCCGCCCTGCGCGCATGGCTGGCGCCGCGCGCCAAGGCGTTCCGCCTGGTCGGCATCGAGGACACCCAGCGCGGCGTGCGCGGCGCGTTCGACCGCGCCGGGCGTTTCCTGGCGCTGGCCGCGTTGCTGGCGGTGCTGCTGGCCGGCGTCGCCACCGCACTGGCCGCCAACCGCTTCGCGTTGCGCCGCATCGACAACGTGGCCGTGCTGCGCTGCCTGGGCGCGCGCCAACGCGACATCCTCGGCGCGCTGGCCCTGCAGTTGCTGCTGCTGGCGATTCCCGCCTGCGCGCTCGGCGTGGGCCTGGGCATGCTGGCCCAGGTCGGCCTGGTCGAAGCGCTGGGCAGCCTGATTCCCAACCGCCTGCCGTTGCCGCAGGCGACGCCGGCGCTGGCCGGCGCCGGCATCGGCCTGTTGTTGTTGCTCGGCTTCGGCCTGCCGCCGCTGCTGCGCCTGCGCGACGTGCCGCCGATGCGCGTGCTCAACCGCAGCTTCGCCGCGCTGCCGCCGACCTCGCTGCTGGTCTATGCCGCGGCGCTGGTCGCCACCGTGGTGCTCGCGGTCTACGCCACCGGCGACGGCGTGCTGGCGGCCTGGGTGCTGGGTGGCCTGACCCTGCTGGCGGCGCTGGCCGGGGCGGTCGGCAGCGTGCTGCTGGCGGTGCTGCGGAGGCTGCAGGGACGCCTGCGCGGGCCATGGAAACTGGGCCTGGCGGCGCTGACCCGGCGCCGCGCGCTGAGCGTGGTGCAACTCGTGGGATTGTCGCTGTCGCTGTGCGCGCTGTTGTTGCTGGCGGTGATCGGCCCCGGCCTGCTCGGGCAGTGGCGCGACCGGCTGCCGGCGGACACGCCCAACTACTTCCTGATGAACATCCAGCCCGACCAGGCCGAGCAGGTGCTGGGCACCCTGCGCACGCTCGGCGTGGCCGACGCGGCGGTGGAACCGTTCAGCACCGGCAAGCTGGTGGCGATCAACGGCAAGCCGCCGCAGCGCCGCGAGCAGGGTCCGGACGACGACGGCGACGGCAGCGACCGGCCGATCAACTTCTCCTGGCGGCACGAATTCCCCGCGGCCAACCGGCTGCTGTCCGGACGCTTCTGGGCTGCCGACAGCACCGCCGCCGAAGCCTCGGTGGAGGAAGGCTGGGCGCAGCGCTACGGGCTCAAGCTCGGCGACCGCATCACCCTGCTGCTCGGCGACCAGCAGCGCAGCTTCACCGTGACCAGCCTGCGCAAGGCCGACTGGGATTCGTTCCGGGTCAACTTCTTCCTGCTGCTCAACGCCGGCGCAGTGCAGGATGCGCCGTACAACCTGATCTCCGCGTTCCACCTGCCGCACGCCTCGGCGGCGCAGCTGAGCGGACTCAGCCGCGCCTATCCGAACGTGTCACTGCTGGACATCGACGCGATCCTGCAGCGGGTGCGCGAGGTCATCGACCGCGTCGCCCAGGCCGTGCAACTTGTGATGGGCTTCAGCCTGCTGGCCGGCGCGCTGGTGTTACTCGCCGCCCTGCAGGCCACCGCCGGCGAGCGCCGCTACGACAGCGCGGTGCTGCGCACGCTGGGCGCTCGCCGTGGGCAGTTGCGCGGTGCGGTACTGGTGGAATTCGGCGCACTCGGCCTGCTCGCCGCGATCCTCGCAGTCGGCGCGGCAGCGATCATCGGCGTGGTGGTGGCCAGGCAGGCCTTCGACCTCGCGCTGTCACCGCCGTGGCCGGCGCTGCTGCTCGGCGGCCTGGGCGGCGTGGCGCTGAGCCTGCTCGCCGGCTGGTCCGGCACTCGTCGTATCCTGCGTACACCGCCGGCGCTGGCCTTGCGCGAGAACTGAGCACACGGCGGCCCGGCACACCGGGCCGCTGCAAAACGCGGGCTTCGCTCACGCGTGCTTGAAACGATCGGCGGCGCGCAACGCCGCCAGGGATCTACAGACCACTACGAATCCCGAATCCCCAATCCCGGCACCACACATATGCCGGTTGCGTATAAGCACCATCCGAATCGTTGCTTCGGCGCGCGCCGGACGCGGCCTAGAGTGGGCATGGACGCCGCATGCCGGAGCCGCGGCGTCGCATCCTTCGCAGACGAGGCCGCCGCATGGCACGCGCATCCATCGCAACACGGCCGGCCGCCGCCGCGCCGACGGTCCGCATCGAACCGTTCGCCGCGCCGCTGGGCGCGCAGGTGCTGGGGCTGGACCTGACCCAGCCGCTGGACGCCAGCACGTTCGCACTGCTGCATCGCGCACACCTGCACTACCACGTGCTGGTGTTCCGCGACCAGCGCATCACCCCGGCGCAACAAGTCGCCTTCAGCCGCCGCTTCGGGCCGCTGCAGATCCATGTGCTGCGCCAGTTCCAGCTGCGCGATCACCCCGAAGTGCTGGTGGTGTCCAACATCAAGGAGCATGGCCAGCCGATCGGGCTGGGCGATGCCGGCCACTACTGGCATTCGGACCTGTCGTACAAGCCGACCCCGAGCCTGGGCTCGATGCTGCTGGCGCAGGAGTTGCCGGCCGAGGGCGGCGACACCTTGTTCGCCAACCAGCACCTGGCCTGGGACACGCTGCCGCTTGAGCTGCAACGCGCGGTCGACGGACGCCTGGCCGAGCACAGCTACCTGGCCAAGTACGAGGACCTGCGCAAGCGCAATCCGTGGCGGCCGCCGCTGACCCAGGCGCAGATCGACGAGGTACCGCCGGTGCGCCATCCGATCGTGCGCACCCATCCGGAGACCGGGCGCCGCGCGCTGTTCGTCAGCGAACACTTCACCACCCGCATCGTCGGCCTGCCGCAGGACGAAAGCGATGCGCTGCTGCAGGCGCTGTTCGCGCACAGCAGCGCCGATGCGCTGGTCTATCGGCACCGATGGCAGCCGCACGACATGGTGTTCTGGGACAACCGCTCGGTCACCCACCTGGCCGGCGGCACGCCGGATCACCTGCGCCGACGCCTGCACCGCACCACCATCGAGGGCGACGTGCCGTTCTGAGCCACGCCCCTCCACGCGGCGCATCCGCCGCTTTCCGACCGCGAAGTCCCCTCCCCCACTGGAACGACGCATGACAGCTTCCGATTCGCCCGCCCTCCCGTCCACCGCGCCGCCCGCCGCCGCCCCGCGGCGACTGCGCTGGTTCGCCGCCGCACTGCTCGCCGTCGCGCTGCTGCACACCCAGCCTGCGCAGGCCGAAGGCCGGCTGCGCATCGCCAAGCAGTACGGCATCGTCTACCTGCTGCTGGACGTGGCGCAGGAGCAGAAGCTGATCGAGAAGCACGGCAAGGCCGCCGGCATCGACATCGCGGTGGAGACCGTGCAGTTGTCCGGCGGCGCGGCCGCCAACGATGCGCTGCTGTCCGGGTCGATCGACGTGGCCGGCGCGGGCGTCGGCCCGCTGTTCACCCTGTGGGACCGCACGCGCGGCCGCCAGAACGTGCGCGGCGTGGCCTCGCTGGGCAATTTCCCGTACTACCTGATCAGCAACGATCCGCGGATCAAGACCCTGGACGATTTCAGCCCGCGCGACCGCATCGCGGTGCCGGCGGTCGGCGTGTCGGTGCAGTCGCGCTTGCTGCAGCACGCCTCGGCGCAGCGCTGGGGCGAGCGCGCCTACAACCGGCTGGACGCGCAGCAGGTGGCCTTGCCGCATCCCGACGCGGCCGCGGCGATCATCCGCGGCGGCACCGAGATCACCGCGCACTTCGCCAGCCCGCCGTTCCAGGAGCAGGAACTGGCGCGCAATCCGAAGGCGCACATCGTGCTCGATTCGTACGCGATCGAAGGCGGCCCGACCTCGGCCACGGTGCTGTACGCCACCGAGAAATTCCGTCGCGACAATCCCAAGACCTACCAGGCCTTTGTCGCCGCGCTGGCCGAGGCGGCGATCTTCGTGCAGCGCCAGCCGGAACAGGCGGCGGACCTGTTCGTGCGCCGCAATGGCGGCAAGATCGATCGCACGCTGGTGCTGCGCATCCTCAAGGACCCCAAGGTGCAGTTCAAGACCGCGCCGCAGAACACGCTCAAGCTCGGCCAGTTCCTGTCCCGGATCGGCGCGATCAAGCAGGCGCCGACCTCGGTCAAGGACTATTTCTTCGACAGCGCGCAAGTCGCCGGAGGCAGCTGAGATGAACCCCTTCGCCTTGACGCCGGCGCCGTTGCTGCAGCTCGAGCGGGTCAGCCTGGACTACGCCAGCGGATCGCGCGTGGTCCGCGCCACGCATCAGGTCAGCTTCGACGTGTACGCCGCCGACCGCATGGTGCTGCTCGGTCCGTCGGGCTGCGGCAAGTCGACCCTGCTCAAGGCCATCGCCGGTTTCGTCGCGCCCAGCGAAGGACAGATCCGCCTGGATGGACAGGTGCTGCGCGCGCCGGGACCGGACCGGGTGGTGGTGTTCCAGGAATTCGACCAGCTCGCGCCGTGGAAGACGGTGCGCCAGAACGTCGCCTTCGGCCTGCGTGCGGCGCGCAAGCTGGGGCGGCGCGAAGCGGCCGAGCGCGCCGACCATTTCCTGCACAAGGTCGGCTTGTCCGCGTTCGCCGATGCCTATCCACACACCTTGTCCGGCGGCATGAAGCAGCGCGTGGCGATCGCGCGGGCGCTGGCGATGCAGCCGCGCGTGCTGCTGATGGACGAGCCGTTCGCCGCGCTCGACGCCCTGACCCGCCAGCGCATGCAGGCGGAGGTACTGGAGTTGTGGGAAGAGGCCCGCTTCACCCTGGTGTTCGTGACCCACTCGATCGAGGAGGCCTTGCTGGTCGGCAGCCGCATCGTGCTGCTGTCGGCGCATCCGGGCCAGGTGCGCGCCGAACTCAACAGCCACGGCTTCGGGCCCGGCAGCATCGGCAGCCCGGCATTCCAGCACGCCGCACAGCGCATCCATCGGTTGCTGTTCGATGCGCCGGGCGACGCCGACGTCGGTGACGACACCGAAGGGACAGCGACGGCCGCCAGCAACGTGGCGCCGTTGCGCCGGCGCGCCGGCGTGCGCGAGGCCGCGCCATGAGCGCCGCCGCTCCGCTGCGGCCGCCGATCCGCGCCGAATACGAAAACCCGGTCGTGCCCTACACCGCGACCGTGCCGGCGGCCGTGACCCGACGACGGCAGGTCCCGGACTGGCTACGCCAGGCGCTGGTGCTGGTCGCGCTGGCGGCATTGTGGGAAGCGGCGGCGCGCTGGCTCGACGACGACCTGTTGCTGCCGAGCTTCCTGCAGACCGCGCGCGCCTTCGCCGATGGAATATGGACGGGCGAATTGCTGGGCCGGGTCGGCGCGTCGTTGCGCATGCTCGCGCAGGGTTATGCGCTTGGCGTGGCATTGGCCTTCGGCCTGACCGCGCTGGCGGTCTCGACCCGGATCGGCCGCGACCTGCTGGGCACGCTGACGGCGATGTTCAATCCGTTGCCGGCGATCGCCCTGCTGCCGCTGGCCCTGCTGTGGTTCGGCCTGGGCAACGGCAGCCTGGTGTTCGTGCTGGTGCACGCGGTGCTGTGGCCGCTGGCGCTGAACACCTACGCCGGTTTCCAGGGCGTGCCGGAGACGCTGCGCATGGCCGCGCGCAACTATGGGCTGCACGGCCTGCGCTACGTGGCCGCGATCCTGGTGCCGGCGGCGCTGCCAGCGATCCTGTCCGGCCTGAAGATCGCCTGGGCCTTCGCCTGGCGCACGCTGATCGCCGCCGAACTGGTGTTCGGTGCCACCTCCGGCCAGGGCGGCCTGGGTTGGTACATCTTCCAGAATCGCAACGAGCTCTACACCGACCGCGTCTTTGCCGGACTGGCGATGGTGATCCTGCTCGGCCTGGTGGTGGAAGGCGCCGGCTTCCGCGTGCTGGAACGGCTCACCGTGCGCCGCTGGGGCATGCAGCGCTGAGCGATTCGGGCGTCATCCTCCTCGGCGGGTCGCCAACGGGTACGGACGCCCGCGCATCGGTCACAACGCAAAAAAAGGGAAGGCGCCATCCCGGCCGCCTTCCCCACCCTGGCTGTGGCGCCGGCGCTGGCCTCAGCGCGCGGCCGCTGCCGGCGCCGTCCATTCCGCGAACACCGCATCGAGTTGCGCATCGCTGACCGGCTTGCCCTGTTGCACCGCTTCGGCCTGGCCGAACAGCGGCACGATGATCGCCATGCCGTCGACCTTGGTCTTCAGGTGCACGCCCGGCGGCTTGCCGAGCAGGCCGTCCCAGCGCGCGCGTACCCTGGCCCAGTAGCCCTGGGTGGCCTTCCAGTAGGCGTAGGCCGGGGCGAAATCCACGGTCGTGGTCTTGACGTAGTCGTTGAAGCCGAACTCGCGGGCGATGGCCTGCTGGCTGCCGTCGGGCTTGCGCAGCACCTTGGTGTTGAACTGTTCGTGGGTCCAGCCGGCCGGGGTCAGCGTGTGCCGGTTGATCACCGCCAGTGCGTTGTAGTCGCTGCGCTTGGTGTACTCGCGGCGCGGCAACGGTCGCCAGCTCAGGTCGCTGGTCCAGGTCGGATGGCCATCGGCGTAGTCCCAGCGCCCGGTGCCGCAGTAGCGCGGCGCATCGCTGACCTCGTACACGCACTGGGTCCAGGCGCCGCGGGTGGTGGCGGCATCGAGCGGGCGCACCTGCCAGGTCTGGTCGGCGCTGAACTCGAAACGCTGCGGCGCCTCGTAGATCCAGTCCTGGCGCCAGTGCTTGGTCACGTGGCCGCTCTTGGGCTCCACCAGCAGATGCTGCAGCACGACCT
Organism: Xanthomonas sacchari; assembly: GCF_040529065.1. Lineage (NCBI taxonomy): Bacteria > Pseudomonadati > Pseudomonadota > Gammaproteobacteria > Lysobacterales > Lysobacteraceae > Xanthomonas > Xanthomonas sacchari. Next base: position 1,031,876 of record NZ_CP132343.1, on the reverse strand, counting down.
TGCGCGGGCTGTCCTCGACCACGATCACCACTTCGTCGCCGCCGCTGCGCATTGGCGCGGCGCGCGTGTAGCCGGGTTGCAGCAGCACGGTCTCGTCGAAGGCGAACGCCACCCTGTACTCGCCCTGCATCGCGAGGATGCTGGCGCGGTCGCGGGCCGGATCGGCCTCCGCGGCGTGGACGGGAAGACTGCCGGCAAGCAGCAGGGCGCAGAACAGAGGCGGAGCTTTCATCATCGAGAGGTGTGTAGTCGTTGTGGATGGGAAACGGGGAACGCGATCGGCCACTCACAATCGCAGCAGCGGCCACGGCCGCTCGGGATCGGGACGCGGCGCAGTGCGACCGGCGCGGGCGCAACAGCAGTCGTCGACCAGCACGTCGCCCTCGGCCGCCTCCAGGCGCGCGATGCGCCTGGCGATGCTGGCGCCGAGCGGCGACACGCCGGCCACACTGGCCGCCAGCACGCCATCGGCCGCGTGCAGGCGCAGCGCCCGCGCGTGCCAGCCGTCGCCGCGCAGGCGGCCGGCCACGCGCCGCCATAGCCGTTCGGCAACACCGCCGTCGGCGGCGTCCTGTGCCGCGGGCAACGCCGACAACAGCGTGTCCCAGGCGACGAAATCGCTGTCCGGCAGCAGGTACAGGCGCCAGCAGCACTGCTGCTGGCGGTCGTAGAAGCGCAGGCTCTCCAGCACGCCGTCGCTGTCCACGTCCAGGTGCGCGGCCACGCTGCGGGCGTGGCGCCAGCCGATCAGTTCGGCGCCGGTGCGGGCGCGGTACAGGCATAGCACGGTGCCCAGCGCGGCCAGTTGCGCCGGACGCGGCAGCGGCGCAAACGCGGCCATCCGCTCCTGCTCCGTCCGCGCTGGCGACACCGTGCGCACGCGCCGCTACCAATCCAGCGCCAAACTGACCGAGACGTTGCGCCCTGCACCGGTATAGCGGTCGAGCACGGCGCTGCTGGCCAGGGTCGCACCGGGCAGCATGTTCCAGTCGATGTAGCGCCGGTCGGCCAGGTTGAACACGCCGACGTCGAGCCGCGCGCCTTCGGTGAAATGCCAGTGCGCGAGCAGGTCCAGCGTCGCGTAGCCGGCCGGGGTGTAGTAGGTCGGCAGCTCCGGCCGGCGCTTCTTCGCCACCGAGGTGGCGACCAGTTGCGTGCCCCAGGTGCTGCGCTCGTAGCCCAGGCCGAGCACGCCACGCAGCGGATCCACCGAATTGAGCGGGGTGCCGTCGGTGCGGTTGTCGCCGCGCGCATAGGCCGCGCTGGCCTGCAGCGACCAGCCGGCCCAGCGCGCATCGAGTGCGCCGAAGTCGATGCCGGCCTTGGCCTCGACGCCGCGGATGGTCACCCGGTCGACGTTGCGCGATTGATACAGCATCAGGCCGTCGGCGTTGAAGCCGACGAAGCGGTAGGACTCGATGAAGTCGCGATAGGCGTTGCGGTAGGCGCTCAGGCCGGCGTAGACGGCCGGACCGGCGTAGCGCACGCCCAACTCCGCGCCGCGGCTGGTCTCCGGCTTCAGGTCGGGATTGGCGATCGCGGTGTAACCGATCAGCAGGTTGGTGAAGCCGATATTGACGTCGTTGTAGGGCGGCGCGCGGAAGCCGTGCGCATAGTTGGCGTACAGCGACCAGGCATCGTCCAGGCGCCAGATCGCGCCGAGCTTGGGCGAGACGTTGCGGTCGCTGATCTTCTTCGCCGCCACGCCGGGATTGTCGGTGGCGAAGATCGCATCGACCTGCGGCGACAGCCGGTAGTAGTCGGCACGCAGCGCCGGAATCAGGCTGAAGCGGCCGTCGGCCAGCGCGATCTCGTCCTGCAGGTAGGCACCGGCCTTGATCGTTTCGGTGATCGGGAAGTCGCGAACCGGAAAGGTTTCCATGCCCACGGTCTTGCTGATCGCGCCGGTGCGCAGGTTCAGCGTGTGGCCGTCGCGCTTCTCGTGGGTGTCGGTGTGCGACAGGTCGATGCCGTAGCTGATGTCGTGCACGACGCGGCCCTGGTCCACCCGCTTGTGCAGATTGGCCTGCAGTCCGTACAGGCGCTGGTCGAAGTCGTGCTCCATGTGCCGCAGCGTGGCGTTGCTGCGGCGCTCGTCGGTGCGTTGCAGGCTCTGGCTGTCCTGGCGGTACAGCTGCCACTGCAGGTCGTCGGCAAGCCACGTGTCGAGCTGGTCCACCTCGTGCCCCAGCGACACGCGGGCGCGGGTCTGATGGTCGCGCCCGCCCTGCGACAGGATGCTGGCGGTGACGTTGCTCAGCGCATCGATGCGCGAATAGTCCTCGTTGCCTTCGACAGTCAGCTTGAAGCGCTGGTTGGCGCTGGGCGCGTAGACCAGCTTGCTGAGCAGGCTGCGGCCATCGCTGCTAAGCGGATTGGGCGCGGTGCGGGCGGCGCCGATGCTGCGGTTGTCGCCCTGGGTCTCGCTTTCCTGGCCCTGGCGATGGCTGAGCGCGGCCATGCCGCTCCAGCGGTCCCCGCCGAAGGCGACCAGCGCGCCGGCGAACAAGCCCTTCCACTCGCCTTCGTAGCCGAACTTCAGGCCGACGTAGCTGTCCTTGCCCGGCGCCAGATAGTCGGCCGGATCCTTGGTGACGTAGGCGACCACGCCGCCAAGCGCATCCGAACCGTATAGCGCGCTGGCCGGGCCGCGTACGATCTCCACGCGCTTGAGCGTGTCCATGTCGACGAAATTGCGGTTGGCGTTGAGGTAGCTGCCGAAGCTGAAGGTGTCCGAGACCGGGATGCCGTCGGTCTGGATCAGCACCCGATTGCCGTCCAGGCCACGGATGCGGATGCCGGAGATGCCGCTGAAGCGGCCGCTGTTGCCGGTGGCGGACACGCCTGGCGTGTAGCGCAGCAGATCCTTCAGGTCGTGGACCAGCGCGCGGTCCATCTGTTCGCGGTCGATCACATCGACGCTGCCGGGCACGTCGACGATGGCGCGCTGGGTACGCGTGGCGGTGACCTGCAGGCGATCGAAATCGCGGACGGCGGACGCCGCACTGGCGTCGGCGTCGGCGTCGGCGTTGGAGGAAGAAACGGGAGCGGCATGCGCGCCGGCAGCCAGGGCCAGCCACAGCGCGCCGGTGAGCGGGGCGGTACGGAACATGGGGAGCATCGGTGGTCGCGGAAGACCCTCGACCGGCACGGCGCGGGGTCCGCGCCTGGCCGAGGGGGAGAGAAGGATCGCGACTGCGAGGCGGCCGCGGCCGACGCGCAGAGGCGGCGGCCAGGTGGCGGCAGGTCGAGCGGGGAGCCGGCCGCGCGCGGCGGCCGGACGGCGTTACTTGGTCAGGATCAGCTTGTCGTTGCTGGTGTGGCGCAGGCGATAGACGCGGTCGCCGTGCTGGATCAGCACTTCGCGGCGGCCCTTGAGCAGCGCCTGGCTGCTGATGGTTTCTTCGGCCGGCACGGCGCGCGGCACGGTGCGCTCGCGCAGGCTCAGGGTCTCGGGGTGACGCAACAGCACGGGTTGAGCGGTCATGGTCGAACTCCATCCACGGGGTGCATCGAGATGATAATGATTCTCAATACTTAATCAAGACCCATTCTCGCCCGATTCGATTCGCAGTCCTGATCGAAACTGCGCCCACGAAAGATTCCGAAGATCGCAACGCCCGCGCCGCCGCTGCATCGCGGCGGCGCACGCACATCCCGTCAGCGCACTGCGGCTTCGACCCGCTCCCACCACGCCGCGTCGTCGCGTGCGGCCAGGTCCAGCGCGGCCAGGTTCTCCAGCAACTGCGCGACCCGGCTGGCGCCGAGGATCACCGTGGACACGTGCGGGTTGCGCAGGCACCAGGCGATCGCCAGCGCCGCCGGCGCCACGCCTTCGGCCGCGGCCAGCGCGGTGAAGGCGCGCGCGCGCTCGGTGCGACGCTGCGCCGGCGGCCCGATCACCTCCTGCTGCAGCCAGGCATTGCGTTCCTGGCCCAGCCGCGAGGCCGGATCGATGCCGTCGTTGTACTTGCCGGTGAGCAGGCCCGAGGCCAGCGGCGACCAGATGGTGGTGCCCAGGCCGAGTTCGGCGTACAGCGGCGCGTACTCCTGCTCCACGCGCTCGCGATGCAGCAGGTTGTACTGCGGTTGCTCCATCGACGGCCCGTGCAGGCCCAGTGCGCGCGCCACCTGCGCCGCCTCGCGGATGCGCTCGGCCGGCCACTCGGAGGTGCCCCAGTACAGCACCTTGCCCTGGCGGATCAGCGCGTCCATCGCGCGCACGGTTTCCTCCACCGGCGTGTCCGGATCGGGGCGATGGCAGTAGTACAGATCCAGATACTCCACCCGCAGCCGCTTGAGCGCGGCATGGCAGGCATCGGTGACGTGCTTGCGCGAGAGCCCGCGCTGGGTCGGGCGCGGCGACTCGACGGCGCCGAAGTAGACCTTGCTGGACACGCAGAACCCGTCGCGCGGCAGCCGCAGGTCGGCGATCACGTCGCCCATCACCTGCTCGGCGCGGCCGTGCGCATAGACCTCGGCGTTGTCGAAGAAGTTGATGCCGTGGTCCCAGGCGGCGGCGATCAGGTTGCGCGCTTCGTCGCGGCCGGTCTGCCCGCCGAAGTTGATCCAGGCGCCGAACGACAGCGCCGACAGTTGCAGCCCGGTGGCACCGAGGCGACGGTAATGCATGGCAACTCCTCCTGCTGAACAAACCCGCGGCACGGCCGGGGCGGCCGCACAGTGTAGCGGCGGCGCCCCACATCGCCTCGCCGATAGCAGGGCCCCCTCGCTCTTGCGAATCCCTAATCCCGAATCCCCAATCCCCCGACTGAACACCGCTCGCCTTGCCGGCCGTCACCCCCTGCACTAGGCTTCCCGTCTTTGGTCGGGGACCGGGGACGCAGATGGTCGAGGGATTGGGAAGGATCGGCTTCGGCCTGTTCGGGTTGGCGGTGTTGATCGGGATCACCTGGCTGTTCTCCAACAACCGCCGCGCGGTGGACTGGAAGCTGGTCGCGACCGGCCTGGTCCTGCAGATCGGCTTCGCCTCGCTGGTGCTGCTGGTCCCGGGCGGGCGCGAAGTGTTCGACTGGCTCGGCCAGGTGTTCGTGAAGGTGCTGAGCTTCGTCAACGAAGGCTCCAGCTTCATCTTCGGCAGCCTGCTCGACACCAAGACCTACGGCTTCATCTTCGCCTTCCAGGTGCTGCCGACCATCATCTTCTTCTCCGCGCTGATGGGCGTGCTGTACCACCTGGGGGTGATGCAGGCGGTGGTGCGGGTGATGGCCTGGGCGATCACCAAAGTGATGCGCGTGTCCGGCGCCGAGACCACCAGCGTCTGCGCCAGCGTGTTCATCGGCCAGACCGAAGCGCCGCTGACGGTACGCCCGTACATCCCGCGCATGACCGAGTCCGAACTGCTGACGATGATGATCGGCGGCATGGCGCACATCGCCGGCGGCGTGCTGGCGGCCTACGTGGGCATGCTCGGCGGCGGCGACCCGGCGCAGCAGGCGTTCTACGCCAAGCATCTGCTGGCGGCCAGCATCATGGCCGCGCCGGCGACGCTGGTGGTGGCCAAGCTGCTGATTCCGGAAACCGGCACGCCGCTGACCCGCGGCACGGTCAAGATGGAAGTGGAGAAGACCACCAGCAACGTGATCGACGCCGCTGCCGCCGGCGCCGGCGACGGCCTGCGCCTGGCGCTGAACATCGGCGCGATGTTGCTGGCGTTCATCGCGCTGATCGCGCTGGTCAACGCGCCACTGACCTGGATCGGCGACGTCACCGGCCTGGCCGGCGTCATCGGCCGCCCGACCAACCTGTCCACCATCTTCGGCTATGTGCTGGCGCCGGTGGCCTGGGTGATCGGCACGCCGTGGCCGGATGCGACCACGGTCGGTTCGCTGATCGGCCAGAAGGTGGTCATCAACGAGTTCGTCGCGTATACCGAGCTGTCGCGTATCGTCCAGGGCCAGGTGCCGGGCGTGAGCCTGAGCGCGGAGGGCCGGCTGGTCGCCACCTATGCGCTGTGCGGCTTCGCCAACTTCAGTTCGATCGCGATCCAGATCGGCGGCATCGGCGGCCTGGCCCCCGAACGCCGCCACGACCTGGCCCGCTTCGGCCTGCGTGCGGTGCTGGGCGGCTCGATCGCCACCTTCATGACCGCGACCATCGCCGGGGTGCTGTCGCACTTCGCCTGATCCGGCCGCAGCACCCGCTCCACCGTTTTTCCTTTTTCAGTTCCAGTCGAGAAGCAGTACATGCCTATGAGTTCGGTCATCGTCGTCGGTTCGTTCAATGTCGACCATGTGTGGCGTTGCGAGAATCTGCCCGCACCGGGGGCGACCATCGCCGGCCGCTACAGCACCGGCCCCGGCGGCAAGGGCTTCAACCAGGCGGTGGCGGCGGCGCGTGCCGGCGCGCGCACCAGCTTCGTCTGCGCGCTCGGCGACGATGCCGGCGGCGCGATGGCACGCGGCCTGGCCGCGCAGGACGGCATCACCCTGGTCGCCGAGGCCAGCAGCGAGCCGACCGGCACCGGCGGCATCTATGTCGACGGCCATGGCCGCAACACCATCGTCATCGGCGCCGGCGCCAACGCCGCGCTGAGCCTGGACTTCGTGCAGGCGCAGCGCCCGCTGCTGGGCTCGGCGCGGGTGCTGCTGGCGCAGCTGGAATCGCCGATCGAGACCATCGAAGGCACTCTGGCGCTGGCCCGCGAGGCCGGCCTGACCACCGTGCTCAACGCCGCCCCGGCCAATGCACAGACCAGCATCGGCCTGCTCAAGCTGGCCGACGTGCTGACCCCCAACGAAACCGAGTTCGCCGCCCTGCTGGCGCGCCATGTCGGCGTGCGCGTGGACGCCGACGACGTCGCCGCCACCGATGGCGGCAGCCTGCACGCGCTGTGCCGCAAGCTGCTGCCCGGCGGCACCGTGGTGGTGACGCTGGGCGCGGTGGGCGCGTTCATCTCGCACCCCGAGGAGCGCCTGCTCGGCGACACCCAGCCCTACTACCGGATCGGCGCCGAAGCCGCGCACACCGTGGACACCACCGGCGCCGGCGATGCCTTCAACGGCGCCCTGGTGGCGTCGCTGGCGCAGTCGCCGAACGCCGCGTTCGCCACCCACGTGCGCTTCGCCAACCACTATGCGGCGCGCTCCACCGAAGCCGAAGGCGCGGCGGCGTCGATGCCGCGGCTGACGCCCGAGGCCGGCTGAGCGATCGGCGCGACGGTACCGGCAGTCGCCGTTGCCTGCCATCACAAACCAGCGCCGGCGCTGCGCCGGCCACGCATCCGACAAGGAGTTGCCGATGCCCCGCCGTTCCGTCACCCCGTTCGCCGCGCTGTGTGCACTGCTGCTCCCGCTGTCCGTCGCCGCGGCACCACGCTGCGACTGGAACAGCCTGGCCGCCGATGCCGACCGCGCCGCGGTGACCGTCTCCGCCAAGCGGCTGCAGCAGGTGATCGCGGCGCAGTACGACGATGCCGAGCAGGAACAGGGCGCGGCGCTGGCGCGGACCCTGCTGCAGCGCGCGCAGACGCCGCAGCAGCCCGGCACATTGGAGGGCCGCTGGAAGGTGCGCTCGATCCAGGTCGATCCGCACTTCGCCTACGCCTATCCCTACTTCAAGGCCGAGATCCGCCGCGATCCCTGCGGCTACCACTTGAGCAAGACCAGCGGCTCGCAGCGGCGCAGCGGCACGCTGTACCCGCTGTCCGCCGGCAGCCGCGAACTGGCCTTCCTCGGCGCCAGCACGGTCAACGACGAGCCGGAAGCGGCCTATGCGCCCGGTCATGTTTCCGACGGCACGCATGGCAACAGCGTCGGCCGCCTGGTCGCGCTGGGCCCGAACGAACTGCTGCTGATCCTGGACGGCAAGAACAACGGCTTCGAGCTGTACCAACTGATGCGCTGACGGCCGCGCGGGACCGCGCGGCGCCACCCGGCCCGCCAGCGCATGCGCCCCGCTACACTACGCGCATGCGCATCGGCCCCTACACGATCGAACCGAAGGTGATCCTGGCACCGATGGCCGGGGTCACCGACAAGCCGTTCCGGCTGCTGTGCAAGCGCCTGGGCGCCGGGCTGGCGGTGTCGGAAATGACCATTTCCGATCCACGCTTCTGGCAGACCCGCAAGTCGCTGCAACGCATGGACCATGCCGGCGAGCCGGACCCGGTGAGCGTGCAGATCGCCGGCACCGAACCGCAGCAACTGGCCGAGGCCGCGCGCTACAACGCCGACCACGGCGCGCAGCTGATCGACATCAACATGGGCTGCCCGGCGAAGAAGGTCTGCAACGCCTGGGCCGGCTCGGCGCTGATGCGCGACGAGGCGCTGGTGGCGCGCATTCTCACTGCGGTGGTGAAGGCCTCGCCGGTGCCGGTGACGCTGAAGATCCGTACCGGCTGGGACTGCGACCACCGCAACGGCCCGGTCATCGCGCGCATCGCCGAGGACTGCGGCATCGCCGCGCTGGCGGTGCACGGGCGCACCCGCGACCAGCACTACAGCGGCCAGGCCGAATACGCCACCATCGCCCAGATCAAGGCGATGCTGCACATCCCGGTGATCGCCAACGGCGACATCGACTCCCCGCAGAAAGCGGCGCAGGTGCTGGCCGCGACCGGCGCCGATGCGGTGATGGTGGGGCGCGCGGCGCAGGGCCGGCCGTGGATCTTCGGCGAGATCGCGCACTATCTGGCCACCGGCGAACTCCTGCCGGCGCCGTCGCTGGCGTTCGTCCGCGACACCCTGCTCGGCCACCTGCAGGCCCTGCATGATTTCTACGGCGAGGCGCAGGGCGTGCGTATCGCCCGCAAGCACCTGGGCTGGTATGCCAAGGATCGGCCGGAGAACGCCGCGTTCCGCGCCGTGGTCAACCGCGCCGAGAGCGCGCAGGCGCAACTCGCGCTGACCGCCGGCTACTTCGACGCGCTGATCGCCGGCGTGCCACCGGCCTTGTCCGCCGCCGCCTGACGTTTTCTCCCTGGAGCACCGCCATGCGCTCGTCTCCCGACACCCCGACCTACCTGCACGGCTATTCCGACACCGAGCAGGCGCGCCTGCTGAAACAGGCGCGCTTGCTGGAAGCCACCCTGTTCAACCAGATCGACTACACCGGCGCGCGGCGCCTGCTCGAAGTGGGCAGCGGCGTCGGCGCGCAGACCGAAGTGCTGCTGCGGCGCTTCCCGGAACTGCACGTCACCGGCATCGACCTGAGCGAGGCGCAACTGCAGGCAGCACGCGAGAACCTGCAACGCATGCCCTGGTGCCAGGACCGCTACACCCTGCAGCAGGCCGATGCCGGCGACCTGCCATTCCAGCCGCGCAGCTTCGATGCGGCGTTCCTGTGCTGGGTGCTGGAGCACGTGCCGTCGCCGGCGCGGGTGCTCAGCGAAGTGCGGCGCGTGCTGGCGCCGGGCTCGCCGGTGTACGTGACCGAGGTGATGAACGCCTCGTTCCTGCTGCATCCGTACTCGCCGAACGTGTGGCGCTACTGGATGGCGTTCAACGACTTCCAGTACGACCATGGCGGCGATCCCTTCGTCGGCGCCAAGCTCGGCAACCTGCTGCTGGCCGGCGGCTATCGCGACGTCAGCACGCAGATCAAGACCCTGCACCTGGACAACCGCGAACCGGCGCGGCGCAAGACCATGATCGGGTTCTGGGAAGAGTTGCTGCTGTCGGCGGCCGAACGGCTGCTGCAGGCCGGCGCGGTGGATGCGGAGACCGTGGCGGGCATGCGCCGGGAAATGGCGCAGGTGCAGAGCGACCCGGACGCGGTGTTCTTCTATTCGTTCGTGCAGGCGCACGCGACGGTGTATTGAGCGGCATTTACTGCGCCATGGGTGACGCCTGCGCGCCGACCGGCGCGGGCGACGCCGGCTCGACCCAGATCCGCTGCCACATCCGCGCCAGCGCTGCACCGATTTGCCCACGCGCTTCCGGCGCTCGGCAGGCGGCCTGCAACTGCCGCGGCGGAATCGCCGCCCAGCCGTCGCCGCGCTGCCGCGCCACCGCGAAATTGAAGTTGTAGTCAGGCTCCAGGCCCATGCGCAGGTCGCTGAGCACCAATTCACCGTCCTTGACCTGCGCGCGCATAAAGCCGCGGTTGAACCAGCTCAACCGCTGCACCGCCGGCAGCTCGCGCACCTGCGCCAGCGCCTGGGTGTTGGAGGGATAGCCCTGGAAGCGCATTGGCCCGCGATCGGCGACCAGCGAACGCTCGCCGATCACGTAGCCGCTCGGCGTCATCGCCACCACCCGCCACAACAACGTGTTGAACGGCATCGGCACCGAAAAGCGCGGCGCCTGCGCCAGGCCCATCGCCGCCAGCGCACGGTCGGCCTCGCCATCGACCAGGTGCTTGGCCAGCAGCGACCAGCCCAGGTAGGCGCTGCTCAGCAACAACCCGGCCAGCAAGGCCTGCTGCGCCACACGCCGCGCACGCGCGAACCAGGCGATGGCGCAGGCCAGCAGCAGCCACAGCGTGTAGGCGGGATCGATGATGAACACGCTCGACCACATCGTCGGCGATGGCCGCAGCGGCCACCACAGCTGCGTGCCGTAGACGGTGAACGCATCCAGCAACGGATGGGTGATCAGCGCCAACTGGATCGCCCAGAACCAGCGCCGCGGCGCTTCGGCGACCCGTCCATGGCCGAAGCGCCGGAACAGCCACCAAATCAGCCAGCCGAGCAGCGGCAGCACGAACAGCGAATGGCTGAAACTGCGATGCACCGTCATCAGCGTGACCGGGTCGCGGGTCAGCGGCAACAGGATCAGCGCATCGAGGTCGGGCACGGTGCCGAGTGCGGCACCGGCGATCAGTGCCGCGCGCCGATGCGCAGCGGGCGCGATGGCCGCGGCAATGGCGCCGCCGAGCACGATCTGGGTGAGGGAATCCATCGACCGATGCTAGCAGCGATGCGGGGATGGGGGGGCGGCGGTAGCGCGCGGTTGTCAAGGTGAATGCCCGCCAGACTGCAGCGCGCGATTCCCGGGGCGGGCAGGTGCGTTGCAGAAGCGGTGTCGGTCACCACTCGCCATCGCATGGCATCGTTGGCACTTGCTGTCACGGCTGAAGCCGCTCCTACGCAGCTTCTTCGGCGGCTGCCGGACGATGGCGGCGTCCGCTGCGAGCGTCCAGCTTCAGGCCGCGCGCGGCCAGGCGTTCTCCTGCACCAGCCGCAATCGCGGCGGCAGTTCGCGCAGCACCTCGCCGCGGTGCGAGAGCAGGCGCAGCGTGCCGTCGGCCTCCTCGGCGAGCGCAGTGAGGTTTTCGACCCAATCGCCGTCGTTGGCGTAGACCAAGCCGTCGCGTTCGAACAGCCCGGCGCGGTGCACGTGGCCGCAGATCACCCCGTCCAGGCCGCGACGGCGCGCGTCGTCCAGGCCGGCGGCGACGAAGCGCTCGATGTAGCGCTCGGCGGCGCTGCTCTGCCGCTTCAGGTAGTCGGCCAGCGACCAGTAGCGCATGCCAAGGCGGCGGCGCACGCGGTTGGTGAGCTGGTTGCCGGTGAGGATGCGGTAGTACAGCCAGTCGCCGAACTTCTCCTGCAGGCCGCCGAACTGGGTCACGCTGTCGTAGTCGTCGCCGTGCACCACCAGCAGGCGGCGTCCGTCGGCGGTGGCGTGCACCGCGCGCCGACGCACCTGCATCGCCGGCAGCGCCAGCCCGCAGAACCGGCGGATCGGCCGGTCGTGGTTGCCCGGGACGTAGATCAGTTCGGTGCCGCCGCGGGCCAGCGCGTGCAGCGCATCGACTACGCGCTGGTGCGCCGCGCCCCACACCGCGCGGCGCTGCGCCATCCACCAGAAGTCGACGATGTCGCCGACCAGGTACAGCTGGTCGCAGTGCAGGCCGCCAAGGAAGTCGGCCAGTTCGCGCGCATGGCAATGCGGCGCGCCCAGGTGCACATCGGAGACGAACACTGCGCGGCGCGGCGCCAGGCTGTTGAGCGGACTCATGCCACCACCTCTGCTTCGTTGCGGGGACGTTCGAGGTAGCGCGCGCGCTTCTTGCTGCGGATGCGCTGCAGATCCAGCTCGATCAGGCCGTCGACGGCGTCGTTGAACGCCGGGTCCACGCCGAAGGCGAGGAAGCGCGCACCGCCGGGCTCGCACAGATCGGTGTACTGCTTGTAGAGCATCGGCACCGCCGCGCCCAGCGCGTCGAGGTTGCCCTTGAGCACCTTGAAGGCGGTGTCGGCATCCAGTTCGTCGAACGCTGGCGGCGCCTCCGGATACGGGAACGGCCGCGCCGAGGCGGCTTCGCCGCTGGCGTCGCCGTAGTAGCGCGCGTAGTAGGCCACGATCTGCTCGCGCGCTTCGTACGGCAGCGCGGCGCTGATCGACACCGCGCCGAACAGGTAGCGCACCTGCGGATGGTCTTGCAGATAGGCGCCGATGCCCTGCCACAGGTAATCGATGCTGCGGCTGCCCCAGTAGTCCGGCACCACGAAGCTGCGGCCCAGTTCCATGCCCGCGGCGATACGCGGCAGCATGCCCTCGCCGTAGCGGAAGAGTTCGGCGGTATAGAAACCGGCCAGGCCGCGCTCGGCCAGCACCTGTGCGCCGCGGGCGACGCGGTAGGCGCCGACCACGCGCGTGGCGGCGCCGTCCCACAGCACGATGTGCTCGTACCAAGTGTCGTAGTCGTCCAGGTCCAGGCGCCGGCCGGTGCCCTCGCCCACCGCACGGAAGGTCAGTTCGCGCAGGCGGCCGATCTCGCGCAGCAGCGCCGAGCCGGCACGCAGCCGGCCGACGCGGATCTGCTTGCCATCCAGGGTATGGCCAAGGCTGCGCAGCCCGGCCACTTCCACCGCCAGTTGTGCCGGGTCCTCGGCGGCGACCAGCGCTTCCTCGCTCGGCGCGGCCTGTCCACCGCTGCGGCCGAGCGCATACAGCTCGCTGCGCAGGCGCCGCATCAGATCGGCTTCGGGCAGGTCCTGCGGCAGCGCGCGGGCGCGGCCCAGGCTGAGCGCGATGCGGCGCTCGCGACGAGCGAACATCTCCCGCGCCAGCAGCGCGGTGCCGGCCGGCTTGAACAGTGCCGAGGCGCCATAGAACAGCGCCGAGTTGCGCGCATGGATACGCACCGGCAGCACCGGCGCGGCGGTACGCAGGGCAAAGCGCAGGAAGCCGCGGCGCCAGCGCCCGTCGGCGACGCCGCCCCAGCCCAGCCGCGAGACCTCGCCGGCCGGGAACACGATCACACATTGCTCCTGGGCCAGCGCCTGCTCGATCGCCCGCACGCTGGCCGGCGACGGCGCGCCGCCGAGGATGCGCACCGGCAGCAGCAGATCGCGCAGGCCTTCCAGCGCCCACAGGAAATCGTTGGCGACGATCTTCACGTCGCGCCGCACCTGGCCCACGCAGTCCAGCAGGGCCAGTGCATCCAGCGCGCCGGAAGGATGGTTGGCGACGATCAGCAGACGCCCGCGCGCCGGAATGCATTCGGCGGCGGTCGGTGCGACCACGTAGCGGGCCTGCAGGAAATCCAGTCCGGCCTGGACCAGGGCGAACCCGCGCAGGTCGCGGTTGGCCTCCAGGAACGCGTCCAGCGCGTCCAGTCCCGACCATTTCTGCAGACCACGCAGCAATGGCCGGACCAGCCGCGAGCGGCGTCCGGCAAACCAATGTGGGTAGCGGTCCTGAAGACGGCGTTCGAGTGCGAGCACGGCAAGCCCCCTTGCTGACTGCGCACAGCTTCGGCGGCGGCGGCGACACCGATCTTGCAATCTGGCTACGGCAAGGTGACGGACGCACCGTGGCGCGCCAACCGGTTAACCTTGGGCAACGTCCGCCCGGGGCATCATGCACGCCACCCGGCGCCCGTGTATCATTCGCCTCCATCTTTTCATCCGAATACAAGGATATAGCCGCGATGTCCAGCTATCTCTTCACCTCCGAGTCGGTCTCCGAAGGCCACCCGGACAAGATCGCCGATCAGATCTCCGATGCGGTGCTCGACGCGATCCTGACCCAGGACAAGCGCGCGCGCGTGGCCTGCGAAACGCTGGTCAAGACCGGCGTGGCGATCGTCGCCGGCGAAATCACCACCAGCGCCTGGATCGATCTGGAAGCGCTGACCCGCAAGGTGATCCTGGACATCGGCTACAACAGCTCCGACGTCGGTTTCGACGGCGAGACCTGCGGCGTGCTCAACCTGATCGGCAAGCAGTCGCCGGACATCAACCAGGGCGTGGACCGCAAGAAGCCGGAAGAACAGGGCGCTGGCGACCAGGGCCTGATGTTCGGCTACGCCACCCGCGAGACCGACAGCTTCATGCCGGCCGCCATCCACCTGTCGCACCGCCTGGTCGAACAGCAGGCCAAGGTGCGCAAGAAGAAGAACTCGCCGCTGGCGTGGCTGCGCCCGGATGCCAAGAGCCAGGTCACCCTGCGCTACGAAGACGGCGTGGCGACCGCGATCGACGCGGTGGTGCTGTCCACCCAGCACGATCCGGACATCAAGCAGAAGCACCTGGTCGAAGCCGTGCGCGAGGAGATCCTCAAGCCGGTGCTGCCGGCCAAGTGGCTGCACAAGGGCACCAAGTTCCACATCAACCCGACCGGCAAGTTCGTGATCGGCGGGCCGGTGGGCGACTGCGGCCTGACCGGGCGCAAGATCATCGTCGACACCTACGGCGGCTGGGCGCGCCACGGCGGCGGCGCGTTCTCCGGCAAGGATCCGTCCAAGGTCGACCGTTCGGCCGCCTACGCCGCGCGCTACGTCGCCAAGAACGTCGTCGCCGCCGGCCTGGCCGACCGCTGCGAAGTGCAGGTCTCCTACGCCATCGGCGTGGCCGAGCCGACCTCGATCTCGGTCACCACCTTCGGCACCGGCAAGATCGCCGACGACAAGATCGAGAAGCTGATCCGCAAGCATTTCGACCTGCGTCCGTTCGGCATCATCCAGATGCTCGACCTGATCCATCCGATGTACCAGCAGACCGCCTCGTACGGCCATTTCGGCCGCACCCCGAAGGCCTTCACCTACACCGACGGCACCGGCGCCCAGCACCAGGCCACGGCGTTCTCGTGGGAGAAGACCGACCGCGCCGAGGCACTGCGCGCGGACGCCAAGCTGAAGTAAGCCGGCCAGCAGCGCTTGCAAGAAAGAGCGGGCCGCATTGCGGCCCGTTCTGCGTTTGGGGGATGTATCGTGCTGCACCGTCGACGCAGACGCTGTCGCGGGATGCGTCGCCATAGGCGACACCGCCGCCGTGGCTGGGCGTTACGACGACGGCCTGTCGCGGCTGAAGCCGCTCCTACAGGATCAGCGGCGCATCGCTGTCGCCGCGAGCAAAGGACACGGCATCGCAATGCCGGCAACGCGTCATCCATCCACGCGTCGGCGCACCGCCCGTCGTAGGAGCGGCTTCAGCCGCGACGGGTATTCCGGGGAAAACCTGTCGCGGCTGAAGCCGCTCCTACGAGGAGCAGGAGATCAAACGAGCTTCGCGCCTGCTCAGCCACGCCGTTGCAGCGCCGCCTGCAGCAGCGACTCGAACTTCGGCAGCGGACACAGCCCGGTCGTGGCGTCGCTGCAACCCGGAATCTGCAGCGTCTGCAGCAGCGGCGGGTGGCGCAGGCTCAACGGAGTCAGCGCGCGCAGTTGATCCAGCGACTGCGCCTGGTACCGCACGCGCACGTAGCGCTGGCCGTTGCGTGCATCGCGCACCTGCTCCACCACCAGCGCGCCGCCCGGGGGCGCGTCGTCACGGCCGAAGCCGGGCAGATGGAAGTGCAGGTCGAGCAGTCCGCTGAGCGCGGCGATGTGGGTGTCGCTGGCGACCAGCACGCTCAGCCGCGGCGCGTCGGCCGCGCCCAGCGTGTCCAGCAGGCGGTGCGCCAGCGGCGCGCCCGCGCGCGCGGCCATGTACTGCGGCCGTGCGTAGATCTCGAACAGCAAGGCATGCAGTCGCGACACCGCGGCGATGCGTGCCGGCGTCGCGCGGCCCCAGCCGACCTGGTCCAGCGGCATGCCTTCGGCGTACTGCAGGATGAACACCTCGGCCGTGCCCGAGGTCAGATCCAGCGGCCCGTGCAACGCCAGGCTGCGCCCGTTCTCGCCTGCGGTCAGCGACGAGGGCATGTGCACGAAGTCGCAGCGCTCCGCGCAGCCGAGGATCTCCTGCATGGTGCGCAGTTCGTGCGCATACGGCGCCAGCACCGCGCCCGGGCCACCGGTCTGGCGCTGGATCGAGGCCACCGCAGCGGCGGCATCGAACTCCACCGCGCCGGCTTCCACCGGGCGGAACAGCGGGTCGTCGCTGCCTTCGGCTTGGTGGCCGGCCTGCAGATGACAGCCGGGCGCCAGCGTGTCGGCGAGCAACTGCGCGCTGACGATGGTGCGCTGGTCGGTGTTGGCGTAGATGCTGACCGTACCGTCCGCAGGGCAGCCCTGCGCCGGCAGCACGCCATCGCGCAGCAGCCATTGCCGGGTGTAGTCGCCGCTGCGCTCCACCGCGGTGCGGCCATGCGCGGTGAGCAGGCTCGGCGGCGTGTCCCACACCGGCCAGGGCTGCGGCGCCAACGCGGCGGCCGCGGCCTCGCCCGGCAGCGGCGCGCGCACGCCGTGGCGGAACAGCATCCACACCTTTTCCACCTGCAGCGCGGGCGCGGCCTTGGGCGCCGACCGCGCCTGCGCGCCCAATGCCGCCACCAGCAGCACGACCCACAGCATCCAACGCGTACCTGTTTTCATCATCGTCCCCAACATGGAAAGTCTCACGGTGCGCTCGTGCCGCACGCGGCCGTGACCCGGTCGCAGTGCAGGCCCGTGGCGATGCCGAGCCAATAGCCCAGCCGCTGCGGATCCGGCGCGCCGGCGTAGTAATCGGTGCTGATCCATTGCGCGCCGGCATCCACTGCCGCCTGTGCGCGGCGGCGGTCGTGCGCGCGCGCCTCGCGGCCGTCGACATCGGCGCGGGTGCGCACCACGAAGCCCTGCGTCACCAGCGCGCGGATCCGCGGCGCCTCGGCCAGCGGATCCTCGATCGACAGCACCGCCGCCTCCGGCTGGTCCGGCGCATACCAGCCGAACATCATGCGACCGCGCAGCGACGGATGCGCCTGGCGATACAGCGCCTCGTGCCGTGGATTGCCGTCGAGCACGAACAGCAAGTGGCCACGTGCCTGCGCCACCCGCGGCCAGGCATGCGCCAGCACCGCCTCGCGCAGGCTCGGCGCGTCGCCGCGCACGTCGTCGGGCACGATCAGGTGCGCGCGCCCGATCACCTCGGCGATGTCGCGGTCCAGTGCGTCCAGATCGTTGGCGTCGA
Organism: Xanthomonas sacchari; assembly: GCF_040529065.1. Classification (NCBI taxonomy): domain Bacteria; kingdom Pseudomonadati; phylum Pseudomonadota; class Gammaproteobacteria; order Lysobacterales; family Lysobacteraceae; genus Xanthomonas; species Xanthomonas sacchari. The sequence continues at coordinate 1,014,631 of NZ_CP132343.1, read as the reverse complement.
AGGCGGAACGGTGCGGCCACACGCCCGGCACCGGATCGAAATCCACCGCATTGACCAGCACCACCAGCGGCGTGTGCTGTGGGTGCGCGCGCGACCAGGCGGCGAGGATCGCCAGACAGTCGCGAAAGCGCAGGCAATGGCTGGCGTAGTCAAGGCCCGGTTGGTGCAGCACCTTGGCGCCGGGCGCGTGCATGCGGGCACGGGTCGCCGCATCGGCACGCGCATAGGGCGCGGCATACAGGCCGCCGTGCGGATCGGCGGCCACGTCGAGTTCGAGTTGCCGCAGCCCCAGCGCGAGCTGGGCCTGCAGCGAAGGATGGCCATAGGCCAGTGCCGGCCATTCGGCGGCGTCGTGCGCCTGCAGGCGCCGCCGTACCTGCGCGGTCGGCGCCGGCCGATAGCTGTTGTGCGAGCCGAGCAGTTGCACCTGGTCCAGGCGCAGGCCGTCGATCGACACCGTCGCCGGCGCCTCTGTCGACCACGCCATTCCCGGCAGGATCGTCAGCGCCAGCCAGACGAACAGCGCAGCAATGCCGGCAACGCGCCACCCGCCGCGCGGCACAGGGCCGTGCGACGGTTGGCGACGTCCAGCGTGCGCAAGCGCCCGCTTCAGAACGTGTACTTCACGTTCAGCAGCGCGGTGCGGCCGGCATCGACGATGTCGGAGATCGCGGTGCTGTTGTGGCCCACGTGCGCCCAGTAGCTCAGGCGGTTGGTGAGGTTGGCCACCGACAGGTCGGCGCGCAGGTGCTCGTTGAAGGTGTAGCCCACGTGCAGGTCCACACGCGTGATCGGCTTGACCCACAGGTCGTCCCAGGTCGCGCCGCGGTTGTAGTAGTCGTACACCGAGACGTATTCGCCGGAGTAGTGGTAGGCCAGGTTCACCGACAGCGGGCCCTTCTCGTAGAACAGCTCGGCGTTGGCCATCAGGTCCGGCGCGTTCTGGATGCGCTCGTCGTGGAAGCCGTCCATGCCCAGGTCGACACGGGTGGTCTGGCGGGTGACGTTGGCGCCGATGCCGAAGCCGTCCAGCGGTGCCGGCATGCCCTGCAGGGTCTGCCGCACCGCGGCCTCGAAGCCGAGCACCTTGCCGTCGCCGCCGTTCTGCGGACGCACGTAGCGCACGTTGCCGGCGCCGGTGCTGGTGCCGGCGTTGGCCGGATCCGAGCCGCTCTCGTAGATGTAGTCGGTCAGGCGCTTGTAGTAGCCGGCCAGCATCGCGTGGCCGCCGTGGCCGTTGTCCCACTCGCCGGACAGGTCGACGTTGAGCGACTTGATCGGCTTCAGGTCCGGATTGCCCTCGGTGATGACCGTGGTGCCGTCGCTGGAGACGTCGTAGTTGGCGCCACCGCCGAGCTGCACCAGCGCCGGCCGGGTGTAGCTGGTCCACACCGAGGCGCGGTACACCGCACTGCCGTCGCCCGGGCGGTAGTTCAGGAACACGCTCGGCAGCGGCACGTCGTAGCTGGTGTGGTTGCTGCTGAAGAAACCGGGCAGTTCGTTGCCCTTGGCGTCTTCGGGCATGGTCCAGAAGGTGTTGCGGATGCTGGTGTGCTCGAAGCGCACGCCCGGGATCACCTCCAGGTCGCCAGTGCGGAAGGTGGCCATCGCATACGCCGCGGTCACCGCCTCGTCGCCACGCATGGTCGCGCAGTTCTGGTTGTTGATCGCCAGGCTGCCGCAGGTGTCGAAGCTGGCCGCGGTCAGGTGCTGGGCGATCATCGCCTTCAGCCCGCCGTTGCTGAGCTTGACCGTCGGCCACGCGTACTTGCCCGGATACACCGAGTCGTACTGGCCGACCACCAGGCCGGTGTCGCGCAGCAAGGTGCCGTCGGTGAACTTGCTGTTGGTCCAGTCGCGCGAAGTGAAGTCGCGGGAGCTGTCGACGTACTTCACGCCGAACTGGATGTTGCTCAGCGCACCCTGGTCGAAGTCGTAGCGCACGTCGAACTTGGCGCCGCCCTTGGTCTGGCCGCTGTAGGACTTGGTCAACTGGCCGTAGCGGCGCGCATACAGGCTGCCGATGTCGCTGGCCTGGGCCTGGATCGCCGGGGTCAGCAGCGGCTTGGGGAAGCCTTCGCTGTCGTAGCCGGAGAAGGTGCTGGCGCCGCCGTACGGGAACTGGGTGGAGGCGTACTGGTCCACGCGTGCGGAAATCTCCACGTGGTCCGGGCGATCGTTGTCGCCGTAGCTGTAGAACAGGTTCGGCGACAGGGTCCAGTTGCCCAGTTGCTTGTCGGCGCCGAACTGGAAGGTGGCCAGGTCCGCCACTTCCGGATTGGTCTCGTACCAGTAGCGCACCGCCACGCGGTTGATCTGCGGCTGGTACACGCCGGTGGTGCCGATCTGCGCCAGGCTCACGTTGGCCGGCACCAGCTGGGTGTAGCCGGTGTTCTGCTCGGTCTTGGCGTAGGCATAGGTGGCGCGCGCGTACAGCTGCAGGCTCGGATCGACGTGCCAGTCGAAGGACACGTTGCCGCCGTAGCGCGTGGTGTCGCCGGCGGAATAGCCGATGTTGGCGCCGGTGGCCATCAGCAGGTCCTGCGGATCGTAGCCGGGCGCCGGCTGGCCGCTGGCGTCGGTGCGCGAGAAGTAGCGCTTGTTCCAGTCGCCGCGCGAGGCGGCGGCGTTGGCCACTTCGCTGTTCACGTAGTGGCGCTCGTCGTAGTACGCGCTGGTGTAGATGCCGAACTGGTTGTCGGTGCCGAACTTGGCGTGGAATTCGCCGGCCGCGCCCTTGCCCAGGCCGTTGTCGCCGTAGTCGCGCGCACGGCTTTCCATGCGCCCGCTGGCGGTGACGCTGCCGCCCATCGCCTCGCTGTAGTCGAAGCCGCTGGGGGTGCGGTAGTCGATGGTGCCGCCGATCGCGTCGCCGTCCATCGCCGCGGTGGAGGTCTTGTTCAACACGATGGTCTGCAGGCCCGACGGCGGCAGCAGGCTCAGCTGCACGCTGCGGCTGTAGGGCAGGCCCTGGGCGACGTTGACGCCGTTGATCAGGTTGACGTTGTACTCGGCGTTGAGGCCGCGCACCGAGGCGAACATGCCCTCGCCGCGCGCGGCGCCGTCGACGCCGCCGAAGTACGACTGCCCGGTGTTGACCACGTTGACACCCGGCAGCAGGCCCAGCGCCTCGGCGATGTTGTGCACGGCGGTGTACTTCAGGTCCTCGGCCGACAGCACGTTGGCCGTGTTGGTCGCGGCCATCTGCATGTCCGCGGCGTTGTAGCGGGTGACGGCGACGGTGATCTTGTCCAGGGTCTTGGCGCTGGCGTCGGACGCGGCGGTCTGCGTCTCCTGCGCATCCTGCGCCTGGGCCAAGGCCATCGGCGCGACACCGAGCAACGCTGCGGCGATCGCCAGTGACAGGCGTTTTTGAAGATGGATCGAGTGCGACATGAAAAATCCGAACGTAGGCGCGGCCAACGGAACGCGCCGCAGGCCGGGCATGGAGGGGAGAGAGGCCGTGATCGTGTTCACGGCGGCGCGCATTGTTCGGGTTGGCGGCTGCAATTTCGTGACAACGATGTCATCGGCAACCATCGACGGACGATTCGACGCGTTTCCTGCGTAATTCGGCACAACCGCAGCGGTGCGTCGACGCTGCGATGCGGATATGGCACTGCGGAGAAGGCGACGGGTTAGGCGTTCCCTTGGTGTGCCACGAGGCGATCGTCGGCGCTGCATCGCGCCTCGGGGAGTGAGCGGCAACGCGATGCCCTCGGCGCGCTCGACGACGGCGCGTGCAACCGCCCGTCGCGGGCATCGTTACCGCGTCGCGGTGGCGTCGACCTGCAACTGCGCGTGCAGGATGCGGCGGATCTCCAGGATCGCCTGCGGCGTCTCCTGCACGCTGTGGCCCGAGGTGATCACCAGTTCGGACACTGCGCCCGGCAGGTGCGCACTGCGGTACGGCACCAGCCCATCGTCGGAGGCGGCCAGCGGCACCGCCGGATCGCGGCGGGCGATGATGGTGTGGTAGCGCACCGCCGGCGCGATCGGCAGATCCGCCGCCGCGCGCACGAACGGATCGGTGTCGCGCAGGTTGTCGATGCTGTTGGGCACGCGCACCGGCGCGCCATCGGGGCCGTCGATCCCCTGCAGCCAGGTGTTCAGGCGATCGAGCAGCGTCACCGGCAGGCGCACCAGGCGCCCGGCCAGGCGTCCGAGCCGCCCTTCGGCGAAGGTGGTGCCGCGTTGCGGCGCGGCGATGAAGATGGCGCGGTCCACCTCCGGCAACGGCGCGAAGCGCAGCAGCGGCTGCAACTGCGCCAGCGCCTGCGGGTCCAGCGGGCGCCGGCCGGCGCGCGCGCCAATCAGGTCGTTCCACAGCGTGTCGCCGGAATCGCTGACCAGCAGGCGCCCGATCACCCCGCCCATGCTGTGGCCGATCAGGACCATGTGCTGCGACGCCGGCGCCTGCCCGGGCGGATCGAAATGGCGCAGGGTCTGCTGCAGCAGCGTGGCGATCTGCGCGCGGTTCCAGGCGATCGGCATGTTGGTCGGGTAGTAGACCTGCCAGATCTGGTAGTGCCGGCGCAGTTGCTCGTCGCCCATCAGTTCGTTGGCGACGTTGACCCATGCCTCCGGACTGCTGGCCAGGCCGTGCAGCATCAGGATGATGCGTCGGTCCGGATCGTATGGCTGCATCAGGTACAGATGCGGCTGGTCGATGCCATCCCCGCGGCCGAGCATCGAGCGCAGCGACTGCCGCGCGAAGCCGGCGCGGGCCAGCCACAGGCCGTAGGCGGCGGTGAAGTTGGCCGCCAGCGGCAGGCGCTGGCCGTGTACCTCGACCTCGCCGTCGCGGTACGGATCGTAGGGCGCGACCACCACGCTGCGGGTGTCGAGTACCTGCGCCAGGCTATCCCCTTCGAAGCGCAGCAGCACCGTGGTCGGCGCATACGGCATTTCGCTGAACGCCGGCGCGTGCGGGTCCGGCGCGGTCCTGGCGGCGGCCGCCGCGGTCGGGTCGCCGACCTTGGCCGGCGCGATCTCCGCGACCAGTTCGGCGCCGAAGCCGTCACGGCGGTAGGCGCTGCGCAGGCCATCGAAGCGCAGCGTCGACGCCGGCAGCATCGCGTCCGGCCGCGCCACCCCGCCGGGCAGGCGGAAGCTGCCCATGTCCGCGCGCACCTGCCAGCCGGCCGTGCGCAGCGCGTCGTCGTCGTGCAGCTCACCGCTGGCGCTGCCGGCGCGCCAGCGCAGGAACAGTTCGCCGACCACCTGCTGCACGGCGTAGTTGTAGTAGTCGCGCACCTGGGTCTGCCGATCCTCGAAGGCGCGCGCGCTGGCCGGGCGCGGGGTATAGAACAGGTAGGCGTAGGCGTAGCGCGCGGCCTCCAGCCACGCCTGCAGCGTCGCATCGTCCAGCGCCCCCGCCTGCCGCGGCGTGCGCGCATTGGCCGCATGCACCCACAGCTCCGACAGGGTCGCCAGCCGCCGCTCCTGGTCCAGCCCCTGCAATGCGCGCAGCTGTGTGGCGCAGGCCGGAACGTCCGCCTCGCAGGTTTTGGGGTCGAGCGCGAGCACGCGCAGCGTCTCCAGGCTGGCATCGCTGAGCCTGCCGGTGCTGAGCACGTCGCCACGCTGGGTGGCGATGTAGTCGGCGGCGCTGCGCGACTGCACGCTGACCATCGCGCAGCCGCTGCCGAGCAGCGACGCGGCAGCCAGCAGCGCGGCGCCCGTGCACCGCGCAAGACGTGCGCGCAGGGTCATGGCGTGACCGCGAGGTCGTCGCCGGGAATGCCGGCGCGGATGCGCGTGGAGAAATCGGCGCTGGCGCCGGCCGCGCGGGCACGTTCGCCGATGCGGCCGCGCGCGCGCAGCGTGGCCAGGCTGTAGCCGGGCACGAAGCCGTGCTGCGCGTAGACGTAGGACGGCAGGTAGCCGGACAGCAGCAGGCGGATGTCGAGCGGCAGTGCGGGATCGAGCTTGCGCGCCAGCTCGAACACGATGGTGGTGCAGTTGCTGGTGGCGGTGTTGTAGAACCGCGGCGTGCGCTGCAGTTGCTGCGCCCGCGCCACGTAGCCAAGGAACAGCTGGCGCAGTTGTGCGCGCGAGAGGTTGAGCCGGTACAGGTACACGTCCTCGCCGCGCACGTTGCTGCGCACCGCCAGGATGTCGCGCTCGTCGGCGGCCACCATCACCTGCTCGAAATTGCGGAAGAACCCGGCCAGCGCCGAGAACGCCTCGTCGCGCTCCTTGCGGATTTCCAGCGAGAACACCACGCGTCGGCCGTCGTCGAAACCGAACGAAACCAGGGTGTGGGCGATCGCCGGCCCCATCCAGTACGACAGCGCCAGGTCCGCCGACGCCAGCCGCTCCAGGTCGTAGCGGCGCGTCTCCCAGCGCGGGGTGTAGTCGTGGTCGCTGCGCCAGGCGAAGTTGCGCACGTTGTGCAGGGTCACCACGTGCCCATCCACCTGCGGCTCCAGCAACTGCGCGACATCGTCGGCCCAGTCGCGGTTCTGCTGCGGCTGCAGCGCCGACCAGCCCACCCCCATGCCCGCACAGCCGAGCGCGAACAGCAGCGGCAGCACGCGGTACTCGCGCGGATGGCGAAGGCCCCACAGCGCAGCGGCGCCCAGGGCGGCCCACAGCAGCGCCGAGCCGTAGCGCACCACAGCGCCGGTGTGCGGCAGATAGGCCAGGAACAGTGCGCCCCACAGACTGGCGGCCAGCACCGCCAGCATCGCCACGGCGCGCGCCAGCCGCCACGGCCAGGCGCGTCGGCGTGCGGCGCTGTCGGCGCTCACAAGTCCGCCGCCGCCGCGGGCGTGGCCAGGGCGTGGCACAGCAGCCGGCAACCGCGTTGCGCCAGCGCCTTGCGTTCGGCCTCGTCGCTGCCGCGCTGGCAGGCGCCGAGCATGTCCATCGCCAGGGCCAGGTCTTCCTCGCCCAGGTCCGCACGGCACAGGCCGGCGGCGATCGCACGCTGCAGGAACGGCAGCAGGATCGCCATCGCCCGCGTGTGCGCGGCGTCCATCATCGGATGCTCGCGCGGCAGCGACCGCCAATAGTCGGCCAGCGGCGCCGACATCGCGATGTGTTCGGCGACGTCGTACATCAGCAGGAACAGCCCGTCCGGCCGCGTGCCGATCTCGCGCGCGCAGCCCTCCAGGCCGTCCAGGCCGCGTTCCAGCAGCGCCGCCATCAGCTCGGTGCGGTCGGCGAAATGACGGTACAGGGTGGCGCGGCCGAGGCCTGCGCGCTCCACCACCAGTTCCAGCGGCGCCAGCACGCCGTGCTCACAGAACACCTCGTCGGCGGCGTCCAGCAACAGGCGGCGGCGGTGGGCGGTATCGGCTCGCATCTCCATGCGCGGCATTATCGGACAATTTTGTCCGCCCGCAAGCGGGTGGCGACGGGCGGCCGGCGGCAGCGGCCGGCGGCGCCCGTGAGGCGCCAGCGTCAGCCGGTGTTCTGCACGCCCTGGGCGACGCCGTTGACGCAGGCCACCAGCGCCCGCAGCAGGTCCTCGTCCTCGCCGTCGGTGGCGCGCCAGCGCTGCAGCAGGTCCACCTGCAGCACGCTGATCGGGTCGATGTAGGGATTGCGCAGGCGGATCGACAACGCCAGGCGCGGGTCGTGCTGCAGCAGCGAGGCCTGCCCGGTCAGCGCCTTCACCCAGCCCTTGGTCAGCGCCAGTTCGTCGCGGATGCGCGGGAAGAAGCGCTCGTGTAGCGGCCCGGACAGGCGCGAGAACATCTCGGCGATGTTGAGGTCGCCCTTGGACAGGACCATGGCGATGTCGTCGAGGAAGGTGCGGAAGAACGGCCAGTCCGCCGCCATCGCGCGCAGCGCGTCCTCGTGGCCGGCGTCCACCGCCGCCTGCAGGCCGCTGCCCACGCCGTACCAGCCCGGGATCACCGCGCGCGCCTGGCTCCAGGCGAACACCCAGGGAATCGCCCGCAGATTGGACAGCGCCGCATCCTGGCCGAGCCGGCGCGACGGCCGCGAGCCCAGGGTCATGCGTTCGATCACGTCGATCGGCGTGGCCAGGCGGAAGTAGCGCATGAACTCGGCATCGCCGACGAAGCCGCGGTACGCCTGGCTGCTGTGCTCGGCGACCAGGTCCATCACCGGCCGCCAGCCGTCTTCGCGCGCGTCGGCCGCGCGCGGGCGCAGGCTCGACAGCAGCACCGCGCCGGTCATCTGTTCCAGCGAACGCAGTGCCAGCGCGCGGATGCCGTACTTGCGGTGGATCACCTCGCCCTGTTCGGTCACGCGCAGGCGCCCGTCGACGCTGCCGCGCGGCGCCGCCTCCAGCGCGCGCGTGGTCTTGCCGCCGCCGCGCACGATCGAGCCGCCGCGGCCGTGGAAGAAGGTCAGGCGGATGCCCAGCTCGGCCGCCGCCTCCAGCAGTTCCACCTGCGCGCGCTGCAGGCCCCAGCGCGAGGCGGCGATGCCGCCGTCCTTGCCGCTGTCCGAATAGCCGAGCATCACCATCTGCACGTCGTCGCGCGCGGCCAGGTGGCGGCGGTAGACCGGGTCGGCCAGCAGGTCGCGCAGGGTCGCGGTGCCGCCGCGCAGGTCGTCCACGGTCTCGAACAGCGGCACGATGTCCAGCGGCACCGCGCCGTCGGCATCGACCAGGCCGCCGCGGCGCGCCAGCGCCAGCACGGTCAGCACGTCGGCGCGGTCGTGCGCCATCGAGATGATGTAGCTGCCCAGCGCGTCGGCGCCGTGCCGCGCGCGCGCATCGGCGAGCGCGGCGAACACCGCGTCCAGCCGCGCATTGCCTTCGTCGTCGGCCACCGGCAGGGTCTGCTCGCCGCTGGCGTAGGGACCGAGCAGGCCTGCGCGCTCCTCCACAGCACGCGTGTCCCAGTCCTGCGTGTCCAGCGCGGCGGCGACCGCGCGCGCGTGCACGCTGGACTCCTGGCGCACGTCCAGCCGCGCCAGGTGGAAACCGAAGCTGCGCACCCGCCACAGCAGGCGCCGCACCGCGAACCAGCCGGCGTGCAGGCCCTTGTTGGCCTGCAGGCTGTCCAGGATCAACTGCAGGTCGCTTTCCAGTTCGGTCGGCGCGACATAGGCGCCGGGCGCGTCGTCCAGGGTGGCCTGCAGGCGCGCGCGCATCAGGTCGTTGAGCAGGCGGTAGGGCATGTCGCCATGGCGCGGCCGCGAGCGCGCCGCCGCCTCCGGCAACAGTTGCCGGTAACGCTCCAGTTGCTCCAGCAGCGGTGCGCTCACCGCGACCAGGGTGGTCGACTGGCTGAGCAGGCTGGCCAGCTGCCACAGCTCCTTCAGATAGCGCTCCAGCACCGCGCGCCGCTGCGCGTCGAGGGTGGCGGTGATGGTGGCGGCATCGACATTGGGGTTGCCGTCCATGTCGCCGCCGACCCAGGTGCCGAAGCGCAGCAGCCGCAGCAGGGGCAGCGCCTGCCCGTAGGTCTGCTCGATGGCGTGCTCCAGGGTCTCGTACATCACCGGGATCACCCGGTACAGCACCTGGGTCAGGTAGAAGCCGACGTGCTCGCGCTCGTCCTCCACGGTGGGGCGCACCGGCGAGGAATCGGCGGTCTGCCACGAGGCGGTCAGCGCCATGCGGAAGCGCGCCGCGTCGGTGGCGCGCTCGCCCGGGGTGCGCAGGCCGTCGAGGTTGTCGACCAGGCTGGCCACCATCAACTGTTCCTTCTCCAGCAGCGCGCGCCGCACCGCCTCGGTCGGGTGCGCGGTGAACACCGGCTCGACGTCGATGCGCGGCAACCAGTCGCGCAGTTCCTCGATGCCGACGCCCTGCGCCTTGAGCCGGCGCAAGGCGTCGAGCAGGCCGTCCGGCTGCGGCGTGTCGGCGCTGCTGCGCTGGTAGTCGCGGCGGCGGCGGATGCGGTGCACGCGCTCGGCGATGTTGACCACCTGGAAATAGGTACTGAAGGCGCGCACCAACGCTTCGGCATCGCGCGGCGCGCGGCCGGCGAGTTGCTCGCTCAGCGAGGACAGCGGCGCGGCGCGTTCGCGGCGCGCGATCGCGGTGGTGCGGATGCGCTCGATCTCGTCGAGGAACTGCGCCGAGACCTGTTCGGCGAGCAGGTCGCCCACCAGGGCGCCGAGCCGGCGCACGTCGTCGCGTAAGGGAAGGTCGGGCGTGGCGAAGGCGATGCTGCTGCGGGACTCGTTCATCGGGAAACGCATGGCTCGGCAGTGGGGGCGCCGCAAGCCTAACCGAAAAGGGATCGCGCTCCCGTCGGCTGCGCGACGGTTTCAAAGCGAACCATTTGCGCGGCACAGCAGTGCCCTGCGCCACGGCGGCACGCACGTGCGGCCGTGGCACAGGCGCGGCTCAGCGCGGCGTGGCGCCTGCCGCAGCCGGCGCGGACGTCGGCGTGGGCGCCGGCCCCAGATAGGTGCGCAACCAGCGCTCGCTCTCGGCCAGCATCTGCAGCACCGATTCGCGTGCGCGGTAGGCATGCGCCTCGTTGGGCAGCATCACCAGCCGCGCGGTGCCGCCGTTGCCCTTGATCGCCGCGTACATGCGCTCGCTCTGGATCGGGAAGGTGCCGGAGTTGTTGTCCTCGGCACCGTGGATCAGCAGCAGCGGATCCTTGATCCGGTCGGCGTAGTTGAACGGCGACATCGCCTGGTAGACCGGCTGCGCCTGCCAGTAGGTGCGCTCTTCGGACTGGAAGCCGAACGGGGTCAGCGAGCGGTTGTAGGCGCCGCTGCGGGCGATACCGGCCTTGAACAGGCGCGTGTGTGCGAGCAGGTTGGCGGTCATGAAGGCGCCGTAGGAATGCCCGCCGATGGCGATGCGATCGCGATCGGCGACGCCGCGCCGCACCACCTCGTCCACCGCCGCCTGTGCGTCGGCGACCAGTTGCTCGACGTAGGTGTCGTTGGGTTCGCGCGCGCCCTCGCCGACGATCGGCATCGACGGATCGTTGAGCACCGCATAGCCCAGCGCCAGGAACGCCTGCGGCCCCCAGTAGCCGATCGCGTTGAAGCGGTACGGGGAGTCGGTGACCTGGCTGGCGGCGTCGGCGGATTTGAACTCGCCCGGGTAGGCCCACATCAGCATCGGCAGCGGGCCGTCGCGCTTGGCGTCGTAGCCTGGCGGCAGCAGCAGGGTCGCGGTCAGTTCCACGCCGTCCTTGCGCCGGTAGCGGATCTGCTCCTTGTGCACGTCGCGCAGTTGCGGCGTGGGGTGCGGGAAGCGGGTCAGCGCCACCGGCTCCGCGTCCGCACGGTCGAGCCGATAGAAGTTGCGCGGCTCCTGCGGCGTCTCGCGGGTGATCAGCAGGCGCTGGCCACTGTCGTCGAGCAAAGCCTGCGGTACCGCGTAGTACGGCGCCTGCGACTGGAACAGGCGGGTGCTGTGCCGCGTGTCCAGATCGTAGCGATCCAGGAACGGCCGGTCGCCCTGCGGCGAGGCGCCTTCGCCGCGCAGGAACAGGCTGTGACCATCGGCGGCGATCAAAAGGCGCGGGTTGCCGGCGGCATCGCGCTCCGTCACCGGCGTGCCCGGATCGGCGTAGCGGTCCTCCTGCGAACGTTGCACCAGCAACTGCGGCGCCTGCGCGGGATTGTCCGGTGCCACGCGCCATTGTTTGGTCTGGCGCGTCTTCCACCAGAACTCGTCGATCAGCGCCAGGTCGCCGCGGCCCCAGAAAATACCGGCGAAGCGCGACTGCAGGCGCGCCAGCGTTGCCGGCGGCGCGGTGAACGGCGCCGCCTGCATCAACACCGCGTCGCGCACCGCCGCCTCGCGCGCCGGATCGCCACCGTCCTGGGCCTCGGCCCAGACCAGGGTGGCCGGTGCGTCGCTGCGCCAGTCGATGTCGCGCACACCGGTGCGCACCGCATCGTTGCCGGTCGGCAGGCCTTCCACCAGCGGCAGCTGCGCCACCGTGTGCAGCGGCTTGCCGGCGCGGTCCAACACCTCGATGGTGCGCGGGAAGCCGCTGGCCGGCACCAGGTAGGAGAACGGCCGCTGCAGGCGCTGCGCCAGCAGATAGCGGCCGTCCGGCGACGGCGCCAGCGACAGGTACAGGTCCGGGGAGGCGATGCGCTGCTGGCGCCCGTCCACATCGACCAGTGCCGGCTGCGCGCGCAACTGATAGTCGAACTGGCGCGCGTCGGCCTCGTTCTTCAGCAGGTCCTGATAGGTGCGCAAGGCGGTGGCGCCGCCGCCGGCGGTCTGCTGCACCGCGGGCCCGGTCGGCACCGCATCGGACGGCGGCGCGGCACCCTGCTCCTGCGGCTGCAGCAACACCAGCAACTGGCGGCTGTCTGGCATCCACGCATAGCCCTCGCCGGACACCGTGTTGAGCCGCTCGGCGACCCGCCGCGCCCGCAGCGCAGCGATGTCCACCACCCACAGTTCGTTGGCGCCGCTGCGCGCATCGACCCGGTTGAAAGCCAGATGCCGCTGGTCCGGTGCCCAGGCCATGCCGGCGATCGACAGCGGCGACGGCAGGCCCTCGATGCGCAGTTCGCTGCCGTCGGCGATGCGCAGCAGCCACAGCTTGTCGCCGAAGGCGAAGCGGCTCTGCGAACGGGTGCGCGGATGGATGCGCAGCCCAGCGAGCTTGAGTTCCGGCTGCGCGACCTGGGCGATGCCGGGCAACGCGGGCAACTGCAGCATCGCCGCCAGATCGCGCCGCGGGCTCAGCGACAGCTGCGGCGGCCGCGGCGCATCGACGATGGCCTGCAGCGGCGCCGACGGCAACTGGTAGCCGCTGTCGGCGGCATCGGCGGGCGCGGCGGCGGCCCCAGATGCCGGGGCGGCATCCGCAGCAGCGCTGCCGGCCGCCGCCAGGGCCGCGCACAGCAGGCCGCAGACCGGGCCGGCCACGCGGCGGCGCCCGCGCACTGTGATCTGGTTCATCTCTCCCCTCTCCTTCACATCGGTCGAACCGATGACGGTAGCAGGGCGGGCGCCGCACGCCCCCTGTCGATGGTTGGGCACGGGCGCGTGTTCAAGCGCCGCACGTGGCAGCCGCTATAATCAGTTACCCCTTGCGCCGAGGGGCGCTGCGACCGGATCGAGACCGGGTTCCCCGTCTCCAGACCCGGCCAGGCTCGGCGCGAGGCTTGAGCGACAACGGCGCCCGGACTTCGCGAGTTTCTCGCCATTGACCGGAGCTTTATCGATGAACGCTGCACTCAAGAGCTTTTCCACCGAGGGCGACTACAAGGTCGCCGACATCAGCCTGGCCGACTGGGGCCGCAAGGAACTGGACATCGCCGAGCACGAGATGCCGGGCCTGATGTCGATCCGCCGCCAGTACGCCGCCGCCAAGCCGCTGGCCGGCGTGCGCGTCACCGGCTCGCTGCACATGACCATCCAGACCGCGGTGCTGATCGAGACCCTGAAGGACATCGGCGCCGACGTGCGCTGGGCCTCGTGCAACATCTTCTCGACCCAGGACCACGCCGCCGCGGCGATCGCCGCCACCGGCACCCCGGTGTTCGCCTGGAAGGGCGAGACCCTGGAGGAGTACTGGGACTGCACCCTCGACGCACTGACCTTCACCCTGCCCGACGGCACCCAGACCGGCCCGGAGCTGGTGGTGGACGACGGCGGCGACGTGACCCTGCTGATCCACAAGGGCTACGAACTGGAGAACGGCTCCAAGTGGGTGGACGAACCGGCCTCCTCGCACGAGGAGCAGGTGATCAAGAACCTGCTCAAGCGCGTGGCGGTGGAGCGCCCGGGCTACTGGACCCGCGTGGTCAAGGACTGGAAGGGCGTCTCCGAAGAGACCACCACCGGCGTGCACCGCCTGTACCAGCTGGCCGAAGCCGGCACCCTGCTGATCCCGGCGATCAACGTCAACGACTCGGTGACCAAGAGCAAGTTCGACAACCTGTACGGCTGCCGCGAGTCGCTGGCCGACGGCCTCAAGCGCGCGATGGACGTGATGCTGGCCGGCAAGGTCGCGGTGGTGTGCGGCTACGGCGACGTCGGCAAGGGCTCGGCGCACAGCCTGCGCGCCTATGGCGCCCGCGTCATCGTCACCGAGATCGACCCGATCTGCGCGCTGCAGGCGGCGATGGAAGGCTTCGAGGTCAACACCGTCGAGGACACCCTCGGCCAGGCCGACATCTACGTCACCACCACCGGCAACAAGGACATCATCCGCATCGAGCACCTGACGCAGATGAAGGACCAGGCCATCGTCTGCAACATCGGCCACTTCGACAACGAGATCCAGGTCGAGGCGCTGTACAAGCTGCCGGGCGTGCAGAAGATCAACATCAAGCCGCAGGTGGACAAGTTCATGCTGCCCAACGGCAACGCGATCTTCCTGCTGGCCGAAGGCCGCCTGGTCAACCTGGGCTGCGCCACCGGCCACCCCAGCTTCGTGATGTCCAACAGCTTCGCCAACCAGACCCTGGCGCAGATCGACCTGTGGCAGAACAAGGACAGCTACGAGAAGCAGGTATACCGCCTGCCGAAGAAGCTGGACGAGGAAGTGGCGCGCCTGCACCTGGAGAAAATCGGCGTGAAGCTGACCAAGCTCACCGACGCACAGGCCGCCTACCTCGGCGTGCCGGTCGACGGTCCGTTCAAGCCGGAGCACTACCGCTACTGAGGCATTGGCTGGACATCGCCAGGCAGACCAGAACGGGCGCCGCGAGGCGCCCGTTTTTTGTGCAATCGGCGCTGCGAGCGTGCGGAAACAGGGGCTGGAAATTCGTACGGAGCGAAAACCGCAGACATCGCCACCTTGCGCACTCCCTGCTCCAAGCGGCCTTTCCGACTAGTGGGCCGACGCGCCTGTCCAGCCAGGCCATGCGTACCACACCTGCGCTACATTGATTCCACACCAATCGCCTGGAGCTCCCCATGAGCACCACCACCATCCGCCTGCCGGACGCACTCAAGGCCCGCGTCGCCAAGGCTGCGGAAGCGGCCGGCACCACGTCGCACAACTTCATCCTGGAAGCCATTGCCGAGAAGGCCGAGTTGGCCGAGCGGTGCTTCGACTTCCATGCAGAGGCCGAGCGCCGTTGGGGCGAATTCCTCGAAACCGGCGAAAGCATTCCCTGGGACGAGATGCGTCGCTATCTGATGGAACGCATTCAGGGCAAGCACACGCCCCCTCCCGCCCCCCGCAAGTTCGCGAAATAGCATGGAGCACGTCGAGTTCCTGCCCTCTGTCAACGAGGACCTACGGCGCATCATCGGCCATCTGGAACAACACGAAGCCGAGCATATCCAGGAACGTCTGAGCGAGATCGTCAGCGCATCGAACGTGCTGACGGACAATCCGCTGATCGGCCGGCTGCCGCGCCATGATCTGCGTGAACTGGTGATTGGCCAAGGCGCTCAGGGACATGTTGCCCTCTACCGATACGTGGTGGCGCTGGATACCGTCTTTGTCCTGGCGATCCGCGCAGAACGCGAGGCAGGCTATGTCCGCGATGCGTAACATCATCGCCATCTAGCGCACAAGACGGCGCTAGTCTTTCAGATCCTGCAATCGCCAGCCGGCGCGTACACCGAAATCTGGATGCGGCTGCGCGCATGGTACGGCGTGCGTGCCCAGTCGCTCCAGCGCGCCTCCAGGCACAGGCCGGCGATCTGCGCCATCAGGTCCAGTTCCGATGGCCACACGTAGCGGCGGCGCTCGCTGAAGATGCGCGTGCCGGATTCGCCCAGCACCACCACGCGCTGGTCGATGCGCTGCTGCAGCGGATCCGGCTGCGAGCACACCAGCATCACTGCCGCGCCATCGCCGTCGGTGTCCGGCACGTCCAGCACCTGGCTGACCTTGCCGCCGCTGTCGAACACCTCTGCGCCCGGCACCGCGCTCTGGATCAGCAAGCGCCCGTCGGGCGCCAGGCAGCGCGCCGCATTGACCACGCACCGCAGTTGCTCGGCCTGGCTCAGCAGATAGCCGAACGCCCCCACCGCATAGATCAGGCCGAACGACCCGCACACCGGCATGTCGGCGAAATCGGCGCAGACCAACTGCAGGCGGTCGCTGCCGGGTTTGGCACGCAAGACCTCGAGCATCGCCGGGGAATTGTCGATACCGGTGACCGGCACATCGCGGTGCGCAAGCGGCAAGCCGATACGGCCGGTTCCGATGCCCAGTTCCAGCGCCGCGCGGCCCGCGGCCAGTTCGGCCAGCACGTCGACGCACTGCTGCGTAGCGGCGGCAGGCCAGCGATCGTAGACGCGATCGTAGATCGCGGCCAGGCGATCGTACTCGTGGGTCACGGGCATCCGCAGCCACTCGTTGCCGAAGTGGCGCGACGATAGCACGCAGCGATCGCGACGCAATGGCGCACGCACGGCAGCGACGCCGACGGCAAACGCGGCGACGCGATCCGATCACTTGCGACGCAAGGTGCTCGACGAAAAATGACAGGAATATTGCAGTTGGCGACGCTTCAGTCTTTCGCTTGCGTCGCCGTAGTCGAGCGAGGAAGCTTTCTGCGCGCCTGCCACAGGCGGCAGGCGCGACGATCGCAACAGAGTCCCCCGTTCAATCAGGAGTATCGCCATGAAGCGCCTTTTTGATTCGCTGTCGCGTTGGGTACAGAGCCTCGGTGGCAACAGGCTCGGCTACATCTACACCTACTGACTTCCCGCCACCGTTGCGTGGCATTCGCGTGCGAGAGGGGGCGATCCGCCCCCCCTCTCTTCGGCACTCGGCGCATTGCACGGCCACGCATGCGTTCGCCGTCGGTCCCATGTCGTCTTCCGCATCGCGGTGCACCGTGCCGTCATGCGTCTTCGTGCAGGTGAGTGCGTGATGCAGACGCAACAACGTCCGCCCGGTCCGCGTGGGCATTGGGCGTTCGGCAACCGGCAGGCCTTCGCGCGCGATCCCCTCGACTTCCTGCAACGCTGCGCACGCGAACATGGCGACGTGGTGCGGGTCGCCGAGCGCACCTACCTACTGGCATCGCCGGCAGCCATCGCGACCGTGCTGGGCGACGATAGCAGCCTCTACGCCAAATCCGATCCGGACCCGCGCACGCGGCGTGCTGCATTCCCGTCCTCGGTGATGAACAGTCAGGGCGAGGCCTGGCGACACAAGCGCCAGGCACTGCAGCCCGCATTTCGCGCCGGGCTGGTCCGCGACTATGCCGGACAGGCACTCGCCGCCACGCAGGCGCTGCTGCAATCGGGCGAGGACATCGCGCATGCAAAGGACCTACGCCTGACGATGACAGCGCTCTGTGCGGAACTGGGCGCCGGCTTCCTGCTCGGCGATGCGGCGCACGCGCCCGCGCTGCTGCGGATGCTGCCGATGGTCGATGCGATCCTGCAGCAGACCCGCACGCCGTCCGCGGCGCCGGCCTGGTGGCCGAGTGCCGGCAAGCGCCGTCTACGTGCCGCGCGCAACGCGCTGGACAGCGCACTGACGCAGATCCTGGCATCGCCACGTCCACCAGGCGCGAACGCCTCGGTGCTGGACCTGCTGCGGCGCGACGATCCACAGGGCCAGGGCGACTGGTGCCGCGATGAGACGGCGGCGATGCTGATGTCGGCGCTGGAGCCGATGGCGGCAGGCCTGACCTGGACGCTGTTGCTCCTGGCGCAGCATCCATCGATCGCGCAAGCGGTGGCGGAGGAAGCCGATGTATTGCCCGACATCGGCAACGCCTCCGCCACGGCAGGCGACGACACTCTTGTCGAACACCTGTCACTGACCCGCGCCTGTGTGAAGGAAGCCATGCGCCTGTATCCGCCGGCATGGATGACCGCGCGCATCGCCCAACGCGACACCACGCTAAAGGGATTCGCGGTGCCGCGCGGCACGCAGCTGATCGTCAGCCAGTGGGTGGTGCAACGCGATCCGCGCCATTTCGTCGCGCCGGAGCGCTTCCTGCCGACGCGCTGGCTGGATGCCGCACACACGCCAGCGCGCTACACCTACTTTCCGTTCGGCGGCGGCCCGCGCAGCTGCATCGGCACCCAACTCGCGCTGGTGCAGATGACCGTGGTCGTGGCCGGCCTGTTGCGCGAGCGCACGCTGCACCTGGCGGCGGATGCGCAGCCGCGGCCGTTCCCGGCGCTGGTGCTGCGCCCACTCGACGTCCGCATCGCGCTGCGGCCACGCACCCCTCCCCTTGGCCGTCGGTCGCATGACACGACGACGCCCCAGCCTCCTGCCCCGGACGCCCCGCATGGCTGACCTCGCCGCCTTCGCCAAGACCCGGGAATATCCCAACCGCTTCTTCGATTCCGCCGCCTGGAACGAACTGGAGTTTCGCGAGAGCGACATCGTCATCGCCAGCTACGCCAAGGCCGGCACTACCTGGCTGCAGCAGATCGTGGCGCAACTGCTGTTCGAAGGCGCAGCGGACGTCGACGTGTCGGCGATCTCGCCGTGGCTGGATGGCGTGTACCCGGACCGCGCCAGCAAGCTCGCGCTGCTGCAGGCGCAGACCCACCGGCGTTTCATCAAGACTCATCTGCCGGCCGATGCGCTGGTGATCAGCGACCGCGCCAAGTATCTGTACATCGGCCGCGATGGCCGCGACATCGCGCTGAGCCTCTACGACCACCAGTGTGCGGTCAGCCAGGATGCGCAGGCGCGCCTGGATGCCGGCGCGGCCGAACCGGGCAAGCTGCGCGTGGTGCCGCCACCGAGCCTGCCGGTGGACGCCTACGTGGCGCATTGGTTGGCCCACGACGGTGCGCCGTTCTGGCCGTTCTGGGAAGGCGTGCGCAGTTGGTGGCAGCAGCGCGCGCAGCCGAACGTGCTGCTGGTGCACTACGCCGACCTGCTGGAGGATCTGCCCGCGCAGGTGCGACGCATCGCCGCGTTTCTCGAGATCCCGATACGCGACGCCACCTGGGACACGATCCTGGCGCACTGCCGGTTCGACTACATGCGCCAGCACGCCGCGCGCTACGTGCCGCAGGGCGCCGGGCTGTGGCGCGAAGGCGGCAAGGCTTTCTTCAACCAGGGGCGTAGTGGCCGCTGGCGCGCGCTGTTGCCGGCGGCCGTCGCTGCCGACTACGCGGCGCGTGCGCAGGCGGAACTGGGCCGCGAGGCGGCGCAGTGGCTGGCGCAGGGCGCCGGGGCGACGCCATGAGCCTGCACATCATCGGCGCCGGCCTCGGCCGCACCGGCACCCTGTCGCTGAAGCTGGCGCTGGAACATCTGGGCCTGGGCCGTTGCTACCACGCCATGGAACTGGCCGCGAACCTGCGCCAGGCCTTGCCGCGATGGGATGCGGTGCTCGACGGACAGGCGGACTGGGACACGCTGTTCGCCGGCTATACCGCCACCGTCGATTATCCCGGCTGCTGCTTCTGGCGCGAACTGGTCGCACGCTATCCGCAGGCCAAGGTGATCCTGACCGTGCGCGATGCCGATGCCTGGTTCGATTCGGTACGCAACACCATCTTCGCCAGCGACGGCCGCGTGCCGGCGCTGTTCGGTCCCGACGGCCAACGACTGAGCCAGTTCCTGCGCCTCGACTTCGCCACGCGCATCGACGATCGCGGCTTCATGACCGACTATTTCCAGCGCTGGAATCAGGAAGTGATCGCCAACGTGCCGGCGCATCGCCTGCTGGTACTCGACACCGACGCGCAGACAGGCTGGGAACCGCTGTGCGCCTTCCTCGACGTGCCGGTGCCGGCGCAGCCGTATCCATGCGTACATGCGCGCAGCAGCGGCGCCCAGGCGCGTCCGCTGCCCAGCGACCCGGCACAACGCGAACAACGCCTGCGCGACTACCTGGACCGGCTCGCCGTGGAGGCGTTCGCGCCGCCCGCCAATGGCTGAGCGCGCGTCCGGCTACAGCGAAAAACTGCGCTTGATGGTGAACGACCAGGCACCATCGATCGGGTTGGAGACATGCACCCGGCCTTCGCCATCCGCCACGCCGGTGGTATAGCGACGATAGACGCCGGCGCTGTTCCAGGCCCGTGCGTAGCTCAAACCGAATTCGGTGCCGCGCCAGGTGCGGCTCACGCCGAAACGCGCATCGGTCCAGCCGTAGTCGGCGAAGTTGCGCACGTGCTGGTGGCCCGCATGCACGCTGGCCTGCCAGTCCGATGCCAGCGGCAGCGTGGCGTCCAGGGCCAGATAGCCGGAGCCGCGCGAGTGCCGGCCCTGGCCGACACCCAGCGTGGCGCTGTTGTAGCCGAAGTAGTCGCGCGTCCAGGTGCTGGCGTAGGACAGCTCCAGCGTGCGCCAATGCCCGGCGACGATGGCCTCGCCGTAGTCGTAGCGCGTGCCGCTGGCGCTCATGCGTGCGCCGGGATAGGCATAGTGGTAGACGCCGGCACGCCAGCCCCAGTCGCCGCGGCTGACGGCGTAGCCGGCGTACACGTCCCACTCCACGTGCCCGCCTTCGATGAAGTACGGGCTCACCCCGGACGCCCAGGTGCCGGCATACCAGCCGCTGTCCGCGGCCACGTCCAGCCCACCCTGCAGCACCGGCCGGCCCCAGCTCTGCTCGAATCCGCGCGAGACGTAGTTCGAGGTCGCGGCCAGGTTGGCGCTGGCGGTGCCGGCCCAGACCGGTGCGGCGACGCCCAGCGCCAGCAGCAGCGCGGCGCTGCGCATGGCCCTCACGACACCACCTCCAGCCGCGTCCGGCCCGGCGCGGCCAGGCGGCCCGATGCAGGCGCGGCAAGCTTGAACAGCGCCACAGCGCGCTGCAGTTCCCCGGCCTGATCCTCCATCGCCCGCGCCGCCGCCGTGGCTTCCTCGACCAGCGCGGCGTTCTGCTGGGTCACCTCGTCCATCTGCACGATGGTTTTGCCCACCTGTTCGATGCCGGCGCTCTGTTCCTGCGAGGCGGCGGCGATCTCGCTCATGATGTCGGTGACCTGGCGCACGCTGGCCACCACCTCGCGCATGGTGTCGCCGGCGCCGTTGACCAGCGCCGTGCCATCGTCGATCTTGCCGACCGAGGCGTCGATCAGGCCCTTGATCTCGTGCGCCGCGGTCGCCGAGCGCTGGGCCAGCGCGCGCACCTCGCTCGCCACCACCGCGAAACCGCGGCCCTGCTCGCCGGCACGGGCGGCTTCAACCGCGGCATTGAGCGCCAGGATGTTGGTCTGGAAGGCGATGCCGTCGATCACGCCGATGATCTCGGCCATCTTCTTCGACGCGCCGGCAATACCGGACATGGTCTCCACCACCTGCTCGACCACCGCGCCGCCGCGCGAGGCCACGTCGGCGGTGTCCTGCGCCAGGCGATTGGCCTGATGCGCATGCGCGGCGTTCTGCTTCACCGTGGAGGTCAGCTCCTCCATCGACGCCGCGGTCTCTTCCAGGTTGGCCGCCTGCTGCTCGGTGCGGCGCGACAGGTCGTCGTTGCCGGCAGCGATCTCGCTGGCGGCGGTGTTGATCGCGGTGGTGGCGTGCTGGATGCGGCCGACGATGCCGGTCAACTGCTCCACGGTGGCATTGGCGTCGTCGCGCATCTGCGCGAACACGCCATGGAACTCGCCATGCATCCGCGCGGTGAGGTCGCCCTGGGCCACCGCGCGCAACAGCGCCGACAAGGCCGAGAGGTTGCCCTCGGTAAGCTCCATCAGCCGGTTCAGCCCGACCACCATGCCGCGGAAGTCGTACTGGAAGCGCTCGGCATCGCCGCGCCGGGAGAAATCGCCGGAGGCCGCGGCCTGCGCCAGTTCGGTGATGGCCTGGTTGATCGCCTGCAGGCTGCGCTTGGTGGTGCGCATCGCCTCGGTGATCGCCGCCTTCTCGCCCGGCAGCGCCTCCATGTCCACCTGCATGTTGCCGATCGCGTACTGCGACATCACCTCGACCAGGCGCCGCTGCACGTCCACGTGCGCGGCGACCAGCGCATTGGTACCGTGGACCATGCGCCCGTACTCGCCGGGGAAGCGCGCGGCGTCCATGCGGTAGCTCATCTCGCCGGCGTCGTGGCGCTGCGCCATCTCCGCCTGCGCCTGCATCACCGCCTGCAGCTGCG
Organism: Xanthomonas sacchari; assembly: GCF_040529065.1. NCBI lineage: Bacteria > Pseudomonadati > Pseudomonadota > Gammaproteobacteria > Lysobacterales > Lysobacteraceae > Xanthomonas > Xanthomonas sacchari. The sequence continues at coordinate 992,758 of NZ_CP132343.1, read as the reverse complement.
TCTGCATGCTGCCCATCGCGTCCAGCAACTGGCCCAGTTCGTCGTCGCGACGATGCCGGACCTGGCTGTCCAGGCGTCCGGCGGCGACAGCCGAGGACACCCGCACCGCCTCGGCCAGCGGATCCAGCACCTGCCGGCGCAGCAGCAGGTACAGCGCGCCGCTCAGCAACAGCGCCGAGAGCAGGCCGACCGCGGCAATCGTCCACAGCAGCGCGCGCGCCTTGGCCATCACCAGCGCGTACGGCACCGAGATGCCCAGCGCGAACGCCTGCGGCGCATCGCCGATCTTCAGCGGCACGAACACGTTCAACGCATCCTCGCCGTCGGCGCGGCGATGGTCGAACACCACCTGGCCCTTGGCCACGCGCGCCAGCATGTCCTTGGACCAGGCGTCGTTGCGGGTCTTGCCGACCTGCTGCGGATCGCGGCTGGCCATCACCATGCCCAACGGCGACAACAGGCTGGCATGGCCCTCGCCCATCGGCCGCAGCGCGGCGATGCGCTGCTGCAGGGTATCGAGAGTGAAGTCGACGGTGACCACGCCCAGGAAGCGGCCGTTCTCCAGGATCGGCGTGGCCAGCGTGGTCATCAGCGTGTCCTTGCCGGCCACCGGGTAGTAGTAGGGCTCGATCACCACCGGCTTGTGCGTGTTGCGCGCCAGCAGGTACCAGTCGCCGTCGCCGGGCTTCTCGTAGTCGCGCAGCGCCTCGCGCACCAGCTGGCCGTTCTGCCGCGACCACCAGGTCATGTAGCGGCCGGTGGCGTCGTGGCCCTCGGCACCGACGAAGCCCTTGTCGTTGCCGTCGAACGCGTCCGGCTCCCACATGGTGCTGATGCCCAGCCACTGCGGATGCGCATCGAGCTGGCTGCGCAGCACCGCGGTGGCGGTGGCACGCGACAGGCCGCCGGCGCCGTGCTGCACGCGGAAACTGTTGGCCAGCGCATCGCTGGCGTCGAAGGCCACGCCGATCTCGCGCGACACGCGTTGCGCTTCCAGTTGCGCCAGGTTCTCGATGCTGGTGCGCGAGGTCGACAGCAACGCATCGCTGCTGCGCCAGTAGATGATCATCGCGGTCAGGCCGAAGCAGGCCAGCGCGAGCAGGCCGGTACCCAGCATCAGGCGTTTGGCGACGCTGCCGCGACGGCGATGCGGCGACGGAGTGGACATGACAACTTCCTTGGCGGGGGGAGGGAATGCGGTCGCGGGGAACGCGCCGCGCGGCACAGCCCACCGCGGCGCACGGCGCGAGCGCGCGTGTCCGTTGCCGATGACCTGCTGCCCGGGACGCCTTCCCCACCGGCCGCGACGCGCCGCCGGAAATCGCTTCCCGGCGCTGCTGCGTGCGGCCCACCTTCTCGCTATCGTCCCGTCGTGCGCAAACTTGATGGTCGTCCCGCGCGAGCCGGATGAACGGACATGGCTTCGCCGTGAAAGTGGTCAATAGCGCGCTGTTTATTCCTGCGCGCGTGCGCCAGTGAACAGGTATGCACACTGATGCAGCACGCGTTGCCGGCTTCGGCAACGTACAGACGCTGCAACAGAGACGTAAGAGCGCATGGAGCAGCCATAGGCGCTCGCGCCTGCGTTGTGACCGGCGATGCATCCATCATCGTCGCGGGCTCATCGATGCTTGCGCGCGCCCAGCTCGCTGGGCGCAAACGGCGCGTGCGCAGCGCTTACGGCCGCCAGTTGGCGTTGTGCTCCCAGAACGCCACGCTGCGCCGGTAGGCGTCGCGATCCAGCGGCACGCCGGAGCCGCCCTCCTCCACGCCCAGCGCATTGCGCAGCATGGTGATCGGTGCCATTGGGATTTCCTGCGGCTCGGCGGTGTACAGGCAACCGACCACGCCCCAGTCGGCCTCGATCGGCGCGCCCTCGTGGGCGAGCTGTTCGCGGCTGTAGAGGATCGGCAGCAGGTAGGCGGCCACCGGCGGCTCGACGCCTTCGAACCAGCGCACCAGCACAGGGAGTTCCTCGCGGCTGCGCGCCTCATAGCCGGAACGCAGCAGGCGCCGGTTGGCGTCGGTGATCGGCACCGTCAGGCAGCGCGTCGAGGTCCAGTTGCGGTGCACGTGCAGCTTGCAGAACGGCGCATAGCCGTCGAGCACCTGCAGCGGCACATTGGCGTTGAGATGCTGCTCGAACTGCTCCGGCGTGCAGTCCTGGATCGCATTGCGACGTCCGTCGCGCGGGAACAGGCGGGTGCGGGCGAACGGCGTGAGGACGATGGACATGGCATGCATGGCGAATGAGGGCGGACAAGCGTAGCGCGCGGCAAGGTCGGTGCCCACCGCGGCCGGCGCATCCGCGTGGTCGCACGCCCATGTAGGAGCGGCTTCAGCCGCGATGAGCGTTATCGATAGCGCCTGTCGCGGCTGCAGCCGCTCCTACGGATACTGCACACCATGCCTGCGACTACGGATGCGCCAACGCGTAGTCGATCGCCGCGCGCACCGCCGCCACCTGCGCGGCGTTGCACTGCTCCGGCGTGGCGCTGGCGCTGTCCGGGTAGACCTCGGTGGTGGTGGTGTAGCGCGCATCGGTGATGCCTGCGCACAGGCCCAGCCGCTTCACCGGATAATTGATGACGCCCGGCGCCGCCAGCGGCGTGCCGATCAGTTCGCCGGCGGCGTCGGCCGGCGCGATATGGGTGACCTGTGCTACTGCGGCCAGCACCGCCTGCTGGAAGGCCGGCTGCGGATTCTCGCTGTCGCCGACCAGATAGAAGCCATCGGGGATGCCGCCCGGCGCATAGTCGACGCCGTCGCGCGCCGCCAGCGCCGGACGGAACTCGGACTCGTCGCTGTCGGTGGTCTCATGCAGATCGATATGCATGCGAATGTGCTCGCGCAACAGCGCGACCAGACGCAGCAGCGCCGCTGATTCCTGCGCCGGGCTGTCGGCGCGGAACGAACGGTTGGGATCGATCGCATCGGCGTTCCAGCGGTGGATGCGCTCGTACGCCCAGGGGCTCACGCACGGCGCCAGCAGCACATTGGCGCGGCCGGCGTAGTCCTCGGCATGCTGCTGCGCGAACTGCAGCGCACCATGCACGCCGCTGGTCTCGTAGCCGTGCACGCCACCGGTGACCAGCATGTACGGCAGCGCCTCGTTCCAATCGCGGCTGCGCAGCGCCAGCAACGGATAGCGCTCCTGCGCGTACGCCAGTTCGCCGTACTCGACCAGCTCCCACGGCCCACGCAAGCGCTCGATGGCCGCCACCACCTCATCCTGATAGCTGCGACGGCGCGGTTGCCCGGCCAGCCACGCCGCTTTCTCGGCGGCGCCCCAGGGCACGCCGGGGGTTCCGATCGGATAGAAGGCTGCGCTGGTCATGATGCGGCTCCGCGTCGACAGGTGAGGGCGGCGACTGTAGCAAAGCGCAAGGGCCGCGATGCGCCATGTGCCACGAACACCGCGCTAGCGGTACCTCGTTGCGGAAGCGGATGCCGATCCCGCTTTCGCGCGCTGTCGCCATGAATACGTATGTAGCGCGCGCATGTTGCGCCGCGATGCGCGCTTAGCATCCTCCCGCCGCACGCCAGCCCCGCGGCGAGGTCATGCCCCTGTCCTGCAGGCCCCCGCCTGCGCCCACGCAACGAGGAGATCGAACGATGCGCGTCCCATCCGCTGCAAATCGTCTGCTGCGCCTGCACCGCTGGCGCAGCCTGCTGGTCGGCCTGCTGCTGCTCCTGGCCACCGCCAGCGCCCAGGCCGACGTCATCCTGCATGCCTTCAACTGGCCCTACGCCACCGTGGAAGCGCGTGCCGCGCAGATCGCCGCCGCCGGCTACCGCAAGGTGCTGGTGGCGCCGGCCTACCGCTCGCAGGGAGACGCCTGGTGGGCGCGCTACCAGCCGCAGGACATGCGCCTGATCGACAACCCGCTCGGCGACACCGACGCCTTCGCCAGCATGGTGCAGGCGCTAAAGGCCGTGGGCGTGGAGACCTATGCCGACGTGGTGCTCAACCACATGGCCAACGAAGCGGCCACGCGCTCGGACCTGAACTACCCGGGCAGCGCGGTGCTGGGCCAGTACGCTGCCAATCCGCAGCGCTATGCCGCGCTGCGGTTGTTCGGCGACCTCTCGCAGAATTTCCTCAGCGCCAGCGATTTCGGCCCGGCGCAGTGCATCACCAACTACAACGACCCCTACCAGGTGCGCACCTATCGCATCTGCGGCGGCGGCAGCGATCCCGGCCTGCCGGATCTGGTCGGCAACGACTGGGTGGTGCAGCAGCAGCGCAACTACCTGCTGGCGCTGAAGGCGCTGGGCGTGACCGGCTTCCGCATCGACGCGGCCAAGCACATGACCTTCGACCATCTGAACAAGGTGCTCGATGCGCAGGTGCGCTCCGGGGTGATGGTGTTCGGCGAAGTGATCACCGGCGGCGGCAGCGGCAATTCCGACTACGACCAGTTCCTGGCGCCATACCTGCAGGCCACCCCGCACGCGGCCTACGACTTCCCGCTGTTCAACTCGGTGCGCAACGCCTTCGCCTACGGCGGCAGCATGGATCTGCTGGTCGATCCGGGCGCCTACGGCCAGGCGCTGCCGGGCGCGCGCGCAGTGACCTTCGCCATCACCCACGACATCCCCAATAACGCCGGCTTCCGCTACGCGATCATGGACCCGGTCGACGAAACCCTGGCCTACGCCTATCTGCTCGGCCGCGACGGTGGCGTGCCGATGGTGTACTCGGACAACAACGAGAGCGGCGACAACCGCTGGGTCAACGCCTACCAGCGCGACGACCTCAAGCGCATGGTCGGTTTCCACAACGCCGCGCAGGGCCGCGACATGCAGGTGCTGGCGCACGGCGACTGCTACCTGCTGTTCCGCCGCGGCGACCTGGGCATCGTCGGCATCAACAAGTGCGGCACCACCGTCACCGCCGCCGTGCCGATGAACGGCAGCGTGCTGCGCTGGAACGTCGACTACACCGATGCGCTGGGCTCGGGCAGCGTGGTGCGCATTTCCAGCGGCAACTACACCTTCAGCCTGCCGCCGCGGCAGGCGCGGATGTGGAAGCGCTGAGCGTCCGCATCCAAGCCGGCGCGCCCAGGTGGGCGCGTCGGCGTCGTGCCGACCGGGCCCACGTGGTCCCACGGCTTCGACGCGGCGCCGGCCGTCCCGTTCCGGCGCCCCGGTCTTTTCTTGCACATCCATCCGGATGAAGAGATATACTGATCGCACCGCCCGCTGCGTTGCGCCCATGACCGCCATCAGCTTCGAGTTCTATCCGCCCAAGACCGACGAACAGCGCGCGCAGCTCGACCGCACCGCCGCGCGGCTGAAGGCCTACGCGCCGGAGTACGTGTCCTGCACCTTCGGCGCTGGCGGCTCGACCCTCAGCTACACCTCCGAGACCGTGCGCCACCTCAAGCAGCATCACCGCTTCGAGGCCGCGCCGCACCTGTCCTGCGTGGGCGGCAGCCGCGAGGAGATCCGCGAACTGCTCAAGCTGTACCGTGCCATCGGCTGCCGGCGCCTGGTCGCGCTGCGTGGCGACCTGCCCTCCGGCATGGGCCACCCCGGCGACCTGCGCTATGCCGCCGACCTGATCGCCTTCATCCGCGCCGAGCACGGCGACGCCTTCCATCTGGAAGTGGGCGCCTATCCGGAGACGCACCCGCAGGCCCACGACGCGCTCAGCGACCTGCGCCACTTCAAGACCAAGGTCGACGCCGGCGCCGATGCCGCCATCACCCAGTATTTCTACAACGCCGACGCCTACTTCCACTTCGTCGACGCGGTGCGCAAGCTCGGCGTACAGATCCCGATCGTGCCGGGCATCATGCCGATCTCCAACTTCAGCCAGCTGCGGCGCTTCTCCGAGCAGTGCGGCGCGGAAATCCCGCGCTGGATCGGCAAACGCATGCAGGCCTACGGCGACGATGCCGAAGCCATCCGCGAGTTCGGCGCCGACGTGGTCGCCGCGCTGTGCCAGCGCCTGATCGACGGCGGCGCGCCGGCGCTGCATTTCTATACGCTCAACCTGGCCAAGCCGACCACCAGCGTCCTGGCACGGCTGCCCTCAGCCGTCGGCTGAGTGTCGCGGCCGCTGGCCGAGCGCTGGGATTGGGGATTCGGGATTAGAGATTGGTAACGGCGGCGCGCGGCCTCGCTTTGGCGAATCCCCAATCCCCAATCCCGGATCCCAGCGCTCGTAAGGCATTCGCTCCGCGGTCACGCCGGCTGCGGCTACCCTGCGCCGATGCGCGCCCTTCCGCCGATCCTGCTGCTGTTGTGCCTGTGCGTCTTCGCCGTGCCCGCGATGGCGCAGCGGGTGAACCGTTGCACCGGCCCCGACGGCACCACCGTGTTCAGCGATCGCCGCTGCGAGGACGTCGGCGCGATCGACCGCTTGCCGCCACCGGTGGCGCCCGGCAACGTCGGCAGCGATGCCCGCGGCCTGGCGCCGCCGCAGTGCGTGCGCCGGCTGAGCGTGCTGGTTCAGCAGATCCGCAGCGCCGTGGACGCCCGCGACGTCAATCGGCTATCGGCGCTGTACTGGTGGAATGGCGTTTCCGACGACGGCGCGCAACGCATCTTCGACCGGCTGGAGGCGATCGTGCGCCGCCCCCTGGTCGCGATCGTGCCGGTGTTGCCGGACAGCAGCGCGACCATCGATCCCGCAGCCGGCACATCGTCGACAGCCGCGTCCGCGACAACGGCCACGTCGGCAGCAGCGGATGCCGATGGTGGCGAGGCGCCATCGCGCCCGCATCCGACCGGCCTGCGCCTGCAGCAGACCCTCGCCGGCAGCATCACCCCCGCCTCCACCGTACTGGACCTGCGCCGGCAGTACGACTGCTTCTGGATCAGTTTTTGAGAAGCCGGGATTGGGGAATGGGGAATCGCAACCGCGGCTCCCTGCGCGCGCAGCGCGTCATCTGTAGGAGCGGCTTCAGCCGCGACGCGATGGAGCCGGGATTCGGGAATGGGGATTCGGGAATCGCGACAGCGGCCCCCTGTGCGCGCACCGCATCATCTGTAGGAGCGGCTTCAGCCGCGATCGGGCCTTCTCGAGGATGCCCGGTCGCGGCTGAAGACGCTCCTACGATTGGGCATGCAGCTTGGCGACACTCACGCCACATCGGCCGCCAGCGGCCACAGGCCGCGGATTGCGGCGATGCCCTGGCCGCCGTGGCGGCGCGCTTCGGCCACCTGGCTCGGCAGCAGGCCGCCGATCGGGTAGATCGGCAGGGCGACCTGCTCGCGCAGGCGTTCGAACGCCTCCCAGCCCAGCGGGGCGGCGCCGGGATGGCTGGCGGTGGCCGCCAGCGGCCCGACCACCGCGAAATCGCAACCGAGCTGCTGCGCCGCCTGCAATTCTTCGAGGCTGTGGCAGGACGCCGCCACGGGCTGTCCGGCCGGCAACGGACGCGCCTGCCACTGCGGCAACTGCTCCGCGCCCAGGTGCACGCCCACGTCCAGCTCCTGCGCCAGCGCCACGTCGCGGTTGACCAGCACCTGCGCGCCACGCGCCGTACACAGCGTCGCCGCGGCCCGCGCCAGCGGCAGCCACTGCTCGGCCGGCAGGCCACGCGCGCGCAACTGCACGCGGCGCACGCCAGCGTCCAGTGCGCGCTGCAGCGCCGCCAACCAGTGACCCGGCTCAGCCGGCTCCGGCGTCACCAGGTAGCAGGCGGGCTGGCGCAGCATCGCCACCACCGGCTGGTCGGCCGGCGGCATCGCGTAGCGGCCCAGCTTGTCGGCGCTCACCCAGGTCAGCGCCTGGCCCTCGCGGCCGCGCGGCGTGCCCTTCCATGCCGAGACCTGGCGCACTTCCAGGCGCAGGCGCTTGTCCGGGTAGCGCTGCGGCACTTCCATCAGCCACTCGCCGACCACCGCATCGATGCCCAGTTCCTCCTGCAGTTCGCGCACCAGCGCCTGCTCCGAGGTCTCGCCGGGCTCGCGCTTGCCGCCGGGGAATTCCCACAGGCCGGCCAGGTCGCGGCCCTCGGTACGGCGGGTCAGCAGGATACGGCCGCGCGCATCGGTGATGACGCCGGCGACGACATGAATGGATCTGAGCGGTTCGGACATGGCGCAAGCTTGCCGTTTCCGGCAGTACCAACGCAATCAACCGGGTTCACATCAGCGACGGTCGGCCACGTAAAGCGGCGCCGATGCAATCCGGAAAGCACGCGCTGCGCGTCGGCGTGCGCTGCTGGTCGGGCTGCCACGCCAAGGCAAGATCAGGCGCAGACTGGCCCGCTACGCTGCGGGCAGCCGCCGCTACCCTGCGCGACCGCCTGCATCGCGCCAGCGCCGCCCATCCAACGCGCACCGCTCAGGCATCCAGGCCGTGGCCGATCCGCCACAGCACGCCACCGGGGTCGTGCAGGGTGAAGTCGCGCATGCCCCAGGGACGGTCCTCGGGCTCGCCCAGGCGCGCGCCGTAGCGGCCAGCCAGGTCGGCCGCCTGCAGCCGCCGCCACCACGCATCGGCATCCTCCACCCACAGGTGCAGCACGAGGTTGTGCGCCAGGCCCGCGTGGTAGAAATCCTGCAGCAGGAACGCGCAACGGTCGCCATGGCGGAAACAGATTAGGCCGTCGCCGAGCGGCTCGGGCGCGAAGCCTATGTCCGCATAGAACTGCGCCGACAGCGCGAAATCCTGCGCCGGCACGAAGACCTTCAGTTCCCGGCTAGTAGAGGCATCCAAGGCGATTTCTCCAAGGTGTTCGAGCGATCCATGACCGAGCATGCCACGGCGCGACCGCCATGCTTGGCAAACGCGCCCAGCCCTCACAGAGGCTGCGTCAGATAGCGCTGCAGCGTCTCTCCCAATACCCGCACTGCGCGCGGCCGGGTCAGGCCCCTGGCAGGAAATTCCAGCACATAGCGCACCAGGGCGAAGCCCAGCATCTGCGAGGCGATCAACGCGGCGCGCGTTTCCGCTGCCGCGCCCGGCCCGAGGTAACGCCGTACCGCGGTACGCAGCTGCCTCTCGAAGATCTCCGTGATCCGCGCCTTCGCATCGGCGTGGCTCACCGCCGCGCGCAGCAAGGCCACCAACTGATAGCCCGACGGTGCGTCCTCCCAGACCGCAAAGAAATGCACCGCCAGGCGCTCGCCCACGTCCTCGGCAGGGAGGTCGCGCAGATCCGGCAGGCGCAGGTCGAACTCCACCGCGGCCAGGAACAACTGCTCCTTGCTGCCGTAGTAGCGGATCACCAGTGCGACGTTGGCCTGCGCCTGCGCGGCGATCTGGCGCACCGTGGTGCCGTCGTAGCCGTGCAACGCGAACAGCGCGCGTGCCGATTCGAGAATGCGGTCCTTGGTTGCCTGCGAACGGGTCACGGATGCGTCTCTGCAGGGCACAGGCGCGGCCCTTGTAAACAGAAGTTTACTCCACCCCGGAAACGGCGCAGGATGTAAACACACGCTTACCCAGGAAGATGCGATGAACGCAAACTGCGACACGCGATCGACGGAGGTCCTGATCGTCGGTGCCGGCCCCAGCGGACTGGCGCTGCGCCTGGCACTGGACCGGCTCGGGATCGCCTCGCTGCTGGTCGATCGGCACCCGGCCGGGCGGAACACCTCGCGCGCAGCGGTGATCCATGCGCGCACCCTGGAGGTGCTGGAACCGCTGGGCGTGGTGCCGCGCCTGCTCGCGGCGGGCGTGCGCACCACCCTCTTCCGCGTGCGCGACGGCGACAGGGTGCTGCTGCAGATCGGCTTCGACGACCTGCCCTCGGCGCACCGCTACGCGCTGATGTGCCCGCAGAGCGCGACCGAAGCGATCCTCGCCGACGCCCTGGAGCCGGACCCCGTCACGGTGTGGCGTCCGGCACGCCTGCTCTCGTTTGCGCAGACAGCAGACGGCATCAGCGCCGACCTGGAGCTGCCGCAGCAGCGCCGGCGGCAGGTGCATGCGCACTGGATCGTCGGTTGCGACGGGGCGCACAGCGCGGTGCGGCAGGGCGCCGGGATCGCGTTCGAGGGCGGTGACTACGCGGAAACGTTCGTTTTGGCCGATGTGCGCATGGCCTGGCCGCTGCCGCGCGACGAAGTCAGCCTGTTCTTCTCGCCGCAGGGCCTGATGGTGGTGGCGCCGTTGCCGGAACCCGACGGTACCGTGGGCGATCGCCACCGGATCGTGGCCACGGTGACGGACGCAATCGGGCCGCCGACGCTGGCGCAGGTGCAGGCCTTGCTCGATGCGCGCGGACCGCGCAGTAGGCGCGCGCGCGTCGACACACTGCTGTGGCGTTCGGACTTCCATCTGCAGCACCGGGTGGCCGCGCAGATGCGCCGGGGGCGGGTCCTGCTGTGCGGCGATGCGGCGCACGTGCACAGCCCCGCCGGTGGCCAGGGCATGAATACCGGCATCCAGGACGCGGTCGCCCTGGCGACAGCGCTGCGGCAGGCGCTACGCCAGCACGATAACCAGGGCCTGGACGACTGGGCGACCCGCCGCCGCCGCATCGCTCGCGGCGTGGTGCGCATGACCGACGCGATGACCCACGCGGCCACCGCCACCGCGCCGCTGGCACGCACGGTCCGCAACGGCCTGCTTGGGCTGGTCGATCATGCGCCGTTGCTGCAGCGCAGGCTGGCGGCGCGCCTGGCCGAACTGGGCAACTGAGCGGCGGATGGCCGCCGTCCCCCCCCCCCCCCCACCCCCCACATTTGCGGGAGCAACGAAGCCGCGTCTTCACCCCTGAAGGGGGCCGGCCCGCAGCGGCGGCGCGCATGCGCCACCGTGCGGCCAGGCCAGGCTCAGCTCAGCTGGCCGTGGCAGTGCTTGTACTTCTTGCCGCTGCCGCAGGGGCACGGATCGTTGCGGCCGACCTTCGGCGCTTCGCGGGTCACCTGCGCCACGGTCGGCGCTCCCGCTTCGCCGCGCTGCACCTGCTCGGCTTCCTCGTCGGCGCCGTAGCCGCCGGCGTCCTGGTGCTGGAACTGCGCCTGGCGCAGCTGCGCCTCCATCTGCTGGCGCTCCTGCGCCTCCAGTGCCGCCACTTCCTCCTCGCTGCGGATGCGCACCCGCGCCAGCAGGGTCACCACTTCACGCTTGGCGTGCTCCAGCATCTCCGAGAACAGCTCGAAGGCTTCCTTCTTGTATTCCTGCTTGGGCTGCTTCTGCGCGTAGCCGCGCAGGTGGATGCCCTGGCGCAGGTAGTCCATGCGCGCCAGGTGCTCCTTCCAGCTCTGGTCGAGCACGGTCAGCATCACGTGCTTCTCCAGCGCGCGCATGGTCTCGCTGCCGATCGCCGATTCCTTCTCGCGGAAATGGCGGTCGACTTCCTCGCGCACCTTCTCGACGATGCCGTCCGCGTCCAGTTCCTCGTGGCGCTTGACCAGGTCGGTGATCGACAGCGACAGGCCGAGTTCGCTGGCCAGCGTGGCTTCCAGGCCCGGCAGGTCCCACTGGTCGTCCACCGAGTTCGGCGGCACGAAGCGCGAGACGATGTCGTAGATCACGTCGTCGCGGATGCCGTCGACGTTCTCCTTCACCGACTCGGCGTCCAGCAACTCGTCGCGCTGGGCGTAGATCACCTTGCGCTGGTCGTTGTTGACGTCGTCGAAGTCGAGCAGGTTCTTGCGGATGTCGAAGTTGTGCGCCTCGACCTTGCGCTGCGCCTTCTCGATCTGCCGGCTGACCAGCTTGTCCTCGATGACGTCGTCTTCCTTCATGCCCATCATGCGCATCGCCTTCTGCACCCAGTCCGAGGCGAAGATGCGCATCAGATTGTCTTCCAGCGACAAGTAGAACCGCGAGGAACCGGGATCGCCCTGACGGCCGGAACGGCCGCGCAGCTGGTTGTCGATACGCCGCGATTCGTGGCGCTCGGTGCCGATGATGTGCAGGCCGCCTGCGGCCTTGACCGCGTCGTGACGCTCCTGCCAGGCCGCCTTCAGGCGCGCGCGCGTGGCCTCGTCCGGCTCCTCGCCCAGCGCGTGCAGTTCGGCTTCCAGCGAGCCGCCGAGCACGATGTCGGTACCGCGGCCGGCCATGTTGGTGGCGATGGTCACCGCACCCGGCTGGCCGGCGTTGGCGACGATCTGCGCTTCGCGCTCGTGCTGCTTGGCGTTGAGCACTTCGTGCTTCACGCCCGCCTTGCGCAGGTGCTCGGACAGCATCTCCGAGGTCTCGATCGAGGTGGTGCCGACCAGCACCGGCTGGCCGCGCTTGGCGCAGTCCTCGATGTCGGCCAGCACGGCGTTGAACTTGCCCTGGCGGTTGAGGAACACCTGGTCCGGCCAGTCCTTGCGGATGGTCGGGCGGTTGGTCGGGATCACCACCACTTCCAGGCCGTAGATGCTCTGGAATTCGTAGGCTTCGGTATCGGCCGTACCGGTCATGCCGGACAGCTTCTTGTACATGCGGAACAGGTTCTGGAAGGTGATGCTGGCCAGCGTCTGGTTCTCGCGCTGCACCGGCACGCCTTCCTTCGCCTCCACCGCCTGGTGCAGGCCGTCGGACCAGCGCCGGCCCGGCAGGGTGCGGCCGGTGAACTCGTCGACGATGACCACCTCGCCGTCGCGCACGATGTAGTCCACGTCGCGCTGGTAGATCGCGTGCGCGCGCAGCGCCGCGTTGAGGTGGTGGACCACGCTCAGGTTCTGCGCGCCGTACAGGCGATCTTCCTCGTCGGTGAGGATGCCGGCGGCGCGCAGCAGTTCTTCGGCGTGCTCCATGCCCGCCTCGGACAGGTGCACCTGCTTGCCCTTCTCGTCGACCCAGAAGTCGCCCTCGCCCTCTTCCGACTCCTGCTTGATCAGCTGCGGCACGATGCGGTTGACGCGGATGTACAGCTCCGGCGACTCGTCGGCCGGGCCTGAGATGATCAGCGGCGTACGCGCTTCGTCGATCAGGATCGAGTCGACCTCGTCGACGATGGCGTAGTTGAGCCCGCGCTGGAAGCGGTCGGCCTTGGACAGCGCCATGTTGTCGCGCAGGTAGTCGAAGCCGAATTCGTTGTTGGTGCCGTAGATGATGTCGGCGGCATAGGCGGCATGCTTGTCGCTGTGCGGCATGCCCGGGTACACCACGCCCACGCTCAGGCCCAGCCAGTTGTAGAGCTTGCCCATCTGCGCGGCGTCGCGGCGCGCCAGGTAGTCGTTGACGGTGACCACGTGCACGCCCTTGTCTTCCAGCGCGTTGAGGTACACCGGCAGCGTCGCGACCAGGGTCTTGCCCTCGCCGGTGCGCATTTCCGCGATCTTGCCCAGATGCAGGACCATGCCGCCGATCAACTGCACGTCGTAGTGGCGCATGCCCAGCACGCGGCGGCTGGCCTCGCGACACACCGCGAACGCTTCCGGCAGCACCTTGTCCAGGGTCTCGCCGCCGGCGATGCGCCCGCGCAGTTCCGGGGTCTTGGCCTGCAGCTGCTCGTCGGAGAGCTGCTCCATCTCCGGCTCCAGCGCATTGATCTTGGCGACGATACGGTGGAGCTGGCGCAGTTGGCGCTCGTTGCGGCTACCGAAAACGCGAGTAAGCAGACTGTTGATCATTGAAGGAACCGGTTGGAAAGGAACGCCTCGACGGCCCGATCCCCCATGGAATCGACGGGCCGCAAACGAAACAGGGCGCGAGGCGCCCTGTCGATGGCAAAGCACATTGTAGCTTGGGGCGGCGCCCGGCGATTCAAGCGCCGGCACGCCAGGCCCCGCAAGGCTCAGCCGCGGCCGCGGCGGCCCACCGGAATGGCGCCATCGCCGAGGAACTTGGCCGGGTTCACCACCACCCCGTCCTTCCACACCTCGAAGTGCACGTGGGCGCCGGTGGAACGGCCGGTGGAGCCGGCCTTGGCCACTTCCTGGCCGACCCGCACCAGGTCGCCGACCTTCACCGACAACCGCGAATTGTGCGCATAGCGGGTGACATAGCCATTGCCGTGGTCGACCTCGACCACGTTGCCGTAGCCGCCGCGCACGCCGGAATAGCTGACCACGCCGTCGGCCACCGCCAGCACCGGGTCGCCGACATTGGCGTGGAAGTCGATGCCCTTGTGGTTGCCGGTACCGCGGCCGAACGGATCGGCGCGGCCGCCGAAGGCCGAGGTGATGTAGCTGTTGCGGATCGGCATCCGCGAAGGCACCGCGTTCTGGTCCAGTTGGTGGTCGAACAGCAGCGATTCGAGCACCGACAACTGCTGGCCGGAGGTGGCGAACTGCTGCTGCAGCCCGTCCAGTTCCTTGCCGAGCTGCTGCGCGGGCATGTCGTGGCTGGGCTCGTCGTCGCCGCCACCGACGCCGACCGGCTGGTCGAAATCGAACTCGCCGTCCTGCAGCTTGCCCATGCGGGTCAGGCGATCGCCGAGTGCGTTGAGCCGGGTCGCCTGCGCCTGCAGTTCGCCCAGCCGCGCCGCCAGGGCGTTGACCTGGGTCTGCGCGTCGCGGCGCACCTGCGCCAGTTCCTGGTCCTGCCGCTCGAGCTTGGCGCGCAGTTGCGCCGACCCACCCCACCCGGCTGCAGCGCTGACGCCGATGCCGAGTACCATGCCGAGGCCGAGCACGGAACCGAGCGCGGCGAAGGGGCGGCGATCGGCGAAATCGCGCAATCGCCACGGTAACGTCTTGACCCCCTTTTCACTGGAACGGATTACGATCTTCTTGAACGTCATATGAGTTTTCATGTCTAAGCGAAAGTCCGGCGAAGGCCATACCGCCACGCCGCAGCCGGCGCTGGACGCCGCACTGGCGGACAAGGCGGGCGACCCGTTGCGCCGTGCCCTGTGGCTCGACGCGCTGGACCGGCAGTTACGCCCCCATCTGCCGCCGAACCTGGCCTCCCGGTGTCGGTTGGCCAACGTGAACGGCGAACAGCTCGTTTTTCTCGTTGAGTCTCCGGTCTGGCACGCCCGGGTCAGGCTGGCCGAGGCCGACATCCTTGCTGCGGCCCGTTCCCTCGGGCTGAAAGCCACCAAAGTGACCGTCAAGACTGCGACTGCACCCGCGCATTCCCCAATGCAGCAGGCAAGAAGCACGCCAGCTCCGGTTTCTGCGGCTACGCACAAGGGGCTGCGCGAGGCCCTGGCTTCCCTGCAGGACGTCGTCTCCGCGACGCCTGATGCGACCACGGGCTCCGACCGTGGCCGTCGACGTACGTAGACACGCACGCCGCGACCGACGCATCCTAGCGGGCGTCGGGCGTCAGGTCGTTACCGATTCGTTAAATCGGCGTTAAGGGGAGAAGAAGAACCGGTCGATTGCCGATTCCGTGATCTCTACCCGGGCGTCACCGGGTTGAACGGGTTCAGGCGTAAGCCGCCGCCCCGTAGGCCACCGGCGCCTGCTGCGCGGCGGATTCGAAGCTGACCCATTCCCACGCCGCCTGCTCGGCGAGCAGGGCGCGGACCAGCTTGTTGTTCAGTGCGTGGCCGGACTTGTAGCCCTCGTAGGCGCCGAGGATGGCACCGCCGGCCAGGTACAGGTCGCCGATCGCATCGAGGATCTTGTGGCGCACGAACTCGTCGGCGTAGCGCAGGCCGTCGTCATTGAGCACGCGGAACTCGTCGAGCACGATGGCGTTGTCCATCGAACCGCCCAGGCCGAGATTACGCTCGCGCATGTACTCCAGGTCGCGCATGAAGCCGAAGGTGCGCGCGCGGGAGATTTCCTTGATGTAGGCCATCGTCGAGAACTCGATCTCCTGGCGCGACTGCTTGGCCGGGATCATCGGGTGGTCGAACTGGATGGTGAAACCGAGCTTGTAGCCGCCGTCGTACGGCACGAAACGGGCGATCTTGTCGCCGTCGCGCACTTCGACCTCGCGCTTGATGCGGATGAAGCGCTTGGCCTTGTCCTGCTCGACGATGCCCGCCGACTGCAGCAGGAACACGAACGGACCGGCCGAGCCGTCCATGATCGGCAGTTCGGCCGAGGACAGTTCGACGATGGCGTTGTCCACGCCGAGGCCGGCCATCGCCGACATCAGGTGCTCCACCGTCTGGATCTTGGCCTGGCCGCGGCTCAGGCCGGTGCACAGCGTGGTCTCGGTGACCAGCTCGGCATCGGCAGGCACGTCCACCGCCGGATCCAGGTCCACGCGTCGGAACACGATGCCGTGGTCGGCCGGTGCGGGGCGCAGGGTCATGTAGACCTTGTCGCCGCTGTGCAGGCCCACGCCGGTGGCGCGGATCGTGTTCTTGAGGGTGCGTTGCTGGGTCATGGCAGACAGTCTGGGAACGTCTGTTCGC
Organism: Xanthomonas sacchari; assembly: GCF_040529065.1. Lineage (NCBI taxonomy): Bacteria > Pseudomonadati > Pseudomonadota > Gammaproteobacteria > Lysobacterales > Lysobacteraceae > Xanthomonas > Xanthomonas sacchari. Next base: position 976,589 of record NZ_CP132343.1, on the reverse strand, counting down.
ACGGGAACTGAACAGACAACGAGAATATCACGCGTTTAGCTAAATTTTAACAAAGCGGTCACAGCATCCCATGCTTGCAACACTGGCCCGTGCCGGCGTCGCGGTCGCAAAAACCTGCCGGGTCGCGGGGACCCGGCAGCAAGGGACATGGCGCGCCGGCCAGGGAGGCGCTCCCGGACGGCGGTGTTGCGGGCCGGCGCACGCGCCGGCCGATGACGCAGACCTCAGTCGGCCTGGCGGCGCAGAAACGCCGGGATGTCCAGGTAGTCGCTCGGCAGGTCGGCCGCGGCCGGTGCCGGTGCGGACGCCGCCGCGCTCATGCCGTCGCCGCTGGGACGGCGCAGGCCCAGGCCCATCGCACCGCCGACGGCCTTGGACACGGCGTCGCCGCCGTGCTCGAAGTCGCCGAACTCCGGCTGGCCGGTGGTGGCGTTGCGCACCAGCTTGATCGGCGCACGCTGCTCCGGACGCTGCGACTGGCGCGACACCGCACGGTTCAGGCCGGTGGCGACCACGGTCACGCGCACTTCGTCCTGCATGTCCGGATCCAGCACGGTGCCGACCACCACGGTGGCGTCCTCGGAAGAGAAGCCTTCGATGGTGCGGCCGATCTCGTCGAACTCGGCCATGGTGAAGTCCGGGCCGGCGGTGATGTTGACCAGGATGCCGTTGGCGCCGGCCAGGTTGACGTCGTCCAGCAGCGGGTTCTGGATCGCCGCTTCGGCGGCGGCCTGCGCGCGGTCGTCGCCGCGGGCCGAGCCGGTGCCCATCATCGCCAGGCCCATTTCCGACATCACGGTGCGCACGTCGGCGAAGTCGACGTTGATCAGGCCCGGACGCACGATCAGGTCGGCGATGCCCTGCACCGCGCCCTGCAGCACGTCGTTGGCGGCGCGGAACGCCTGGATCATGGTGGCGTTGCGGCCGAGCACGGTGATCAGCTTTTCATTCGGAATGGTGATCAGCGAGTCGCAGTGCTGGCTCAGTTCCTCGATGCCCTTCAGCGCCACCTGCATGCGGCGGCGGCCTTCGAACGGGAACGGCTTGGTGACCACGGCCACGGTCAGGATGCCCATTTCCTTGGCCAGCTGCGCCACCACCGGCGCAGCGCCGGTGCCGGTGCCGCCGCCCATGCCGGCGGTGATGAACACCATGTCCGCGCCCTGCAGCGCGTCCATGATGCGCTCGCGGTCTTCCAGCGCGGCCTGGCGGCCGACTTCCGGATTTGCGCCCGCGCCCAGGCCCTTGGTGACGTTGGTGCCGAGCTGCAGCTGCAGCTTGGCGCCGCAGTTCTTGATCGCCTGCGAGTCGGTGTTGGCGGTGATGAACTCCACGCCGTCCACGCTGCTGCTGACCATGTGCGCGACCGCGTTGCCGCCGCCGCCGCCCACGCCAACGACCTTGATCACTGCATTGGGTGCCATCTTTTCAATCAGTTCGAAATGCGCCATGTCCGTTTCCTCTTTGAGCCGTGAATGGGGAATCGGGAATGGGGAATCGGATCGCTCCGTTCGCCTGCCCGACACCCGCATTTCGGCGAGTGTTGTTGTTTGGAAGCTGGGAATGGGGAATCGGGAGTGGGGAATCGCAACAGCGCGTCTCCAGCCCGGGACCTTTTCCTCAGCGGAATTGCAAAAAACTACGCCTACCTACCTTCTCTCACCGCTCTCCACCGATCTCACCGCAGCACTGCCTTTGCTTTTGCTCTTACCCATTCCCAATTCCCGATTCACCATTCCCGGCCCTCAAAACTCGCCGCGATACCAGTTCTTCAATTTCTTGAACAAGCTGCCGGCGCGGCCGGTCGGCAGCGACGGGCGGCGCGGGTGCTCGATCTGGCTGCCCATCAGCAGCAGGCCCACGCCGGTGGCGTGCACCGGGTTGCCGACGACTTCGCCCAGGCCGGTGACGTGCTGGGGAATGCCCACGCGCACCGGCATCTGCACCATTTCCTCGGCCAGTTCGACCACGCCTTCCATCTTCGAGGCGCCGCCGGTCAGCACCATGCCGGCGCGTACCAGTTCCTCGAAGCCGGAGCGGCGCAGTTCCGCCTGCACCATCTCGAAGATTTCCTCGTAGCGGCCCTGCACCGCCTGCGCCAGCGAATGGCGCGGCATGCGCCGCGGCGGACGGTCGCCGACGCTGGGCACCTGGATGCTTTCTTCCGCGGTGGCCAGCTGCGCCAGCGCGCAGGCGTAACGCACCTTGATCTGCTCGGCTTCCGGGGTCGGCGTGCGCAGCATGTGCGCGATGTCGTTGGTGACGTGGTCGCCGGCGATCGGCAGCGAGGCGGTGTGGCAGATCGCGCCCTGCACGAACACCGCCAGATCGGTGGTGCCGGCGCCCATGTCCACCAGCACCACGCCCAGCTCGCGCTCGTCGGCGGTCAGCACTGCCACCGAAGACGCCAGCGAGGACAGGATCAGGTCGTCCACCTGCAGGCCGCAGCGCTGCACGCACTTGCTGATGTTGGCCGCGGCCGACTGCGCGCACACCACCAGGTGCGCGTGCACCTCCAGGCGCACGCCGGTCATGCCGACCGGGTTGCGGATGCCTTCCTGCGAATCGTCCAGCACGTACTCGCGCGGGATCGCGTGGAGGATGCGCTGGTCGGCCGGGATCGCCACCGCCTTGGCCGCTTCCAGCACGCGGTCCAGGTCGTTCCAGGTCACCTCGCCGTCGCGGATCGGGACGATGCCCGGCGAGTTCTTGCACTGCACGTGATTGCCGGAGATCGACGCGTAGACCGAGCGGATCTCGCAGCCGGCCATCAGCTCGGCTTCCTCGATCGCGCGCTGGATCGACTGCACGGTGGATTCGATGTCCACGACCACGCCGCGCTTGAGCCCGCGCGACTCATGCGAACCGATGCCGATCACCTCGATCGGGTTGCCGGGCGAGTATTCGCCGACCAGCGCGACGACCTTGGAGGTGCCGATGTCCAGTCCAACGATGAGGGATTTGTCGCCTTTGCGGTTCATGTCTTGGAGCCGGGAATAGAGAATCGGAAATGGGGAAGGGAGAAGAGCGGGCTCTCGCGATGGGATGGAGGGTCGGCCAGTGCCGCGTGCCGCGCGGGCTGGGCCGGCGCCGCAGGCTTCTTCTCCTTGCCCGGCTCCTTACTCGGCTCTTTGCTCTCGGGTACCCATGCCACGGTGAATCCGTTGGTGTAGCGCAGATCGGCGCGCGCCAGCGGCGGCTGGCCCGGCTGCAGCAATTGCGGCAGCACCCGGGCGAAGCGCTCCAGGCGGGCGCGCGCGTCGTCGCGGCCGACCACCACCTGCACGCCGTTGCCTAGCGCCAGCGACCAGCTGCCGCGCGCGTCCAGGGCCACGCCCTGCACCGGCAGGCCGACCGGGGCGAACAGCGCGCGCGAGGCGTTGTACAGCGCGACCACGTCGGCGGCCTTGGCGTCGGGGCCGGCCAGGTGCGGCAGCGCCACGTCGCGCAGTTCGTTGGGCAGGGCGAAGATGCGGCCCTGCTCGGACAGCATGCGGTCTTCGCCCCAGCGCGCGAACGGGCGGTGCTCGACGACGCGCACTTCCAGCACGTCCGGCCAGCGCTTGCGCACGCGTGCGCTCTCCACCCACGGCAGGCGCTCGATCGCGTCCTGCGCATCCTGCAGCCGCACCGCGAAGAAGCCGCGCCGCGCGTACGGCAGCACCACCTGGCGCAACTGCTCGGCGGACACGCGCTTGAAGTCGCCGCTCACCTGCAACCGGCTCAGCGGCCAGCGCTCGGCCCCGACCCAACCGTTGAGCACGGCTACGATCGGCAGCGCGACCAGGGCCAGCGCCAGCAGCCAGGCGAGGATGCGCAGGGAGGCGTTCATGGGCGCACCTTTCGGTGCGCGGGATTGGGGAATCGGGAATGGGGAATGGGGAAGGCACAAGCGGCCGCGCACGCGGCACCGCTGTTACCCATTCCCGATTCCCGATTCCCGATTCCCGGCTTCACAGCGTCTGCTCCAGGATGCGCCAGCACAGGCCGGCGAAATCCACGCCCAGTTGCGCGGCGGCCTTGGGCACCAGCGAGTGGCTGGTCATGCCCGGGGCGGTGTTGACCTCGATCAGCTGCAGGCCACGCACGCGGTCGCGCATCACGTCCACGCGACCCCAGCCGCTGCAGCCGGCGGCGGCGAAGGCCTGCAGCGCGAGCTGGCGGATCTCGGTCTCGTCCTCGCCCTGCATGCCCGGGCACAGGTACTGGGTGTCCTCGGCGATGTACTTGGCGTGGTAGTCGTACCAGTCGCCGGCGGGGACGATGCGGATCGACGGCAGCGCGACGTCGCCGAGGATGCCGACGGTGTATTCCTCGCCCTGCACCATCTGCTCCATCAGCAGTTCGCCGCGGTAGTCGGCGGCGAAGGCGCGCACCGGCGCCAGGTCGGCCTCGGACAGCACGCGGAACACGCCGACGCTGGAGCCTTCGCAGGCCGGCTTGACGAACAGCGGGTAGCCCAGCGCGGCGGCGGCCGCGGCCAGGTCGGCCTGGGCGTCGATGCGGGCGAAGCCCGGGGTCGGCAGGCCGGCGGCGATCCACACCTGCTTGGTGCGGATCTTGTCCAGGGTCAGCGCGCTGCCGAGCACGTCGGGGCCGGTGAACGGCACCTGCAGCGCGCGCAGCAGGCCCTGCAGCACGCCGTTCTCGCCGTCGCCGCCGTGGAGGATGTTGAAGACGCGATCGACCTCGCCAGCGCGGATGCGCTCGAGCAAGGCAGGAATGCCATCCACCGGCTGCGCGTCGACGCCGCGGCTGCGCAGCGCCTCGAGCACGTTGGCGCCGGAGTTCAGCGACACCTCGCGTTCGCTGGACGTGCCGCCGAGCAGCACGGCGACGCGGCCGAACGCGGCCGGGTCGGTGACGCGCGGCGGCGGCAGGGTCTGCGCGCTCATGCGTCCGCTCCGCCGGCGAAGCCGTGCTGGGCGATGTGCTGGGCGACGTAGCCGATGTCGCCCGCGCCCATCATCAGCAGCAGGTCGCCGTCCTGCAGCACGTCCGGCAGCACGCTGTCGAGTTCGCCGACCTGGCCGACCACCACCGGCTCGCTGCGGCCGCGCGCGCGGATCGCGCGGGCCAGCGAGCGTGCGTCTGCCCCCGGGATCGGCGCCTCGCCGGCCGGGTAGACCTCGCTGAGCACCAGCGCGTCCACTTCCGACAGCACCGCGGCGAACGCGTCGAACTGGTCGCGGGTGCGGCTGTAGCGATGCGGCTGGAACGCGACCACCAGGCGCTTGTCGGGCCAGCCGCCGCGGGCGGCGGCGAACACCGCGGCCAGTTCGCGCGGGTGGTGGCCGTAGTCGTCGACCACGCGCACGCGCGCGCCGCCAGCGGTGGTCACTTCGCCCAGATCGTTGAAGCGGCGGCCGATGCCGGCGAAGCTCTGCAGCGCGCTGGCGATCGCCTCCGGCGCCACGCCCAGCTGCCAGCCGATGGCGGCGGCGGCCAGCGCGTTGAGCACGTTGTGCCGACCTGGCAACGCCAGGGTCACCGGGATGCTGCTGCCTTCCGGCAGGCGCAAGGTGAAGCGCATGCGCGGGCCGTCCTGGACCACGTCCTCGGCGCGCACGTCGGCGTTCTCGCTGAGGCCGTAGCTCATCACATGGCGTGGCGTCTTCGCCGCCAGCGCGGCCACTTCCGGATCGTCGATGCACAAGACCGCCAGGCCGTAGAACGGCAGGCGCTGAAGGAACTCGGCGAATGCGGCCTGGACCCGGGCGAAATCGTTGCCGTAGTTCTCCAGGTGGTCGGCATCGATGTTGGTGATGACCGAGATCAGCGGGTTCAGGCGCAGGAAGCTGCCGTCGCTTTCGTCGGCCTCGGCCACCAGCCACTGGCCGCCGCCGAGCTTGGCGTTGGCGCCGGCGGCGAGCAGTTGGCCGCCGATCACGAAGGTCGGGTCCAGCCCGCCTTCGCTGAGCACCGCCGCGGCCAGGCTGGTGGTGGTGGTCTTGCCGTGGGTACCGGCCACCGCGATGCCGCGGCGGAAGCGCATCAGTTCGGCCAACATCGCCGCGCGCGGCATGATCGGGATGCGCTGGCTGCGCGCTTCCATCAGTTCCGGGTTGTCTTCGCGGATCGCGCTGGACACCACCACGCAGTCGGTGCCGAGCACGTTGGCTGCCGAGTGCCCGCGCATCACCCGTGCGCCGAGCTTGACCAGGCGCCGGGTCGCCGCGTTGTCGGCGTTGTCCGAGCCGGAGACCTCATAGCCCAGGGTCAGCATGACCTCGGCGATGCCGCTCATGCCGGTACCGCCGATGCCGACGAAGTGCACGCGCGGGAATGCGCGGACCAGATCGCCGGTGTCGTGGAGACGGCGAATCACAGGGCACCTCCGGTGGAGGTGCCGGGATTGGGGATTCGGGATTGGGGATTCGTGTCGCTGGCGGCTGGTTGCCGCAGCGCTGCACGTTGTACGGGTGTCTGCATGGTGTCCTGCTTGTGCTCCTGCTTTTTGCCAATCCCCAATCCCGAATCCCGACTCCCGGCTTCTTCGAGCACGATGTCCGCAATCCGCTCGGCCGCATCCGGCTTGGCCAGCTGGCGCGCGGCCTCGGCCATCGCCAGGCGCTGCGCCGGCTGTGTCAGCAGGTCGCGCAGCACGCGCTGCAGGTGGCCGGCCAGGGCGTCGTCCTGCTTCAGCAGCACGGCGGCGCCGCGCTCGACCAGGTATTCGGCGTTGCGGGTCTGGTGGTCGTCGACGGCGGCGGCGAACGGCACCAGCACGCTGCCGATGCCGACCGCGCACAGTTCGGCCAGGGTCGATGCGCCGGCGCGGCACACCACCAGGTCGGCCCAGGCGTAGGCGGCGGCCATGTCGCCGATGAAGGCTTCGACGCTGGCGGCGACGCCGGCGTCGGCGTAGGCGCGCGCGGCTTCCTCGCGCAGCGCTTCGCCGCACTGGTGGCGCACCTCGACGGCCACGCCGAGCGCGGCCAGCGCCTGCGGCAACGCCTGGTTGAGCACGCGTGCGCCCTGGCTGCCGCCCAGCACCAGCAGCCGCGGCGCGCCGTGGCGCGCGGCCAGGCGCTGCGCCGGCGGCGCCAGCGCGGCGATCTCGGCACGCACCGGGTTGCCCACCGCCTCCTCGCGCGTGGCGAAGCTGCCGGGGAAGCCGGTCAGCACGCGCCGCGCGACCCGCGCCAGCACCTTGTTGGTCAGGCCCGGCGCGCGGTTCTGCTCGTGCACCAGCAGCGGCAGCTTGAGCAGCCGCGCGGCCAGGCCGCCGGGGCCGGCCGCGAAGCCACCGAAGCTGATCACCGCGCGCGGCGCCCGCCGGCGCAGCACGAAGCCGGCGGCGCGCACCGCCCGCATCACCCGCACCGGCGCGCCGAACAGGGCTAGCGCGCCCTTGCCGCGCAGCCCGCCGATCTCGATCGTGTCCAGCTCGATGCCGTGCTCCGGCACCAGCCGCGTTTCCATGCGCCCGGCCGCGCCCAGCCACACCACCGGCACGCCGCGCGCACGCAGCACCTTGGCCACGGCCAGCGCGGGGAAGATGTGCCCGCCGGTGCCGCCGGCGAGGATCATCACCGGACGATCGCCCTGCACCGCGCTCATCCGAGCCTCCCGAAGGTGGGTTCGACCCGCGGCTGCATGCGGCTGGTGCCGCGCCCCGGTGCACCCTGGATCGCCGCGGCGACCGCGCTGGCGCTGGCCTCGCGTGCGGCCTGCAGGTCTTCGGCGTTGTCCACGGTCTGCTTGACCGGCATCGCCGCGTCGCTGCGCACCAGCGCCACCTGGCGCTCGGCGCGGTTGAGTTCGTAGGACACGCGCAGCAGCAGGCCCATCGCCGCGCAGGTCATCAGCACGCTGGAGCCACCGGCGGAGATCAGCGGCAGGGTCAGGCCCTTGGTCGGCAGGATGCCCAGGTTCACGCCGACCGAGACGAAGCTCTGCAGGCTGATCCACAGGCCGATGCCGAAGGCAATGTAGCCGGAGAAGTGGCGCTTCATCTCCACGCAGCGCATGCCCAGCCAGAACGCGCGACCGACCAGCAGCGCGTACAGCGAGATGATCAGGCACACGCCGACGAAACCCAGTTCCTCGGCGATGACCGAGAAGATGAAGTCGGTGTGCGCTTCCGGCAGGTAGTTGAGCTTCTGCACCGAACCGCCGAGGCCGACCCCGAACAGTTCGCCGCGGCCCACCGCCATCAACGCATTGGACAACTGGTAGCCGGAGCCGAGCTGGTCGGCCCACGGATCCAGGAACGAGGTGATGCGGCGCAGGCGATACGGCTCGAGGATCGCGATGAAGGCGAACACCGGCAGGCCGATCACGATCGGCATCGACATGCGCGGCAGGTTCACCCCGCCCAGCACCAGCATGCCGGCGGTGATCGCCAGCAGCAGCGTGGAGGAGCCGAAGTCCGGCTGCAGCAGCAGCAGGCCGACCAGCGCCACCGCCACGCCCAGCGGCTTGAGCATTGCCGGCCAGGTCGCGTTGACCTCGTCGCGGAAGCGCACCAGGTAGCTGGACAGCCACACGATGTACAGCACCTTCACCGCTTCCACGGTCTGGAAGCGCGAGATGCCCAGGTTGATCCAGCGCCGCGCGCCGTTGACCGTACTGCCCAGGCCGGGCACGAACACCACCAGCAGCAGGCCGAAGCAGGCCAGCAGCAGCAACTGGTTGTACTGCTCGATGTTCTTCAGCTCGGTGCGCATCGCCCAGAACGCCAGGCCGATGCCGCCGGCCAGGAACAGCAGGTGGCGGCTCAGGTAGTAGAACGGGCTGGTGGTCAGCTCGATCGAGCTGGAGCCGACCATCACCACGCCCAGCGACGCCAGCGCCACCGCGGCGCCGAGCAGCCACGGGTCGTAGCGGCCACCGATGGCCTCCAGGCGGGTCGCTTGGCGAGCGGCGTCGTTCATCAGCGCACCTTCAACGTGGCCAGGCCGACCAGCACCAGCACCACCGAAATGATCCAGAAGCGCACGATCACCCGCGGCTCCGGCCAGCCCTTCAGCTCGAAGTGGTGGTGGATCGGCGCCATGCGGAACACACGCTTGCCGGTGAGCTTGAACGAGGCGACCTGGATCATCACCGACAGGGTCTCGATGACGAACACGCCGCCCATGATCACCAGCACCAGTTCCTGGCGCACGATCACTGCGATGGTGCCCAGCACCGCGCCCAGCGCCAGCGCGCCGATGTCGCCCATGAACACCATCGCCGGATAGGTGTTGAACCACAGGAAGCCCAGGCCCGCACCGGCGATCGCCGCGCAGATGATGATCAGTTCGCCGGCGCCGGGAATCGTGGGGATCTTCAGGTAGGCGGAGAACACCGCGTTGCCCGACGCATAGGCGAACACGCCCAGCGCGCAGGCCACCAACACGGTCGGCATGATCGCCAGGCCGTCCAGGCCATCGGTCAGGTTGACCGCGTTGGAGAAGCCGACGATCCAGAAATAGGCGATGGCGACGAAGCTGATCCCCGCCAGCGGCAGCGCGATCGACTTGAACATCGGGATATAGAAGGTGATCGCCGCCGGCACATCGGCGGTGTAGTACAGGAACAGGCCGGCGGCCAGGCCGAAGATCGACTGCAGCAGGTACTTCCAGCGCGACTTCAGCCCGTTCGGGTCGCGGCGCACGATCTTGATCCAGTCGTCGTACCAGCCGATCACGCCGAACGCCAGCATCACCGCCAGCACCAGCCACACGTAGCGGTTGCGCAGGTCGCCCCACAGCAGCACCGACAGCAGCACGGTGAGCAGGATCAGCGAGCCGCCCATGGTCGGGGTGCCGGCCTTGGAGAAGTGGGTCTGCGGGCCGTCCTGGCGGATCGGCTGGCCGCCCTTGAACTGCGCCAGCTTGCGGATCACCGCCGGGCCCAGCCACAGCGACAGGAACAGCGAGGTCAGCGCCGCGAGGATGCCGCGGAAGGTCAGATAGCCGAACAGCCCGAACATGCTTTCGAGCTGCTGCAGCCAGCGGGCGAGTTCAAGCAGCATGCGGCGCCTCCTGTGCCTGGTTCAGCAGCGCGCGGACCACGGTGTCCATGGCGCTGCCGCGCGAGCCCTTGACGAGGAGCGTGGCCGGGGCCGGCTGGAGCGCGCCATGCGACGGCGCGCCGGTGGTCTCATGCATCTGCTTCGATTCCTGCTCTTGATCCTGCGTATGTCGCGTCGCGGCCACGGCCGCCAGGTCGCGCTGCAGCGCCTCGATCAGCGCCGCATGGCTGTCGAACACCCTGCCGTTCTCGCCGAAGGCCTGCGCGGCGTGGGCGCTGAGCGGGCCGAGCGCGTACAGCCGGGTCAGCCCGGCGTCGCGCGCGCGGCGCCCGCCGCTGGCGTGCAGGGCTGCGGCGTCGGCGCCGAGTTCGCGCATGTCGCCGAGCACCAGCCAGCGCTCGCCGCCGGCCGCGGCCAGCGCATCGATCGCCGCGGCCAGCGAGCCGGGGTTGGCGTTGTAGCTGTCGTCGATCAGCACCGCGCCGTCGGGCAGCGTGTGGGTGATCTGCCGGCCGGGGACCGGCTGCACCTGCGCCAGGCCGGCGGCGATGCGCGCCGGGGCCACGCCCAGCGCCAGCGCCAGCGCGGCGGCGGCCAGGGCGTTCTGCAGATTGTGCCGACCCGGCAGCGGCAGCGTCGCCTCGACGTCGCCGCGCGGCGTGGTCAGCACGAACTGGGTGCGGTCGGCGGCCATGCGGATCTGCGCGGCACCGACCTCGGCGCCCGGCTGCAGGCCGAAGCGCAGCACCTGCGGCCGCGCCTCGCCGGTCGGCAGGCGCTGCTCGAACCACAGGCCGAAGGCGTCGTCGGCATTGATCACCGCGGTGCCGTCGGCCGGCAGCGCGGTGTAGATGGCGCCCTTGGTCTGCGCCACGCCAAGCAGGCTGCCCATGCGCTCCAGGTGCGCGGCGGCGACGTTGTTGACCAGCGACACCTGCGGCGGCGCAATGTCGGTGAGATAGGCGATGTCGCCCGGCTTGCCGGCGCCCATTTCGTAGATCGCGTAGTCGGCGTCGTCCGGCGCCTCGATCACCGCCAGCGGCAGGCCGATCTCGTTGTTGCGGTTGCCGGGGTTGGCGTAGACGCTGCCGCCGTCGATGCGGCAAGCATGCTGCAGGATCGCCAGCAGCAGCGCCTTGACGCTGGTCTTGCCGTTGCTGCCGGTGATCGCGGCCACGCGGGTGGCGCGGCCGCGCTGCATGCCGGCGGCGATCCGCGCCAGCGCCAGCTCGGTGTCGGCGGCGACGATCTGCGGCAGTTCGATCTGCGGCTGCACGCGCTCCACCAGCAGTGCGCTGGCGCCGCGCGCAGCGGCGTCGGCGACGAAGGCGTGGCCATCGAAACGCTCGCCGCGCAGCGCCACGTACAGGCTGCCGGCGGCCAGGCTGCGGGTGTCGTGGCTGATCACGTCGATCGCCACATCGTCACCATGCAGTTCGGCGCCGGCCCAGTGCGCGATCATCGACAACGGCAGGCGCTTCATCGGGCCGCCTCCGTCGCATGCGCGCGCAGGGCGTGCGCGGCGACCTCGGTATCGTCGAATGCATGGCGCACGCCGGCGATCTCCTGGTAGGGCTCGTGGCCCTTGCCGGCGATCAGCACGATGTCCTTGGCACCGGCATCGGCCACCGCCATGGCGATGGCCTGCGCGCGGTCGCGCTGCACCTGCACCGCCTGCATGCCGTCGAAACCGGCCAGGATGTCGGCGACGATGGCATCGCCGTCCTCGCCACGCGGGTTGTCGTCGGTGACCACCACGCGCTCGGCCAGACGCTGCGCGATCGCCGCCATCTGCGGGCGCTTGCCGGTGTCGCGCTCGCCGCCGCAGCCGAACACGCAGGTGATGCGGCCCTGCGCGTGCGCGCGCAGGCTCTGCAGCGCCTGCTCCAGCGCGTCGGGCGTGTGTGCGTAATCGACCACCACCAGCGGCTGCGCGCCATCGCCGCCAAGCCGGTTCATGCGCCCGCGGATCGGCTGCAACTGCGCCAGGGTGGCGGCGATGCGCACCGGCGCCACGTCCAGCGCATGCAGCGCGCCGGCCACGGCCAGCAGGTTGTCGACGTTGAAACGGCCCAGCAACGGCGACTGCAGCGGATGCCGCTCCTCGCCGATCGCCAGGGTGAAGCCGATGCCGCGCGCGTCCAGGCGCAGCGCCTCGGCGCGCACCTCGGCGCCATCCTGGCCGCGCGAGCTGACCGCGATGCGGCGCAGCGCCGGATCCAGCGTGCCCAGCAACTCGCGGCCGAACGCATCGTCCAGGTTGACCACCGCCGACTTCAGCCCCGGCGTGGCGAACAGGCGCGCCTTGGCGGCGCCGTAACTGGCAATGTCGCCGTGATAGTCGAGATGGTCGCGGGTGAGATTGGTGAACACGGCCACGTCGAAATGCACCGCATCCACGCGGCCCTGGTCGAGCGCGTGCGAGCTGACTTCCATCGCCACCGCCTGCGCGCCGGCGTCGCGCAACTGCGCCAGCAGCGCGTGCAGCGGCAGCACCAGCGGCGTGGTGAAGCCGGTCGGCTGCACCTGCCCGTACAGGCCGGCGCCGAGCGTGCCGATGCTGCCGCTGCGCGTGCCCAGCAGGTGCCAGGCCTGCGTCAGCAGTTGCACGGTGGAGGTCTTGCCGTTGGTGCCGGTGACCCCGACCATGGTCATGGTCTGCGACGGATGGCCGTGGAACTGGTCGGCCATCGCGCCCATGCGCGCGCGCAGGCCCGGCACCGCGATCGCATCGGCCGGCGCCGGCAGTTCGGCCGGGGCCGGCGGGTCGTACAGCACCGCGACCGCGCCGTTGGCGCGCGCCTGCTCGACGAAGCCCAGGCCATGCGCGCCGAAGCCGGCGATCGCCACGAAGGCATCGCCCGGGCGCACCGCGCGGCTGTCCATGACCAGCCCGGACACCTGCACGTCATGCGCCAGCGCCACGCCCGGCAGCAGTTGCGACAGCGACATGGCGCGGGTCACTGGCGGGTCTCCTGCAGCGGCGCAGGCAACGCGGCCGGCGCCGGCGGCGCCACCGCACGCGCGCTGGGCAGCGCGGCATCGACCTCGGCGGCGGCGTCGGGCACGGTGGCCGGATCCGGCTCCACCGGCGCCGCCGGCGGCGCATGGCCGCTCTTGCCGGCGGCCTGCGCGGCAAGCCACGACTGGATGTCGTCCGGCGGCACGTCCATCAGGCGCAGCGCGCCTTCCATCACGTTGTGGAACACCGGCGCCGAGACCAGGCCGCCGTAGTACTTGGCGCCCTGCGGGTCGTTGATGACGATGACCGTGGCAAAGCGCGGATTGCTCGCCGGCACCAGGCCCGCGAACAGCGCGTTGTAGTGGCCGCGCTCGTAGCCGCCGGGGCCGGCCTTGCGCGCGGTGCCGGTCTTGCCGGCGACGTGGTAGCCCAGGATCGCCGCGCCCTTTGCGCCGCCCTGGGTGACCACCGTCTCCATCATCGCCACCACTTCCTTGGAGATCGCCGGGTCCAGCACCTGCTTGCTGTCCTCGTGCTGGCCCTTGACGAAGGTCGGGGTCACCAGGCGCCCGCCGTTGCCCAGCGCGCAGTAAGCGCGGGCGATCTGCAGCGGCGTCACCGACAGGCCGTAGCCGTAGGACATGGTGGTCTTGGACGAACCGCTCCAGCGCGCCGGCGACGGGAACACGCCGGCCGATTCGCCGGGAAAGCCGCTGTGCGGGGAACTGCCGTAGCCGTAGCTGTGGACCTGATCGTAGAAGGTCTGGTCCGGCAGCTTGGCCGCGATCTTGGCCGCGCCGATGTTGGAGCTGCGGGTGATCACCCCGGTCACGGTCAGCACGCCGTTGTTGCGCGGCACGTCCTTGATGGTGAAGCGGCCCACCGACATGTAGCCGGGGTTGGTGTCGATCAGCGTGTCCTTGGTCACCACCCCGGCCTTGAGCGCGGTGGAGATGGTCAGCGGCTTCATCGTCGAGCCCGGCTCGACCAGGTCGGTGACCGCGCGGTTGCGGCGCACGTCCGGGTTGACCCCGTTGACTGCGTTGGGGTTGTAGGTCGGCAGATTGACCATGGCCAGGATCTCGCCGGTGGCCACGTCCATGATCACGATCGAGCCGCCCGCGGCCTTGTTCTCGACCAGCGCGTTGCGCAGTTCCTTGTAGGCCAGGAACTGAATGCGGCGGTCGATGCTCAGGGTCAGGTCCTTGCCCGGCTGCGCCGGCTTGACCAGGTCGATGCTCTCGACGATCGCGCCCTTGCGGTCGCGGATCACGCGCTTGGCGCCCGGCTTGCCGCGCAGCCAGGCATCGAACGCCAACTCCAGCCCTTCCTGGCCGCGGTCGTCGATGTTGGTGAAGCCCAGCACGTGCGCCATCGCTTCGCCCTGCGGGTAGAAGCGGCGGAATTCGCGCTGCGAGAACACGCCGGGAATGCCCAGCGCGACCACCGCATGCGCCTTGTCCGGATTGATCCGGCGCTTGAGGTACATGAACTCCTTGTCCGCCTTCTGCGACAGCTTGGCGGTCAGTTCGTCGACCGGCAGCTCCAGCGCCTGCGCCAGCTGCGGGATGCGGTCCGGGCTGCGCAGCAGTTCCTGCGGGTTGACCCAGATCGATTCCACCGGCGTGGACACCGCCAGCGGCTCGCCGTTGCGGTCGGTGATCATGCCGCGCGAGGTGGCGATCGGCAGTTCGCGCAGGTAGCGCGCTTCGCCCTGGCGCTGGTAGAAGTCGCTGTTGATCAGCTGCACGTAGGCCGCACGGCCGATCAGCGTCACCGAGCACAGGCCCAGCGCCGCGCCGACCAGCGCCAGGCGGCCGCGCAGGTTGAAGTTGCTGCGGGGGCGATTGCGGCCGCTCTTGTTCACGGACGCACCACCACGATGTCGCCGGTCTCGGGGAACTTCATCCCCAGCCGCTCGCGCGCGACCTGGTCGACGCGATTGCTCTCGGCCCAGGTCGCCTGCTCCAGCTGCAGCCGGCCGAACTCGATGTTCAGCTCGTCGCGGTTGTGCTCCAGCCGCGACAGCTCCACGAACAACTGGCGATGGCGATGGCGCATGTACACCACCCCGATCGCCGAGGCGATGGTGCAGGCGAGCAGCACGAGCAGCAGCAGCCGGCTCATGGCGCGCTCCTGTGGAGCGCGCCATGCGCCGGCGGGAATGGGGAAACGGGAATGGGGAATGGGGAAGAGCCGGCCGACTGCGCACGGAAACCTTCCGTGCCGGGAAGCGCGCTCTTGCTTTCGCCTTTACCGATTCCCGATTCCCGACTCCCGATTCCCAGCTTCTCAGCCACCCGCAACACCGCGCTGCGCGCGCGCGGGTTCGCCGCCAGTTCGTCGGCGTCGGCCTTGATCGCGCCGCCGTGCAGGCGCAGGGTCGGCACGAAGGTCGTGGCCTCGGGCAGGCGGCGGTTGCTCGGCGGGGCCTTGGCGTGGCGCTGCATGAACTGCTTGACGATGCGGTCTTCCAGCGAGTGGAAGCTGATCACCGCCAGGCGGCCGCCGGGCTTGAGCCGGGCCAGCGCCGCGTCCAGGCCGGTTTCCAGATCGGCCAGTTCGCGGTTGATATGGATGCGGATGGCCTGGAAGCTGCGCGTGGCCGGGTGGGTCTTGCTGTCGCCGCGCGGCATCACGCTGGCGATCAGGTCGGCCAGTTCGGCGGTGCGCGTCAGCGGCTGCTTCTCGCGGCGGGCGACGATGGCGCGGGCGATGCGCCGGCTCTGCCGCTCTTCGCCGTAGGTCCACAGCACGTCGGCGATCTCGCGCTCCTCGGCGCGCGCCAGCCACTGCGCCGCGCTCTCGCCTGCGTCCGGGTCCATGCGCATGTCCAGCGGGCCATCCTTGCCGAAGGAGAAGCCGCGCGCGGCCACGTCCAGCTGCGGCGAGGACACGCCCAGGTCGAACAGCACCCCGTCCAGCGCGGTGGCGGCGTCCCACTGGCCCAGCTCGGCGAAGCTGCCGCGATAGATGGACACGCGCGCGTCGGCGCCGAACGCGTGTTCGGCTTCGGCGATCGCCTCGGGGTCCTTGTCCATCACCAGCAGCCGGCCTCCTGGGCCGAGTTTGTGCAGCACCCCGCGCGCGTGTCCGCCACGCCCGAACGTGCCATCCAGATAGATTCCGTTTTCGATCACCTGCAGCCCGTCCAGGACCTGCGCGAACAACACCGGCACATGCGCCGCCGATGGTTGCGACACCGGGAGGTGACCGGCCTGCGCCTGTCCGCGCATCCGGACACCCCGACTCACAACTTCAGATCGAGCAATCCATCGCCCAGATCCTCGTCAGACAACGTCTGCTGGATCAGTGCGCGATGAGCCTGCTCGCTCCACAGTTCGAACTTGTCGCCCATGCCCAACAGCACGGCGCGCTTTTCAATGCCCACCGCGGCGCGATGGCTCGGCGGAATGGTGATGCGGGCGTTGGCATCCAGCTCCAGTGCGGCCGACGAACCCACCAGCTTCTGCTGCAGGACCCGCACCACGCGCTGGGTGTTGGGCTTGGCCATGACGTCGTCACGGACCCGCTCCCACTCCTTCTCCGCATACAGCCACAGGCAGCCGGCCTCGAACGGGTTGTAGGTCAGCACCAGCCGATTGCCGCTCACGCGCGCGACGAGGTCGCGGTACGCGGTGGGAACCGCCATACGCCCCTTGTCGTCCACAGTGATTGCGGTCTCGCCCTGAAACACGACGCCTGCACCTTTCCGAATCCGCCTGGGCGGTCATTGAACCACGAAAAACCACAAAAAACCCGGTTTCCCCTCAAGTGCCCACCTTAGCAGCGCGCAACGGGTTGTCAACAACTTTGCGAGTGGTAAATCGCTAGCGGGATCAATGGTTTGCAACGATCTTTAGAGACTTGTTCAAGGCTTATCCACAAGTTACTGTTTCGTCTCAAATTTTGAGATTGAACGGAAATTCAGGCCTGTGTAGGGGGCGTTAAGGCGGTCGTCACCGGCCGTCGACATGGCGCCTGGGCTCGCCTCGCGTTGCGCAAGCGCGCACACTGCCGGGCATGTGTCTGGTCGTTCTCGCGCACGCTGCGCACCCGCGATGGCGCTTGCTGCTGGTCGGCAACCGCGACGAATTCCACGCCCGCCCGACCGCGCCGCTGCAGCGCTGGCCGGCCCCGGCGCAGCGCCTGCTGGCCGGGCGCGACCTGCGCTCCGGCGGTACCTGGGTGGGACTGGACGACGCCGGCCGCTGCGCCGTGGTCACCAACGTGCGCGACCCGCTGGCCTCAATGTCCGGCGCCTCGCGCGGCGCCCTGATCGCCGACTACCTGACCGGCGCCGAGCCGGCCGCGACCTTCGCCGACGCGCTGGCCGCGCGCGCCGATGCCTTCCCGCCGTTCAACCTGCTGCTGGCGGATGCCGCCGGCGCCGCCTACGTCGGCAACCACCCGCCAGGCCGCAGCGCCCTGACGCCCGGCGTGCACGGCATGTCTAACGGCGCGCTCGACGCACCCTGGCCGAAGACCCTGCGCCTGCGCACTGCCGTGAGCGCCTGGATCGCCGCCGGCGACGACGACCTGGCGCCGCTGTGGCGGGCGCTGGCCGACGAGACCCTGGCCGACCCGGCCGACCTGCCCGACACCGGCGTCGGCCCGGACCTGGA
Organism: Xanthomonas sacchari; assembly: GCF_040529065.1. Classification (NCBI taxonomy): domain Bacteria; kingdom Pseudomonadati; phylum Pseudomonadota; class Gammaproteobacteria; order Lysobacterales; family Lysobacteraceae; genus Xanthomonas; species Xanthomonas sacchari. Next base: position 959,038 of record NZ_CP132343.1, on the reverse strand, counting down.
ACGGCGGCTATCGCCCGCCTTCATCCGTGGCAGCGAGTACGGCACCCGCGCCAGCACCATCGTCGCGGTGGATGCCGCCGGGCACGGCTGGATCCGCGAGCGCCGGTTCGGCCCGGGTGGGGTATTCCTGGGGGAGACGCGGCTGGAGAACCGGGACGTGGGAACAGACACCGGGAAGCAGTGACGCCTGGGCTCACGCATCGACCTCGGCGGCGGTGGCGTGGCGGAACAGCGCTGGCCCGTCGAGTGACTGCAGTCGGGACTGAAGTCCCTCCCACAGCAGCCGGGCCGCCGTGGCGGCAACAGGCCCCCGATAACGCTGGCCTGAGAAAAAGTGGCGGAGCCGGCCGATAAGCCGGGTTCTGTCGTGGACAGTCATTCTTCTAGGCGCACCGTCACCGGTACGCTCAAGCAACCTACCCGGACCCGACGCGGGCCGCGCCATGAGGTCCCTATTTGGTCTTGCTCCAGGTGGGGTTTGCCGTGCCGGTCCGTTACCGGACTCGCGGTGCGCTCTTACCGCACCATTTCACCCTTACCGGCCTGCTTGCGCAGACGTAGGCGGTATCTTTCTGTTGCACTAGTCCGTCGGCTCGCGCCGCCCAGGCGTTACCTGGCACCTTGCCCTATGGAGCCCGGACTTTCCTCGGCATCCCGCCGCACCGAAATGCGATGGGATGACGCGACTGTCTGGCCGGCTCCGCCGCGGGCATTGTCGCATGTTTCTCCATTAGAAGCTGATGCCATCGCCCTCTCGGGACACCAGCAGTACCCGCGCAAAGCGGCTTTCCAACTGCCATTCATGCGCGTTTCGCGGCACAGCCAAACTTGCCGCCATCGGCCATAGGTCACAAATAACCAGAAGCCAGACTTGGTCACAGCACCCCAAGTAACCCTCAACGTTTTTGTTCTTTCTTGAGACAGCGGACTGCAGCAGATCCTGCGTCAAACTTGGGGTGCGCCACACGGAACCACCAATCCAGCGCGCGGGCTCATCTGACTTCTGAGTACATATCGTGAGCCCTTGAAGCCACTGGGGAAGGAGTTGCCGCGCACGGGCATCCAGAGCAAGAACCTGGAACATTGCTCCTGAATCAGTGCGATGTCTCTCCACGAGCGCCACAAGTTCGCGAACCGCCGGTTTTTTTGCGGGCGGCGTACCGTTGAAGGAGACATTCACAAACAAGCGGTGGCCGTATGTCTCCTCATACAACGCCCTCGCCTCGGCAAGAATGTTGCGTTGAGCAGCCTCTATTTCACGGGCAGGCAACCGCGACGCCGGATCGTCGCGCCGGAAAAGCTGAGTGACCTCGATACCAATGTTCGTGTTGCTGCTGCGGATCACGAGATCGGGCGCGGGCGGATCCGGTTGTTCCACAATGCCCTTGGGGATCTCCTCCGGCATGACCACCCTGGCGAGGTCCAGCCATGCCAACTCCCTTGCCTTCTGGCGTGCCGCCTTGCTAGCCACCGCCGTACAACGCCTTGCGCGACGCACCGGTCAGTTCGGCGGCCAGCTTGGCGGCGGTGGACGGCGGCAGGTGCTCGCTGAGCTTGGCGTAGACGCGGCGGCCTTCGGCCAGTTGCGCGTCGGCGTCGTCGCCGGCGCCCTGCACCATCAGCACGAACTCGCCCTTGCGCTGGTTGTCGTCGGCCTCGACCCGCGCGTGCAGGTCGGCCAGGGTGCCGTCGAGCACGGTCTCGAACAATTTGGTCAGTTCGCGCGCCAGCACCGCCGGGCGGGCGTCGCCGAAGGCGGCGCGGCAGTCGGCCAGGGACTCGGCGATGCGGTGCGAGGCTTCGTAGAACACCAGGGTGCGTGGTTCGCTGGCCAACCGGACCAGGCGCTCGCGGCGTGCCGAGGCCTTGGCCGGCAGGAAGCCCTCGAAGGCGAAGCGGTCGCTGGGCAGGCCGGCCACGCTGAGCGCGGCGATCGCCGCACAGGCGCCCGGGACCGGGCTGACCCGCACCCCGGCGGCGCGGGCGGCGCGCACCAGGCGGTAGCCGGGGTCGCTGACCAGCGGGGTGCCGGCGTCGCTGACCAGGGCCAGCGACTGGCCCTCCAGCAGGCGCGCGACGATGCGCTGCGACAGCGCCTCCTCGTTGTGTTCGTGCAGTGCCAGCAGCGGCCGCTCGATGCCGAAGTGGGCCAGCAGCTGGCCGCTGCGGCGGGTGTCCTCGGCGCAGATCGCCGCCACCGAGCGCAGCGTCTCCTGGGCGCGCGGCGTCAGGTCGGCGAGGTTGCCGATCGGCGTGGCGACGACGTGCAGAGTTCCGGGCTGGGCGCTCATCTACGGGCTTTCCATGGTCAAGGGTAGAATCGTAGCGGTTTTCCCCGGCGCGCCCGGCGTGCCCAGCCGAATGGACCAGAAATGAACAAGCGATTCGCAAGGATTTCCGCCCTGTCGCTGCTGGCGCTGCTGATCGCCGGCTGCGCCACCACCAGCGTGACGCCGAGCGCCTCGCCGGCCCAATCGGCCGCGCTGGCGCTGCTGGACCAGGGCAAGCCGAAGGACGCGGCGCAGCAGCTCGAGGCGCAGGCCGCCGGCGCCACCGGCAGCGCCCGCAACCAGTTGCTGGGCGACGCCGCCTTCGCCTGGTACGAGGCCGGCGACGCCGCCCGTGCGCGCAGCCTGCTGGCGCAGGTGCAGCCGCGGCAGTTGCCGCCACTGAGCAAGGTGCGGGTGGCACTGGTCGAGGCCGAGCTGGCCCTGGCCGACCGCCAGCCGGCCAAGGCGCTGCAGGCGCTGGGCAGCGATCCGCGGGACGTGCCGCAGAACCTGCGTGCGCGCTGGCACCTGGCCCGCGCACAGGCCCTGGAAGGGACCGGCGACGCCACCGCGGCGCTGGACGAGCGCGCCCGCGCCGACAACGGCCTCAGCGGCCAGGCGCGCAGCGACAACCAGCGCGCCATCGTGCGCCAGTTGGCCACGCTCAACGACGCCACCCTGCAGGCGCGCGCCGCCGCGCTGCCGGCTGGCGATCCGCTGTACAACTTCGTCGGCCGCGCGCTGCTGAGCCGTGGTCTGGCGCTGCCGCGCCCGTTCGACCGCGGCGAGCAGTGGGGCTTCGACACCAGCAAGCGGCTGCCGGCCGAGCGCGACGGCTACCGCCCGCCGGCCAAGCTGGCGGTGCTGCTGCCGCTGAGCGGCAGCCTGGCCACCGCGGCCGCGCCGGTGCGCGACGGCCTGCTCGCCGGCTATTACGGCGAGACCCGGCGGCGTCCTGCGATCGACTTCATCGACACCACCGGCACCCCGGCCGGCGCACTGGCCGCCTACCAGAAGGCGGTCGATGGCGGCGCCGACTTCGTGGTCGGCCCGCTCGGCCGCGACGAGGTCACCGCGCTGTTCGCACGCGACGCGCTGCCCGTGCCGGTGCTGGCGCTGAACCGCGGCACCCACGCCCCGCCCGGCGGCAGCGCCGGCTTCTCGCTGGCGCCGGAAGACGACGGCATCGCCGCCGCCGAGTACCTGCTGGCGCACGAGCGCCACAACACCCTGGTGATCGGCAGCAACGACGACAACGGCCGCCGCGCGGTGGCCGCGTTTCGCGACCGCTTCAGCGAGCGCGGCGGCAAGGTCGCCGGCAGCATCAGCGTGGCCGAGACGCCCGGCGACATCGCCGCGCAACTGCGCAACGCCGGTGCCGCCGACTCGGTGCTGCTGGCGGTCAAGGGCAACACCGCCCGCGCGCTGGCGCCGCAGCTGGCGCTGGCCGGTTTCGCCGGCAAGACCCGGATCGCGACCTCGCAGTTGGTGCTGGGCACCGGCAAGCCCGAGGACGACCTGGTGCTGGACGGCATCGTCTACCCGAGCGAACTGTGGAACGTGCGTGGCGTCGGCGGGCTGCCGGCGGCGACCAGCGTGGCCGACATGCTGCCGACCGCGCGCGGCCCGGCCGGGCGCCTGTTCGCGTTCGGCTACGATGCCTGGCAGATCACCGCGTACCTGGAGAAGCTGGCGACCGGCAAGGACAGCGGCCTGCGCGGCGCCACCGGCGTGCTGCATCTGGACGGCTTCGGCAACATCGTGCGCACCCCGGCCTGGTCCACCTTCAGCGGCGGGCGTCCGACCCCGCTGCCCGATGGAAACTGAGCGGCGCCGACGCGGCAACGCGGTGGAAGCGGCGGCGCGCGCCGAACTGGAGCGCGCCGGCCTGCGGTTGATCGCCGCCAACGTCGCCTTCCGCGGCGGCGAGCTGGACCTGGTGATGCAGCAGGCGCAGAGCCTGGTGTTCGTCGAAGTGCGCTACCGGCGCAGCACCGCATTCGGCGGCGGCGCGGCCTCGGTCGACCTGCGCAAGCGCCGCCGCCTGCTGCTGGCGGCGCAACTGTTCCTGGCCGCGCATCCGCAGTACGCCAACTGGCCGTGCCGCTTCGACGTGGTCGAGGCCGACGGCGATCCGCCGCGGCTGACCTGGCTGCGCGATGCGTTCCGCGCCGAGGATTGCTGAGGTGCCCAGCATCTTCACCCACGCCGCGGTGCCGCTGGCGCTGTGGGACGCCGCCGATCGCGGGCGCATCTCCACGCGCCTGCTCGGCGCCGGCGTCGTTGCGTCGATGCTGCCCGACGCCGATGTGCTCGGCTTCGCCCTGCACATTCCTTACGCCGACGCGTTCGGCCATCGCGGCGCCAGCCACTCGCTGCTGTTCGCCGTGGTGCTGGGCGCGCTCGGTGGGCTGCTGCACCGACCGTTGCGCGCCGGCGCGCTGCAGGCGGCCACGTGGCTGTTCGTCTGCACCGCCTCGCATCCGCTGCTCGATGCGATGACCTCCGGCGGCCTCGGCGTGGCCCTGACCTGGCCGTGGAGCGAGCAGCGCTGGTTCGCGCCGTGGCGGCCGATCCGGGTCTCGCCGTTCGCCAACGGTTTCTTCAGCGCCCGCGGCGTGGCCACACTGCTGTCGGAGCTGCGCTGGGTGTGGCTGCCGCTGGCGCTGGCGGTGTGCACCTGGAAACTGCTGCAGCCGCCCTCGCCCTCCGCGTCTTCCTCTTCGCCGCCTTCGCCATGACCACACCGCTGCCTGCCGCGCTCACCGACACCCTCGCCACCCTGCTCGGCCCAGAGGGCTGGCGCACCGACGCCGACAGCCGGCGCCGCTACGGCGAGGACGATTCGCGGCGCTGGGCGCTGGCCGACGCGGTGGCGCTGCCGCAGACCCGCGCGCAGGTGCAGGCGATCGTGCGCGCCTGCCGCGCGCACCGCGTGCCGCTGGTGGCCCGCGGCGCCGGCACCGGCACCGCCGGCGCCGCGGTGCCGTTCACTGGCGGCGTGGTGCTGTCGTTCGCGCGCATGAACCGCATCGTGCAACTGCGCCCGGCCGACCGCTGCGCGGTGGTCGAACCCGGCGTGCTCAACGGCGATCTGCAGCAGGCCTTGGCGCCGCACGGGCTGTTCTGGCCGCCGGATCCGTCCAGCGCGGAGATCTGCAGCGTCGGCGGCAACCTGTCGACCAATGCCGGTGGGCCGCGCGCGGTGAAGTACGGCGCGACCCGCGACAACGTGCTCGGCCTGGTCGCGGTGACCGGCACGGGCGAGCTGATCCGCTGCGGCGGCGCCTACACAAAGGACGCCACCGGCTACGACCTGACCCACCTGCTGGTCGGCAGCGAAGGCACGCTGGCGCTGATCGTGGAAGCGACGCTGAAGCTGTCGCCGCGGCCGCTGGCGCAGGCCGGGCTGCGCGCGCTGTACCGCGACGCCGCCGCCGCCGCTGCCGCGGTGTCGCGGCTGATGGCGCAGCCGAGCACGCCGACCATGCTCGAGTTCATGGACCGCAGCGCGATCGCGCTGCTGCGCCGCAACGGCAGCGATGTGCCCGAGGCCGGCGCGATGCTGCTGATCGAGGCCGACGGCGACCACGACACTCTGCCCTACGCGCTGCAGGCGCTGGGCGCGGCGGCCGAGGGCGACGGCCTGCTGACGCTGGACGTGGCCGCCGACGGCAGCGCGCGCGATCGCCTGTGGGCCGCGCGCCGCGCGCTGTCGCCGGCGTTGCGCACGATCCGCCCGGGCAAGATCAACGAAGACGTGGTGGTGCCGGTGTCGCGCATCCCCGACCTGGTCGCCGGCGTGGAAGCGCTGGCCGCCGAGTTCGACCTGCCGATCGTGGCCTTCGGCCATGCCGGCAACGGCAACCTGCACGTCAACATCATGTACGCGCCCGACGACGCCGCCGAAACCGCGCGCGCGCAAGCGGCGCTGCCGCGGCTGTTCGCGCTGGTGCTGTCGCTGGAAGGCACGCTGTCCGGCGAACACGGCATTGGCGTTGCCAAGCGCGACTACATGGACCAGGCGTTCGACGCGGCCACGCTGGATGCGATGCGCGCGATCAAGCGCGCGCTGGATCCGGATGGGATCCTCAATCCGGGGAAGGTGTTGCCGGAGCCTTGAGGGGATTCGGGATTCGGAATGACCAGCCTGGCGGCTGTTGAGAGCCGGGGTTCGGGATTCGGGATTCGGGATTCGGGATTCGGGATTCGGGATTCGGGATTCGGGATTCGGGATTCGCAACAGCGTCTTTCGCGTGCTGATTCATTGCAACGTCACCATGCCGCGGTGCCGTCGTAGATACCGTCTTACCCCCTAGCAGGCAAGTCCCCTTTTCGGATCGAACGCCGTACCCGATTTGAGAACCCCGTAGGCCAGGTGCAGGAGCTTGCGCATGGCGGCGCACACGATCTGCTTGCCGGCTTTGCCGCGTTCGCTCAGCCGCTGTTTCAGCGTCCGGATGATCGGGTTGTGGGTCATGGCCACCAGGGCCGGCATGAACAGGCCCGCACGCAGGCGGGGCGAGCCGGTGCGCGAGATGCAGACGTGGCCTTTGCGGTCGCCCGACTGCTGCAGGCACGGATTCAGGCCCGCGAAGGCGGTCACCGCCGCGGCATCGGCGAAGCGCCTCACATCGCCAAGCTCGGCCAGCATCAAGGCCGCGCTGGTGTCGGCAATCCCCTGGATGCTCACCAGCAGCTCGCGCTGCCCACGCAAGGTCGGATCCTGGTCGATGTGGTCATCGATGGCCTGCTCGATCTGGGCGATGTGGTGTTGCAGATCGGCCAGATGGACCTGGATCGAGTCCTTCACCTGGGCCGGAGCGACGTCCAGCCGGTTGCGCTCCATCTGCAGCATCTGTTGCAGATCCTGGCGCCGGCGCACCAGCGCTTTGAGCTGCTTGAGCGCCGGCGGATCAGGGTGCCAACGGCGTAACTGCTCGCGGTGACGCAGGGCATAACTGGCGATCAGCTTGGCATCGCTGCGATCGGTCTTGACCCGGCTGAGCTGGCTGCGTGCGTACGCGGCCGTCTGCGCAGGGTTGAGCACGCACACCTGATAGCCTCGTGCGTGGAGGAACTCGGCCAGCGCCTGGTGATAGGTGCCGGTGGCCTCCATGGCGATCCAGCTATCGGGCTGCGCATGCGTCTGCAGCCATGCCTGCAGGGCCTGGAAGCCCTTGGCATCGTTGGACAACTTGGCCTTGGTACGGTGCTTGCCATTGGTCAGATCGATGGCCGCATCGAAACTGCGTTTGGCGACGTCGATGCCGATGACGGGAGACATACGCGATTCCTCCATCGTGTCAGGGTCATGATCGGCGCTGGGCCCGGTCCTGCCTTGTCGATGCGAGTTCACGCCCGGGAGCGGACTCTGGATACCGTTCGGACACACAAGGGCCAGCATGTGGAGGGCGGAGCCGATCTACGATGCAAGCTCGAAGCTTTAGGAGCGACTGGACCTGCCACACCTCCTCCGATGATCAGTCGGAAGACATGACGCCTGTCTAGGGGCGACATGTCCAGATACAAGGAGCGGCTTTAGCCGCGATGGGCATCACCGGTAAGGCCACGGTCGCGGCTGAAGCCGCTCCTACGAGGGGCTGGGCGATCGCGTCACAAGCGATGGCATTGCGCTATCGCTGCCGGCGACCGATGCGTGTCGCGGCGGCGATGTGCGACGTGCTGGACGCCGCTGCCGCGCACGCAGCCTTCAAGGCGCCCATTCGGCAGGCGTGACCAAGCTGACGTGATCAGCGCCTTCGGCGAGCGTCGGCGCTTCGAACAGGCTGGCCACGGACCGGATCGCCGACTCCGGCACCTGTTCGTCCGCTGGCCGCTGTAGATTCCGCGCGAGCGCAATCGGTAATGCGACCTTGATCCAGACGACCTCGATCCTGGCACCGGCCGCTTTCGCGATGGCGACGATCGGCGCGCGCTGCCGGGCACCCGGCAGGGCCGCGTCGAAGTAGACGGTGCATGGCCGCACCGGTTGCCGCGCAATCCATGTGGTCTTTCCCGCGCCCTGGAGGCCGCATACGATCACGACCGTCCAGGCTCCCGCAGGTTCACACGGACCGGCGAGGATCGTCGTCAGGGCGTCGTGGCTTTGCCGCCATGCTGCTTGGCTGCGTTCCGGCGTCCACACGCGACCACGTTCCGTTTGCAGGAAGTGATCCGGGTTGATCACGATGGGATGGGAGCGCACGGTCATCTGTTCTTTCGTTTATCGCTTTCCACCCGCTCCCAGGGCATGCGTTGCCGCCGTAGGAGCGGCTTCAGCCGCGACCGGACGTCACCGGTAATCGTCGGTCGCGGCTAAAGCCGCTCCTACGAGATCCAAGCAAGGCCACCAGACCCATCACGCCGGCGGGCACTGCACCCCTATGAAGCGCAGCCCCACGCCCGGCTCGGTGGCGATGTAGCGCGGGGCCACGGCGCTGTCGCCGAGTTTCTGCCGCAGCTTGCCGACCAGGATGCGCAGGTAGTGGGTGTCGTCCTGATGAGTGGGCCCCCACAGTTCGCGCAGCAGTTGCGGCTGCGTCACCACGCGGCCGCTGTGCCGCAGCAGCAACGCGAGCAGCGCGTACTCCTTGCGGCTGAGCGGCAGCGCCTCGCCGTCCAGGCGCACTTCGCGCAGGCCCAGGTGGATGTGCAGGTGGCCGTCGTCGAACACCGGCTCGGCCTCGCCAGCGACGGGCTGCATGCGCAGCAGCACGCGGATGCGCGCCATCAGTTCCTGCACGCCGAATGGCTTGGTCACGTAGTCGTTGGCGCCGGCGTCCAGCGCCTGCACCTTCTCGTCCTCGCCGGCGCGCACGGTCAGCATGATCACCGGCACCGACGACCATTGCCGCAGTTCGCGCAGTACGCTGTGCCCGTCCTGGTCGGGCAGGCCGATGTCCAGCACCACCAGTTCGGCGCCGTGCGCGGCCAGTTGCGCCAGGCCGGCGGCGCCGGTGTCGGCCTGCAGCACGCGGTAGCCCTGCGCGCGCAGGCTGATGTCGAGGAAACGGCGGATCTGCGGCTCGTCGTCGATGACCAGCACGCGCGGCGGCGGAATCGGATCGGCGTGGGACTCAGTCGGCATCGGGGCGGGACGGCGGCGCGGCGGGTTCGATGAGCGGCAGGGTAATGCGGATCGTGGTGCCGCGGCCATCTGGGCCCGGCAACGCCTCGACGCTGCCGCCGTGCGCGCCGATCATGCCCTGGCAGATGGTCAGGCCCAGGCCGGTGCCGTGGCGGCCGCGGTCGCCGCGCTCGACGCTGTAGAACATGTCGAAGATGCGCGCGCGCTCGTCCTCGGGAATGCCCGGGCCGCGGTCGCTGATGTCGATGCGCAGGCGGCCCTCGACCATGCCGGCGGCGACGCGGATCGCCGCGTCAGCCGGCGAGAACTTGGCGGCGTTCTCCAGCACGTTGAAGATCGCCTGTTCGACCAGTGCCGGGTGCACCCACAGCGTCGGCAGCTCCGCGGCCAGGGCGATGTCCAGGCGCACCTGCGGCTGGTAGCGCTGCAGGCGCCGCGCGGCCGAGCCGATCAATTCGTCCACGCCGATCCAGTCGCGGTTCAAGGTCAGCCCGGTGTGGCCGAGCCGGGTCATGTCCAGCAGGTTCTGGATGTAGCGGTCCAGGCGCTCGCCTTCCAGTTGGATCGTCTCGAGCAGGCTGCGGCGATCCTCCGCATCCATTGCCTTGCCGTAGCTGGACAGGCTGCTGGCCGCGCCGATCATCGCCGCCAGCGGCGAGCGCAGGTCGTGCGAGACCGAGGACAGCAGGGCCGAGCGCAGCCGCTCGGTCTCGCCGCTGACACGCGCGCTTTCCAGGTCGGCGACCAGGCGCGTGCGCAGCGCCGCCTGGCCGATGTCCTCGACCATCGCCTCGGCCAGGCGCTGCTGCTCCAGGCCCGGGCGCTGCACACCGGCGCCGAAGCGCAGGCCGACCACGCCGATGGTGCCGCGTTCGTGGCGCACCGGCAGGAACCACCAGCTCGCGCCGGCCAGGGTGTCGGTGAAGCGCCCGGTGGCCTGACCGTGGCGCTGCGCCCAATCGGCGGCGCTGCGGTCCACCGCGGCCATCGACGGCGCGTAGTCGTCGGCCTCGGCGTGCGCGCGCTCCAGCGGTTGCAGGCGCAGCCAGGCCTCGGCATCGAGGGTGCCGGCGAGCGCGCGGCGGCCGGCCTCCAGCACCTGCCCCAGGTCGGCGGCACTGGTGAGTTCGCGGCCCAGCCGCTGCAGTGCGGTGGTCTGTGCGTTGACCGCGCGCAGCGCCAGCACCTGCATGCGCAGGCGCGAGGCCAGGCGCCCGGCGACCAGGGCCGCGACCAGGAACAGCAGCACCGTGACCACGCCCTGGCGCGCGCCGATCTGGAAGGTGAAGCGCGGTTCGATAAAGAAGAAGTTGTAGCTGAAGAAACTCAGCAGCGCCGCCAGCACCGCCGCGGTCATCCGCGTCTTCGACGCGACCATCACCACCGCGACGATGAACACCATCGACAGGTCGTCGATGCCGACCCAACTTTCGGCGATCCAGGCGACCACCACCGCCAGCGCCGAGGCCACCGTGGCGAACAGCAGGTCGTCGCGCGACAGCCAGTGCGCCGGGCTGCGCCAGCGCCGCCGGGCCCGCGCGCGCGCTTCCGGCGAACTGATGATCACCAGTTCGTAGTGCGCGCCGCGTTGCAGCAGTTGCTGGGTCAGGGTGCGGTTGATCATGCGCGCCAGCGGGCGCTCGCGGGTGCGGCCCAGCACTAGGGTGGACACGCCGCTGCGCGCGGCGTGGTCGAGCAAGGCGTCGGCGACGTTGGCGCCGTGCAGCAGCGCGGCCTCGCCGCCGAGCCGGCGCGCCAGAGCGAACGCACGGTCGATCTCCAGTTGCCAGTCGGCATCCGGCTGCGCCTGGGTCTGCACGGTGACCACGGTCCACGGCGCGCCGCGGCGCTCGGCCAGGCGCCGCGCCACCCGCACCAGGTAGTCGGACTGGCCGCGCCCGTCGATCGCCACCATCACCGTGCGCCGCAGGGCGACGCTGGTGCGGCCCTGCGCGGCCTGCACGTCGCGCAGGTCGTTGTCGACGCGGTCGGCGGCGGTCTGCATCGCCAGCTCGCGCAGCGCGGCCAGGTTCGACGGCGAGAAGAACGCCTGCAACGCCTGCCCGGCCTGCTCGGGCAGGTAGACCTTGCCCTGCTGCAGGCGTTCGATCAGCTCGCGTGGCGGCAGGTCGACCAGCACGATGTCGCGCAGGCGGTCGAAGATCGCATCGGGCACGGTCTCGCTGACGCGCACGCCGGTGATGCGGTGGACCACGTCGTTGAGGCTTTCCAGGTGCTGGATGTTGACCGTGCTGTAGACGTCGATGCCGGCGTCGAGCAGCTCCTGCACGTCCTGCCAGCGCCGCTCGTGGCGGCTGCCGGGCGCGTTGCGATGGGCCAGTTCGTCCACCAGCACCAGCGGCGGGCGCAGCGCCAGCAACGCATCCAGGTCCATCTCGTCCAGGGTCCGGCCGCGATACTCCAGCCGCCGCCGCGGCTGCACGGTGAGGCCTTCCAGCAACGCCGCGGTCTCGGCGCGGCCGTGGGTCTCGACCACGCCGACCACCAGCTTGCTGCCCTGCTGCTGCAACTGCCGCGCGCGCGACAGCATCGCGTAGGTCTTGCCCACCCCCGGCGCCGCGCCGAGGAACACGGTCAGGCGCCCGCCGCGCTCGCGCTGCAGTTCGCCGATCAGGGCGTCGGCCTGTTGGGTGCGGGGGTCGGGCATTTGGAGCTGGGAATGGGGAATTGGGAATGGGGAATCGCAAAGCCTACAGCGCGGCGCGCCTTACCGCTTTTGCTCCTTCCCATTCCCGATTCCCGTTTCCCCATTCCCGGCCGCGTCCAAGGCCAAATTCAGCGCCAGCACGTTCACCCGCGGCTCCCCCAGCACGCCGAACTGGCGCGGCTGGGTTTGGGCGGCGACCAAGGCGGCGACGGTCTGCGGCGGCAGGCCGCGCGCGGCGGCCACGCGCGCCACTTGGATGTGCGCCGCGTCCACGCTGATGTCCGGGTCCATGCCGCTGCCGGACTGGGTGATCAGATCGTCCGGCACCTGCGCCGGGTCGATGCCCTCGCGTGCGGCCACCACCTGGCGGGTGTCATCCAGGCGCTTGCGCAGGTCGGGGTTGCTGCGCGCCTGGTTGCTGCCGGCGGCAGACATCGGGTCGTACTTGGCGCCGGACGGACGCGGCTGGAAATAGCCGGCGGCGGCGAACGGCTGCGCCACCAGCGCCGAGCCGACCACGCGGCCGTCCTTGGTGCGCAGGCTGCCGTTGGCCTGCTCGGGGAACAGCGCGCCGGCCAGCACGGTGGCCAACAACGAGTACAGCGCTGCGGAACCGAGCACCAGCAGCGGCAGCACCAGCACCGCGCGCCAGCGCATCGGTTCGCGGGGGGAAACGGAGGACACGGTCATGGAGGCAATTCCGAAAGAGCGTAAAGATCGGCGCCGGGGTCAGCCCAGCGCCACCAGCAGCAGGTCGATGGCCTTGATCCCGACGAACGGCAGCAGCACGCCGCCCACGCCGTAGATCAGCATGTTCCGGCGCAGCAGCGAAGTCGCCGAGGACGGGGTGAAGCGCACGCCGCGCAGCGCCAGCGGGATCAGCGCCGGGATCACCAGCGCGTTGAAGATCAACGCCGCCAGTACCGCGTTGGTCGGGCTGGACAGGCGCATCACGTTCAGCGCGGCCATCTGCGGGATCGAGGCGGCGAACAGCGCCGGCAGGATCGCGAAGTACTTGGACACATCGTTGGCCAGCGAGAAGGTGGTCAGCGCGCCGCGGGTGATCAGCTGCTGCTTGCCCACTTCCACCACCGCCAGCAGCTTGGCCGGATCCGAATCCAGATCGACCATGTTGCCGGCCTCCTTGGCCGCCTGGGTGCCGGAGTTCATCGCCAGGCCGACGTCGGCCTGGGCCAGCGCCGGCGCGTCGTTGGTGCCGTCGCCGACCATCGCCACCAGGCGTCCGCCGGCCTGCTCCTGGCGGATGCGCGCCAGCTTGTCCTCCGGCGTGGCCTCGGCGATGTAGTCGTCGACGCCGGCCTCGGCGGCGATGGCCGCAGCGGTCAGCGGGTTGTCGCCGGTGATCATCACCGTCTTGACGCCCATCGCACGCAGCCGCGCGAACTTCTCGCGCACGCCGTGCTTGACCACGTCCGACAGCTCGACCACGCCCAGCACGTGTCGGCCCTCGGCCACCACCAGCGGCGTGGCGCCGCTGCGCGCGACCTGCTCGACCCGGCTCTTCAGTTCCGCCGGCACCTGACCGCCCAGCGCGGTGACGTGGCGGATCAGCGCATCGGCGGCGCCCTTGCGGATCGCCCGCGGCGGCTGCATGCCGTTGGCCGGCAGATCGACACCGGACATGCGGGTCTGCGCGGTGAAGGCGATGAACTCGGCGCCGGCCGGATCGGCCGGCGGCAGGCCCTGTTCGCGCGCCAGGCGCACGATCGACTTGCCTTCCGGGGTCGGGTCGGCCAGCGACGACAGCATCGCCGCCTCGCGCAGCTGCGCCACGTCCACGCCGCTGACCGCATGGAACGCGGTGGCCTGACGATCGCCGTGGGTGATGGTGCCGGTCTTGTCCAGCAGCAGCACATCGACGTCACCGGCCACTTCCACCGCCTTGCCGGACTTGGCCAGCACGTTGGCCGACAGCGCACGGTTCATGCCGGCGATGCCGATCGCCGGCAGCAGGCCGCCGATGGTGGTCGGAATCAGGCACACCAGCAGCGCGATCAGCAGCAGCGGGTCCACCTTGACGCCGACGAAGGCGGCGATCGCCGGCAGCGAAGCGACCACGATCAGGAAGGTCAGGGTCATCGCCGCCAGCAGCATGGTCAGCGCGATCTCGTTCGGCGTCTTCTGCCGGTTGGCGCCTTCCACCAGCGCGATCATGCGATCCAGGAAGCTGTGGCCCGGCTCGGCGGTGACCTTCACCAGGATCTCGTCGGACAGCACCTTGGTGCCGCCGATGACGCCGGAGCGATCGGTGCCGGCCTCGCGCAGTACCGGTGCCGATTCGCCGGTGACCGCGGCCTCGTTGATGGTGGCCAGGCCGTGCACGATCTCGCCGTCGGCGGGGATCAGTTCGCCGGCCGAGACCACCACCAGGTCGCCCGGACGCAGTTCGGCGGCGGGCACGCTGGTCTCGCCGTCCAGGCGCACGCTGGCGACCCGGCGCGCCACCAGGTCCTTGCGTGCGCGCCGCAGCGAGGCGGCCTGGCCGCGGCCACGCGCCTCGGCCACCGCCTCGGCGAAGTTGCCGAACAACACGGTGACCAGCAGGATCGCGGTCACCGCCCAGCCGAAGCCGGCCGGGCCTTGGCCGGCCACGGTGATCAGTGCCGACAGCAGGGTGCCGGCGAAGACCACGGCCATCACCGGGCTGCCCAGCAGATGCCGCGGCGACAGCTTCAGCACGCTGTCGCGCAGCGCCGCACGCAGCGCGGCGGCGTCGAACAGCCCGGGCCGGCGTGCCGGTGCGGAGGCCACGGAAGAAGATTGGTGCGGGGTGCTCATCGTCGTCGTCTCAGTGCGCGGCCAGGGTCAGGTGATCGGCGATCGGTCCCAACACCAGGGCCGGCGTGAATTGCAGAACAGTCAGGATCACGATGACCGCGATCAGGGTCAGCGCGAAGGTCGGGGTTTCCACCTGCAGGCTGCCGCCGGTTTCCGGCGCCACCCGCTTGCGCGCCAGTTGCGCGGCCACGATCAGCGGCACGATCAGCGCCGGATAGCGGCCCAGCAGCAGCACCGCGGCACAGCTCAGGTTCCACCACGGAATGCCGTCGCCCAGCCCCTCGAAACCGGAACCGTTGTTGGCGAACGCCGAGGTGTACTCGTAGAACACCTGGCTGATGCCGTGGAAGCCGGGATTGGAGGTCGCCGACATCGAGGCCGGCAGCGCCAGGGTCACCGCGGTGAAGCCGAGCAGCACCAGCGGCTGCAACAGGATCAGCAGCGCCAGCAGGCGCACTTCCGGTGCTTCGATCTTGCGCCCGAACAACTCCGGAGTGCGCCCGGTCATCAGGCCGGCCAGGAACACGCTCAGCAGCAGATACACCAGGAACTGCTGCAGGCCGCAGCCGATGCCGCCCCAGATCGCGTTGATCAGCATGTTGACCATCGCCACGCCGCCGGTCAGCGGCGCCAGCGAATCGTGCATGGCGTTGACCGAGCCGTTGGAGGTCTGCGTGGTCAGCGACGACCACGCCGCCGAGCTATCCACGCCCAGGCGCACTTCCTTGCCTTCCATCAGTGCGGCGCTGGCGGTGCTGGCGGCATTGCCTTCGGCCCACATCGACAGCGCGGTGGACGCCAGCGACATCACCAGCATGCTGCCGAACACCAGCGCGGTGAACTTGCGGCGCCCGGTGAACGGGCCGACCATGAACGCCACCGCCACCGGGATCAGCACGATGCCCAGCATCTCGAGCAGGTTGGAGAACGGCGTGGGATTCTCCAGCGCCATCGCGCTGTTGGGGCCGTACCAGCCGCCGCCATTGGTGCCGAGCTGCTTGATCGCCACCATCGCCGCGACCGGGCCGAGCGGGATCTTCTGCGTCTGCTGCCCGGCACTGGCGTCCAGCGGCGTGGCGACCGGACCGGCGGCCAGCGTCGAGGGCACGCCCTGCTGGGTCAGCAGCAGCGTCCACAGCAGGCACAGCGGCAGCAGGAAGCGCAGCGTCGGACGGATCACATCGGCCCAGTAATTGCCGAGATCGACGTCGTCCTCGCGCATCGCCTGATGCTGCAATCCCACGCTAGCCGCAGCAGGCAGCCGTCCGTGGCGCGACGCCATCGGCTCCGGATCGTCCGGCCCGGTCATCCCTGGCCGGGCGCTCACGGTCGCGGCCGATGCCGATAGGGCATCGGCCGAGCGTGCGACCGTTCGCCCACCGAACAGGCCGCGCAGCGTTGCCGCCACCAGCGCCAGGCCCATCATCGGAGTGATGAACTGCAGGCCGACCACGCCCACCGCCTGCGACAGGTACGACAGCTGCGCCTGCCCGGAGTAGTGCTGCTGATCGGTGTTGGTCAGGAACGAGATCATGGTGTGCAGGGCCACGTCCCAGCGCATGTTCGGCACCGCATCGGGATTGAACGGCAGCCAGGCCTGGGTCACGAACAGCGCGAACACCAGCACGCCCAGCACCAGGTTGCTGGCCAGGAACGCACCGGCGTAGGCGCGCCAGTGCATGCCGCGCGCCGGGTCGGTGCCGAGCAGGCGGTACAGCGGGCGTTCGATCCAGCCGAACAGCGCGTCGCCGCGCATCGGCGCCCCGCGCATCACCTTGGCCAGGTACAGGCCCAGCGGCCAACCCAGCAGCAGCGCGAGCGCATAGACAAGCAATGTATCGATCATGGAAGTGGCACTCGGCTCAGAAATCTTCGGGGCGCAGGATCACGTACAGCAGGTAACCGGCCGCGACGATCACCGCCACGCCGCAAACGAACGAAAGCCAACCGCTCATGGTCTCAACTCCGAAACAAGGGGACGGCCCGCCGCATGGCAGGCCGCAATCGCATGGGAAGGCCGACGCGCGCGACGCGCACGGCGGCAGA
This sequence comes from Xanthomonas sacchari, assembly GCF_040529065.1. NCBI lineage: Bacteria > Pseudomonadati > Pseudomonadota > Gammaproteobacteria > Lysobacterales > Lysobacteraceae > Xanthomonas > Xanthomonas sacchari. The sequence goes on along the minus strand of NZ_CP132343.1, from coordinate 942,165 downwards.
AGGGAAGCGCAACACAGCGACGGACACCGGGTCGGACAGGCCTTCTGGCCCAGGCCGGCATTATCGAAGCCGCCGCCATAAACTCTCCGTGGCGAAGCCGCGCGGCGCGCATAAATTCTGCGTAAAACCGTGCGGCGCCGGCAGCGCGCGTGCCGTCCTCAGTAATGCAGGATCGCGTCGATCAGCGCCGTTGCCTGATGGTTGCGATGTCCGCCGTCGTAGGCGGGGAAATCGTAGGCGTGCTCGTAGCGCAACTCCGGGCGGATCTCCAGATCCTGCGACACCCAGTGGGTCAGGCCGATGGTGTGGCTGGAGTAACGCGTGGCGAAACCGGTGCGCTGGCCGTCGTGGTCGTTCACGAACTCGTTGCGGATCGCCAGCATGTCCGAGGCGCCGAGCTGGATGTTGACGTAGTTGACGATGGCATCGGCGCTGCTGCGTCCCAGCGGGAAGTCCGGCGCCTCGCCCAGCGCGTAACCGGGGCGCCCGGTCGGCGCATGCGACTGCGACGGATCGGTGGCCAGCGCCTGGTCGCGCACGTAGATGTGGTAGGCCTCGGTGAGCATGTGCACCTTCGGCGAGAAGCGGTGGCCCCAGGTCAGCACGAACTCCTGCAGATTGTTGTAGGTCTGCGCGGCGTTGTTGTACGACTCCACGCACGGATACAGCATGTCGTCGTTGCTCCTGGAGACCCAGCGCAGGCAGGCCTGCGCACTCAGGCGGCTGGTCGCGTCCCAGATCGCCGAATCGTCGCCGCCGTGCACGCCGAGCTGCAGCGTCCACTGGTCGTTGAGCTTGGTGGTGGTGAGGATGCCCATGTTGGTATAGGCATCGACCGTGTACAGGATCGAATGGGTCAGCAGGTAGTTGTTCGGCGAGAACTGGGCCTCGATGTCCGGCAGCGAGAGGTAGCGACCGACCGTGACCAGCATGCCCTGCGCCACCGACGGCAGGTACAGGTCCACGTGCGCGATCATCGGATCGTTGCCGTAGATCTTGCCGTTGAGCGCGCTGTTGGGCTGCGGGTGGTGCAGCAGCTGGTCGCTGGTGACGCCCTTCATCGTGGTGTAGTGGTAGTCGTAGCCGTACAGGTCGTCGAGGTGGAAGCCCCAGTCGACATGATCGGTCTGCACCGTGTCCGGCACGCGCTGCAGGCGGATCAGCGCCTGGTTGAACTCGCCGCGGTTGGGCCGCGTGGAGTAGGACAGCGGATAGTTGCTGCGCGAGGACGTGCTGGCGTTGAGCGAGGGATTGATCCAGCCGTACAGCTCGATGCGGTTGCGCTGCATCCACTGCCCCACGCGTGTGCAGGCCAGCGCCTTCTCCACCGGATACTGCGCATTCTCGTTGGGCACCCCGACCGGGTAGTCGACCGCGCCAAGCTGCCATTCGGCCGACGGGAACGGCGGCGAGGAGAACGGCGCCGGCAGGCCGCGGCGCGCCGGCGTCGGCCCATCGGGATCGGCCGGCTGCGCATCCTCGCGATAGGCCGAGGCCAGGCGCGAGAAGAAGCCATTGGCGCAATCGGCACTGCGCGCCAGCGGTGGCGCAGCGACGTCCTGCGCCGCTGCCGGCAGCGCATCGGACACCGGCGCCGCCAGACCAGCGGCAGCGGCGGGGCCAGCGCACAGCGCAGCCAGGGACAGGAACAGGGGGTGGAGCTTCATGGACATCGGATTCTCAGCTCGCGAGGAGCCGTCCTTCTTCGGGTGGAGGGAAACAACGACAGCGCGACGCGTCACGCGCACGCGCTATCGCAGGCGATGCGCCTGGTGGCGTATCGCGGGATGAGAGCTGGAATGCGGCGCCGCGGCGGCGGCGTCAGCGGGTCAATGCGCGTGCAGCGAACGCGCGCGACTGTGTGGGGGCGGATGCTGCAACGCGCTGCGGCAACCATGGAGGCGTCGCGCTGCGCGCGGCGTGTCGCGTCGCCCGGTACGGAGACCAGAGTGTTGCGCCGTCGCCGGATGCGATACGCCGCGTCCATACACGACCGTTGCGGGCGGCGACACGCTCAAGATTGCAGCCATCGATTCCACGCAAACACCCCTGTCGTCAGCGCGGAAAGTATAGGAATCGCCGAATATCTTCGTTGCAAAGCGCACGCTGGTTCGAATAAAAGCTGCGTAAATTCGTGCGCGAAATGGGAAGTGGCGTGCGCGCTGTTTGGCGATGCGTGGTGCCGTACCCTCATCCGCCCCTGCGGTGCACCTTCTCCCAACGGGAGAAGGGAGCAGCGAAGCCCCTCTCCCACCGGGAGAGGGGTTGGGGTGAGGGTCCGGCGAGCGAAGCGCCACGCTGATCTGCCTATGCGAGGCTGCGCCCGTACCCTCATCCGCCCCTGCGGGGCACCTTCTCCCGCGGGGAGAAGGGAGAAGCGAAGCCCCTCTCCCGCCGGGAGAGGGGTTGGGGTGAGGGTCCGGAAAGCGAAGCGCCACGCTGATCTGGCTATGCGAGGCTGCGCCCGTACCCTCATCCGCCCCTGCGGGGCACCTTCTCCCAAAGGGAGAAGGGAAACGCCAACTGCCTCAGTGCAACGGCACACTCAAGAACGACGGCGTTGCCGCCGGCGAGCTGAAGCTCACGGTGCCGCCGAAGCGGCTGGCCGAGGTGTAGCGCGGATCGGTGGTATCCACCACCAGCACCAGGCGACGCCCAGCCTGGATCTCGGCCGCGGCCGCCTGCAGCGCCAGGTCGAGGGTCACCGGCGTGCCGGGCGTCGCATTGCGCAGGGTGTACGGCACATGGCTCAGTAATTGCGCCGACCCCGCGCTGTCCATGCTGTAGAGATAGGCGAACAGCGACACGTTGGATTGGCTCGGGGTCACCGTCAGCCGCAACGACGGCGCGCCGGCCAAGCGCTTGTCGCTGGACAACACCGGACCGCTCCACACCGCGGCGCCCACCCGGCTGACCAGCGGAATCGAGGTGGTCACCGGCTGGCCGAGGCCCTGCAACAGACCACTGACCATCACCACGCCGGAATCGGCCAGCGTCGGCACGTCGGTGGCGATGCGGTAGTTCCAGCCGCTGCTGTTGCCGCCGGTCAGCGACCCGGTCGGCAGCAACAGGCCGCTGGGACCGGTCAGGCCGTAGCGGGTGGCGCCGGCCTGCACGCTGTTCCAGTCGGCATAGCTGAGCCAGGTGCCGCCGACGGTCGACAGCTGCACCGGCGCTTCGCGGTCCACGCCGTTGTCGCGGCCCTTCAGATAGCGGTCGAACCAGCGCGTGGCCTCGGTATACACCTGGTTCGGCAGGCCCAGCGCGCCCGGCAGTTCGGCGGTGGCGTGGTCGCCCTGGCTGAACATCAGGTGCTTGGGCACGCTCAACCGGTTGTACAGGTCTATGTACTGGTTCGGCGGGAACAGACCGTCGTTGAACGCATTGGCCATCAGCACCGCCGGGCCGTTGCGGTTGAGCGCCTGTACCTCGTTGATCACCCCGCGTTCGGCCGCCTTGGGCAGGAAGCCCTGCACCGCGCCGTCGTAGTCGCCCACCGCCACGTGTGCGGTGATCCGCGCCAGGTCCGGACCGGGCCGACCGGTGGCGACCCCGGCGGCGACCAGCAGACCCACGCCCTGCTGGCTGACCGTGCTGTTGGCGTACAGCGAGGCCTGCAGGTCGGCCCAGCCGCTGAGCGCGGCCACCGCCTTGATCCGCGGGTCGCGCGCGGCGGCGAGCAGGCTGGTGCCGGCGCCGTAGGAGATGCCCGACACGCCGATCGCCTTGGCATCGGCCGGGGTGTTGGCCAGCGCCCAGTCGATCACCGCGCTGACGTCCTCCACCGTCGGTGCGCCGGCGATGTCTATCAGCCCCTGCGAATCCCAGAAGCCGCGCGAGGTGTAGCTCACCACCACGTAGCCGTCGTTGGCCAGTTCGCTGGCGCGGCCCACGTACTCCAGGTTGGGCAGCGACCAGCTGGCCGGCATCACCACCAGCGGGAACGGCCCTGGCCCCTGCCCTTGCGGCACCAGGACGAGCGCGCCGAGCTTGGTGCCATCGAAACTGGAAATGCTCTGGTACTGCTTGGTGAAGCCGGCCGCAGCCGCGGCGGCGGAGAACACCAGCAACATCGCGCCAAGGGCGATGCGACGTGACACGGACATGCGCATGGACTGCCTCCCAAGCGGCGCCGGACCGGGATGGCCGGCTGCCGGAACGGTAATGCCAGAACGGTGACAAGCGCTCGACGTGGGGCCGGGCAGGCGGACCGTACCACCGGGTACGGGCGATATTCACGCCGCAGTGCGGCACGGTATGGAAGGACCTTGGCGGGCGGCCCAAACGGGCTGGCGCCGCGGCCCGTGGCCGGCGCGCGCCCAGGCCACGCGGCTCAGCTCAGAAAGTGCTGGTAGCCGCTGCGCGGCGGTTGCCATGGTTGGCCGTCGGCACCGCGCACCACGATGCCACGGCGGGCGACGATGCGCCCGATCGGCGTCGCCGTCACCCCGACCGCCTGCAGCGCCTGCGCGATCGCCGCGCGCTGCGCCGGGTCGGCGGTGAAGCACAGTTCGTAGTCGTCGCCGCCGCCCAGTTGCCAGGCGTGCACCTGCGCAGGGTCCGCGTCGGCCGGGGCGGCGACCGCCGGCAGCGCGGCCAGGTCCAGTTCGGCGCCGACGCCGCTGCGCGCACAAATGTGCTCTAGGTCGGCCAGCAGGCCGTCGGAGACGTCCACGCAGGCCCGCGCCAGGCCGCGCAGGCGCAAGCCGGCCTGCACCCGCGGCGTCGGCCGCAGCAGGCGCTGGCGCAGGCGTTCGTGCAGGGGATCGGCGGCCGGCGCGGTCACGTCCAGGCGGCCGGCCTGCCACAGCGCCAGCGCCGCGGCGGCCTCGCCCGGCTGGCCGGTCACCCAGACCGCGTCGCCCGGTTGTGCGGCATCGCGGCGCAGCGCCGCCGTCGCCGGCACGCTGCCGATGGCGGTGACCGACAAGGCCAGCGGCCCGCGCGTGGTGTCGCCGCCGGCCAGGCCGATGCCGTGCGCGTCGGCCAGGGCGAAGAAGCCCTCGGCGAACGCATCGACCCAGGCCATGTCGACCTGCGGCAACGACAGCGACAGCGTGCACCAGCGCGGCTGCGCGCCCATCGCCGCCAGGTCGGACAGATTCACCGCCAAGGTCTTCCAGCCGATGTCGGCGGCCGCGGTCTCGGCCGGGAAATGCACCCCGGCATTGAGCGTATCGGTGGTGATCGCCAGCAACTCCCCCGCCGGCGGCAGCAGCAAGGCCGCATCGTCGCCGATGCCCAGCGGCAGGTCGTCACGCGCCCGGCTGCGCGCACGCAGGCGCTCGATCAGATCGAATTCGGGCATTGGGGGCTAGGAATGGGGAAAAGGGAATCGGGAATGGGAAAAGCAGGAGCAACAACCGGCGCGCCGGCGATCTCGGAGGGGAAGGCAGTTGCTTTTGCCATTCCCCATTCCCGTTTCCCCATTCCCAGCCCCTCAGCCCCCCGACTCCACCGCGCGCCACTGCAGCGCGGCGCGGTCGAGGACGCCGTTGACGTAGGTGTGGCCGTGTTCGGAACCGAAGCGCTTGGCGGTCTCGATTGCTTCGTTGATCACCACGCGGTACGGCACGTCCATGCGGTACAGCAGTTCGTAGGCGGCCAGGCGCAGCACCGCGCGTTCGATCGCGTCCACTTCCTCGACCGTGCGGTCCAGGTAGCCGACCAGGGCTTCGTCCAGTTCGGCGCGGTGCTTGAGCACGCCTTCGACCAGGTTCTCGAAGTACACCAGGTCGGCGATCTCGTGCGCCTGCTCGTGCGCGAACTGGGCGATCACGTGCTGGGCGTTGCCGCCGGAGATCTGCCAGGCGTAGATCGCCTGCAGCGCACGCCGGCGCGCACGCGAACGCAGGACCGGATCGACGCCGTCGCGGCGTGGGTGGTGCTTGTGGCCAGCGGGTTTGTTCACGGCAGCAGCTCCAGCAGGTTGACCATCTCCAGCGCGCCCAGCGCCGCTTCCTCGCCCTTGTTGCCGTGGCTGCCGCCAGCGCGCGCCTCGGCGTCCTCGACCTGCTCCACCGCGAGCACGCCGTTGAGCACCGGGATGCGGAAGTCCAGCGAGACCCGCAGCAGGCCCTCGGCGCAGCCGTCGGCGACGTGTTCGTAGTGACGGGTATCGCCCCGGATCACGCAGCCCAGCGCGATGATCGCGGCATGCTTGCCAGCCGCGGCCAGCCGTGCGGCGACCAGCGGCAGTTCCCACGCGCCCGGTACGCGGATCACGTCCACCGCGTCCTCGGCGATGCCGTTGCCGGCCAGGCTCTGCCGCGCGCCGGCGACCAGCACGTCGGTGATGCGGGCGTTCCAGCGGCTGGCGATGATCGCGAAACGCGCCGACTCGGGAGTGCGGAGGTCGCCTTCGTAGTGGGACATGGCGGTGGCAGCTTGAGGGGGTGGGAGAGTTTAGCAGGCGGTGGGGCCGCGCCCCGGAAAGCGCCCCAAGCGACCGTGCAGAAGGCCGCCTCAGCGCCAATGGCAGGAATCGCGCGGGATCAGCTTTTACCGATTCCCGAGTCCCGAATCCCGATTCCCGGCTCCACGTGCTCCACCACCTCCAACCCGAACCCGGCCAGGCCGACCTGCCGGCGCGGCGTACCGAGCACGCGCAGCTTGCCCAGGCCCAGGTCGGCCAGGATCTGGCTGCCGGCGCCGTTGCGCCGCCACTGGCCCACGTCCTTGCCGTGCGCCGCCTCCGGTTGCGCGCGCAGCCGCGCCAGCAGCGCCTCGCTGTCGCGCGGCGCCGACAGCACCACCATCACCCCGCGCTCGGCGGCGGCGATCGCGCGCAAAGCGTCGCTGGCGGCCACGCCGAAGTCGTCGCGGCGCCAGTGCAGCAGGTCGGCCAGCGGATTCTCCACCTGCACCCGCACCAGGGTCGGCGTCTCGGCGTCCGGGGTGCCGCGGACCAGGGCGAAGTGCAGGTCGTGGGCGATGCGGTCGCGGTAGGTGACCAGGGTGAAGCCGCCGAACTCGGTGTCGATCGGCCGCTCGTCGATGCGCTCGACGGTGTGTTCGGTGGCCAGGCGGTAGGCGATCAGGTCGGCGATCGAGCCCATCTTCAAGCCGTGGGTGCGGGCGAACTCCTCCAGTTGCGGACGCCGCGCCATGCTGCCGTCGGGGTTGAGCACCTCCACCAGCACGCCGGCCGGCTCCAGCCCCGCCAGCATCGGCAGGTCGCTGGCGGCCTCGGTATGGCCGGCGCGGGTCAGCACCCCGCCCGGCTGGGCGATCAGCGGGAAGATGTGGCCGGGCTGGCTGAGGTCGTGCGGCTTGGCGTCCGGCTTGACCGCCGTGCGCACGGTGTGGGCGCGGTCGTAGGCGGAGATGCCGGTGGTCACGCCCTCGGCGGCCTCGATGCTGACGGTGAAGTTGGTATGGAACTGCGCGGTGTTGCGCTGGACCATCGGCGCCAGGCCCAACTGCGCGCAACGCTCGCGGGTCAGCGACAGGCACACCAGGCCGCGCGCGTGGGTGACCATGAAGTTGATGTCCGAAGGCTTGACCAGCTCGGCGGCCATGATCAGGTCGCCCTCGTTTTCGCGGTCCTCGTCGTCGACGATGACCACCATGCGGCCGGCGCGGAGTTCTTCCAGCAGCTCGGGGACGGAAGCGAAATTCAGGCTCGGGGTAACGGAAGGCGACATGCGGGAACTCGCGGAAAGACGGAGGATGCCGCGCGCGCCGCGGACAGCGGCGCAGCGTGGCGGATAGGCGGACGGCCGGACGCGGCCAGGATCAGTCCTGGCGGCCCTGCAGCAGGCGTTCGACGTAGCGCGCGACCAGGTCGATCTCCAGGTTCACCGCGGCACCGACCGCGGTGTGCGCGAACGCGGTGTGCGCCACGGTGTGCGGAATCAGCGCGACCTCGAAGCCTTGCGCGTCGACTTCATTGACGGTGAGGCTGACCCCGTCCACGCAGATCGAACCCTTCTTGGCGATGTAGCGCAGCAGCGACGCCGGCGCGGCGAAGCGCCAGCGCTGCGCGCGCGCGTCGTCGTGGATCGACAGCACCTCACCGAGGCCGTCGACATGGCCGCTGACCAGGTGCCCGCCGAGGCGGTCGCTGGGACGCATCGCCCGCTCCAGGTTCAGCACCGCGCCCTCGGCCAGGCGGCCGAGCGTGGTCAGCGCCAGGGTTTCGGTGGAGGCGTCGGCCTGGAACGCCGCCGCGTCGAAGGCGATCACGGTCAGGCACACGCCATTGACCGCGATGCTCTCGCCCAGGCGCACGTCGGCGAACGGCAGACTGCCGGTGGCGAAGGTGAAGCGGAGATCGCCGCCCTGCGGCTGGCGTGCGGCGAGGTGGCCGACGCCTTCGATGATTCCGGTGAACATAGCTACGTTTCTCGCAATGGGGTGAGCGAAAAACGCCACAAGGCAAACAGGCACGCGCACAGCCGCAAGGCTGCGCGAAGGCCGTCTTCTTTCATCCGGACTATACCGTCGGCCCCGGCATCGCACCGGATCTGCTGACCTTCCCGAGCCGGCGCATCGCGCCTGCGCCGGGAAGCGCTCGCGGGCTCGTGCGCGAACGCACCTACCGCCGGTGGGGAATCGCACCCCGCCCTGAAGACGTTTGTGGTCGCCGGCGAACCGGCCTGCGCATTCTAGCAGGCGTGGTCAGGCGGGCCCGGCCCGCACTGTCGATCGGGACAGGACACTGCATCGCGCGGCATGCCCGCCCCCAAGACAGCAATGTGAAATATTTGTTAAAATGCGCAAGGCGACAGCGACGTCGCCCGTGTCCGCCCTGCAACGGGCACCGACACTGCCATTCATTCGGAGAGCACCACCCATGCGCAACACCCTGATCCTGGCTGCCCTGTTGGCGGCCGCACCCTTTGCTGTGTCGGCCGAGGGCCTGAGCTACAACTATGTCGAAGGCGGCTGGAACCGCACCGAGATCAACGTCAACGCGTCCTCCGAGGACATCAACGGCGGCTACCTGCGCGGCTCCTGGCAGATCGCCGAGCCGGCGTATGTGTTCGCCGGCTACCAGCGCGCCAGCGAGGACTTCGTCCTGTCCGAGGTGTACACCGCCAAGGTGACCGTGCAGCAGGCCAACCTGGGCATCGGCTACCGGCAGGAAATGACCGAGCGGGTGGACTTCATCGCAGACGCCAGCGTGCTGCGGGTCAAGGCCGAAGCCGACCTGCGCGAGGACGGCGTGCGTCTCGCCCGCGGCTCCGATTCCAGCACCCTGGGTGCCGTCAATCTCGGGTTGCGCGGCAAGCCTTCGCCGCGGACCGAAGCCTGGATCAAGGCCGGCTACATCGACGGCAGCGATGCCGACGAAGGCAAGTTCGTCGGCACCCTCGGTGGCCAGATCAACTTCACGCGCACCTGGGGCATGGTCGGCGAATTCCAATACATCGATGACGCCAGCCAGTACAAGGTCGGCGTGCGCGCCAGCTTCTGATCCAAGACCTGGCGCTTTGCGCACAAAGGGCACGCCGGCACACACCGCCGGCGTGCCCTTTGCGTTGATGCGTTTCGTTGGCGAACTCAGTCCGCTACCGGGACATAGCGCAAGCGCAGGTCCTGCCCCAGTTGCACGATGTCCGCGAGCTGCAGCGGCACCCGCTGGGCCATGGTCTCGATGCCGAGCCCGGCCAGCAGCGGGCGGGCAGTATCGCCGAGCAGCAGCGGCGCCATGTACACCAGCAACTCATCGACCAGGCCGGCGCGCAGCAACGCGCCGCTCAGCGTCGCCCCCGCTTCGACCTGGACCTCGTTGATGCCGCGTTCGCCGAGCAGGCGCAGCGCCGCATGCAGGTCGCAGCGCCCGTCGTGCAGCGGCACGGCGGCGAAGGTCGCGTGATCCAGCGTCGGCGGCACGCAGTCCGGTGCATGCAGGTACAGGGTCGGTGCGCTGCCGTCGCGGACCTTGGCCTGGGCCAGGCTGCGCAGTTGCGCGTCCAGCACCACGCGCAGCGGCGGCATCGCCTCGGTCGCCGCATCCAGGCGCACGGTCAGCGCCGGGTCGTCGGCCAGCACGGTGCCGGCGCCGGTGAGGATGGCGCCGGCGCGGGCGCGCCAATGCTGCACGTCCTGGCGCGCCGCCGCGCCGGTGATCCATTTCGATTCGCCGCTGGCCAGGGCGGTGCGTCCGTCCAGGCTGGCACCGAGCTTGATCCGCAGCCACGGTCGGCCACGCTCCACCCGCGACAGGAAGCCCCGGTTGAGCGCGCGCGCCTGCGCTTGCATCAACCCGGATTGCACCGCGATGCCGGCTTCGCGCAGCAGTGCGAAGCCGCCGCCGTTGACCTGCGGGAACGGGTCGGCCATCGCCGCCACCACCCGCGCCACCTCGGCCTCGATCAGCGCCAGCGCGCACGGCGGGGTGCGGCCGTAGTGCGCGCATGGCTCCAGGGTCACGTAGGCGGTGGCGCCGCGGGCGCGTTCGCCGGCGGCGCGCAGCGCGAACACCTCCGCGTGCGGCCCGCCGGCACGCTGGTGGAAGCCCTCGCCCACCACCGCGCCGTCGCGCACGATCACGCAACCGACCATCGGATTGGGCCGCGTGGTGTAGGCGCCGCGCTCGGCCAGGCGCAGCGCCTGCGCCATCCAGCGATGGTCGTCGGCGGAAAAGCCGCGCGCCTGCGGATCGCTCATGCGGCAGCGCCGCCGGCGTCGATGCGCATCACCACGATCTGCAGCGGCCCCAGCGGCAGGTCGGCGTGGCGCTGCCAGCCCAGGCGCTCGTAGAACGGCACCAGCACCGGCTCGCAATACAGGTACAGCCACTGCACGCCGAAGCCCGCGGCGGCCTGCACGCAGTGCGCGACCAGGGCGGCGCCGACGCCGGCACCGCGTGCCTGCGGCCGCACGTACAGCGTCGCCAGCCACGGCGAAAACTGGCGGATGCGCGCGTCGTCGTTCTGCAGCAGGCTCACCGACCCCAGCCAGTCCTCGCCGTCCAGGGCGATCCAGCTGGTGGGGATGCGGCGTTCGTCGCGGTGGCTGCGCAGGTCGGCCTCGGCCTCCACCACGTTCCATTCCGGCAACAGGGGACCGAAGGCGTGCAGATGCTCCTGCGCCAGCGCCGGGATGTGCTGCGCGGCCTCGGCCAGACAGACGATGCGCATGCGCTCAGCGCTTGCCGGTCTTGTCGCCCGGCTTGGCCGCGCGCACCAGGTCCAGCAGCGGCAACTGCTCGCTGCCGACCGGCAATTCGCGCTCGAGCTTCTCGATCTCCTCGCGGAAATCGGCCACGTCCTGGAAGCTGCGGTACACCGAGGCGAAGCGCACGTAGCCGACGTGGTCGAGCTTGCGCAGCTCGGCCATCACGTACTCGCCGACCCGGATCGAGGGCAGTTCGCGCTCACCGGACATGCGCAACTGGTGCACCACTGCGCGCACCGCCGCCTCGATCTGCTCCTCGGCCACCGGCCGCTTCTGCAGCGCGCGGTCGAAGCTGGTGCGCAACTTGCGCGCATCGAACGCCTCGCGGCCGCCGTCGCTCTTGATCACCGTCGGCAGCTTGAGCTCGATCGTCTCCAGCGTACTGAAGCGCTCGCCGCAAGCCTCGCACTCGCGACGCCGGCGGATCGTCGCGCCATCCTCGGACACGCGCGAATCGATCACCCGGGTATCGGTGTGCTGGCAGAAGGGGCAGTGCATTCAGGGCGCCGGGAATGGGGAGACGGGAATGGGGAATGGGAACGTCAACAGCGCAAGCGTAGCGCGTCTGACCATTCCCGATTCTCCATTCCCCATTCCCGTTTTTCAGCCATACACCGGATACTTGCGGCACTGCGCGGTCACCGCGTCACGCACGCGCGCCAGCACGGCGTCGTCGGCCGGGGCGTCGAGCACGTCGGCGATCCAGTTGGCCAGGTCGACGCAGTCCTGCTCCAGGTAGCCGCGGGTGGTGATGGCCGGGGTACCCAGGCGCAGGCCGGAGGTCACGAACGGCGAGCGCGGGTCGTTGGGCACCGAATTCTTGTTGACGGTGATGTGGGCCTTGCCCAGCGCCGCTTCCGCGTCCTTGCCGGAGACGTCGCGGCCGATCATGTCCACCAGCATCAGGTGGTTTTCGGTGCCGCCGGAGACGATCTTATAGCCGCGCGCGATCAGGGTCTTGGCCATGGCCTGCGCGTTCTTCACCACCTGCTGCTGGTAGCTGGTGAACTCCGGCTCCAGCGCTTCCTTGAACGCCACCGCCTTGGCCGCGATCACGTGCATCAGCGGGCCGCCCTGGATGCCGGGGAACACGATCGATTGCAGCTTCTTGGACAGGTCCTCGAGCGTGTCGCCAGCACCGGCTGCGCTGGCGACGATGATGCCGCCGCGCGGGCCGCGCAGGGTCTTGTGGGTGGTGGAGGTGACCACGTGCGCGTGCGGCAGCGGGGTCGGATACACGCCGGCGGCAACCAGGCCGGCCACGTGCGCCATGTCCACGAAGAAGTACGCGCCGACCTTGTCGGCGATGGCGCGGAAGCGCGCCCAGTCGATGACCTGCGAGTACGCGGAGAAACCCGCCACCACCATCTTCGGCTTGTGTTCCAGGGCCAGGCGCTCGACCTCGTCGTAGTCGATCAGGCCCTGGTCGTTGACGCCGTACTGCACGGCGTTGAACAGCTTGCCGGAGGCGTTGACCTTGGCGCCGTGGGTCAGGTGGCCGCCGTGCGCCAGCGACATGCCGAGGATGGTGTCGCCCGGCTGCAGCAGCGCGAAGTACACCGCCTGGTTGGCCTGCGAGCCGCTGTGCGGCTGCACGTTGGCGTAGTCGGCGCCGAACAGCTGCTTGACCCGGTCGATGGCCAGTTGCTCGGCGACGTCGACGAATTCGCAGCCGCCGTAGTAGCGCTTGCCCGGATAGCCTTCGGCGTACTTGTTGGTCAGCTGGCTGCCCTGCGCTTCCATGACGCGCGGGCTGCAGTAGTTCTCGCTGGCGATCAGCTCGACATGGTCTTCCTGGCGGCCGGCTTCGGCGGCGATGGCGCGGGCCAGTTCGGGATCGTAGGTTTCGATGCGGGCGTCGCGCGGGAACATCGGGTCTCCGGGGGCATGGACAGAAGGCAGACGACTAGTTTAAGCCCCGCGCGCGCCCGAGGGCGAACCAAAACGCGAACGGCCTCCCGAAGGAGGCCGTCCGGCAGTGCTGCGGCGGGGCTCAGCGGCCGCTGAGCACCAGGTCGGCGATGATGCCGGTGGCGACGGCGACCAGCAGCAGGTTGCCGGTGTCGTCGCGCACCCAGCGGTAGCCGTATGGCGGGCGCCGGACCTGGTAGCGGTCGTAGTCGTAGACCACGTAGTTCGGGCCGTAGTAGCGCTGGCCGCGCGCCCAGCGCGGCGGGCCCGGACGGTAGTAGACGACGTCGGGACCGTTGCGATAACCGTCGCGGTAGCCGCGGTCGTAGGCGCGACGGGCATCGCGGCGGTCGCGCTCGCGGTCGCGCCAGTCGCGATCGCGGTCGGCGTCGCGGTAACCGCGGTCGTACCAGCCGTGGTCGCGCGGACCCGGTCCCGGCGGGGGCGGCGGTCCCGGAGGACCCGGCGGGCCCCAGCCCGGGCCCGGGCCGCCCGGACCCCAGGCGAACGCGGATGGCGCCATGAAACCCAGCGCCAGCGCGGACGAGAGGGCAATTGTGGCAAGGCGTTTCATGTTCATGGCAGCTCCGTCACGTGGTGTGGCGATTGCATTTAGAGCCTTGCCGTCTGAACCGCCTCCTGCTGGAATCGGTTACGTATTCAGCTTTGCCGATAGGGCTAAGAAAGCGTTCATCCATCGGTACTTGCGGCCTGCGCGTGTAGGCGCAACAGCGCGGCCTGCGCTGTGTCATCGGCTGGCAAATAGACCACCAGGCGGTTGCCGTTACGCGGCGCCGACCACCAGTTGACCTGCTGCAGGCGCAGTTCGCCTTCCTGCGGATGGCGGAAGCGCTTGAGCTGGTTCTCCACGCCGCGCACCTCGCGCCGCTGCCGCCACAGCGCGTCGAATTCGGACGAGGCGGCGCGGTAGCGCGCCAGCAAGGCCTCCCATTCCGGCTCGCCCAGGTGCTCGGCCATCGCCGCGCGCAACATCGCCACCATGTGCTGCAGCACGTCCTGGCGGTCGAGCAGCGCGTCGCGCCAGCGCGGATTGGTGAAGGCCTGATAGACGCAGTTGCGATCGGCATCCGCCAGGTCGGCCAGGGTCACCCCCATCAGCCGCTCGAAGGCCGGGTTGGCGCCGAGGATGTCGAAGCGCGGGGTCTGCAGCATCGCCGGCCACGGCCCGAGCTGATCGAGCAGCATGCGCCCGGTGCCGGTCAGGCGCTGGCACGGCGGCGGCGCCAGGGCCGTGGTCTCGCCCACCCCCGCCAGCGCCAGCACGTGCGCGGTTTCGACCTCCGAACACTGCAGGGCGCGGGCGATGGCGGTCAGCACGCGCGCCGAGGCGCGGACCGGGCGCCCCTGTTCCAGCCAGGTGTACCAGGTGACGCCGACATCGGCGAGCAAGGCCACTTCCTCGCGGCGCAGGCCAGGGGTGCGCCGCCTGCCGCCGCGCGGCAGCGCCAGCCGCGCCGGGTCCAGGCTCTCGCGGCGGGCGCGCAGGAAGGCGCCCAGCGCGCGGGCGCGCTCGCTGGCCAGGGCCGGGCCGGACGCGGCCGCTGCGGCGGCCCGCTGCGGCGTGGGGGTGGAATGCGCGAGGTCCAGTTGCATCGTCTTCTCCGCGTCGTTGTCTGCCAGTACCGAACGATCCAGCGTCAGGTCGCGGCGCACGCCGCGCCGCCGTGTCCCGCCCCGCCTGAGACGCCGCTCGGGACGGCCAGGGAGGCACTGTCAGTACCAGGATAAATGAGTCCTTGTACCAGTTTATCGACTGCCCATACTGCGCGCCATGACCACGCCCACCTCCCCCGCTTCCGCCATGTCCGCCAGCGTCCCCACCCTGAGCCGCCGCGGCCTGGGCATCCTGCTGATCGGGCAGATGCTGCCGCTGATCGACTTCTCCATCCTCAACGTGGCGCTCGGCTCGATCGCGCACACGCTGCATGCGTCGGCGACTCAACTGGAACTGATCGTGGCCGTCTACGGCGTCGCCTTCGCGGTGGGCCTGGCGGCGGGCGGCCGGCTCGGCGACAACCTCGGCCGGCGCCGCGTGTTCGGCGCGGGCGTGCTGCTGTTCGGCCTGGCCTCGTTGCTGTGCGGCGTTGCCGGTTCGGTAGGAGCGCTGCTGGCCGGCCGCATCCTGCAGGGCCTGGGGGCGGCGCTGGCGGTGCCGCAGATCCTCGCCACCATCCACGTCAGCCTGCACGGCAAGGCGCACGCCCGGGCGTTGGCGCTGTACGGCTCGTTGGGCGGCATCGCCTTCGTCATCGGCCAGGTGCTTGGCGGATCGCTGGTCAGCGCCAACATCGGCGGCTCCGGCTGGCGCAGCGTGTTCCTGATCAACCTGCCGTTCTGCCTGCTGGCGCTGGCCTGCCTGCGCGCGGTGCCGGAGACCCGCGCGGCACGGCGGATGCCGCCCGACCTGGCCGGCGCCGGGCTGCTGGGGCTGTTCCTGGCCTGCCTGCTGCTGCCGTTGGCGCTGGGCCCTTCCCTGCACTGGCCGCCGGCGTGCCTGGCGGTGCTAGCCGCGTGCCTGCCGCTGCTGGTGGCGCTGGCCCGGGTCGAACTGTGGCAGGAACGCCGCGGGCGCACGCCGCTGCTGCCGCCGGCCCTGCTGCGGCTGCCCAGCGTGCGCTTCGCACTGCTGGTGGGCGGGGTGTTCTTCACCTGCTGGAGCGGCTTCATGTTCGTGCTGGCGCTGACGCTGCAGACCGGCGCCGGGCTGTCGCCGCTGCAGTCGGGCAATGCCTTCATCGTGCTGGGGGCGGCCTACTTCGCCTCCGCGCTGGTCAGCGCCCGCGTGGCGACGCGCTGCGGCCCGCTGCCGACGCTGTTGCTGGGCTGCGTGGTGCAGATGCTGGGCCTGCTGGCGCTGAGCTGGACGCTGCACGCGGTGTGGCCGCATCCGGGCGCGGGCAACCTGGCGCCGGCGACGGCGCTGATCGGTGCCGGCCAGGCCTGGATCGTGGCCAGCTTCTACCGCATCGGCCTGTCGCAGGTGCCCACCGAGCATGCCGGCGCCGGCAGCGCCATGCTCTCCACCATCCTGCAGGCGGCCATGGGCCTGGGGCCAGCGGCACTGGGCGCGATCTACGCGCACGCCCACGGCGGCGGCAGCCTGGCCGCGATGCAGGCGGCCCTGCACAGCGAGTGGCTGGCGATGCTGCTGCTGGTGCTCTGCGCGCTGTTCTACCTGCGCCGGCAGCGCCGCGCCGGCGCATCGTCGACGGCGTCGACCGCGGCACTGCCGCCGATCGCCGAATAGCCCGCGCAGCACCGCCAGCGCGTGCGCTGGCGCAACCGCGGCAACGATTGCCGGCGGCCGTCCGGCTATAATCCGTCATCCCTTTCGACGCCCTCCGGCTGCCGGCCGGCGGGCGCCCTGCGCCTTTGGAGCTGCCATGTCGCAATACATCTACACCATGAACCGGGTCAGTAAGACCGTGCCGCCCAAGCGCCAGATCATCAAGGACATCTCGCTGTCCTTCTTCCCCGGCGCCAAGATCGGCCTGCTCGGCCTCAACGGCGCCGGCAAGTCCACCGTGCTGAAGATCATGGCCGGCGTGGACACCGATTTCGAAGGCGAGGCGCGTCCGCAGCCCGGCACCAAGGTCGGCTACCTGGCGCAGGAGCCGGAACTGGATCCGAACAAGACCGTGCGCGAATCGGTCGAGGAAGGCGTGGGCGAAGTGCTGCAGGCACAGGCCGCACTGGAAGCGGTGTACGCCGCCTATGCCGAGGAAGGCGCCGATTTCGACGCGCTGGCCAAGGAACAGGAACGCCTGGAGGCGATTCTGGCCGCTGGCGACGCGCACACCCTGGAAAACCAGCTCGACGTGGCCGCCGACGCGCTGCGGCTGCCGCCGTGGGACGCCAAGATCGCCAACCTGTCCGGCGGCGAGAAGCGCCGCGTGGCGCTGTGCCGGCTGCTGCTGCAGAAGCCGGACATGCTGCTGCTCGACGAACCCACCAACCACCTCGACGCCGAGTCGGTGGAGTGGCTGGAGCAGTTCCTGGCGCGCTACACCGGCACCGTGGTCGCGGTCACCCACGATCGCTACTTCCTCGACAACGCCGCCGAGTGGATCCTGGAACTGGACCGCGGCCGCGGCATTCCGTGGAAGGGCAACTACACCGAATGGCTGATGCAGAAGGACGAGCGCCTGAAGCAGGAAGAGAACCAGGAAAAGGCGCGGCAGAAGGCGATCCAGAAGGAACTGGAGTGGGCCCGGCAGAACGCCAAGGGCGGCCGCTCCAAGGGCAAGGCGCGTCTGGCGCGCCTGGACGAACTGCAGTCGGTCGACTACCAGAAGCGCAACGAGACCAACGAAATCTTCATCCCACCGGGCGAGCGCCTGGGCAACTCGGTGATGGAGTTCAAGAACGTCTCCAAGAAGTTCGGCGACCGCCTGCTGATCGACAACCTGTCGATGATCATCCCGCCGGGCGCCATCGTCGGCATCATCGGCCCCAATGGCGCCGGCAAGTCGACCCTGTTCAAGATGATCACCGGGCAGGAGAAGCCGGATTCGGGCGAGATCGTGGTCGGCCCGACCGTGCAGCTGTCGTACGTGGACCAGAGCCGCGACAAGCTGGAAGGCAACCACAACGTGTTCCAGGAGATTTCCGGCGGCCTGGACATCCTCAACATCAACGGCGTGGAGATCCAGTCGCGCGCCTACATCGGCCGCTTCAACTTCAAGGGCCAGGACCAGCAGAAGATGGTCGGCTCGCTGTCCGGCGGCGAGCGCGGCCGCCTGCACATGGCCAAGACCCTGCTGCAGGGCGGCAACGTGCTGCTGCTCGACGAACCGTCCAACGATCTGGACATCGAGACCCTGCGCGCGCTGGAAGACGCGCTGCTGGAGTTCCCGGGCAACACCTTCGTGATCTCGCACGATCGCTGGTTCCTGGACCGCATCGCCACCCACATCCTCGCCTTCGAGGGCGATTCGCACGTGGAGTTCTTCCAGGGCAACTACCGCGAGTACGAGGAAGACAAGAAGCGCCGCATGGGCGACGACGCCGGCCCCAAGCGCCTGCGCTTCAAGGCGCTGAAGTAAGCCGCAGCGCGTTTCTCGCAGCACCCGCCACGGCCCGCTTCGCGCGGGCCGTGTGCGTTTTGGGTGATGTCCGTGATGGCATTCGTAGGAGCGGCTTCAGCCGCGACCGAGGCGTTACCGGTAACGCCCGGTCGCGGCTGAAGCCGCTCCTACGAAAAGCACGTCGGTCCTGTGCTACAGATCGTACGACAGCACGTCCTCGAAGCCGAACTTGTCGAAGTCGCGGATGCGCGAGGGATATAGCCGGCCGATCAAGTGGTCGTGCTCGTGCTGCACCACCCGGGCGTGGAAACCCTCGGCGTCGCGTTGCAGCGGGGTGCCGTCGGGCAGCACGCCGCGGTAGCGGATGTGCCGGTAGCGCGGAATCACCGCACGCAGCCCGGGAATGGACAGGCAGCCTTCCCAGCC
The DNA here is from genome assembly GCF_040529065.1 of Xanthomonas sacchari. NCBI lineage: Bacteria > Pseudomonadati > Pseudomonadota > Gammaproteobacteria > Lysobacterales > Lysobacteraceae > Xanthomonas > Xanthomonas sacchari. The sequence goes on along the minus strand of NZ_CP132343.1, from coordinate 923,653 downwards.
GTCCTCCAGGTCGTCGGACAGCGGCTCGATCTCCACGTTGGCCAGGGCGGTGCGCGGCACCGGCGGCGCGTCCGGATAGCGCGCGCTGCGCTCGAAGCCGAACACCATCAACTGCAGGTCCACCGCGATCTGCGGCGCGGCCAGGCCGACGCCGCGCGCGGCATCCATGGTCTCGAACATGTCGGCCACCAGCGCATGCAGTTGCGCGCTGTCGAAGTCGGTGACTGGCGGCGCCTGGCGCAGCAGACGCGGGTCGCCCATGCGGATGATGTCGCGGATCATGGCGGACTCCTGTGCGGGGATGGCCGCGATTATCCGCCGTGCCGGCGGCGCGTGCAGCGGGGCGGCGATGTACCGTGCCCCAACTAAGGCCCGCCGCCGTGCAATCCCCGTGTTGCGGCGAAGGGCCGGCCAAATTCTGCAGGCGTGAACTGTCCTGCAGCCGCGACGCGCGACGTGGCGCGCTTGCCGATGGCGCAATGCGTCGGGACTGAAGTCCCTCCCACAGTTCACCCAGCCAACAATCGCGCGTTCCGTCACACGTGGTTCCGCAGCGCCGTGGGCCATTCGCCGAGATGGATGTGCACATGTGACGCCCGCCTGACGTCGCTCCCGCAGGGATGCGCTGGGCATCCTTGTGGGAGGGACTTCAGTCCCGACGACGGAGGGTGTCAGTCGGGTTTCGGCGTCGCTTGTCGCGGCTGTACGACAGTTGACGCCTGCGCCGGTCTCCGCGCGGCGCGCGTCCTACTCCGGCACGTACGGCGAAGCCAGCACCTGCGGGCGGCGGCCGAGGCCGGCGCCGAGCCGGTCGAGCACGAAGCGCACGTAGAGGTTGGTGCTGAACTGGGTGTAGTCGCGGGCGTTGTTCAGCAGCAGGCGGCCGCCCAGGAACAGTTGCGGGGCGATCTGCCACTCCGCCGCGCCGGCGATGTTGTAGGACATGCCGGTCTTGCTCTGCCCGGCGTAGACCGGCGCGACGTAGCGGTCGGTCAGCCCCAGCAGCGCGGCCAGCGAGGCGGCGTCGTAGGCGGCCTGCTGCATCTGCGCGCTGGTCGGGAAGTACGGGCTGTCGTCGCTGCGGAAGTGCTGCACGCCGACGCTGGCGTCCACGCTCCAGTTGACCGTGCGCCCGGCGGTGCGCCCGCTCCAGTGCACCGGGAAGCCCAGGTCCACGTAGTCCTGCGGGCTGAAGTAGCCGCCCTGGCCGTAGGTGTAGCCGCCCAGGTTCTTGTCGTACTGCATCGCGGTCAGGTTGAGGCCGGCGGTCAGCGACTGGTTCTCGGTGTCCAGCGCGTGCACGTACACGCCCAGGTCGACCTGGCGGTGGTCGTTGCTGGCGACGTTGCGGCCGACCAGGCGGTCGGCACTGGCGCTGGCGTAGCCGCCGAGCAGGCCGTTGTCGAGGGTGGCCGACAGGCGCAGGCCGTTGCTGGTCACGCCGCCCCAGCCGAGCCCGGTGCGGCCGTCGTCGACGCCGCCGAAGGACAGCAGGCTGTCGCTGACCGCGCGCCGGAACACCTCGCCCGAATAGGTGAGGTTGTCGCCGGCCTGGCCGCGATAGCCGACGCCGCCGACGATGCGGCGCTCGGGGAAGCCGACCGGGGTGCTGCCCAAGTCGGCGCTGAAGCCGCCGTTCTTGTAGGTCACCGCCATGCCGACGCCGCGCGCGTCCTGGTCCATGCGCCGCGCGCCGTTGCCGTTGGCGGCCATGGTGTACAGCGCCTGGCTGAAGCCGGCCGGGGTCAGCGCCGCGGCAGTGGGGTTGGCGGCGAGGTTACGGAAGCGGGCGATGTCGGCGGTGCTGAGATCGGCGCTGCGCGAGGCATCGCCGAGGATGGCGCTGGCCAGCGTGCCGATCGCGGTGTCGGCGGCGGTGTTGCCGAGCAGGAACGCCGACAGCGGTTCGGCGTACAGCGCCTGCAGCGCCGCTGCTTCGCGCTGCGCGTTGGTCAGCGCCGGGTCGGTGTCGTTGAACAGCTTGTTGTACAGCCCGCTGTTGACCGCGTAGGTGCGCAGCGCGTTGCGGGTGGCGTTGCTGTTGCCCTCGGTGAGCAGCAGTTGGTACAGGTCGCTGCCGACCAGGCTGTCGATCGGCGTGCGGTCGGCGGCCAGGGCATCGCCCATCGCCGCGGCGGGGCCGGCGCCGAAGCGGCTGGCGGTGGCGTAGTCGGTGCCGAGCGTGCCGGCGTCGAGCAGGGTCGGGGTGACGTCGACCTGCAGCTTGCCCTCGCCCACCGCGAATTCGCCGTGCAGCGGCACTTCCAGATCGCGCAGCCGGCCCAGACCGGCCTCGCCGTCGCGAGCGCGGTAGCTGGCGCCGGTGGCGAGGCTGTCGCTGTTCTCGGCCTGCACCTCGCGCAGTTCGTCGAGCACGCTGGAACCACCGGCGGCGGTGGCCGGCGCGGCCGGCTGGCGCAGGGACGTGCGCGGCGCGGCGGCCAGCAGCCCGTCCTCGTCGGGCAGCGCGCGCGGCGCGGTGCGGGTGGTGGTGGCGCGCTGGCCCGGCACCGGCAACGCGGCCAGGGCCACGCCCGCAGCGCTGGCGCTGGCCGGCGGCGGCAGGTCGTCGCCGGCGCTCATCGCCGGCGCGGACGCCGGCAGCGCGGACGCCGCGTAGGCCGGGGCCGGCACGCCGCCGCCGAGGCTGTCGGACACTACCGCGGCGCTACGCGGCATGCGTCCGTTCATGCCGGCGAACGGATTGAGCGGGCGCCCGGCCGCGGCGTAGGACGCCGGGCCGTTGGCGGCCGGCAGACCGTTGTCGTACTGGCCGGATTGGCGCGCCTGCGCCGCCAGCGCGGCACGGAAATAGCTCTCGGCTTTGCGGTTCTTGCCGGCGCTGCGGTACACGCGCCCGGCAGCGGCAAGCACCTGCGGCGAATCCGGCGCCTGCGCCAGCGCGCGCTGCAGGTAGTCCTCGGCGCTGTGCAGGTCGCGCAGCGCGGCGGCGGTGTTGGCCGCGGCGATCAGCGTGTCCAGGTCGTTGGGCGACTGCTGCAGTTGCTGCTGGTACAGCACCAGCGCCTGGCGCTGATCGCCGGCAGCGGCGTACAGCCGCGCCAGCGCGGCCACCGCCTGCGGATCCTGGTTTTGCTGCGCCAGCAGCGGCGCCAGCGCGTCGTAGGCGGCTTCGAGGTTGCCGAGTTCGCGCAGCGCATCGACCTGGCGCAGCACGTAGCCGCTGCGCAGCGCCTGGTAGCGGCGCTGCTGTTCGGCGCTCATCTCGCTGTCGCGCAACTGGCGCAGGGTGGCGGCCAGTTCGGCGTCCTGGTGCGCGCGCAGCAGCACGCCGGCGTACTGCAGGCGCGCTTCGGTGGAGGGGTTCTGCGCGACCAGGCGCTGCGCCAGGGTCAGCGCGCGCTGGTTGCTGCCGATGTCGGCGTAGGCGCCGGCCATCGCCGCCAGCAGCGCCGGCTGCTCCAGCGCCTCGCCCAACGCGGCCTCGGTGCGGCCGAGCAGCAACTGCGCTTCGCCGCCGCGGCCCTGCTGTTGCAGCAGGCGCGCCTGGGCCGCCTGCTGTTCCACCCAGGCGGTGTTGCGCAGCGCGCTCATCTCGGCGGTGCGCGCACTGGCCGGGATGCGCTCCAGGCTGGCGTAGGCGCCGGCCCAGTCGCCGCGTTCCTGCGCCAGCAGCGCATTGGCGTACAGCGCCTCGGGCATGTCGCCATGCACCGCGAGCAGGCCGTCCATGACGCTGCGCGCCTGGTCGGGACGCCCGGCCTGCTGGTACAGCCGCGCCAGGTCCAGCCGCACCCACGGGTCGCCCGGGTTGTCGACCATCGCCTTCTCCAGCTCGCTCTGCGCGGTGACGGTGTCGCCGGCCTCAAGCGCCTGCTGCGCGCGGGCGCGCTGCAGGTTGGCTTTCAATGCCGACTCGCCGCCGGCCTGCTGGCGCTGCGCCGGGCTGAGCCTGGCGAACAAGGCACTGGCCTCGTTGGCACGGCCCTGGCGGCTGTACAGGGCGATCAGGCCCTGCAGCGCGCCGGCATCGTCGGCGTGCAGGCGCAGCGCCTCGCGGTAGCTCTTTTCGGCGGCGGCGGCATCGCTGGCCGACTGCAGATCGCCCAGCAGCGCGTAGCCGGCAGCTTCCTCGGGCTTGAGCTTGACCGCCTGCTGGACCAGGCGCAGCGCGGCGTCGGTGTCGCCGCGGGTGCGCGCGGCCTGCGCCTGCTGCAACTGCAGCCAGTAGCGCGCGCTGTCCAGCGCGCTGCGCCACTTGCCGTTGGCGGCCGCGGCCGGGCGCAGCAGTTCCTGCGCTTCGCCGAAACGCTGCTGGCGCAGCCGCACCGAGCCCAGCCCGCCGAGCGCCTCGGCATCGCGCGGACGCGCGCGCAGCACCTGCGCGAAGCGCTGCTCGGCCAGGGCCAGGTTGCCGGCGTTGAGCGCCTTGAAGCCCTCGCCCAGCTGTTCGCCGGCCGGATCCCCGCCGCCTTGCGCGCGGCGTTCCTGCAGTTGCGCGGCCTTCTTGGCCACCTCGGCATCGTTCGGATTGGCGGCCAGGAACGCCTGGTAGAGCGGCGCATCGGAAAGGCCAGCGTTGAGCCACAGCAGGGCCTGGCGCCAGGCGGCGCGGGCCGGGCCGGCGACATCGGTGCGCTTGCTCAGCGTGGCGAGCTGGGCGATGCCCTCGCGCCGCGACGGTTCGCGGTAGGTCAGCACCTGCGCCAGTGCCAGCGCCGCGGCGGTGTTGTCCGGCTGCGCGGCGGCCAGGCGGCGCAGGCCGTCGCGGGCGCCGTCCCAACCTTGCGGGGTGCCGGCCAGCGCCTGGTAGTACTCCAGCGCCAGCGAGTCCGGCGGGCCCTTGCCGTCGAACAGTGCCTGGTAGGCGCGCACCGCGTCCACGTAACGGCCGGCGGCGGCGGCGCGGCGTGCGTTACGCAGGTCGGCGTTGTCGCCGGTGCCGCCGATCGACATCGCCAGGCGCTGGGTCTGCGGCGCCTGCGGATGCGCCTTCTGCAGCTGTGCCAGGCGCTTGCGCGCATCGGTCTGACGGCCCTGCGCCAGGTCGATCTGGGCCAGGCCGAGCAGCGCGTCGGGCTGGTTCGGATCGACCTGCAGCAACTTGCGCCAGGCGTCGGCGGCGAGATCGTCGCGGCCCTGGTCGTGCCAGTAGTTGCCCTGGCTGACCAGTTGCTGGGTGGCGCCGGCGTTCTGCGCCTGCGCGCTGCCGGCGAGCAGGCACAGGTCGATCATGCCGGCCAGGTACAGGGGCTTGAGGTTCATGCGGAGCATTGGGTTCTCCAGGCGGGCTGCAGCGCGCCGTCTGCGGAAAAGCGGTAGCGGTTGTCGAGCCAGGCGCGTCCGAACAGGATCAGCACCCGGTCGTAGTAGGGAAGCCGGGCCGCGGCGGTGTCGCCGGGCGCGGGAATGCGTTGCGCCTGCGCCTTGAGCAGCGCCGGTTCGCGCAGCGCGCTCAGGTACGGCAGCAGCGCCGCGGCGAAGCCGGGCGGCGCCTGGCCGTTGCCGACGCCCTGGCGGGTGTCGATCTTCTCGTCGAGGCGGCCCTGTGCGCGCAATTGCTGCAGCGGGCCGGACAGGTCGTCGAGCAGCGTCTTGCGCAGCGGATCGGCGGCATCGAGCATGCCGGCCCACAGGTACACGCGGATCGCGTCGTAGCTGCCGATCGCGCCCTTGTCCGGATCGACGCCGAAGGTGCGACCGTCCCAGGCGATCCAGTCCGGTGCGAACCCGACCGGCGCACTGTCGCGCAGCATCCGCGCGCTGCGCGTGGCCAGGCCGGCCCACGGCCCTTTCGGATCGACCGCGGCGAAGCGCCGCAGCAACTGGATCGGCAGGTAGCTGGGATTGAGCGTCCAGCGCTGCGGCTGGACGAAGCCCTTGGCCGCCGGCAGCAGCATGCTGCCGAACCCGGGCAGCTCGGCCAGCTCGGTGCGCCGCACCAGCGCCAGCATCTGCAGGCCGGCCTGGGTGTAGCCGGGCCGCTGCCACAGGCGCCCGGCCTCGATCAGCACGTAGGCGATCCACAGGTCGGCGTCGCTGGCGCTGTTGCCGTCGAGCACACGCCAGCTGCCGTCGCTGGCGCGGCCCCACAGCCAGGCCGGCAGCACCTGCTGCGGGCGGCCGCCGCACAGGTTGTGCCGGGTCCAGCCGAGCACGCGCTCGAACAGCACTTGGTCGTTGGCCACCAGCGCGAAGAACAGCGCGTAGGACTGGCCTTCGGAGGTGCTGCGCTGGTCGGCGTGCTGGAAATCGATCACCCGCCCGCTGGCATCGAGATGCTTGGCGACGAATGCGGTCCACTCGCGCCACGGCGCGCAGGCCGGCGCCACCGCCAGCGCGGCGCGCGCCGGCGGCAGCAGCGTCGCCGTACCGGCGGCGAGCAGGCCGCCGAGCAGGCGCCGGCGTTGGCCGGTGTGTGCGTTCACTGCCCTTCCTGCAGCCGCGCCGCCGAATGCCGGCGCAGCACCACGCGCGCAGCCAGCGCCAGCAGCACGCTCAGCACCACCACCGCCAGGCCGAGCAGCAGCGGATGCTGCGAGAAGTACCAGCGCGCCCAGGTCGGCAGCGGCAGGTGGCCGACGTAGTAGGTCTGGTTGCCGGCCAGGCTGCGCACCTTGCCCTTCTGCAGCAGCACCACGCTGCCCTGGAAGTCCTTCAGCGTGGCCGGCTCCAGCCAGGCGTCGAAGAAGTCCTCGACGCTGGCCGGATCCTCGGCCAGCAGCGCGACCACGCTGCGCCCGGCCTTCAGCGGCGACTGGAAGCCCATCAGCACCACATCGCCGGGCGCCGGCTTCACCGCGACCTCGGCGGTGGTCGGCAGATCGGTGCGGCGCGCGTCGAACGAGAGGAACCCGGGCAGCTTGTCGAGCACCCAGTCGCTCATCGAGAAGCGCCGGCCGCTGGCGCCGTCGCCGATCGGCAGGGCCGCGCTCCAGCGCTGGAACAGCGGCTGCGAGCGCAGGCTGCCGAACACCAGCAGGTCGCTGTCGGCGTGCTTGTCGACCTCGGCGGCATGGATCAGGGTCACCCGCAGCGCCGGGTAGCCGGTGGACGCGCCGAGCCGGCCGAGCAGCGTCAGCAGGTTGGCCATGTCCTGGTCGCCGATCTCGTCCGGCACCACCACGGTGGACTCGGACAGGTCGGCCAGGCGCGTGAACGGGAAACCTGCATTGCCGAACGCGGCCAGGTTCGGCATCGCCATGTAGTGATGGAACGAGCGCAGGTCCACGCTGGAGTCGGCATCGATCGCGCCGGACACGTCGGGGAAGGTGTTCTTGCACGCCTGCGCCTGCGGGCGGTCGAAGAAGAAATGGAAACGCAGCTGACTGTTGGCCGAGAACGGCCCGGTCGGCAGCAGCAGTTGCTGCTCCACCGGCATCGCGCCCTTGGGCGAGAGTTCGTGCCACCAGCGCAGCGGCAGCGACTCGGCGTAGGCGTGGCCGGTCAGCGGCAGCGTGGTGACGAAGGCGTCGTTGATGCTGACGTTGAGCGCGGACTTGTTCTGCGTCTCCGGCACCGTGTAGCGGTAGCGCAGGTTGACCGGGATGCCGTCGCGCTGCCACACGAACAGGTCCGGCGGCAGCTGCAGGCCGACCCGGATCAGGTCGGGGTGGTAGCCGCTGACGTTCAGTTGCGAGGTCTGCGCCACCAGGTCGCCGAAGCGCACCGGCCGATCGCTGGAGATCCAGTTCGGCGCGTCGTAGGGCTTGCGCGGCTGCGCCTGCTTGAGTTCGCCGATGCGTGCCACCGGGCCATTGAACGGCGTGCCCAGGCTCAGCGCGGTGGCGGCCTGCTGCAGGTCGTTGTCGTCGCGGCCCAGCACCAGCAGCAGCTTGCCGGTGGCATCGCGCGGGTTGGCGATCATCGCCAGGGTCGGGCCGGCGATCTCGCTCAGGCCGGCCTGGGTCGCCGCCAACTCCGCCGGCAGGGTCGCGGCGGTGGCGAACAGCACCGCATTGCCGGTGGCCGGCACGTCGCCGATGGACACGCCGAACGCGGCGCCGCGGTAGCCGGCCTGCGCGCCGAACCAGGAGGCGACGATGCCGGCGCTGCGCAGCGTGGCCAAGTCCGGGCGCTGCGGGAACACGAACGGCAGTTCCAGGCGGCGCGTATCGCGCTTGTCGTAGAACGGCACCGGCAGCAGCGCCAGGTCGTTGCGCAGCACCAGCGGCGTGGCGGTCAGCGACAGCCGCGTGGCCGGATCGATGTTGGCCCACAGGCTGGTGTGGTCCGGATCCTCGCAGTCGCGGGTGTAGTGGCCGATCAACTGCAGGTTCAGCCGGTTGTAGTCGCTGATCAGGCGCGGATCGATCGGCACGTCGCTCTGCTGCAGCCTGCCGGCGTTCTCGCGGCTGACCGGCAGGGTCGCCACGGTGACGCCGTTGACGCTGACCTTCAGATGCGACAGGTCCGGCAGCAGCGCGGGCGAGTAGCTGTAGACCAGGTGCAGGTTCGCCGCCTGCACCACTTCGTCGGTGCGGGTGCTGAAGGCGATACCGGCGCTGCCCTGGATGCCGCGCAGGGTCATCTCGTAGTCCACACCCAGTTGCTTGAGCGTGGCCGAGCGCTCGCGTTCGGCCGGCGACGGCTGCGGCGTGGCGGTCGCGGCGTCGGCGGGCGCCGGTGCGGTGGCGGGAAGGGTCGGCTCCTGGGCCAGGGCGAGGCCGGAGAGGACCGTGAGACAGCACGCAGCCAGGGCGGGTAGACGCATCGACGGCAACCGGAGGGAAGTGAGAGAGAGGAAGGAACGCGACACGACGTAACGACGACTCACGGCGCAGCCTCCTCGCCGGCGGTGCGGCCGCGCCAGCCGCTGCGCGCGCTGCTGGCGACGTGCTGGCCGAGGCGCTTGAAGCCGCGCATGCTCGCCGCGAACACGCGCCCCAGCGACACCCAGAAGCGGTCGCGGTCGTGGCGGCCCCACTGCGACACCCAGATGTCGGCGCGGGCGAAGGTGCAGGCCACCAGCCAGCGCTCCTGCTCGATCGACATCGGCCGGAACTGGATGCTGATTTCGCCGTCGCGGTCGTGGCGCACCATCGCCGGCAGGCGCTTGGAACTGCCGCGCTGCGGCAGCGCGATCTCCACCGGCAGGTCCGGCTCCACCGGCACCGGCGCGAGCAGGCGCAGCGCCATGCCGCCGGTGGAGAAGTTGACCGTGCGGCAATCCAGTTCGCGGCCATCGGCCAGGTGCAGCGTGGCCGGGATGTCCAGCGGCACGCGGTGCGAGCGGCGCACCTGGCGCATCTCGCTGGCGGTGGCGATGGTGGCGCCGAGCAACAGCACGTTGTAGGCGGTCCAGGCCAGGTTGAACCAGATCGTCTGCGCCTCGCCGCCGGCCTGCACGCTGAGCAGGCGCATCACGCCCGCAGCCAGGCCGGCCAGGTTGAGCACCAGCAGGAACAGATACGGCTTGGCGATCTGTCCGTCGAAGTAACTGCGCGGCACCAGGCCGCCCTTGGGGGTGACGTTGAACTTGCCGAGCTTGGGATTGAACAGCGCCACCAGCGTCGGGCGCAGGATGTACCAGGCCAGGGTGGTCTCGTAGACCTCGTTCCACAGCAGGTGGCGGAACTTGCCCTGGGTGCGCAGGTTGGTCAGGTTGGCCTGCAGGATGTGCGGCAGCGCGTAGGCCAGGATCATCAGCGCCGAGGCGTGGATGACGTGCGCGCCGAAGAACAGGAAGGCCAGCGGCGCGGTGAGGTAGACGATACGCGGCAACCCGTAGAAGAAGTGCAGCATCGCGTTGGCGTAGCACAGCCGCTGCGACAGGCGCAGGCCCTTGCCCAGCAGCGGGTTGTCCAGCCGCGCGATCTGCGCCATGCCGCGCGCCCAGCGGATGCGCTGGGCGACGTGGCCGGACAGGCTCTCGGTGGCCAGGCCGGCGGCCTGCGGCACTGCGATGTAGGCGCTGCGGTAGCCGCGGCGGTGCAGCTTCAGCGCGGTGTGCGCGTCCTCGGTGACGGTCTCCACCGCCACTCCGCCCACTTCCTCCAGCGGCTTGCGCTTGATCACCGTGCACGAACCGCAGAAGAAGGTGGCGTCCCACTGGTCGTTGCCGTCCTGCAGCAGGCCGTAGAACAGCTCGCCCTCGTTGGGCACCTTGCCGTGGTTGCCGAGATTGCGCTCGAACGGATCGGCCGAGAAGAAGTAGTGCGGCATCTGCACCACCGCCAGCTTGGCGTCGCGCAGGAACCAGCCCATCGCCACCTGCAGGAACGAGCGCGTGGGGATGTGGTCGCAGTCGAAGATCGCCACGTACTCGCCGCTGGACTTCTTCAGCGCGGCGTTGATGTTGCCGGCCTTGGCGTGGAAGTTGTTGGTGCGGGTGACGTAGTGGATGCCGACCTGCGCGCAGAACGCGCGGAACTCCTCGCGGCGGCCGTCGTCGAGCAGGTAGATGTTGAGCTTGTCGGCCGGCCAGTCCATCACGCTGGCAGCGAGGATGGTCGAGCGCACCACCGACAGCGGTTCGTTGTAGGTGGGAATGAACAGATCAACGCTGGGCCATTGCTGCTGGTCGGCCGGCAGCGGCAGCGGCCGCCGGTTGAGCGGCCACAGCACCTGGAAGTAGCCCAGCGCCAGGATCACGAACGCGTACAGTTCGGCCAGCAGCAGGCCCAGGCCCAGGCTCAGGTCGATCGGGCTGCTCATGCCCACGGTCTGGGTCAGCCGCCACCAGATGTAGCGCGAGGACACCGCCAGCGACAGCGCCATCATCACCAGGATCGCCAGGCGGCTGCCGCTGCGCCGCAGCAGCATGGCCGCGGCGAACACCACCAGCGAGAACAGCAGTTGCTGCGGCACATCCATCGGAATGGCGACGACGAAGACCAGCAACACGGCGCCCAGCAGCCATAGCGACCAATTGGCCAGGACATGCAGCGGGCGCGCGGCACGCGACGCGGAGGCAGCGCTCATCGGCGATTCCTAACAAGGGGAGGAGGTCGGCGCGCGGTCTTCCCCACCGCGCGGCGACGGCAAACAGGTGCGGCGCCCGCAGGCGCCGCGTGACATCAACGATTCAAGAAACGCTTGAGCGGTCCGCCCGGCGCCGGCACGGTGGCCTCGCGGCCGACCTCGAGCAGGCGCTGGAACAGCTGCTGCAGCGGCGTGCCGGTCGCGGCGGCCGTGCCGGCAGCCGGCGCAGCCGCCGCCGCTGCGGCGGGCGTCATCGGCAACGTCGCAGCAGGCACCGGTGCGGCCGGCCTGGGCTCGATCGCGGCGCGTACCACCGACAACACCGGCGCCGGCGCGGCAGGCAACGGAGCGGCAGGCGCCGCTGGCGGCGCGGCGGCCGGTTCGGCGGCGCTGAGCCGGTCGGCGGAGAAATCCTGGTACGCGGTGGCACCGCTGCTGCCGAGCTTGGCGAACAGGCTGGAGACGTCGTCGCCGGTTTCGGCACCCGTCTGCTTGGACTTCTTGGACATGACGCCCCTCATGACGATCTGAAAATAATCGGTCGCTACCGCCGCGCTCAGCCGGCCCTGGCCAGCACCAAACGCCGCAGGTCTTCGTTCCCGGACGACAACGCACGCACGCCCAGGCCGGATGACATCCCCACCTGCACGAACCATGCCTGATATACCCCCTCCAGGAACCCGTCGGCACCGCTGGCCTGCCCGGCCAGGCCGATGTGCAGCGGCGAGCCGGCGTGCAGCAACTCGACGCGGTCGGCGTGCTCCTCGAAGCGCGCGTAGCCCCATTCCAGCCGGTCCCAGACGCGGTTGGCCGCGTCCTCCAGTTCCTGCAGGGTGCTGCAGGCGCCGACCGGGTGCTCGACCGCGAAGCGGCGGCCGATGCGCGCCATCAGCAGGGCCAGGTCCTCGGCGCCCAGTTCGGCGGCGAATTCCTCGGCCAACGCGCGCAGAAAACCGCGCCACTGCCGCGAACAGGCGTGGGTGCGGTAATGGCTCTGCAACGCGTGAACGCTCATCGAGGAAGTCTCTGGCCAGGGACGGAACGACAACGGCGTAGCGGCTGTGGCGCCTCAGCCCGGCCGTTGGTGACCGTCACTATTGCGACACAGTTCTCACTTTGCAATGCAGTGTATCTCACTCTTTCTTCACAGCAAAGCCCTCGCATCCCGAAATGCGACCGCTGCCCGGCCGCCAGCGGTCGGCGCGCACGGGCCGGCCATTCCCGGCTCAGGGCTGCTCCTCGGCCGGCACCTGGAACACCTGCCGCAGGTAGGCCAGATAGGCGGGGTCGTCGCACAGGGTCTTGCCGGGCGAGTCGCTGAGCTTGGCCACCGGCTGACCGTTGCAGCGGACCATCTTGATCACGATCTGCAGCGGCACCAGGCCCAGGTCGTTGGTCAGATGCGTGCCGACGCCGAACGCCAGCATGCAGCGGTCGCGGAAATGCGCGTACAGCCGCATCACCTTGTCGATGTCCAGCCCGTCGCTGAACACCAGGATCTTGCTGCGCGGATCCACCCGGTGTCGCTGCAGGTGCGCCAGGATCCGCTCGCCCCACTCGAACGGATCGCCGGAATCGTGGCGCATGCCGTCGAACAGCTTGCAGAAGTACAGATCGAAATCGCGCAGGAACGCATCCAGGCCGACCACGTCCGACAGCGCGATGCCGAGATCGCCGCGGTACTCGCGCGCCCACGACTCCAGCGCCGCCGCCTGCGAATCGCGCAGCCGCGGCCCCAGCGCCTGGAACGCCTGCAGGTACTCGTGCGCCATCGTGCCCAGCGGGGTCAGGCCGTAGCGGCGGGCGAAGTACACGTTGCTGGTGCCGACGAACTGCTTGCCCAGGGTCTGCTGCAGCACCGGCAGCAGTTCGCCGTGCCAGGCGCGCGAATAGCGGCGGCGGGTGCCGTAGTCGGCGATGGCGCAGTTGTCGTAGCCCGGAGTGTCGCGCAGCAGCGCGATCTTGGCCTGCAGGCGGCGCAGGCCTTCGGCATGGTCGGCACCGCCGGCGTTGCGGAACCACACCTCGTTGACGATCGCCAGCAGCGGCACCTCGAACAGGATGGTGTGCAGCCACGGCCCGTGAATGCGCAGCTCGATCTCGCCGGGCACGCTGGTCGAGGCCTGCAACTGCAGGTACTTGCGGTCCAGGTGGAACAGCGCCAGGAAATCGACGAAGTCCGGCTTGATGAAGCGCATCGCGCGCAGGTAGTCCAGCTCGTCCTCGCGGAAGCGCAGCGCACACAGCGCGTCGATCTCTTCGGAGATCTGCGGCAGGTACTGCGCCAGGTCGATGCCCGGGGTGCGGCACTTGAAGCGGTATTCCACCTGCGCGCCGGGATGCTGATGCAGCACCGCCTGCATCATGGTGAACTTGTAGAGGTCGGTGTCCAGCAGCGAGTCGATGATCATCCGCCGATTATGCGCTCAGTGCGTTGCATGCCCCGTCTTCGTGTTTTTCTGTGGGAGCGTCAGCCGCGACCGGGCGTTTCCGATAAGGTGCGGCCGCGGCTGAAGCCGCACAATTCAGCCATGGTGACAACAAGTGCAAGAGCAAAGCTTTCGCCTTGCGGCGAGTTACTTTTCTTTGCTCGCGCAAAGAAAAGTAACCAAAAGAAAGCGCGCCCTGCCTCGCGCCCTCCGCGCTAACGCGCTCCGGGTCCGCGTCCATCCCGGGGATCCGCGGAAGGGGCATCCTGCCCCTGCCGCGGACGGCGCACATCCATGTGCGCCGCCCTGCGGGTGTTTCCCCGTGATGGCCGCCGCTTCGGAAGGGAACCCGGTAAGTCAAAAGCAAAGGCAACAGCCAAAGCCAAGCGACTGCGACTCCCAAAGGACTCGCGGTGATCGATGTCCGGGCGCGATGTGGGAGGGACTCTCGCCGCCCTTTTGTGGGATCAGTCACGACGGCTTCCGAGGTCAGATCGTCCGCCTACTCCGTTCGTCGTGGTTGCATGACAGTTGACTCCTGCCAAGGGCGAAGCGCGCCCCTGATCCCTGACCCTCACCGCTTCAGCACCGCCTGCGCCGGCTTGTGCTGCACGGTGAAATCGCTGTCGCGCGCGCCACCGGCGTCCGGATCGGTGTACCAGCACCACAGCGCGATGCCGGCGATGCGCGGCTGCGCGTCGAGTACGTCGCGCCACTCGCGCAGCACCTGCGCCTGCAACGCGGTGTCGACCTCGGCCGTGCGTTGCTCCGGGCTTTCCCATGGCGCCGCCAGGCTGCCGTGCGCCGAGCGCAGGCCCAGCTCGGCCACCCACACCGGGCGGCCGCTGCGCTCGCCCAGCGCCTGCACCCGCGCCGCCGCCGCGCGCATCTGCGCGCGCCGTTGCTCCGGCGCGGCGGCCAGCGCCGGATACAGGCTGGTGCCGACGAAATCGAAGCGGTCCCAGTAACCGAAGCGCTCGGCCTGCTCCAGGCCGTCGGCGACATAGCCGATCGGGCCGCGGTAGATCTGGCGCACCGCCGCCAGCAGCGCCGGCCACTGCGGCGCATCCTGCAGCTGGCGCAGTTCGGTGCCGACGATCAGCGCGCTGGCGCGTTCCTCGGCGGCGACCTGGGCCAGTTGCAGCAGCGCGCGCCGATAGGCCGCGAACCAGGCATCGCGATCGGCCGGCGCGGCCTCGCCGGCCCAGTGTCCGGGAATCCACAGATGCACCTTCAGCACCGGCTGCAGGCCGGCGGCGCGCATCTGCCGCAATCCGGCGCGGACCAGCGCCGGGCTGCTGTCGCTGCCCAGCACCGGGGCCGAAGACTGCGGCGACGCCTGCCAGACGAAGGCGACCAACAGCGCACGCGAAGCGCCGGCCTCGGCCAGTTGCCGCAGCGACTGCTGCGCGGCGCGGCTACCCCACGGCGCCTGCGGCGACACCTTGACGTTGGCGCCCATCCACGGCGGCGCCGGCGCCGCACTGCAGCCGCCGGCGCTCAGCGCCAACAGCAGTGCGGCCAGCAGTCTCACGGCAATCGGCGCCATACCCGGTAGATGCCCTGGTGGTAGACCAGACTGTAGCCCGGCAGGCCCTGCTGCCATAGCTGCGGGAAGCGCCGGTTGAGGCTGTCCAGCGCGCCGGCCTGGCTGGCCGGGTCGCTCACCACCACCTGCGCCGGCATCCGCCGCGGATCGACCAGCGCCTGCTTGAAGCGCGGGTCGAACGGCAGGATCAGTTGCCTGGCGTCGCCGCGGGCGACGATCACCGGATAGCTGGCGCGGTCGTCGAGCAGGGTCGGCAGCCGCGCCTCGGCCAGCCACGTGCCCAACTGCGCGGCATCGGCATGCCGCGGCGGCGCCGGCGCCTGCAGCGCGGCGATCCAGTCGCGGGTGGTGGAGGTGGCGGTGCGGGCGATCACCCAGCCGCTGGACACCGCGCCGGCCAGCAACAGCGCCAGGCCCAGCCAGCGCGCATTGCGGCGCAGGTCGCCCAGCACCAGCGCCGCCGGCACCAGCAGCAGGGCCAGGAAGTCCAGCGGCTGCGCGCTGAAGTGCGCCCAGGTGGCCAGCGTGCCGGCGCCGAGCACGGTGGCGGTGGCGGCGAGCACGCTGCGCCAGGTGTCGCCGTCGCGGGTGTGGCGCAGCAGCAGCAACAGCGGTGCGCTGACGATGCCGGCCAGCAACAGCCACAGCGGCGGCCACCACGGCCGCGCCGCGGCCTGCTGCAGCCACGGCTGCAGCGCCGCCTGCGCCGAGATGCCGCGGAAAGCGGAGGTGGCGTCGCGCACGAACAGCAGCGGATCGCCGAAGAACATGTAGTTGAGGTACATCCACGCCCCCACCGCGAACAGGAACGGCAGGTAGCACACCAGGTAGAAGGCCAGCGGCGCCTGCCGCATCAGCCGCGGCGGCGCGATCAGGAACAGCCACGGCGCCAGCGCAAGCGCCAGGAAGCAGGCGCGTTCATCGACGAAGAACAGCAGGCACAGGCTCGCGGCCAGGCGCAGGTAGGCGAAGGCTTCCGGATCGTCGCGGAAATGGCGCAGCGCGCGCGCGGCCACGTAGAACACCAGCAGGCCCAGGCCTTGGTTGTTGCCGGACAGGGTGGGCCACAGGAAGAACGGCTGGATCACCACACCCGCACTGAGCGCCCAGGCCCAGCCGCGGCCCAGCCCGGCGGCGATGTCGCGCCACAGCAGGGTCACCAGCGCCGCCCCGGCCAGCACGTCGACCAGGTACGGCAGCAACGGCGTGGACAGGCCCGGCAGGCCGCCGATCAGCACGCCCAGGTACAGCGAGGCCTGCGCGTACAGGAATCCCAGGTACTCGATGCGGAAGCCGGCCGCGTCGCGCAACAGCAGCAGCTTGGCGTACTGCGCCATCGCGTCGTCGCTCATGTAGCCGTGCGCGAGCAGCCGGTGGCACAGCAGCGCCAGCAGCGCCGCGGTGAACACGAACACCGCGGTGCCGCGCGCGCGCGGCGGCGCGTCAGTCGTCGAGCGCGGCGCGGCGCTCTTCGGCCATGTGCTTGCTGATGCCATGGGTGGTCTTTTCCCAGTAGAACGGGTTGCGGATGAGCTGCCACAGGCCCTTGTAGGCGGCGATGGACTGCAGCAGCCAGTACAGCGGCACGGTCAGCGCGTAGGGCGCCAGGCGGAAGTAGTCACGCTTGAACGCCGCCACCAGGGTCATGTAGATCAGGAAGCCGTTGCCGAGCAGCAGGTTGAGCAGGCTCAGGTACAGCAGCGCGGGTGGGAAGAACGGATCGAAGAATTTCGAGCCCACCGCCAGCCACAGTCCGTAGCTCAGCCACATCAGCGGCGCGGCCAATGCGGTGAAGAAGGTGCCGCCGACGAACAGTTGGAAGCCCCAGAACCCGCGCACGCCGGTAGAGCGGTACAGCTGCACCGGGTCGCGCATGTGCACCAGCCAGGTCTGCATGTAGCCCTTGAGCCAGCGCGAACGCTGCCGGATCCAGTTCGGAATGCTCACGTTGGCTTCCTCGAACGTGGTCGAGTTGACTACGCTGACCCGGTAGCCCTGCTGGGTCAGGCGCACGCCCAGGTCGGCGTCCTCGGTGACGTTGTACGGGTCCCAGGCGTGGACCTTGCGCAGGATGTCCAGGCGGAAGTGGTTGGAGGTGCCGCCGAGCGGAATCGGGATGCGCAGGGTCTCCAGCGCCGGCAGGTAGAAGTCGAACCACAACGTGTATTCCAGCGTGAACATGCGCGTGAGCCAGTTCTCGTCGGCGTTGTAGTAGTTCAGCCGCGCCTGGATGCAGGCCACGTCGGCCGGCGACTTGCGGAACGCGGCGACCACGCGCTTGAGCTGGTCCGGCTCCGGCTTGTCCTCGGCGTCGTAGATGGTGAGCATCTGCCCGCGGGCGAAGCGCAGCGCGTAGTTGCAGGCCTTGGGCTTGGTCTTGGGCTGCGACGGCGGCACCCGGATGATCTCGAAGAATGCCTCCAGGCCCAGTGCCTTGGCCGCCTCGATGGTCTCGGTGTCGTCGGCCTCCAGCACCAGCTTCACGTCCAGCTTGGAGGTCGGGTAGTCGAGCCGGCGCAGCGCGTTGGCCAGGATCGGCAGCACGTCCGGCTCCTTGTACATCGGCACCAGCACCGTGTAGACCGGCAGGTCCTCGTCGCCGAGCGCGGCCACTTCCTCGTCGCTGACCTTGATGTCGATGCGGCGCCGCGCACCGCGCCAGGCCAGCACCAGCTTCAGCCCGAAGGTGGCCAGGAACGCCACCGCGATCAGCGTGTTGAGCGCGATCAGGGTGACCAGCGGCCACAGCGCCAGGGCCGCGGCCAGCACCACCGTGAGCGCCACCAGGAACACCGACTGCGCGCGGGTGATCACCTGCCGCGCCGAATGCTCGGGCGCATGTTCGGCCAGCAGGTTCAGCGCGTCGTGGGTGAGCTGCGCGTCGGCGTGCTGCTGCAGGCTCCAGACGATGTCGAACTTGGAGGTGCCGACGAAGCGCACCTGCTCGCCGTAGGTGGCGCGCGCCCAGGAAAAGGTCTCCGGGCCGGGATCGGCCACCGCCAGCACCAGCTGGCCGTCCTCCTCGCGCCACGGCAGCACCAGGCGCTGCGCGTAGTCGGCCAGATGCTCCGGCTGGAACAGCGCCGGGTCGATCGGCTGCTTGAGCAGATTGACGAAGTGCAGCCCGAAATGCTCCGCCAGCACGGTGTAGAAACGCAGGGGCGCAACCCCGCGCTGGGCCAGCACCACGTCGCCCAGCCGCGAGCGCCAGCGCGCCTGCAGCGACAGCGCGTTCTGCAGCTGCGGCGGATCGATCACCCCGGCGGCGACCAACGCCTCGCCGATCGGCGCCTGCAGGCCGCCCTCGGTCGGCAGCCGCCCGAGGCGGCCGGGGACGCTCGCCTCGGCGGCGACGCTCTCGTGTTCGCCGGACACGGCTAGAACCGCCACCAGGCGGCCACGAACGGACCGCCCGCGCCGCCGGTGTTGCGCCCGGCTACCGGCTGCTGGTAGCCGAGCTGCAACTGCGTGCCGCCGGGCAGCGTGTACAGCACCGAGGCCTGCAGCTTGCTGAAATCGAAGTTGTTGCCGCGGATCGGCGTGTTGTCGCCGGGCGCGTAGATCCGGTTCGGCCCCTTGCCGTTGCCCAGGCTCTGGATCACGTTGAACTCGCCGATCAGCATCCAGCGCGGCGCCAGCGCCACGCCGCTGGACACGTCCAGCCGCGCCTCGTCGGAGGCGTCGCCGCCGCGCAGCCGCACCGCCGTGCCCAGGTCGACATAGCCGTCGTGCTCGCCCAGGCGATAGCCGCGGCCCACGCTGTAGCGCAGCTCGGCGCCGTAGTCGCCCTGGCCCAGTGCCGGCCGCTCGCCATCGCGCTGGCGCGCATACGCGGGCACCAGCGCCAGCACCTGCAGCGCGCCCTGCCAGGGGCCATCGCGGCCGTCCGGGTCGAGCCGGTAGCGCAGGCCGATTTCCTGATCGGACCAGCCGCTGCTGTGGCGGTCGCCGTAGCCGCTGTCGTTGCGGTAGCCGACCTTGCTGAAATAGAAGTTGCCGACCAGGGTCAGGTCCGCGCTCAGCCCGTATTCGCCGTAGAGATTGAGCTGGTCCTGGCGGCTGCGCCCGGCATCGGGGAAGTTGCCGGACTGGCCGTGGCTGTTGAACACCGCGCCGCCATCGGTGTGGCTGGCCTTGAGGATCACCAGCCCGTGGCCGGCCTCGTCGACCCAGGCGCTGGCCCAGCAGGGGCCAGCCGCCAGGGCGAGCAGCGCCAGCGTCAGCCGCGCGCGGCGCGCAGGCGTGACGCGGCGGGCACCGGGCAGGGGCACAGCAGACGCGCAGGCACGCGCGTGGGTGCGCGGACGCACGCCGTCGAAATCATGCATGGTTGAGTTCCTGGTGGGGGTCCCCCGAACCGGAAAGCAGGCGCGGTCCAGGAGGAAATCGGCGGAACACGTCATTTGTTAAGTGACGCACTTCCCAATATAGCGAATTTATGCTGCCATGCCGCACGCGCGCGCGGCGCGCGCCGATTTCGTTCAGCCTGGGCGGCGCCAGCACAGCCGGGCGAAGGTGACCCAGGCGTGCAGCCAGATCACCGCCCAGACCGCCGCCCGCACCGGCCACGCCCGGCTGGGCGCCTCGAACTTGCGGAAGTAGCGCCACAGCCCGCGGTGCTTGTGCCACTCGACGAACCACGGCCGCTTGCGGCTGGACACGCCGCGCACGTGCAGCACGCGCAGGCGGTTCAGTACCGCCACCGTGGCCCCGGCCTGGCGCACCCGGCGGCACAGGTCCAGATCCTCGGCATGCAGCCGGTAGCCGGCGTCCCAGCCGCCGATGCGCACGAACAGCGCGCGCGGCAGCAGCATCAGTGCGCCGGACAGCGCCGGCACCGGCTGCAGCGGTTGCGCCGGGTCGGCCGCCAGCGCCAGCCGCGAGCCGGCCAGCGGATGCCGCAGCATCGCCGCGAAGTCCGGGTCGCGGCGGCGCACCGCGGCGTCGGCTCGGCCGTGTTCGTCGACCTGCTCCACGCCCAGTAGCGCCTCGCCGAGCGCGGCGGCCTGCGCGCGCAACTGCGCCAGGGTGTCGGGTTCGACCATCAGGTCGGGATTGACGAAGGCCAGCCACGGCGCGTCGCTGGCCGCGGCGCCCTGGTTGCAGGCGGTGGCGAAGCCGGGATTGTCGGGATTGGCGATGAAGCGCACCCGCGCATCGTCCAGCGCATGCCGCTGCACCAGCGCCAGGGTGTCGTCGCGCGAGGCGTTGTCGACCACCCGGATCTGCGCCACCTCGGCCGCCGCGCGCAGGCGGTGCAGACAGGCGTCGATGGTGCTGCCGCTCTCGTAGGTCACCACCACCACGGCTATCTGCTGTTCGCTCATCGGCCGATTATCCCGCATGCGCCGCCCGCCACGCGCGCAGCAGGCATGGCGGCGGCGGCGATTGCCGCGCATACTCTGCGCCCCGTGCGCTGCGCGGCCGTTTGCGGCCCTGCGCGCATGGGAGACGGAGCGATCCGTGTCCTTCCTTTCGCCCAGTGCAGATGCCGGTCAGCGTTGTTTCCTGTCCCAGGCTCCCGCCCCACCCCGCACACCGCGCGCGCCGCCTGAGCCCGCGCGCATGCCGAGATGCCGGCGGCGCCCGCTTCTCCGCTCCCGATCGCGCGATCGGGCACTGCCCCAGGCCTCCCCGCCCCTGGTCTAGACCAACCACTCGCAATGGCGGTGCCGTCGCGCATGCCGGGGCTGACATGCGGCGGCGGGTCCGGCGCGCCGGGTCGCGCTGCGAGGCATGCGCATGAGCGCCCGCCACCAGATGCACGGCATGGGCACGCAGACCGTGGTCGCCGACTGGCCGCCGCTGTCCGACGGCGAGGTGGAGGCGCTGCTGCAGCAGTACGCCCTGCGCGGTCACCTGCGCGGACTGCGCTGGCATAGTCCGCGCCCGTTCTCGGCGGCGGCCGAGGTCGAGACCGGCGTCGGCACGCTGTTCGTCAAGCGCCACCACCGCCGCGTGCGCGATCTGCATGCCTTGGGCGAGGAGCACGCCTTCATCGCCCATCTGCGCGCGCAGGGCGTGCCGGTGCCGGAGGTGCTGCGCGATCGCGACGGCGCCAGCGCCGTGCGGCGCGGCCACTGGACCTACGAGGTGATGCGCGCTGGCGCGGGCGAAGACCGCTATCGCGAGGCGATGTCGTGGACGCCCTTCGCCGACACCGCCCATGCCGCCGCCGCCGGCCACGCGCTGGCCGCGCTGCACCGCGCCGCCGCCGGCTACGCCGCGCCGCCGCGCAGCAGCACCGTGCTGGTCGCCAACCTGCGCCTGTTCGCCCAGCCGCAGCCGCTGCAGGCGCTGCAACAGGACATGGTACGGCGCCCGGCGCTGGCCGCATGGCTGCAGCAGCGCGACTGGCAGGGCGACCTGCGCGCGCACCTGCTGCCCTGGCACGCACAGGCCTGGCCGCTGCTGCAGACGCCGCCGCCGGCGCTGTGGACCCATGGCGACTGGCACGCATCCAACCTGCTGTGGCGCGGCCACGGCGCCGCCAGCACGGTCAGCGCGGTGTTCGATTTCGGCCTGTCCGACCGCACCTTCGCCCTGTTCGACCTGGCCACCGCGATCGAGCGCAACCTGATCCCGTGGCTGCAACTGGACGACGGCGACACCGCCGTCGCCGACCTCGACCAGCTCGATGCGCTGCTGCACGGCTACGCCACGCTGCTGCCGCTGGACGCGGCGCACCTGCGCCTGCTGGCCGCGCTGCTGCCACTGGTGCATGCCGATTTCGCGCTCAGCGAGATCGAGTACTTCGCCGGCATCACCGGCTCGGAGGCGCACGCCGACATCGCCTACCGCCGCTACCTGCTCGGCCACGCCGCCTGGTTCGGCGAGGGCGAAGGCCAGCGGCTGTTGCGACATCTACAGCGGCGTGCCGCGGCCGCGCCATGAACCGTCGCATCCACCCCGACACATCCGCCGTCACGCCTGCCGCGCACGCACCGCGCGACGCTGCCGCTTCCCACTTTCGTTTCGTTTGCCCGAGGTCGTTCCGCATGCTTCCAACCCGCCGTTTCCCCGCTCCGCACGCCCTCGCGCTGGCACTGGCCACCGCCCTGCCGTTGCCGGCCCTGGCCGCCGACGATGCGGCGCCGTCCGCCAGCACGCAGACCCCGGTCGAACTGGACGCGGTCAACGTGCAGGGCCGCCAGCAGCACAACCGCAGCAGCCTGAGCGGCTATGGCGATGCGCCGCTGCTGGACACGCCGATGGCGATCGCCACCATCGACCGCAGCCAGTTGTCCGACCGCCAGGTCCGCGTGCTCAGCGAGGTGCTGCGCGCCGACGCCGCAGTCGGCGATAGCTATGCGCCGATCGGCTACTACGAGAATTTCCTGGTCCGTGGCTATTCGCTGGATGCGGCCAACAGCTACCGCATCAACGGCCTGACCATCGCCGGCGAGCAGAACGTGGCGCTGGAGAACAAGGAGCAGGTGCAGGTGCTCAAGGGCCTGTCCGGGGTGCTGTCGGGCATCACCACCCCGGCCGGGGTGATCGACTACCAGACCAAGCGCCCGCAGCACGTGCGCAGCCTGGTGCTGAGCGGCGACGACGACGGCAGCCGCGGTGCGGCGGTGGACCTGGGCGACTGGTTCGGCAGCGAGCGCCAGTTCGGCCTGCGCGTCAACGCCGCGCACGAGACCCTGCGCAGCTATGTCGATCACGCCGATGGTCACCGCAACTTCCTGTCGCTGGCCGCGGACTGGAACATCGATCCGCAATCGACCCTGCAACTGGACGTGGAATACCAGGACCGCCAGCAGCGCTCGGTGCCGGGCTATCAGTTGCTCGGCGGCACGCAGTTGCCGAGCGGGGTGTCGGTGCATCGCCTGCTCGCCTACCAGCCGTGGTCCAGGCCGGTGGGCATCGAGGCGCTGAACGCGCAGGCGCGCTACACGTACCGCTTCAGCGACGCCTGGAATCTGCAAGTCGCCGCATCGCACAGCCGCGCGCTGATCGACGATTACTCCAGCTTCGCCTGGGGCTGCTACGGCGCGGCCAGTTGCGCCGGCGACGCGGTACCCAACCATTTCAGCCGCGAAGGCGACTACGACATCTACGACTACCGCAGCCCCGCCGACAGCCGCCGCAACGACGAACTGCAGGCGATCGCCAGCGGCAGCGCCAGCACCGGCGTGCTGCAGCACCAGGTGCAGGTCGGCGTCGACTATCTGCATCGCACCATCGACCGCCACGGCTCGATCAACGAGATGATCGGCAGCGGCAACATCGACGCCGACCCGCCGCTGCTGGCGCCGGCCGATGCCACGCTCGGCCCCAAGCGCCGGCGCCTGGACAGCGAACAGACCGCGCTGCTGGCCAGCGACCGCATCGGCATCGGCGATGCCTGGCAACTGCTGCTGAGCGCGCGCCAGGTGCGCTACGACGAACGCGCCTGGGACCGTGATGGCATGCTGACCCGGCGCACGCGCCGCTCGGTGCTGCTGCCGCAGGCAGCGCTGCTGTTCAAGCTGCAGCCGTCGCTGTCGCTGTACGCCAGCTTCGCCAAGAGCCTAGCGCCGGGCGGCACCGCGCCGTGGTTCGCCAGCAACGCCGACAGCATCCTCGCGCCGACCAGCGCCTACCAGCGCGAGGCCGGCCTGAAGTACGAGCGCGACGGCGTGACCCTGGGCGCGGCGCTGTTCGACATGCGCCAGGCGGACCAGTACGCGCAGCCGCAGGCCGACGGCAGCTTCCTGTTCGTGCAGCAGGGCCGCCTGCACAACCGCGGCATCGAACTGTCTGCCGCCGGCACGCTCGGCGCCGGCCTGCACCTGCAGGCCAGCGTCGCCGGCATCCGCGCGCGCGCCGAGGACATCGGCACGCCGAGCGACGAAGGCCATCAGGCGCTGAACGTGCCGCGCTTGCGCGCCAGCGCCCAGGCCAGCTGGGACGTGCCCGGCGTCAGCGGCCTGGCGCTGCTGGGCGGCGCGCAGTACAGCGGCGCCAAGTACGCCGACCGCAGCGGCCAGGTCGCCGTCGGCGGCTACAGCGTCTATAACCTCGGCGCCCGCTACACCACGCGCCTGGGCGCGGTGCCGACCACGCTGCGACTGAGCGTGGACAACCTCACCGACAAGCGCTACTGGCGCGACGTCGGCGCCTACGAAGGCGACGATTATCTGTTCCTGGGTGCGCCGCGGACGGCGCGGCTGGCGGTGCAGTTCGAGTTTTGAGGAGCGGGGATTGGGGATTCGGGATTGGGGATTGGTTGAGGAGCTGGGAATGGGGAATCGAGAATTGGGATTGGTAAAAGCTAAAAGCGGAACATGGCGCGTCACCCGTGTAGGCGCGGCTTCAGGCGCGACGGGCTATTGCTGACGGGTCGCGGCTGAAGCCGCTCCTGCAAATACCCACGATCTCATGCGCTTGCGAACGTCCTGATCCAGATTTCCTGATCCACAATGATTTCATCCACTCTCGAACCCCATCCGCGCTGCGGGCCCTTGTAGGAGCGGCTTCAGCCGCGACGGGCTTTCCCGTTAACGCCTGTCGCGGCTGAAGCCGCTCCTACAACACGCGCGCAATGCACTGCGCTCGCGCACCACCCCCAATCCCGAATCCCCACTCCCCAATCCCGGCCTCCCAACCATGTCTCCCCTCGAGCTGCTCGCCGTGCTGGTCAATGTCCTGGGTGTGTGGCTGACCGCGCGGCGGGTGCGCTGGTGCTGGCCGGTCAACGTGGTGGCGGTGCTGCTCTACGCGTGGCTGTTCTATCAGTGGAAGCTGTATTCGGACATGCTGCTGCAGGGCCTGTACGTGATGCTGCAGGGCTACGGCTGGTGGCGCTGGAGCAAAGGACTGGGCGACGACGGCAAGGTCCAGGTCGGGCCGCTGCCGTGGGCCGAAGGCGTGCGTTCGGTCTTGGCCGGCGCCGCCGGCGCGGCGCTGCTGGGCTGGTGGATGCACCGGCACACCGATGCGGCGCTGCCGTGGCTGGATGCGGCGCTGTCGGCCTTCAGCGTGGTCGCCAGCGTGTGGGCCGCGCGCAAGCGCATCGCCAACTGGGGCCTGTGGATCGTGCTGGACTGCGTCTACGTTGGCGTGTTCGTGTACAAGGGGTTGTATCCCACTGCCGCGCTATATGCAGGATTCGTGGTGCTGGCGGTGTACGGCCTGCGCCTGTGGCAGGCGGATCTGCGTCGCGCGCGTGCCATCACTTGAGTGCGCGCAGTGACTTTCTTGGTCTAGCGACACAGCGCGAGCGAACGCAAGACGACCGGCGCGCGGGAATCGCGCAAACATCGGACGCCACATCGTCCGTATGCCTGCCGGCAGCGTAGTCTTGTAGGCCACGCTTCACCACGTCCAGAACGCCACATGAGCTTCCCCACTGCCGCCGCCGCCGGCTTCGCTCAACGCATCGCCGATGCGCTGCTGGCGCGCATCACCGCCGGCGAATGGCGCGCCGACCAGCGGCTGCCGGTGGAGCGCGAACTGGCCGCGTTGTTCGGTTGCACCCGCATCACCTTGCGCGAGGCCCTGCAGCAACTGGAATCGGATGGGCACATCTACCGCGAGAACCGTCGCGGCTGGTTCATCAGCGCGCCGCGGGTGCGTCACGATCCCAACAGCATCGCCGGCTTCATGCAGTACGTGGCCGCACAGGGCGGCGTCCCGCGCACCGAACTGCTCGCCGCGCAGCGCCAGCCGGCCGGCCCGGCGCTCGCCCGGCACCTGCAATTGGACGATCCCACGACCGAGGTGTTCGTGCTGCGCCGCCGC
The DNA here is from genome assembly GCF_040529065.1 of Xanthomonas sacchari. NCBI lineage: Bacteria > Pseudomonadati > Pseudomonadota > Gammaproteobacteria > Lysobacterales > Lysobacteraceae > Xanthomonas > Xanthomonas sacchari. The sequence goes on along the minus strand of NZ_CP132343.1, from coordinate 898,063 downwards.
CGCTGGATCGGGCGCCGCGCGGTGCTGCTGGAGACCAATGCGATCCTCGCCGCGTGGGCACCACGCCTGCTCGACCACGACCTGGCCGGCTCGCTGAGCACGGTGCTGACCCAGCGCCTGGGCTTGCGCCAGGCGCGCAGCCGGCTGTCGATGTATCCGGCCACGCTCGATGCCGAGCAGGCCGCCCTGCTGCAATCCACCGCCGGCACGCCCTGCTTCCGCCTGCAACGCGTCAGCTACGATCCCGACGGACGTGCGGTGGAGTTCGACATCGAATCCTGGCGCCACGACGTGCTGGAAGTGTCGGTGGATGTCTACGCGCCACCGGAGTGAAGCCGACTCTGCATAGCGCTGCGGGGAATGGCTTGCGTGGCCAGCCGGGTCGTTCCCGCGTCACCACCAGAACCACAGGCGAAGATCGCCCCTGCCGATGCAGTGGTCTCCCCGCCCCTTCGAAATGCCGTCGATTCCGTCTCGCAGGGCTGCAAGCCAGGCCGCACCGATCTCAAGTGCGGCCGGCGCCAGATCCGCTGGAAACGACCACCGATCATCGATCGTCGAGAAGGTGAGCCGCAGCTTCTCCGGGGCGACCCACGCAGCGCGACCGCGCCGATTGTTTGGAACGGCAAGCTCGGCCCTGGTGGGCGCCGTGATCGCGATGACACGCGAACCGCCGCCATCGGTGGCCAACGCGTCGAGCAGCATCAACAGCGACTGGCACCCGGCCGCGTCTGCATTGAGATGCCAGCCGGGAAAGTTGCGCTCGTTCTCGAGATAACGCCACAGCGAGATGCGGCCGGTTTGCGTCCAGCGATGGGCAAGCCGCAGATCGGACGGCGACAGGCTACGCATCGAACAGCGCGCGCTGCGGATCCGGTGGCGGCAGCGTGTCGTACAGGCGCTGCAACTCCTCGCGGCAGGCGCGCAGCGGATCGTGCATCAGGAAGCCGGCCAGGCGCGCGTGCCAGGCCGGCCAGCGCGTGGCCAGCGCGTCCATGTCGCCGTCGGCGGCGCGGCCTTCGCCGCTACACGCGACATGCGCGGTCTCGCACAGCACGTTGCGCCAGCCGAGTCCGGCCATGCGCAGCGACAGGTCGGTCAGCGCCGCATACCAGGAGCCATAGCTGCTGGCGTCCAGGCCGCCGGCACGCTGCCGCGCCACCCCACGCAGCACCACCGCATGGCACACCGCCGACGGCAGTTCCGGATGCAGCGGCGGCAGCGCCGCGCAGGCCCGCGCCAGGCGCTCGGGATCCTCGGGCAATGGGTTGATCTCGCCCAGCCGCGGCCACGCGCAGGCTTCGCCGGCGTTGCTCCACGGCGTGGCGCTGGCGATGGCCGCATCGCGCGCCAGGCAGGCGCTCAACTGCAGCAGCCAGCCCGGCCCGGGTTGCGCGTCGGCGGCCAGCACCGCCACGTCGGCATCGCCGCAGGCGCGCAGCATCTCGTCCACATGCGCCACCTCGCCGAGCATGCGCGGCCGACGCGTGTAGTCGGCCTGCAGGCGCGTGTGCGCCAGCCAGGCCTCGATCACGCGGATGCCGCGCGGGCCGGCCTGCGCATCGTCGGCCAGCCACACGCGGGTGCCGGCCGGCGTGTTCGCTTCGAGCGCACCCAGGCAGGCGTCCAGCGCGACGTCGTCGACGCCGACCGCCAGCAGCACGATGGGCAGGCTCACCCGCTTACTTCTTGCCGCGTGCCGGCAGCGGCTCCATGGCCTTGAACTTCTGCCCGTACTCGTCGGTGAGATTGCGCGCTTCCTGCGGGTTGCGCACGATCGTCGGGGTCAACAGCACGATCACTTCGTTGCGGGTCTTCTGCTGGGTTTTCTGACCGAACAAGGCGCCGACCACAGGCAACTTGCTCAGATACGGCACACCGCTGCTGCCGTCGGTGGTGCTGTCGTTGATCAGGCCGGCGAGCATGATGGTGTCGCCGCTCTGCACCGCCGCCTCGGTCTTGACCCGACGGGTGTTGATATCGACATTACAGGCCGAGCTGTTGACGATGGTGGTGGAGGACGTGCATGCCGTCGGCCGCGCGCCCGGCGTACTGACCTCTTGCACGATGTCCAGGAACACCATGCCGTCCTTGGTGACCCGCGGACGCACCTTGAGGATCACGCCGGTGTCGATGTAGCTCACCGATGAGTAACTGGTGTCGGTCCCGATGCCGGTATTGATCGAGGTCGAATTGATCGGAATGCGCGTACCGACATTGAGCGTCGCCTCGGCGTTGTTGCGCACGAATACCGACGGCGTCTGCAGCAGCTTGAGGTTGGTGACCTTGTCCAGCGCGGTAATCACTGCGGCAGCATTGGTACCGAGGAAGGTCCAGCCGAGGCCACTGCTGCCGGTGATCTTGCCGGCGATATCGCCCCAGATCTTGCGACCCGCAGCACTGGGCAGGCCCGCTCCCGGGCCGAGGCCGGTGGTATTGGATACGGTGGAATCGGCAGAAGCGTTGACCGAGTTCTCGAAGAACCAATTGACGCCGTATTGCAGATCACCGGTCAAGCTGACCTCCGCCACCTGCGCCTCGATATGCACCTGCATCGGCATCACATCGAGCTTCTCGACCACGTCGCGGATCGAGCGCCAGGCCTGCGGGGTCGAGCGCACCAGCAGGGTGTTGGTTTCCTCCACCGCCGACACGCCGACCTTGTCGCCCTGCACTTCCAGGGTCACGCTGCCGTTGCCGGACGTGCGCGGCGACAGTTGCAGGCTGCCATTACCCAGGCCACCGCTGCTGCTGCCGGAAGAACTGCTGCTGCCCAGGCTGTCGCTGCTGCTGCCCAGGCTATTGCTCCCCAGACCGCTGCCGCCCAGGCTGCTGTCGCTGCCGTTGAAGCCGCCCAGGCCGCCGCCGTTCAACTGGCTCATCTGCGAGCCCGGCATCAGCGAGGCGTTGGAGTCGCCGCGGTTGCCGCCGCCGGCGCCGAACACTTCGGCCAGGCGGTCGGCCAGGTCCTTGGCCTTGATGTACTTGAGCTCGTAGGAGAACAGGCGCGCGCCGCCGCCGGCGCTGTCGATGCGGTCCAGCCACTCCTGGATCTGGTCCAGGTAGCGCGCCTGCGGGGTGATCACCAGCACCGCGTTGGCGTTCTCCAGCGGCATGAAGCGGAACATGCCGGCGCTGGGGGTCTTGCTGTTCTCGCCAAACACCTTCTCCAGGTCCGCCGCGACCTGCTCGGCCTTGCCGGACTGGATCGGGAACACGCCCACCGACATGCCCGACAGCCAGTCGACGTCGAAGATCTGCACGGTGCGCAGGTAGTTCTCCAGCTCGGCACGGGTGCCGCCCAGGGTGATGACGTTGCGCGAACTGTCGATGCCGACGATGGCGTTCGGCCGCGCGTAGGGCTCGAGCACCTTCTTCATCTCGCTGGCGGAGATGTACTTCAGCGGCACCACGCGCACCTCGAAACCGCGCGCATTGGCCGGCGAGGCGGTGCTCGGCGCCACCGTGCCGGCCAGGGCCTGGTCGGCGGGGACGATGTTGTAGCGGCCGCCGCTGTAGACCATGCGCGCGTTGTTCCAGCCCAGCACCATCTCCAGCAGGTTCAGCGCCTGCGCCGGCGATACCGGCTTGGGCGTGGCCAGGGTCACCGTGCCCTGCACGCCCGGCGCGATCACGTAGTTCTGCCCGAGCATGTCGCCGAGGATGGCCTTGACCACCGCCTGCAGCGATTCGCCCTCGAAGTTGAAGGTGGCGCTGCCGCTGCTGGCGTTGCCCAGCGACGGCGCCGGCGCCGCGGCGGCCGCGGAATTGATCATGGTGCCGCTGCCGCGGCGGATCACCGGGGTGGCGCGCTCGGGCAAGGCATTGGGATCGGCCGGGCCGCCTTCGCCGTCGGTCTGGGTGCTGCCGGCCGCGCCGACCTGGGGATTGATCGCGGCGCCGCGGCGGACGTCCGGCGAGGGCGTGGTGGCGCAGCCGGCCACCAGGCCGATGGCGAGGAACAGGGAAAACAGACGCGGCGTCATGCGATCACTCTTCAAGGGTTCTGACCTGAGGGGTTGTTCTGGCGCTGTTGCTGCAATTGCCGGCGGCGCGCTTCGATCCGCTCGCGGATGGCCTGCAACTGCTCCGACGAGGGGGCCGGCGAGGACGGCGGCGGCGCGCTCGGGGTCGGCGCCTGGTTCGGCACCGGGTTGGACGCGGAGGGAGTCTGCGGTCGCGGCGCGTTGGCGTTGGACTGGCCATTGGGCGCGGACGCCGGCGGCGGCATCTGCCCCTGCGCAGCGGCGCGTCCGGCCTGGCCGAGCACGGTCGGCGGTTGCCCGCCCTTGCCGTCGAACACCTTCAATTCCAGGGTTTGGGTGCCGCCGGAACCGCTGACCGTGGCCTGCCGCGGCGACAGCGACAGCAGCCGCCAGCCCTGCACGGCGTCGCCGCCTTCCTTCAGGCGCAGCGATTCGCCCTGCTCGGTGGTCAGCGTCGCCATCTTGAAGCGGTCGGTGAGCAGCACGCCGGTCAGGCGCACGTTGGGCGCGGCGGCCTGGCCGTTGTCGGCGCTGAGGAAGAACGGATGCGGACGGCGATCCTCGGCAAATATCGGCCGCGCCGCGATCTCGCCGTACTGCGAGAAATCGCCCAGACGCTGCGTGGTGGCCGCGGGCAAGCCCGGCAGCCGCTGCAGCATCGACGGATCGTCGGGCAGCGGCGCCACGCGCTCGCCGAGCCCGCCCAGGCCCAGCGCCCAGACCAGCAGCCCCCACAGCGCCAGCGTGCCCAGCCACACGGTGCGCAGGCCCATCGCTTCAATTCGCATGACGGCCCTCCACCTGTTGTGGCAGGTCCGCCGGTGCGGCATTGGCGGCACCGGGCGCACCCGGCGGGTTGGTCGCGCCGGGCGTGCCCGGTGGTGGCGGCGGCGGCGGCGTGGACGCCGGTTCGCTCGGCCCGGCGCCGGCGGAACCGCCGGCGTTCATCACCGGCGTGGCGGCGGCGGGTGCCGTCGCGGCAGACGGGTCGGAAGCGGCGGACGCCGCCGGCGGCGCCGGCATCGCGTTCGGGCGCAGGTAGCCGGCCAGTTCGAAGGCCACGTCCAGGCCGTTGCCGCTCTCGCCCGGCGAGAGCTGGTAGCGCTGCGCCATCACGTTGAGGTTGTCGATGAACAGCGCCGGCGTGCCGCTCTCCAGCGCATGCAGCACCGCCGCCAGTTCCGGCGTGCCGCAGCGCAGGCGCACTTGCACCGCGACCCGGGTGAAGCGATCGCTGCGGTTGTCGGCGGCCAGCGGCGAGCGGTTGCTGATCGCGCAACTGCGGTTGCCGGGACTGGCCGTGGCCACCGCGCTTTCCAGGCGCTGCACCAGGCCGGCCGAGGCCAGCTCGGCCGAGGTCTCGCGCAGGAAGCCCGGGCGCGTGGCCAGTTCGCGCTGCGCCTGCTGCAGCCGTTGCGCCACCTGCGGCGCCTGCTGCAACTGCATGCGCACGCGCAGTTCGCGCTGCTGCAGTTCCTGGATCTGCGCATCGACCTCGCGCATCGGCACGGTCCACCACGGATGCACCAGCACCAGGTAGCCCAGCGCCAGCGCCGCCAGCAGCAGGCCCAGCGCCAGCCAGCGGTCGCGCTTATCGACCTGCACCGGCATCGGCGGCCTCCTTGCGCTTGGTGCCGGCCAGCTCGGCGGTGAGGGTGAAGCGGTCGCGGTGGCTGCCCGGGTCGGCCTGCAGCACGCCGGTCAGCGACGGCGTGCGCCACAGCGGCGAGCCTTCCAGGCGCCCGACCAGCGACGAGGCTTCGCTGCTGAGGCCGATCAACTGCAACTGGTTACCCTCGATCGAGAACTTCTCCAGATAGGTGCCCTCCGGCAGGCGCTTGCTCAGCTCGTTCCAGACCTCCACCGAGGCCGGACGCTCGGCGCGCAACTGGTCGAAGAACGCGGCGCCCTCGACCAGATCGAGCAGTTGCTGGCGCTGCGCGGCCACGGCGCGTGCGCGCTGCGCGCCGCTGTCCACCTGCGTGCGCAGGTGCTCCAGCGCATCGCGGCGATTGTCCAGCAACTGCCAGCCGGCCGCGCACAGCGCCAGCAGCGCGGTAGCGGCAAGGATCGCGTTCCAGCGCCGCATCGGGTCGGCGCGGCGGTGGCGCTGTTCCTGCGGCAGCAGGTTCACTCCCAGCGGCGCGCCGTCGCTGCCGGCGACGTCGATGCCGGCCAGGGTCGGGCGCAGCGCACCGGCGCTGGCCTGCAGGTCGTCCAGCACGCGGCGCGGCGCCACCACCAGTTCGGCATCGAGCTGGGCGTCGTCGCGGCGGCCGTCGGCGCGCACGTCGTAGATGACCTGGTCGGCCTGGAACGGGGTCTGCCGGTCGATCTCGAACTTCACCACCTCGCGCAGGTGCTCGGCCGCCGCCGCCGGCAGCCGCAGCCGGCGTTGCAGCGCCGCCTCGGCCGGCAGCAGCCACACCCGCGGCAGCGCCGCCAGGCGCGGCCCCAGCAGCGCCTCCAGTTCGGCGGGCAGCAGCGGCCACGGCAGCGCCAGCGGCGCGCCCAGCTCGGACTCGACCTGCCGCGCCAGCATCAGCTGCTCGCCCTCGCGCCACAGCAGCAGCCGCGCCTGCGACCAGCCCAGCTGCAGTTGCCAGCGCGGCGGCAGCCACGCCATCAGCGAGCGCTGCCACCAGGCCAGCAGCCCGCCCGCACCGGGGGCGATGCGTACGCCAAGTTTGTCCATCGTGTCGCGCCACGCCGTCATCGCACCGTCGTTCCTTCTTCCCAACGCAACACAGTGTAGGCGGAGCCCGGCAGCGCCGACGAGCCTGGGCGCACCACCGCGCGCAACACGCCCTCGCGGCCATTGCCCAGCCGCGCCCGGCTTTCGATGCTGTAGGTGCCGCCACCGCCCATGCCGACCATGCCGAGCTGGGTCTGGTCGGTGCGTTCGCGCTGCGCCAGCACCTGCTGCGCGTCCAGGCCCAGCGCGGTCAGCACCGGCCCCGGCGCGAAGTCCGGCGTCGGCCGCGACACCCCGCCGTACAGGGTCAGGTTGGGCAGCAGCTTGGCGTACAGCTCCGGGTCCATGCCCAGCACCAGTTGCAGCTCGGCCAGGCTTTCGAACGGCGCATCCTTGGCGCCGTAGGGCAGGCCGGCCGCGGCGTAGTCCGGATCCTCGGCGCCGTTGGGCTGGGTCAGGTTGTCCGGGTCGCGCCAGTCCACGATGGCCGCGGCGATGCGCTCGGCGCGCTGCGGATCCTCGCCGACCGCGCGCACCAGCGCCGCCAGCAGCGGCGCATCGGCCATGTTTAGATCGACCTTGCCGCTTTCGTCGGTGACCCGCAGGTCGACCGTGGCCCCTTCGTACTGCCAGCGGTAGCGGCGGCCGTCGGCACGCCAGCCCGGCTGCGTGGGGGTGCCGGCGAGCCGGGTCAGCGCGTATTCCAGGCCGGCGCGGGCGCGCTCCTGCGCCTCGGCGCCGTCGCCCAGCACCTTGCCCTGCAGGTTCTCGGTGCGCGCGGTCAGTGCGAAGGCGCCGATCAGCGCGGTCAGCAGCGCGATCAGCCACAGCACCAGCACCAGCGCGGCACCGCGGTGGCGATGCGTCGCGCTCATTGCCGCATCTCCGCGCCGCCGGCCTGGCGCAGCGCCACCACCAGCGGCGGCCACGCCGTGCCGTCGCCGCTGCGCAGCTCGATCGAGACCAGCAGCGGCAGCGTGTCGGTGCGCTCCCAGCGCTCCTGCCAGGGGCCGATGGTGCCGCGCTCCGGATCCAGGCCGCGGTAGCGGAAGCGCACCTCGCGCAGGTCGCGCGCCAGCGGTTCGGGCGGGCGCGGCGGGGTCTCGGCCAGTTGCTTGCCGGCCTGCACCTGCACCAGCGCGATCGCCAGTTGCCGATGGTCGCCCTCGCCGCTGACCCGCAGGTCGTGCAGGTAGGGGCCGCCGCGGCCGAGGTACTCGGGCAGATCGGCCACGAACTGCATGCGCTGCGGTTCGCCGACGAAACGCACCGGCTGCAGCGTATGCGTGTCGATATCCAGCGGCAGCGACTGCGCGCCGCTCAGGCGCCGGCGCAGGAAGCCTTCGACCGCGCGCATGCGTTCGCTGCGTCCGGCGATCGCCTCGCCACGGCCGCTGATCGCCATCGCCGAGCGCAGCGTGGCGAAGGCCAGGGTCAGGCCGCCGACCAGCAGCACCGTGGCCAGCAGCACCTCGATCAGGGTGAAGCCGCGCGCGCTGGCGCGCTGCGGCGCGCGTGCGTTCATTGCGGCACCCCGTTGCCTTGCGGGGCGACCAGGCGCAGGGTCTTCCACTGCAGCGCCTGCGCCGGCGCATCGCCCCAGCGCACCTGCAGGCTCAGTTGCAGCAGGGTCGGTGCGCCCGGCGTCACCGCCGCATCGGGCGGCCGCCGCGGATCCGTGTAGGGCGCCACGTCCAGGGTCCAGCGGTAGCGGCCCTGGTCCAGGGTGCCCTGGCTGCGCCCGGGCTGCAGCGGCTGCTCCACGCCCTGTGCCGCCAGCAGCGACTGCGCGTACAGGGTGGCGCGGCTCACTTGGTCGGCGCGCTGCACCTGGCGCGCGGCGCCGGACAGCGAGCCGAGCAGCAGGGTCAGCGCCAGCGCCAGCAGCGCGAACGCCACGATCACCTCGATCAGCGTGTAGCCGCGCTGGCGGTTCATGAACCCGCCTGCTCCGGCGCACGCCCGACCGTGACTTCGCCGGTCAGCCAGGTCACGTCGATGCGCCAGCGCGCCTGACGCGCCTGCAGCTCGATGCGTCCACCGCTGGAGGCGCCGTCCTCGAAGAACTGGATCGCGCCCTCCCCTTCGCGGCGCTGCGCCTGGCGCGCGCCGGTGAAGCGGATCGTCAGCGACGGCGGGATCTCGCCGTGGCGGCCGTTGGGCGCCTGCCAGCGGTGCGCCTGCGGATCGATCAGGAACCGCTGCGGCTGGCCGCTGGCGATCGCCTGGGTGCGGGTGTAGCGCAGTTGCGAGGCGATCTCCTTGGCCGCCGAGCGCAGGCGCATGCCGTCGATGCCGCCGGTCAGCACCGAGGCCGCCAGCAGCGCGGCGATCGCGATCAGGCCCACCACCAGCAGCATCTCCAGCAACGAGACGCCGCGCATGCGCGCACGCGCGGCCGGCGCGCACGCCGGCGCGCCGAAGCGCAGCGCGCCGGCAGGGGCCAGGATCACGGCGCCGGATCACTCGTACTTGATGTCGGCGTCGTAACTGCTGCCGCCGGGCTGGCCGTCCTTGCCCAGGCTGATCAGGTCGAACGGACGGCCGTCGCCGGGCACCTTGTACTCGATCGGATGACCCCAGGGGTCGTTCAGTTCGGCGGGCTTGGCATACGGGCCGAGCCAGCCGCTGACGCCGCCCGGCGCGGTGACCAGGTCGTCGAGCTTGGACGGCAGCTTGCCGGTATCGAGCTGGTAGTTGTCGACCTTGCCGGCCAGGGTCTGGATCTGCGACTTGGCCAGGTTGGCCTTGCCGCGATCGGCGCCGCCGAGCACGCGGCTGCCGACCAGGGTCAGCACCGCGCCGATCAGCACGATGACGATGATGATTTCCAGCAGGCTCATGCCCGCCTGGCGTGCGGCGGACGGGGAACGGGTGAGGGAGCGGCGGAGAGTGCGCATTGCATCGGATCCTTGCGGTGGAAGACCTATGTAGCCGAACACGGTGACGATGGCAGCCGGCGGCGGCCGGCGGTACAGCGGCGCGTCACGCACGCCGTCACACCTGCCGCCGGAGGATCCGTGCCGCGCGCACGCACGGCCGCGGCCGGCGCGCAAGGCGCCGCTGGCAATGGGACAGGGGCAGCGGCCGAAGGTTCCCGGCCGGGACCGCGCGGCGTCACACTCCGTGGCAGTCGCCTGAGGCCCGGACGGGGCCGGCCGTTCGGCGCCACATGCGCCATGGCGCACCGCGTGGACGCACCAGGCAAGGCCGCTGCCATCCATGGCGTCGCATCGCCGGCGCCGGACAGACCTGCCCGGCCATCCATGGCCGGGCGTTCGGCCATGCGCGAACCTGCGGTTCGCAAGCGCATGGCCTCCTTCGATTCGCTCGTCCGCTGCGCCAGATGATTGCGCAGCCGTCCATGGCGCGGCATCGCGAGCGCCGGAACCACCGGCCCGGCCATCCCTGGCCGGGCGTTCGGCGCCAAATGCGCCATGGCGCACCGCGCGGACGCACCAGACAAAGCCGCTGCCGTCCATGGCGACGCATCGCCGGCGCCGGATAGACCGGCCCGGCCATCCATGGCCGGGCGTTCGGCCATGCGCGAACCTGCGGTTCGCAAGCGCATGGCCTCACCCAATCGCATTGGTCAGGTCGTAGAGGGGGACGAGGACGGAAATGATCACCAGGCCGACCACCGAGGCCAGGACCAGGGTGATCGCCGGCACCATCGCCGCCAGCAGGCGGTCGATGGCCTGGGCGGTTTCCTGTTCGAAGGTGTCGGCGGTCTTCAGCAGCATGATGTCGAGCGCGCCCGACTCCTCGCCGACCTGGATCATCTGCAGTGCCAGGCGCGGGAAGCGTTTGCCCTTGGACAGCGAGGCCGACAGCCCGTGGCCGTTCTTGACGTCGTCGGCGGCGGCGCCGACGTCGGCGGTCAGCGCCAGGTTCGACAGCACGTTGCGGGAGATGCCCAGCGCCGCCAGCAGCGGCACGCCGTTGCGCAGCAGGGTGCCGAGGGTGCGGGTCAGGCGTGCGGTCTCCAGCCGCGCGATCAGCACGCCGACGAAGCGCTGGCGCAGCAGCCAGGCATCGAAGCTGGCGCGGAACGCCGGGTCACGGCGCTTGCGGTCCACCGCCAGGATGGTGACCCCGGGCACCACCAGCAGCACGATCCACCAGTCGCGCACGAACAGGCCCACGCTCAGCACCGCCTGGGTGAACCACGGCAGGGCCACGTCCAGGCTCTCGTACATCTGCGCGAACTGCGGCACCACGTAGCCGAGCAGGAACAGCAACGCGCAGCCGACCACGCTGACCAGGATCGCCGGGTAGATCAGCGCGTTGATCACCCGCCCGCGCAGTTCGCGGCTGCGCTCCAAGTACTCGGCCAGGCGCTGCAGGGTGTCGTGCAGGCTGCCGCCGGCCTCGCCGGCGCGCACCATGTTGATGTACAGGCGCGAGAACAGCCCGTGCTGGCGCTCCAGCGCGGTGGACAGCGGCGCGCCGCCGCGCACCGCGTCGCGGATGTCGCCGACGGTGCGCTTGGAACGCTCGTCCTCGGGCAGTTCGAGCAGGATCGACAGCGCGCGGTCGAGCGGCTGGCCGGCGCCGAGCAGCGTCGCCAGCTGCTGGGTGAACTGCACCAGCGCCGCGCCGTCGAACGGCTTGGGCCGGAACAGCCCGCGTAGCGAGGTGCCGCCGCCCTCGGCCGCGAGCTTGGCCTGCATCGGCATGTGCCCCTGCTCCTGCAGGCGCAGCGCCACTTCCGCCTCGCTGGCGGCTTCCATCTGCCCTTCCAGGATCTCGCCGTGCGAGTCCAGGGCCTTGTAGCGGTACAGGGGCATCAGGGCTGGAGCTGGGACTGGAGAATGGGGAATCGGGAATGGGAGAGCGCATCGCGCGCGGCCGGTGCGTTCCCGAACACGGGCAGCCCGCGCATGGCCAGGCGACACGCCTCCACAGTCAGAGCGCAGGTCGCGCGCATCAGGTTTCCTCCGTCACGCGCAGCACTTCCTCGATCGTGGTCTGGCCGCTGAGCGCCTTGGCCAGGCCGTCCTCGTACATGGTGCGCATGCCGGCCTCGCGCGCCAGTTGCTCGATCTCGCCCATGCCGGCGTGGCGCATCACCGCGCGGCGCAGCACGTCGTTCATCACCAGGAATTCCATGATGGTGGTACGGCCGACATAGCCGGTCGGCGCGATCGCCGAGGGCCGCGGGCGGTACAGGAAGATCTCGCCTTCCGGCTGCAGCCGGCGCAGTTCGAACTTCTCGATCTCCTCCGGCGAGGCCGCATAGCGCTCGGCATGGGTCGGCTCCAGCCGCCGCACCAGGCGCTGGGCGAGGATGCCGTTGATGGTGGAGGTCAGCAGGTAGTCCTCCACGCCCATGTCGAGCAGGCGGGTGATGCCGCCGGCGGCGTTGTTGGTGTGCAGCGTGGACAGCACCAGGTGGCCGGTCAGCGCGGACTGGATGGCGATGCGCGCCGTCTCCAGGTCGCGCATTTCGCCGATCATGATGATGTCTGGGTCCTGGCGCACGATGCTGCGCAGCGCATGCGAGAAATCCAGGCCGATCTGCGGCTTGGCCTGGATCTGGTTGATGCCTTCGATCTGGTATTCGACCGGGTCCTCGACGGTGATGATCTTGACGTCGGCGGTGTTGAGCTGGCTCAGCGCGGTGTACAGCGTGGTGGTCTTGCCCGAGCCGGTAGGGCCGGTGACCAGCAGGATGCCGTGCGGCTGCTCCAGCACCTTGCGGAACTGCGGCAGGAACGCGTCGGTGAAGCCGAGCCGGTGGAAATCGAACACCACGGTCTCGCGGTCGAGCAGGCGCATCACCACGCTCTCGCCGTGCGCGGTGGGCACGGTGCTCACGCGCAGGTCCAGTTCCTTGCCCTGCACCCGCAGCATGATGCGGCCGTCCTGCGGCAGGCGGCGCTCGGCGATGTTGAGCTTGGCCATGATCTTGACGCGGCTGATCACCGCCGCGGTCAGGTTGGCCGGCGGGCTCTCGCCGTCGATCAACACGCCGTCGACGCGGTAGCGCACCTTCAGCCGGCTCTCGAACGGTTCGATGTGGATGTCCGAGGCACGCAGTTCCACCGCGCGCTGGATCACCAGGTTGACCAGGCGGATCACCGGCGCCTCGGAGGCCAGGTCGCGCAGGTGCTCGATGTCGTCGGCGGCCACGCTGTCGCCGTCGGCGGTTTCCACGATCGCGCCCATCGCGCTGCGGCCCTGACCGAACCAGCGCTCGATCAGGTCGTCGATCTCCGAGCGCAGGCCGACCCGCGGCAGCACCTGCAGGCCGGTGGCCAGGCGCACCGCATCGGCAGCGTAGGCGTCGTGCGGATCGGCCATCCACAGCTCCAGCACGCCGTCGCGTTCGCCCAGCGGACACACATGGAATTGCTTGAGGAAACGCAGCGACAGCGGTTGCGCCTCGGGCAGGCTCTCCGGCGCGGTGGCCGGCAACTGCTTGGCGTCGAGCAGCGGCAGGCCCAGGACCTCGGCGCTGAGTTCGGCATGGTCGCGCTCGGAGACCAGGCCAAGGCGCGCCAGCAGCGCCAGCAGGCCGCCGCCGGACTCGCGCTGCAGTTGCCGCGCGCGCGCCAGGTCGCCGTCCTTGAGCCGGCCCTTGGCCAGCAACGCCGCGATGATGCGGGTTTCGGGCGTCTCCACGGCGACGGCAGTGTCCTTCACGAGCGCATTCACGCGATCCCTCCCAGATGACCGTGCGACTTTAGCAGTTCGGCATGACCCGACGCCGAATCCGGCGCGCGCCGGCGTCGCTGTCTACCGGCGGCCAGGACGTCGGCGCAGGCAGGACGCGCCGCCGTCATCGGCCTGACATTCCGGCAGGCGATGGTGGACGGTTGCGCGCCGGCCACTGGAGCCGCGGCTGTGGCCTGTGCGCCTGCTGCAGACGCAGGAAACCCGGCCGGAGCCGGGTTTCCTGGGACACCATGGCGCCTCCCTGCGCCGCGTGCGCTTACTGGCGCGCGACCAGGCTGACGCCGCTGTAGGTGCTCTCGCCGACCAGCTTGATGTAGTAGGTGCCGGCCTGCGGCGCGGTGAAGCGCACCGTCTCGTTGTTGCCCGGACGGGTCGACTTGGCGTCGGCGTTGCCGGTGCCCGGCTCCTTGCCGAAGCTCACGTACATCGACACGTTGCCGCTGCCGCCGTAGGTGAGGAAGCTCAGCACCGCGCCGGCCTTGGCCTCGAAGCTGTACAGCGCCTCGTTGCCGGCGGCACCGGCCAGGCCCGCCACCGCCACCTTGTTGGTCAGCGCGGTCGCCGTCGGCGCGCACTGCTCGGTGGCCGGATCGCACGGCTCTTCCAGCGCCTTGTCCAACGCGGCCTTGGCATCGACGATGCCGGTGCCGATCGGGGTGCTGGACGGGATCGACACTGGGAACGGACGCGCGGTCTGCTTGAGCAGGGTCTCCAGCGCAGCCGGGGTCAGCGGCGCCTTGCCCGCGGCGATCAGCGCGCTCTGCACCAGCGCCGCCACCGCGGCCACGTGCGGCGAGGCCATCGAGGTGCCGCCCATGCCCATGTAGGTGTAGTTGCCGGAGGTCGGCGTGGTCGCGCCGGTGTAGCCGTTCTGCCAGACATAGCCGCCCGGGTTGCCGTCGACGCTGCCGCCGCCGCCCGGACCGGACAGGTCCACCTTGGCGCCGTAGTTGGAGTAGTAGGTGATGCCGCCGGTGATGCGGGTGGCACCGACCGCGATCACGTTGTCGCAGCTGGCCGGGCTGAAGTTGGCGGCGTTGGCGGTGTTGTTGCCGGCGGCCACCACCACCGTGGTGCCGCGCGACACCGCGCCGTTGATCGCGTCCTGGGTGACGCTGTCGCAGGCGCCGCCGCCGCCCAGGCTCATGTTGATGACCTCGGCCGGGTTCTGGTTGGCCGGCACGCCGGACACGGTGCCGCCCGAGGCCCAGATGATGGCGTCGGCGATGTCGGAGGTGTAGCCGCCGCACTTGCCGAGCACGCGCACCGGCAGCACGGTGGCGTTGGGCGCCACGCCGGCCATGCCGACGCCGTTGTTGGTCGCCTCGGCGACGGTGCCGGCGACGTGGCTGCCGTGCCAGGAACTGTCATCGGCAACGGAGCCGGCGTAGCACTCGTTGTCGTTCTCGACCCAGTCGCCGTAGTCCAGCGCGCCCGGCACGCGGTCGTCGGTCGCACGCCGCGAGACTTCCTTGTCGGAGATGAAGTCATAGCCCTGCAGCAGGTTCACCGCCACGTCCGGGTGGTTCGGCAGGATGCCGGTGTCGAGCACCGCCACCACCACACCGTCGCCCTTGGACACGTCCCACGCGGCCGGCGCGTTGATGCCGCCGTTGGCGTTGCTGTAGTGCCACTGGTACTGCGCGTACAGCGGGTCATTGGGCACGAACTGCGGCTGCACCTGCGCCTTGGCCCGCAGCACCTCGACCGGGCGCAGCTTGGCGTCGACCTGCGCGTACTTCACCGTCGGGTCGGCGGCGATCTCGGCCACCACCTTGTCCAGGTCCGCCTTGCTCAGCTTGCCGGTCAGGCGGATCAGGTCCGCGCCGATGCCCAGGGTGCGCACGTATTCGGCGCGCACGCTGGCCGCGGCCGCGCGCGAGATGCCGTTGCCGCCGCCGAGGCTTGCGCGGCCCACCGCCGACTGCACCGCCGACAGCTTGGCGCTGCGGTCGCTGGCCGCGGCGCTGCCGGCGTTGTAGCGCACCAGGATGCGGTTGGAGGTCACCGCATCGGCCGGCGCGGAGGTGCCCGGTTCCTTGACCGGCAGCGGTGCCGAAGCGCCCGCCGCGATCGCGCTCGAGGCTCCCAGCGACATCGCCAGCATGGCGGCGGCGATGGCATTGATACGAAGGTTTTGCTTGTCGATCACGTTGACGTCCTCTTCAAAGTTTCGTGGATCAGGCGACAGTTGCGGCCGTAAAACTCCCTTTTTCCGAATCCGTTGGCCGGCCCAGCCAAGGTCCTGTGGTCTGCCCCCTCAGGCCATTGCGTGGCGGACGGCGGCACCCGCCGCCGTCCGCGATGGATCACCAGCCGAAACCGGCACCGATGCCGATCGAGCTGTCGTCGCTGCTGAAGGCACCGCCGATGGTCACCGTGGCGCGGTCGCTGAAGGCGCGCTGGTAGCCCACCGACAGTGCCGACTCGCCGTTCTGGAAGCCGATGCCGGCACCGACCCGGTTCTGGGTACGGATGCCGGCGGCGCTGGTGGCCATGTTGAGCATGGCCGCGCTCATCGCGCCCTGGCGGTCGATGCGACGGTCCTGGTCGCGCAACCGCGCATCGACGTCGCCGCGCAGCACCTCGAAGCTGTCGGCCATGGTGCCGAAGCGCGCATCGGTGTACGACTTGGCCGTAGCCACACCGTTGTCGAGCTGGCTCTTGTTGACCGCATCGGTGGCCTGGGTGCCGGCGGCGACGTTGGCGAGCTGGCGCTCGTTGCCGGCGCTGCCGATCGAGACCGTCTGCGCGCGATCGGCTACCGACCCCTGCCCCAGTGCGACCGCGCCCTGCGCGGTGGCGCTGGCGCCCTGGCCGAGGGCGGTGCCCGAGGCCGCGCTGACGCTGGCGCCCTCGCCCATCGCCACCGCGTTGGTCGCCACCGCCGCGATGTGGCTGTTGGCGCCCACCGCGGTGCTGCCGTCGGCATTGACCTTGGCGTTGCTTCCGATCGCGGTGTCGTTGGCGCCATGCGCATAGGCGCTGCCACCGATCGCGGTGCCGGTGACGTCGTTGGCGCGCGCGGCGGTCCCCACCGCCGTGGCGCTGGAGGCCACCGCCGCGCTTTCGCCGACCTGGGCGGTGCCGATGCTGCCGGACACCGACGCAGTCGTGGCCGCGGTCGCAGTCGCCGGCGCCGCCTCGGTGGCCTGCGCGGCCACTGCGCTGGTGCCGACCATGCGCGCGCTGCGTGCCGCGGTGGCGCTGCCACCGGTGCGCGCATCCAGTTCGCTGACCTTGCCGTCCAGCGCCGCCAGCGCCGCGCCGACGTTGTCGTAGCTGGCGCCCTGGATCACGTAGGTCGGCGCCACGAACAGGCCTTGCGCGCCGAGTCCGGCGCCGCCGCCCAGGAACGTGGCCATGTTGCTCAGCGACTGGTACAGCTGGCCGCCGTTGATCGCGTCGGTGCTGCCGGCGGCGACGCTGCCGGCGGTCAGGTTGACGATGCGCCGGGTGGCCGGGCCGCCGCGGCCGTTGCCGCTGCCCAGCGACACGGTGTCGGCCTCGTACACCCGCGAGCCGGCACCGAGCGCGACCGCGTTGTCCGCCGAGACGCCGGCATTGGCGCCGAGCGCGACGCCGTTGCTGCCGCTGTTGCGGACGAAGCTGTTGTAACCCATCGCCACGCCGTTCTCGCCGATCGCGTTGGTCTGCAGGCCAATCGCGGTGCTGCGCGCACCGGTCGCCGAGCTGCCGGCACCGTTGGCGGTGGCACCGGCGCCAGCAGCGACGCTGCCCACGCCCAGCGCGGAACTGCGCAGGCCGCTGGCGGTGGCGCCGGCACCGGCCGCGGTGCTATCCACGCCGCTGGCGCTGGCCACCGCGGTGCCGGAACTCTGGAAGCGCGCACTGGTATCGCCGGCCGCGGTAGCCACCGCGTCCAGCTGCGCCTTGTTCACCGCGTCGGTGGCGTTGACCGCCGCGCCGACGTTGGTGATGCGGCGCGTGGCCGGCGCAGTGACGCCGTTGCCGCCACCCACCGACACCACGTTGGCTTCGCTGGTGCGCGCGCCCGAGCCCAGGGCGACGCTGCCGGCGCCGCTGGCCGAGGCGTTGATGCCCAGCGCCGTGGCATTGCTGCCGCCATAGGCGAAGGCGTTCTGGCCGATCGCGGTGCCGCCCTGCGCGGTGGCCCAGGCGAACTGGCCGACCGAGGTGGTCTGCGCCGCGGTGGCCCAGGCCGAGGCGCCGAGCGCGGTCGCATCCTCGCCGGTGGCACGGGCGCTGTAGCCCAGCGCCGCGGCATAGGCGCCGGAGGCGGTGCTGCCCCAGCCCAGCGCCGAGGCGTAGTTGCCCGCCGCCGCCGCACCGTAACCGAACGCACTGGTGCGGGTGCCGCTGGCGGCGCTGAAGGCACCGACCGCGGTGCTGTAGTCGCTGGCGGCCGTCGCCTTGTAGCCGTCGGCCGTGGCCTGCAGACCGCTGGCGATGGCGCCGGCGCCACTGGCACTGCTGAACGTGCCGCTGGCCTGCGCGCCCGCGCCCAGCGCGGTGGCGCCGGCGGCGCTGGCGGTGGTGGTGCCGTCGAGCAGCACGTTGCCGGACGCGTCGGTGTAGTACAGCGAGCCGCCGATCGCGGTGCTGGACTCGCCGGTGGCGGTGGCGTTGTAGCCGGACGCGGTGGCGTAGCGGGCGCCGGCCAGCGCGCCGCTGCCGAACGCCGAGGCGCCGGTGCCGTAGGCGTTGCTGGCCTCGCCGGCGGCGGTGGCGTAGGTGCCTTCCACGTAGCTGCCGACATCGTCGGCCGGGTCGCTGCCGCCGCTGGCCTTGAACTGCTTGCCGGTGGCATCGGCGGACTGCTTCACCTCGTTCAGTTGCGCGACGTTGACCGCATCGGTGGCCTCGGTGCCGGCGGCGACGCTGGTGATCTGCCGCTCCTTGCCGGCGCTGCCCACCGAGACGGTGTTGTCGCGCGCCGCCTCGGAGTTCGCACCCAGGGCCACGCTGTTGACGCCGGATGCATAGGCGCCGTAGCCGAACGCACTGGCGCTGTCGGCGCTGGCGTAGCTGAGGCTGCCGAGCGCGCTGCTGAAGTCGGCGGTGGCACCGGCGCCGGCACCGAACGCGGCGCTGTTGGCGCCCGAGGCCTCGGCCGGGATCAGGCCGAAGAACGAAGTACCGCCGACCGCCACGCTCTCCTCGCCGGAGGCCACGCTGTACTCGCCCACCGCCACGCTGCTGCTGCCGGAGGCGGTAGAGGACACGCCGACCGCGGTGCCGTAGCTGCCCGAGGCGAGTGCGCCATAGCCCAGCGCCGAGGACAGATAGCCCGTGGCCTCGCTGTAGCCGCCCAGGGCGGTGGCGCCGATGCCCGAGGCGGCGCTGCGGAAGCCGGTGGCCGTGGCCTGGTTGTCCGAGGCCACCGCCTCGTTGCCGGTCGCAGTGGCATAGGTGCCGCTGGCCTGCGCGCCGGCACCGCTGGCGGTGGCGCCGATCTCGCTGGCCTGGGCGTTGCTGCCGATGGCGATGCTGTTCTCGCCCGACGCCTGGCTGGCGTTGCCCAGCGCGACCGCATCGACACCGCTGGAGACGGCGTTGAAGCCGATCGCGGTCGCGCCCGCGGCCACGGCATTGGCGCCGCCACCGAGCGCAGTGGCGCCGTCGGCGGTGGCGTTGGCGGCCTCGCCGGCGGCCAGCGCATTGTCGCCGTCGACCAGGGCGCCGGCATCGCTGTCGGCGCTGCCGCTGGCCTGGAAGTACTTGCTGGTCGCTGCCGCGGCCTGCTTCACCGCATCCAGCTGGGCGACGTTGACCGCATCGGTGGCCTCGGTGCCGGCGGCGACGTTGGTGATCTGCCGCTCCTGCCCGGCACTGCCCACCGACACGCTGTAGGCGCGGTCGGCGACCGCCCCGGCGCCCAGCGCCACCGCATTGGACGCCGTCGCCTCGCTGCCTGCGCCGATGCTGATCGCGCTTTCCGCATCGGCCACGGTGTTGGTGCCGATGGCGATGGTGTTGACCTGGTTGCCCAGCGCCTGGAAGCCCAGCGCCACGCTGTAGTTGCCGTAGCCGAACGCGCCGCGGCCGACCGCGGTGGCGCTCAGGCCCGGCGCCCAGCTGTTGAAGCCGATCGAGGTGGCGCCGCTGCCACTGGCCCACGCCCCGGTGCCGAACGCCGAGGCGTTGGCGCCGGTGGCCCAGGCCGAGGTGCCGAACGCCGAGGCGCCGTCCGCGGTGGCCCAGGCGTAGGCACCGACCGCACTGGCGTCCTCGCCGCTGGCCCAGGCGTTGTCGCCCTGCGCCAGGCTGTAGTTGCCGGTCGCACGCGCCTTGTAGCCGCCGGCGGTGCTGTGATCGCCGGTGGCCTGCGCACCGTAGCCGGTGGCGGTGGCGGCGCTGCCGGTGGCCTGCGCGCCCGCGCCGAGCGCGGTGGCGTTCTCGCCGGCATTGGCGCCGACCAGCACCGGCTTGCCGTCGGCATCGACGATCGGCTGGTTGTACTGGTCGTAGGCCTGGCCGCGGCCGCCGATGGCCGTGCCGCCGGTGCCGCCGGCCGTGCTGCCGTTGCCCAGCGCGACCGCGTCATCGCCCATCGCCGCCGCGCCGCTGCCGAACGCCGCCGCGCCGCTGCCGTAGGCATTGGCCGCATCGCCGGCGGCCAGCGCGCCGGCGCCGTCGGCATAGGCGCCGACCGTGCCGTCGCCGCCATGCGCAAAGAACTTGGAGGTGCCTTCGGCAGTGGCGCGCACCGCATCCAGTTGCGCGAGGTTGACCGCATCGGTGGACTGCGTGCCCGCAGCGACATTGACGATCTGCCGCTCGCTGCCGGCATCGCCGACCGAGACCGTGTTGGCCCGACGCGCCACCGCGTTCGCACCCAGCGCCACGCTGTCGGCGGCCAGCGCGGTGCTGTAGAAGCCCACCGCGGTGCTGTTGACGCCGCTGGCCCAGGACTGCGCGCCCAGCGCGCTGGCGTAGTCGCCCGGGGCGTAGGCGAAGTAGCCCAGCGCGGTGCTCTGCAGGCCAGAGGCCTCGGTCATGCTGCCGTTGGCGGTGGAGTCGTCGCCCGAGGCGATCGCGCCGGCGCCGAACGCGGCCGCGTTGGCGCCGCTGGCCTGGGTCTGCACGAACAGGCCCAGGCCCGGGATCAGGTCG
The DNA here is from genome assembly GCF_040529065.1 of Xanthomonas sacchari. Classification (NCBI taxonomy): domain Bacteria; kingdom Pseudomonadati; phylum Pseudomonadota; class Gammaproteobacteria; order Lysobacterales; family Lysobacteraceae; genus Xanthomonas; species Xanthomonas sacchari. Next base: position 877,603 of record NZ_CP132343.1, on the reverse strand, counting down.
GCCGGACCGCCGACCGCCACGCTGCTAGTGCCGGTGGCCGCGCTCTGCGTGCCGACCGCCGTGGCGTAGTCGCCGGTGGCATTGGCCACCGCACCGAAGGCCGATGCCTGCGCGCCGCCGGCGTAGGCGCCCACGCCCACCGCCGAGGCGGCGAAACCGCTGGCATCGGCGCTGGCGCCCAGCGCGGTACCGCCGACCCCGGCGCTGGTGGCGCCGGTGTCCACCGCCACCCCGCTCTTGGTGATCAGCGGATCGCCGTTGGCGTCCACCGCCACCCCGCCGACCGCCACCGCCGCCGGCCCGGTAGCCTGCGCGTTGGTGCCGAAGGCGGCGCTGTTCTGCCCGGCCGCGACCGCGCCGCTGCCCACCGCGGTCGCCCCGCTGTTGAGCGCATCGGCGCCGGCGCCGAGGGCGGTGCTGCCGTTGCCGATGGCATTGGCGGCCTCGCCGGCGGCGAGCGCGTCGTCGCCTTCGACGTAGGCGCCGGCATCGCTGTTGCCGGCGCTGGCCTGCAGGTACTTGCCGGCCTCCTGCAGCTGCGCCACGTTGACCGCGTCGGTGGCTTCGGTGCCGGCGGCGACGCTGGTGATCTGCCGGGTCAGGCCGTTGCCCACGTCGCCGACCGAGACGCTGTTGTCGCGGTTCGCGTAGGAATAGGCGCCAAGCGCGACCGCGCTGGACGCCGAGCGATCCTGCGCATCCGCGACCCAACTGCTGACCCGCGCGCCGTAGCCGATCGCGGTCGCGTCGGCGCCGTTGGCCGCGCTGTTGGCACCGAGCGCGGTGCTGCTGTCGTGGAACGTGGAGGTCACCGCGTCTGCACCGAGCGCCACGCTGTTGGCGTTCCACGCGGTGGCCGCCTGGCCGATCGCCACCCCGCCCTCGCCCGCGGACAGCGCATGGGCGCCGAGCGAGACGGTGTGCGGCGCGAACGAACCGGCGCTGTGGCCGATCGCCACCGAATCGGCGGTGCCGTTCTCCAGGTTCGGGAACACATTGGCGTTGTAGCCCATCGCAATCGCGTAATCGCCCTGGCTCTCCGCGCCTGCCCCCAGCGCCACGCTGCCGACGCCGGTGGCCGCGGTGATGCCGACGCTGTTGCCGGCACTCGCCGCGGCGGTGCTGACCCCGCCGATCGCCACGCTGTCGGTCCCGCTGGCCAGCGAGTTCATGCCCATCGCCACGGTGCTGGTCGCGGTCGCCCGCGCGCCGATGCCGGCCGCGGTGGCGTAATCGCCGGCCGCGCGCGAGCCGTAGCCCACCGCCGTGCCCAAGTCGCCAGCCACTTCGGACAGGCCGCCGACCGCGGTGGCACCGTCCTTGAAGGTCTGCGCGTGGTAGCCCAGCGCGGTGCTCTGCACGCCGCTGGCCGAGGTGCCGGTGCCGACCGCGGTGGACAGCGGATCCAGCGCCTGCGCGCCGCCGCCGACCGCGGTCGCGGCCACGCCGAGCGCCTGGGTGGTCTGTTCGCGGCTGCCGACGATGAAGCCGTTCTCGTCGTACTCGTACACCGTCGCGGTGCTGCCGATCGCCGTGGCGGAGGTGCCGACCGCGGTGGCATCGGTACCGACCGCGCTGGCGTGGTCGCCGCTGGCGACCGCGCCACTGCCCAGCGCCGCGGCGCCGAGGCCGGCGGCGGTGCTGGTGGAACCGACGGCGGTGGTGTAGTCGCCATCGGCCAGCGCGTCGGCGCCGGCGGCGGTGGCCTGCTGGCCCTGCGCCAGCGCAGTGCCGTCGCCGCTGCCGGCGAACAGCCGCGCGGTGCCGTCGGCCACCTGCTTGACCGCGTCGAGCTGGTCCAGGTTCACCGCATCGGTGCCCTCGGTGCCGGCGGCGACGTTGGCGATCTGCCGCTCCTTGCCGGCGCTGCCGACCGAGACGGTGTCGGCGCGATCGGCCACCGATCCCTGGCCGAGCGCGACGCTGCCGCTGGCCGCGGCCTTGGCGCCGTAGCCCAGCGCGGTGGAATCGTCGGCCTGCGCCCAGGACGCGGCGCCGAACGCGGCGCTGGACGCGCCGTCGGCCGAACTCAGCCAGCCGACCGAGGTCGAGAAATCCCCATTGGCCCAGGCGCCGGCGCCGAACGCGCTGCCGCCTTCGCCCTGCGCCTCGGTGGTGAACAGGCCGAGCACGCTGCCGCCGACGGCGGTGCTGGACACGCCGCTGGCGAGGCTGGAAAAGCCCACCGCCACGGCGTCGCCGCCGCTGGCGTTGGCGCCGTAGCCGAACGCGGAGGCGAAGTCGCCGCCGGCCTGGCTGAAGCCGCCGGTGGCGGTCGCCGCCAGCCCGGTGGCGGCGGCGGAGAAGCCGGTGGCGGTGCTCTGCGTGCCGTCGGCGCGCGCGGCAGTGCCCAGCGCGGTGGAGAACGCGCCATTGGCCTGCGCACCGGCGCCGAACGCGCTGGCGCCCTGCGCGGCCGCGGTGGTGGTGCCTTCCAGCAGCACATCGCCGTTGTCGTCGACGATCGACAGCGCACCGCCGACCGCGGTCGCCGAGGCGCCGACGGCGGTGGCATTGCTGCCGACCGCAGTGGCGTTGCCGCCCAGCGTGGTGGCGCCGCTGCCGAGCGCGCTGGCGCCGTTGCCGATGGCGTTGGCGCCTTCGCCGGCGGCCACCGCATTGGCACCCTCGACATAGGCGCCGGCATCGCTGGCGTCGCTGCCGCTGGACTGGAAGTACTTGGCGGTGGTGTCGGCGGTCTGCCTGACCGCGTCCAGCTGCGCCACGTTGACCGCATCGGTGGCCTCGGTGCCGGCAGCCACGTTGGTGATCTGGCGTTCGCCGCCGGCCTTGCCGACCGACACGCTGTCGTCGCGGTCGGCCACCGCGTCGGCGCCCAGCGCCACGCTGTTGCGGCCCTGCGCCACCGCGCTATTGCCCAGCGCGGTGCTGTTGAAGCCGCTGGCGCTGGAGAAACCGCCGACCGCAGTGGCGTACTCGCCCGTCGCATCGGCGGCCACGCCGACCGCGGCGCTGGCGGCGCCGGAGGCGATGCTCTCGGCGCCGAGCGCGGTCGCGCCATCGCCGCTGGCGGTGCTGTAGTAGCCGAGCGCGCTGGCTTCCACGCCGCTGGCGTCGCTGAGGGTGCCGCTGGCCACACTGCCGTCGCCGCTGGCGTTGCTGGCCGCGCCGGTCGCGGTGCTCTGCGCGCCGCTGGCGTTGCTCTCGGCACCGACCGCGGTGGCGTAGTCGCCGCTGGCGTTGGCGTTGTCGCCGATCTGCACGGCCTGCGCCTGGGCGTTGCCGGGAAGGGCGCCGGCGCCCAGCGCCAGGGCGATCGCGCCGGCCAGGGCCAGGCCGTGTGCGCGTGCGGCACGGCGATCGCGGACGACCGCGCCGCGGGCATCGCCGCTGGCCAGTTCCGACGCCACCACCCACATCCCCAACGCGTTGTTCCAGACCTTGCGATAAATCCGATTCATCGACGACTGCTCCTCAATTCGGCTGGTTTTTGGTCAAAAAGCCACCCTCGCCCGGCGTTCCGGCCGGCCGACCCCCTGTCGGTTTTTTAGGTGCCGCACGTCCCAACCGGGACGCGAGAGGCTCACGCCTGTCGCTGCTCGGGCCTGTAGATGAACCGAGGTGGAATGCGGAACTGACTGGAGTGTTAACCCGGCATTTCGGATACGTCAAGTTTTTGACTTACCGCGACACACGTCGTGACACAGACCGCGAATTCAGGGTTATTCCGTTAATTTTTCGATAAATATCAATGAAAACAACCCCATCGCGCCAACTTTTCGGCACGGACCTTGCCAGCCTTGACACACGGCGGTTAGAGCGATTTCGTTTCTCGTCAAGGACTTGACGCAAACGTGTGGTAAGTGCGCGAGGAGCTGCACAGTCGAGGTGCGCGATCGCGCCAGACGGACGCGAATGGCGCCGATTGCGCGAAACAGGCGCCCGTGGTCACGCGGCGGCGCGACCCGGGGGGCGGACGGCGGAATGGATGCGGCCGCAGTGCGACCATGCAGCCCGGAGCGCCGGGCGGGCGCACGCCACCGGCTTGTTCACCGTGACGGTGGCGCAGGCACACGCACGCGACCGCCCTGACGGCAGCGCGCGCGGGACAAAACCCTGCAGTTTTCGTAGGAGCGGCTTCAGCCGCGACCGCGCACGGTCAGATCATCCCGACTCCGGGATCTGCAGAGAGATCCCATTCGATACACGGGAAACATCGACGGTATCGGCCTGTCGGACTGCCGACTCAGCCGACCCGGACACAGGCCTGCGTCGGGACTGAAGTCCCTCCCACATGGGACACAGCGACGCGCGGTCCAGCGCGTCAGCACACCATCGGGCTGGGCAACGCAACGCCGTCGCGCAGGCGCGTCGCCATCGCGGCGAGCGCGCCAGGGCAACGCCGGGTTCAGCCCACCCACACCCGTGCGTTGCGGAACATGCGCAGCCACGGCGCGTCGTCCGGCCACTCCGCCGGATGCCAGCTGAGGTTGAGCGAGCGCAGGGTGCGTTCCGGATGCGGCATCAGGATCGTCACCCGGCCGTCGTCGCTGGTCAGGCCGGTGATGCCATCGGGCGAGCCGTTCGGGTTCAGCGGGTACTGCGTGGCGACGGCGCCATGGCCGTCGACGAAGCGCAGCGCCACCCGCGCGGCGGCCTGGTCCACGGCAGTGTCGAACTCGGCGCGGCCTTCGCCGTGCGCCACCGCCACCGGGATCCGCGAGCCGGCCATGCCGCGCAGGAAGATCGACGGCGACTCCACCACCTCCAGCAGGCTGGTGCGCGCCTCGAACTGCTCGCTGCGGTTGCGCAGGAAGCGCGGCCAGTGCTCGGCACCAGGAATGATGTCCTTGAGCTGGCTGAGCATCTGGCAGCCGTTGCACACGCCCAGGGCGAAGGTATCCGGACGCGCGAAGAACGCGGCGAAGGCATCGCGCAGCGCCGGCCGCTCCAGGATCGAGGTCGCCCAGCCGCGGCCGGCACCGAGCACGTCGCCGTAGCTGAAGCCGCCGCAGGCGGCCAGGCCCACGAAGTCGGCCAGGTCGACGCGGCCGGCGATGAGGTCGCTCATGTGCACGTCGAAGGCGCGGAACCCGGCGCGCTCGAACGCGTTGGCCATCTCGATCTGGCCGTTGACGCCCTGCTCGCGCAGGATCGCCACCTTCGGCCGCTGGCCGCTGGTGACGAACGGCGCGGCGATGTCCTCGGCCGGGTCGAAGGCCAGCTTCGGCTTCAGCCCGGGCGCGGCGAAATCGCGCGCCAGCGCGCGCTCCTCGGCGGCGCTGTCGGGGTTATCGCGCAGCGTCTGCATGGCGTGGGTCACCGACCACCAGGCATCGAACAGCTCGTCCCAACGCCATTCGGCCAGGGTCTTGCCGCCCAGGGCCACGCGCACCGCCGCGGCGGTGCTGGGGCGGGCGATGCGCTGCGCGCACTCGGTCAGCGCATGGCGCTCGACCAGGTCGGCGAACGCGGCGCGGTCTTCCTTGGCGACCTGCACCACCGCGCCCAGTTCCTCGTTGAACAGGCTGCGGAACGGATCGTCGCCCCAGGCATCGAGGGTGATGTCCAGGCCCTGCCGCGAGGCGAACGCCATCTCGCACAGCGCGGCGAACGCGCCGCCATCGCTGCGATCGTGATACGCCAGCAGCATGCCGGCCTCGCGCGCATCGCGGATCAGCTCGAAGAACGCGCGCAGCCGCTGCGGATCGTCCAAATCCGGCACCGCGCCGCCGAACGCCGGCAGCGCACCGTCGCCATGCACCTGTGCCAGCACCGAACCGCCCAGGCGCTGCTTGCCGCCGCCCAGCCCGATCAGCCACAACTCGCTCTCGGCCTCACGCGCCAGCAACGGCGTCAACTGCGCCCGCGCATCGGCGACGGGCGCGAAGGCGGAGACGATGAGGGAGACGGGCGAGACGCTTCTGTGCGTGGCGCTCGCGCCGGGAGTGGGGAGTGGGGATTCGGGATTCGCAGAAGCGCTCTCCCCAATCCCCAATCCCGAATCCCGAATCCCGGCCACACCCCATTGCGCCTGCATCGACAGCGAGTCCTTGCCCACCGGGATGCTCAGGTCCAGTTGCGGGCACAGCTCCATGCCCACCGCCTTGACCGCGGCGTACAGGCGCGCGTCCTCGCCGTCGTGGTTGGCCGCGGCCATCCAGTTCGCCGACAGCTTGACCTGGTCCAGCGCCTGCACCGGCGCCGCGCATAGGTTGGTGATGGCTTCGCCCACCGCCATGCGCGCGGCCGCGGCGGCGTCGAGCAGGGCCAGCGGGGTGCGCTCGCCGATCGCCATCGCTTCGCCGGCGTGGGTGTCGAAGCCGGCCAGGGTGATCGCGCAATCGGCCAGCGGCAGCTGCCAGGGACCGATCATCTGCTCGCGCGCGGTCAGGCCGCCGACGCTGCGATCGCCGATGGTGACCAGGAAACTCTTCGCCGCCACCGTCGGATGGGCCAGCACGCGCAGCCCGGCCTCGCGCAGGTCCAGCGCATCGGTGTCCAGCTCCGGCCAGCGCGGCGCCGGCGGCTGCCGGGTGTCGCGATGCATCTTCGGCGGCTTGCCGAAGAGGACGTCCATGGGCAGATCGATGGGGTGCGGGGATTCGGGATTCGGGATTGGGGATTCGTGAGACGCGAGGGAGCCGGCCGACGTTGCGCCGTTGCCAATCCCCAATCCCGACTCCCCAATCCCGGTGCGCAGCACCCCGTAGCCCACGACGAGCCGTTCCTCGGCGGTCGCCACACCCACAGCGGCAAACGGGCAGCGCTCGCGCTCGCAGATCGCGGCGAATTCGGCCAGGCGCGCCTGCGGCACGCCAAGCACGTAGCGCTCCTGCGACTCGTTGCACCACAGCTGCATCGGCGACAGCGAGGGGTCGTCGCTGGGCACGCGGTCCAGGTCGATGAGGCCGCCTACGCTGGAATCGTGCAGCAGTTCGGGAATGGCGTTGGACAGGCCGCCAGCGCCGACGTCGTGGAACCAGCGGATCGGGTTGTCCGTGCCCAGCGCCACGCAGCGGTCGATGACCTCCTGCACGCGCCGCTCCATCTCCGGGTTGTCGCGCTGCACGCTGGCGAAATCCAGGTCCTCGGCGCTGTCGCCGGAGGCCACCGAACTGGCCGCGCCGCCGCCCAGGCCGATCAGCATCGCCGGGCCGCCGAGCACGATCACCGCATCGCCGGGCTGCAGCGGGATCTTCTCCACCTGCACGCGGTCGATCGCGCCCAGGCCGCCGGCCAGCATGATCGGCTTGTCGTAGGCGCGGGTCAGGTCCTGCGTCTCCGGCAGCTCGAAGCTGCGGAAATAGCCGAGCAGGTTGGGCCGGCCGAATTCGTTGTTGAACGCGGCGCCGCCGAGCGGGCCGTCCAGCATGATTTCCAGCGCCGGCGCCATGCGCGGGTTGAGCGGACGCGCGCCCTCCCACGGCTGCGGCAGGCTGGGGATGCGCAGGTGCGAGACGCTGAAGCCGGTCAGGCCGGCCTTGGGCTTGCCGCCGCGGCCGGTGGCGCCCTCGTCGCGAATCTCGCCGCCGGCGCCGGTGGACGCGCCCGGGAACGGCGCGATCGCGGTCGGGTGGTTGTGGGTCTCGACCTTGATGCAGAACGCCGACGGCGTCACCGCCTCGCTGCGGTACTCGCCGCTGGCCGGATCCGGGCGATAGCGCGCGGCCGGATGGCCTTCCACCACCGCCGCGTTGTCGCTGTACGCGCTGAGCGTGTGCTGCGGGGTCTGCTGGTGGGTGTGCTTGATCATCCGGAACAGCGAGCGGTCCTGCTCCTTGCCGTCGATGGTCCAGCTGGCGTTGAAGATCTTGTGCCGGCAGTGCTCGGAATTGGCCTGCGCGAACATCATCAGTTCCACGTCGGCCGGATCGCGGCCGAGTTCGCCGAAGCGCTGGCGCAGGTAGTCGATCTCGTCCTGGGCCAGGGCCAGGCCCAGGCGCGCATTGGCCGCTTCCAACTGGTCCAGCGGGATACGCTCGACCTCGCCGCGCGCCGGCGCCTGGAACAGCGCCTGCGCCTGCGCGGCATCGTCCAGCAGCGACTGCGTCATCGGATCGTGCAGCAGCTTGGCCAGCGCGGCCTGGTCGGCCGGCGTCTCGGGCCAGCCGGCCAGGTCCAGGCGGGTGCCGCGTTCGACCCGGCGGATCGCCAGCCCGGCGCCGCGGACCAGTTCGGTGGCCTTGCTCGACCACGGCGAGCGCGTGCCCAGCCGCGGCACCACGTAGCGCGAGCAGGTGTCCGCGTCGGCCGGCGCCGGCGCGTCCTGCGCCTGCAGGATGCGCCGCGCCGCGACCAGGTCGAGCGACGCGGCGTTGTCGCCGTCGATGAAGTAGACGTGCCAGGCACCGGCGATGCGCACGCCGGGAACGAGGGACTGCAGGCGGGTTTCGAGCCGAGCGCGACGGAACGGCGAAAGGGCGGAAGCGCCCTCGAGGACGATCATGTCCGGGGAACCGTGTGAGGAAACGGGCTGGCTATTGTAGCGGAGAGCTGGGAATGGGGATTCGGGAATGGGGAATCGGCACAGCCGGCCGCCGAGCGGGGTCGGCGCACGCGGACGCGCTAGCGGTGGTTGGGCGCCAGCGGACGCGGCGCTCCAGCGGCAAAACGCGGGGCGGCAACAGCGGTGGCGCAGAGGCCGCACCGCCGACCAAGGGGGAGAGAGGGGCGTTCAGCGGTCCTGGCCGCGGGAACGAGCGCAGTCGCGCCCATTCCCGATGCCCGTTTCCCCATTCCCGGCCGCTCAGCGGCTTCCGCCAGCCTTGGTCGCTTCCGCCGCGCGCTTGTCTAGCGCTTCGCGCATCTTGGCCGGGGGCAGGTAGCCGCCGATCTGGGTGCCGTCCGGGGCGAAGATCGCCGGGGTGCCGTTGACGCCCAGGCGCTGGCCCAGGTTGTACTGCATGGTCACCGGGTTCTTGCAGTTGGCCGCGCTCGGCACCTTGCCGTTGGCCTTGGCGTCGGTCAGCGCCTTCTTCTTGTCGGCCGCGCACCACACCGCGACCATGTCCTTGTAGTCCTGGCTGCCCAGGCCCATGCGCGGGTACGCCAGGTACTCCACGGCGATGCCCTGCTTGTTGAGCTCGCCGATCTCGCTGTGCAGCTTGCGGCAGTAGCCGCATTCGATGTCGGTGAACACGCTGATGGTGTACTTGGGATTGGCCGGGGCGAACACGATGCGGTCGGCACGCGGCGCCGATTCCAGCAGCTTGCGGCGGTAGCTCAGCAGGCCCTCGCTGGAGGCGAACTGCTTTTCCTGGATGTCGAACGGCTGCGCCTGGAACAGGTAGCGGCCGTCGTCGGAGACGTACAGCACCTGCCCGCCGACCACCACTTCGCGGAAGCCGGGGAACGGCGCGGCGCCGATGTAGTCGGGCTTGAAGTTGGGATCGAGCTGCAGCAGCGCCGACCGCACGCGCTGCTCGCCCGGCGCGCCGCTGACGGCGGGTGCGGCCTTGGACGACGCGGCGGCGCCGGCCGGCGGCGTGGTGGACTGTGCGCAGGCGGAGAGGGAAGCCGCGCCCAGCAGCGCGCAAAGAGCAAAACGGAGCATTGGCGATCCATGAAGGCTGCGAATGGCCGGATTGTCGCACACCCCCCAGCGCGGTCCATGTAGACAGGCTGAGCGGCGTCGCGCAGCGCGGCCCCCTTCATGAACGCTCCAAATCACCCGCAGGAGCGGCGTCGGCCGCGACGGCATCCCCCGAAAACACCATCGCGGCTGAAGCCGCTCCTGCACGATCGCGCGCAGCCACGCGGCGGATTGCAGGGGCCTTCAACCGCGCGGATGATGCTTGCGGTGCAGGCTCTGCAGGTGTTCGCGCGCGACCAGGGTGTAGATCTGGGTGGTGGACAGCGAACTGTGGCCGAGCAGCATCTGCAGCGCGCGCAGGTCCGCGCCGCGGTTGAGCAGATGCGTGGCGAAGCTGTGGCGCAGGCCGTGCGGGCTGATCCGCGCCGGGTCGATCCCGGCCACCGCCGCATAGCGCTTCACCAACACCCAGAACTGCTGGCGGGTCAGCGGGCGGCGCGCGGCGTCGATGAACAGCGGCACCACGCCATCGCTGGCCGGCACCGCCTGCCCAGCCGCCAGGGCCGGCCGCGCGCTGTCCAGGTAGCGCTGCAGCCAGTGCTGCGATTCCTCGCCCAGCGGCACCAGCCGCTCCTTGCTGCCCTTGCCGGTGACCCGCAACACGCCCTGGCGCAGATTCACCGCGTTGGCCGGCAGGTTCACCAGTTCGCTGACGCGCAGCCCGGCGGCGTACATCAGCTCGAGCATGGCGCGGTCACGCAGGCCGGCCGGCGCGGTCGCGTCCGGCGCCGCCAGCAGCGCATCGATCTGGCTCTCGGCCAGCGCCTTGGGCAGCGAACGCGGCAGCCGAGGCGGCTCCAGCAGCGCAGTCGGATCGTCGCCGCGCTCGCCGCGGCGCACGCGAAGGGCGAAGAACGCGCGCAACGACGACAGCCAGCGCGCATTGCTGCGCGGCGAGTAGCCCAGTTCGGTGCGCCAGGCCAGGTAGTCGAACAGCGCCTGCCGATCGGCCCCGGCCAGGCCACCGCCCGCACCATCGCGCCAGCGCGCGAACCCCTCCAGGTCGCGGCGATAGCTGTCCAGGCTCTGCCGCGCCAATCCCTGCTCGGCCCAAGCCGCATCCAGGAACTGCTGGATCGCCAGCGCATCGGCCTCGCGCAGCGGCGCGAGCCGTTGCGTCTGCTGGCGGCGTTCGGCGGGGGAATGCAGGGAGGGCATTTTGGGGATTGGGGATTGGGGATTGGGGATTGGGGATTGGGGATTGGGGAATCGGGAATCGGGAATCGGGAATCGGGAATCGGGAATCGGGAATCGGGAATCGGGAATCGGGAAAGCCTAGCGGCTTCGCCGGGGGGCGCAAGGTCGATGTGGGCGGGACGCGCGCAGGGCTGCGCATGCGCGAGCCGCACGACACGCAGTCCACCGCAAAGCGCGCGACTGGCTCTAAGCTGTGCCGATGAGCGCCTCGCCTCCCGATCCCGTCCCCCGCCCGCGCGCGCTGCTGCTGTGGCGGCTGCTGGCGCTGTTCTACGACGCCTGGCCGGTGCTGGCGCTGTGGTTCGTGATCTCGGCGCTGTTCACGCTCGGCTACACGCTGGAGGGCCATGCGCCGCGCGAGAACATCGCCCCGTTCAGCGCCCTGCAGTGGCTGCTGTGGCTGTGTTGCTGGGTGGTGGCCGGCCTGTACGCGACGCTGAGCTGGCGCCGCGGCGGCCAGACCCTGGGCATGCGTCCGTGGCGCCTGCGCCTGCACGGTGCCGATGGCTCCACGCCGCGCTGGGGCGCACTGTGGCGCCGCTATCTGGTCGGTACCGTGTCGTTGTTGCTGGGTGGGTTGGGGTTCTGGTGGGCGCTGGTCGATCGGGAACGGTTGACGTGGCATGACAGGGCCAGCGGTACCCGCCTGAGCCGCCAGCCCAAGACCACGCCCTGACCGCAGCACATGGGCGCGCGGCGGCGCGCCAACCACTCCTGCCACGTCGGGAGCACTGCGGCGCGGCATGACAGGGCCAGCGGTACCCGTCTAATCCGCCAGCCTAAAGCCAGGCCCTGACCGCAGCACATGGGCGCGCGGCGGCGCGCCAACCACTCCTGCCACGTCGGGAGCACTACGGCGCGGCACGACCGCGCCAGCGGTACCCGCCTGAGCCGCCAACCCAAGACCAAGCCCTGACCGCAGCACATGGGCGCGCGGCGGCGCGCCAACCGTTCCTGCCACATCGGGAGCACTGCGGCGCGGCACGATTGCGCCAGGGGCACCTCTCTGACCTGATGACCAAAACCATCTGACCCGATGACCAAAACCAAACGCAATCGGGAATCTATTCCGAGAAAACGGGCGCAGCATGGCTACTGAGCGTGCCAGTATTTTTTCGCCCCCCCTTCCTGACGTCCCGGTGCAGGAACTCCATCGACGACGCGACCGCAGCTTCCTTTGGCTTTTTGCTGGAGCCGCCGATTGATCCAGAGTATAAGCGTGCACCCATACCGCTGAGCCCAAGCATCATGATCGAGTATCGCTGGACGGCAATCGTTACATTGCTTGCACTGCTGGTCTATTTTTTCATGGGCCTCCAGGTAGGGCGCGCGCGTGGCAAGTCAGGCATCGACCCTCCTGCCATGACAGGTGACCCCATGCTCGAACGCGCCATTCGGATTCATTCCAACACACTGGAATGGCTTCCCATATTTCTGACAAGCCTTTGGCTGTTCGCGATTTACTGGAACCAGACGATCGCGACCATCATCGGAGCGATCTGGATCGCCGCAAGGATTTCTTACTCTATCGGCTACATGGCCGATCCAGCCAAGCGCATCCCGGGATTCATTACCCAGGCGTTAGCGTCGGGTGTTTTGCTACTGGGCTCGCTTGGCAAGATAGTTTTTGATCTGGCCACCGGCAGTTGATTGGCTTCTTCGACGTTCCGATGAGTCGCCTTCCCGATCAACCGTCCCATACGAGACAGCCCCGGCTGTCTCCCTAGCCGTTGCTGCAGCCCTGCCCGGAAATGGCTATCGGCGGGCAGATTGCGCCCGTCCGGCGGCAGCCGAAGATCACTGCCGCATAGAACAGGCAAAACACCTGCCAGTGGCGCTTGGACGACGCGCCGCCTAGCTGCTGCGTTTGCGGAACAGCAACCAGGACACGGTCAGCATCACCAGCGGCGGCAAGGCGTAGGCGATGCGGTAGTCGAACTTCAGCGCGCCGGCCATGCGTCCGAAGAACAGTTGCAGCAGCCAGAACACCAGGGCGAACAGGATGCCCAGGAACAGGCGCTTGCCCATGCCGCCGCTGCGCAGCGCGCCGAACGCGAACGGGATCGCGGCGAAGCACAGCGCCAGCACATTCAGCGGATAGAACCAGCGGCTCCAGTACTGGTCCTCGTAGTCGCGCGCGTCCAGGCCATTGCGGCGGCGGTACTCGATGCTGGTGTGCAGGTCGCGCGCCGACAGGTTGCGCGGCTTGGCCAGGCCCGAGGCCAGCGCCGCCGCATCCAGCCGCGACTGCCAGGGCAGGCTGTCGAACTTCTCGCGCTGCACCGAGCGCTCGGCGAAGGTGTCGCGGTAGGCATGCTTGAGTGTCCAGCCGCTGTGCCGGTGCTCGGCGATGGCGGCGTGGGTCAGCGAGGCCAGCCGGCCGCTGTCGTCCAGCGTGTACAGACGCACGTCGCGCAGCTCCAGCCAGGTGCCGCCGCCGTCCTCCAGGTGCTCTTCGCCGGCCTGCGCATTGAGGAAGGTGTTGCCCTCGCGCGCCCACAGCCCGGAATAGCGGGCCATGCTCATGTCGCCGTTGTACTTGGCGTTGGCCTTGATCGCATCGGCCTGGTTCTGCGCCCACGGCGCCAGGGTCTCGCCGTTGACCACCATGACCACGGTCAGCACCGCCATGGTCGAGGCTGCGGCCAGGCTCAGCCGGCGCCGCGACAGGCCCAGCGCGCGCAGCGCGGTCAGCTCGGAGGTGGCGGCGAGCTGGCCCAGGCCCATCAGCACGCCGATCACCGCGCCGGTCGGGAACAGGGTGTAGGCGCGGCGCGGCACCGTGTAGGCCACGAACGCGGCGGCATGGCCCAGGCTGTAGCTGCCGGTGCCGATCGTCTTGAACTCGTTGGACAGGGCCATGATCACGTCCAGGCCCAGCAGCACCGCCCAGGTCAGCAGCACCGTGCCGAGCACGGCGCGGCCCACGTACACATCATGCAGGTTCGGACGCAGCCTCATGCCGGCTGCCTCCGCGGCCGCGACAGCCGGCCATCGCGCAGGTACATCCACACCGACAAGGCCAGCAACGGCAGGGTCAGCCACCACAGGCCGAGCGCGCGCGGCAGCTTCTCGGTGCTCAGCCACTGGGTGCCGAGGAACATCAGGTTGGTGCCGACCAGGTAGGCCAGGAACGCCAGCATGATCCGGCCGTAGCGCTGCTGCCGCGGCGAACTGCGCGACAGCGGCAGGGTCAGCAGGGCGAAGGCCAGCGCCAACAGCGGCGGTGCCAGGCGCGCATGCAACTGCGCATTGGCCTGCGGGCGCGGATCGCCGATCAGCTTGGCGGTGGGCAGCAGTTCCGGATCGTCGTCCTTGCGCGCGGCGTTGCGGTCGGGCAGCGCCACGTCGTTGCTGACGAAACGCATCATCCGGTAGTCCAGCCCGTCGCCGGCCAGCGGGCCCTCGACCCGGTAGCCGTCCTCCAGGCGCAGGTAGCGGTCGGCCTTGCCCTCGAAGAACATGGCGCCGCGCTGCGCGGTGACCACGTCGAGGCGGCCGTCCTTCTGCCGCTGCATGAACACCTTGCTGAGCTTGGTGCCGTCCCCGGACAGGGTGCTGATGTAGACGATGCCGCCATCTGACAGCGGGGTGAAGCGCCCCGCCTCCAACCCCGCCATCAGCAGGCTGTGGTTGGCCTCGTCGATCAGCCGGTCGGAGGTGCGGTCGGCCCAGGGCCCCAGCCACAGCGAGCACATGCCGACCAGGGTCACCACCGGGATCACCAGCATCAGGATCGGGCGCAGCAGGCGCCGCGGGCCCACGCCGATGGCGGTGATCACCGCCATTTCCGAGTCGCGGTACAGCCGCGCCAGCGCCAGCAGCAGGCCCAGCATCAGCGCCAGCGGCAGGATCAGCGGCAGGTACACCACGAACTGCAGGCCCAGCTGGGAAAACAACAACTTGGCCGGGATGCGGCCATCGGCGATGTTGCCCAGGATGTCCACCAGCACACCACCGACGCTGACCACCAGCAGCACGATCAGGGTGGCCGAGAAGCTCTGGACGAAATCGCGCAGCAGGTATCGATCGAGCTTCGGCATGGGGGTGGGTTGATTTAAACTCTCGGATTCGTTCGCGGCTGCCCCAGCCTATCCGACTGGGGGTAAAGAGTCCGCGATTGTACGGATTTGCCAACGGAATCTGATCAATGGCCCTGGAATTCACCCTGAACCACGACGCCCCGGCCACCGCGGCGTTCGCTTGCATCGTCGTCGGCGTGTTCGCCGACAAGCGCCTGTCCCCGGCCGCCCAGGCCCTGGACGCGGCCAGCGGCGGACGCCTGACCGCCCTGGCCGAGCGCGGCGACGTCAGCGGCAAGACCGGCGCCACCGCCCTGCTCCACGATCTGCCGGGCGTGAGCGCGCCGCGGGTGCTGGCCGTGGGCCTGGGCGACGCCGCCAAGTTCGGCGTGCCGCAATACCTGAAGGCGGTCGGCGACGCCGCGCGTGCACTCAAGAGCGGGCCGGTGGCCAGCGCCCTGCTGACCCTGAGCGAACTGGAGGTCAAGGGCCGCGACCGCGCCTGGGCGATCCGCCAGGCGGTGATCGCCAGCGACCACGCCTGCTACCGCTACACCGCCACCCTCGGCAAGAAGAAGCCCGACGACAGCGGCCTCGCCCGCCTGGCCGTGCACGGCGACGACGCTACCGCGCTGGCCCAGGGCGAGGCGATCGCCGCCGGCGTGAAATTCGCCCGCGAACTGGGCAACCTGCCGCCGAACCTGTGCACCCCGGCCTACCTCGCCGAGACTGCCGCCGCCTTCGCCCAGGGCGTGGACGGCGCCGAGGCCGAGATCCTCGACGAGACGCAGATGCAGGAACTGGGCATGGGCTCGCTGCTGGCGGTGGCGCGCGGCTCGGCCAACCGCCCGCGCCTGCTGGTGCTGAAGTGGCATGGTGGCGGCGACGCCCAGCCCTACGTGCTGGTCGGCAAGGGCATCACCTTCGACACCGGCGGCGTCAACCTGAAGACCCAGGGCGGCATCGAGGAGATGAAGTACGACATGTGCGGTGGCGCCAATGTCATCGGCACCTTCGTCGCCGCCGCGACCGCGCGCCTGCCGCTGAACCTGGTGGTGGTGGTGCCGGCGGTGGAGAACGCGATCGACGGCAATGCCTACCGCCCGTCGGACGTGATCACCAGCATGTCCGGCAAGACCATCGAGGTCGGCAACACCGACGCCGAGGGCCGCCTGATCCTGTGCGATGCGCTGACCTACGCCGAACGCTTCAAGCCGGCAGCGCTGATCGACGTGGCCACCCTCACCGGCGCCTGCATGGTCGCCCTCGGCCACCAGACCGCCGGCCTGATGAGCAAGCACGACGACCTGGCCGCCGAACTGCTGGCCGCCGGCGAGCACGTGTTCGACCGCGCCTGGCGCCTGCCGCTGTGGGACGAGTACCAGGGCCTGCTGGATTCCAGCTTCGCCGACGTCTACAACATCGGCGGCCGCTGGGCCGGCGCGATCACCGCCGGCTGCTTCCTGTCGCGCTTCACCGAAGGCCAGCGCTGGGCGCACCTGGACATCGCCGGCGTGGCCAGCGACGAAGGCAAGCGCGGCATGGCCACCGGCCGCCCGGTGGGCTTGCTGTCGCAGTGGTTGCTCGACCGCGTTGCGGCCGGGAATTGAGAACCGGGAATCGGGAATCGTGAAAAGCGCCTTGTCTGACTCAACCGGAGGCGGCGCACGCGCCGCTACCCGCTGTTCCCATTCCCTATTCCCCATTCCCCACTCCCAGCCCTGATGCGCGCCGACTTCTACCTGATCGCCAAGCCGCGGTTCCTCAACGAACCGCTGCGGCTGGTGTGCGAGCTGGCGCGCAAGGCCAACGACGCCAACCTGTGGACGCTGGTGCTGGCGCGCGACATGGCCCAGGCCGAGGAGCTGGACGAGTTACTGTGGGCGTTCGATGCCGACGCCTACATCCCGCATCAGATCGCCGACGCCGATGCCGACGAGGAAGAGGCGCAGGTGTTGATCGTCCCGCCCGGCGTCGACGCGCCGCAGCGGCCGCTGGTGATCAACCTGCGCGACGCGCCCTACCTGGGCGCCTGCGACCGCGTGCTGGAAGTCGTGCCGGCCGACCCGTCCGCGCGTGACCCGCTGCGCGAGCGCTGGAAGCAGTACAAGGCCCAGGGCTACGCGGTCAACAAGCACGATATGTGATGAAGCGGAGAATCGGGAATGGAGAATCGGGAATCGTTTCTCCAAGCGCCGCATTGAGGCGGCCCCTGCTCTGCGCTCCATCGATTCCCCATTCCCGATTCCCGATTCCCAGCCCATGACCACCCTCGCCTCCAGCTACGATCCCACCTCCTTCGAATCGCGCCTGTACGCGCAATGGGAAGCGTCCGGTTACTTCGTGCCGTCCGGGAAAGGCACGCCGTACACCGTGCTGCTGCCGCCGCCGAACGTGACCGGCACGCTGCACATGGGCCACGCCTTCCAGCAGACGCTGATGGATGCGCTGGTGCGTTACCACCGCATGCGAGGCTTCGACACGCTGTGGCAGGTCGGCAGCGACCACGCCGGCATCGCTACCGAGATGGTGGTGTCGCGCAACCTGACCCTGGAAGGCAAGGGCGAGACCCGCGATTCGCTGGGCCGCGACGGCTTCATCGCCAAGGTCTGGGAGTGGAAGCAGCACTCCGGCGACACCATCGAGCGGCAGATGCGCCGCCTCGGCACCTCGGCCGACTGGTCGCGCAGCACCTTCACCATGGACCCACAGTCGTCGGCGGCGGTGATCGAGGCCTTCGTGCGCTGGCACGAACAGGGCCTGATCTACCGCGGCCAGCGCCTGGTCAACTGGGATCCGGTGCTGAAGACCGCGATCTCCGACCTGGAAGTGGAGAACGTCGAGGAAGACGGCTTCCTGTGGTCGATCGCCTACAAACTGGACGACGGCGCCAGCTACGAACACGTCGAGCACGACGCCGACGGCAACGAGACCCTGCGCGAGACCCGCGACTACCTGGTGGTCGCCACCACCCGCCCGGAGACCCTGCTCGGCGATACCGCGGTGATGGTGCACCCGGAGGATGCGCGCTACGCGCACCTGATCGGCAAGACCGTGACGCTGCCGCTGACCGGCCGCCGCGTGCCGGTGATCGGCGACGACTACGTCGACCGCGCGTTCGGCACCGGCGTGGTCAAGGTCACCCCGGCGCACGACTTCAACGACTACCAGGTCGGCGTGCGGCATGGGTTGCCGATGATCAACCTGTTCACCCCGACCGCTGCGCTCAACGACAGTGTCCCGGAAAAATATCGCGGTCTGGACCGCTTCGACGCGCGCAAGGCAGTGCTGGCCGACCTAGAGGAACAGGGCATCCTGGTCGAGACCAAGCCGCACAAGCTGCAGGTGCCGCGCGGCGACCGCACCGGCCAGGTGATCGAGCCGTACCTCACCGACCAGTGGTTCGTGAAGATGGACGCGCTGGCCAAGCGTGGCCTGGAGCTGGTCGAGTCCGGGCAGATCCAGTTCGTGCCGCCGAACTGGATCAACACCTACCGCCACTGGATGGAGAACATCCAGGACTGGTGCATCAGCCGCCAGCTGTGGTGGGGCCATCGCATCCCCGCCTGGTTCGATGACGCCGGCAACTGCTATGTCGGCCGCGACGAGGCCGACGCACGCGCCAGGGCCGGCCTCGGCGCCGACGTCGCCCTGCACCAGGACAGCGACGTGCTGGAAACCTGGTTCTCCTCGCAGCTGTGGCCGTTCTCGACCATGGGCTGGCCGGATCCGCAGGCGATGGCCGAGCGCGGCTTCGACCGCTACCTGCCGTCGAGCGTGCTGGTCACCGGCTTCGACATCATCTTCTTCTGGGTGGCGCGCATGATCATGGCCACCGACAGCTTCACCGGGAAAGTGCCGTTCCGTGACGTCTACATCACCGGCCTGATCCGCGACGCGCAAGGCCAGAAGATGTCCAAGTCCAAGGGCAACGTGCTCGATCCGCTGGACATCATCGACGGCATCGACATCGAGGCCCTGGTCGCCAAGCGCACCACCGGGCTGATGAAGCCGCAGGACGCCCCCAAAATCGAGAAGGCCACCCGCAAGGAATTCCCGAACGGCGTCGCCGCCCATGGCGCCGACGCGCTGCGCTTCACCATCGCGGCCCTGGCAAGCCACGGTCGCGACATCAAGTTCGACCTGGGCCGCGCCGAGGGCTACAAGAACTTCTGCAACAAGCTGTGGAATGCCAGCCGCTTCGTGTTGATGAACACGCAGGGTGGGGATTCGGGAGTCGGGATTCGGGAGTCGCATCAGCCGGTCACCGATGCCGAGAAGTGGATCCTGCTGCGGTTGCAGGCGGTGACTGCCGAGGCGCAGGCGCAGTTCGCCGCGTACCGCTTCGACCTGCTGGCGCAGTGCCTGTACGAATTCGCCTGGAACGAGTTCTGCGACTGGTTCCTGGAACTGGCCAAGCCGGCGCTGAGCGGCGACGACGCGGCCGCCGCCGACAGCACCCGTCACACCCTGCTGCACGTGCTGGAAACCCTGCTGCGCCTGCTGCACCCGCTGACCCCTTTCCTTACCGAGGAGCTGTGGCAGCAGGTGGCGCCGCGCCTGGGCATCGCCGCGCCGACCATCTCGCTGCAGCCGTATCCGGATGCGGCGGCGATGGACGTGTCCGCCTACGCCGGCGCAGCGGCCGACGTGGAATGGCTGAAGGCGATGGTGTCGGCGCTGCGCCGCGTGCGCAGCGAACTGCAGGTGGCACCGTCGCGGCAGGTGCCGCTGCTGCTGCAAGGTGGACAGGCGCAGGATCGTGCGCGGGTGGAACGCTTCGCGGCGCAGTTGCGCTTCCTGCTCAAGCTGGAGTCCATCCAGTGGCTGGACGACGGCGCGCCGTCGCCGGCCGCGGCCACCGCGATCGTCGGCGAACTGAAGCTGCTGGTGCCGCTGGAAGGCCTGGTCGACCTGGATGCCGAACGCCTGCGCCTGGATAAGGAGATCGCCCGCGTCGCCGCGGAGAAGGACAAGAGCGAGGCCAAGCTGGGCAAGTTCACCGACAAGGTGCCGCCCGCGGTGATCGAGCAGGAACGCCAGCGCCTAGCCGACTGGAGCGCGCAACTCGACGGCCTGCGCGCGCAGCGCGCCAAGCTGTAACGCAACACAGGTTGTAGGAGCTGCTTCAGCCGCGACCTCTGTCCCTAACGGGTCGCGGCTGAAGCCGCTCCTACAACACAAGCACCGGCGACGCGGCGCCATGCCACGTCCGGGCATTGGCAGCGATGCGGACGGCCTCGGACCATCCCAACGTCATCTCGGCTTGGCATCGCGACTGATGCCCCATCGCCGCACCACCACACCGCTGCCCGGCCTTCCGGGCAGCGGCGCACCGATGCCCTTACAGCTTGCCGGCGCCGGCCTTGGCCTTGACGTCGGCTGCCACCTTGTTCGCCGGCAGCAGCGAATAGGTGTACGGCGGGGTCCAGCCGATGTTGTTGTTCCACGAGCAGGTCAGCGCATTGCCGTTGAGCAGCGAGCCGAAATCGCGGTAGACGCTGCCGCCGTAGTCGGCCGCGATCTTGTCGCAACTGCTCACGCCGCTGATGTCGAAGACGTTGTTCTCGGAGAAGATCTTCGATTCCTTGCCGACGCCGTGCGCGTAGGAGAACGGATACACCGCGTTGCTGGTGCTGCCGACGTGGTAGTTGTTGTACAGGTGCACCTGGCCGAAGCGCACCCGCGGCGCGCGCGCGGAGATGTTCTCGAACAGGGTGTTGTGGATGGTCACCTTGAGCTTGCCGCTGTCGGTGCTGGAGGCGCTGTCGCTGGAGCCGATCAGGTTGTTCTTCTCGTGCGACTTGAACGCCGAATAGGACACGGTGACGTAGTTGGCGCCCTTCTTGATGTCCAGCGCGCCGTCGTGGTGCTGCTTGGGCCGGCCGTTGGCGGTGCCGTTCTGGTCGTCGGTGCGGCGGCCGTCGGTGAAGGTCACATGGTCCACCCACACGTTGCTGGCGCCCTCGATGGTCATGCCGTCGTATTCGGAATTCCAGTTGCCGGCGCTGCCATCGTCCGGATCCCACACCGGTTGCGGATCCCACGGATTCTCGATGGTGATGTTGCGCACGATCACGTCATTGGCCTTGACGTAGAAATAGCCCTCGCGGATCTCGGCATTGCTGCCGACGCCGATCAGGGTGGTCTTGGTCGGGACGTCCAGGCGTGCGCGGCTCTTCATGTCGGCGGTGGTGCTGTACGGCGTGCCCTCGCTGATGTCGATGATGCCGTTGACCTTGATGATGCGGCCGTTGCTGCCGGCGCTGGCCTTCAGCGCGGCCTTCAGCTGTGCCGCGGTGCTGACGCTGTAGATGTCGGCCGCGGCGGCTTTGGATCCGCCCTTGGTGCCGCCGTTCTGCGTGGCCCAGCCGGTGGTGGCGACCTCCAGGCTGGCGTCGGCATGGGCGGCGCCGGCGATGCCGGCCAGGCACAGGGCCAGGCCGAACGTGCGCAGCGGCGAGCGTGGCGATGAAGCGATGCGGGACTGCGTGGTCATCCTGGAAACCTCGTGAGCATGCGTGGTTTGGACGCAGGCGCGCGTGCTCCGCCACGGCGGAATGCACGGCGACGCCTGCGCGGTCGCTGTCCCCTCGGACAACTGCGGGTCATGCCTTCGTGGGAGGCAGGCGCCGAAGAGGCGCGCACTGTAGGCAGCGCGCGGCGGCTGTAAAGCGCCGCTGTAGACACCCACGATCCAGCAGCAGGATGTGTGAGATGCATCGCACAAATCGGCCGCGCGCGGCAACGCGCCGTGGCGCCCACGCTGCGGGACAACAACGCTGTCCCACCGACAGCAGGGCGACATTGCAAAGCAGCCTGCAACCGCGCCAGGACCGCGCAAAAACGTGCGTGGCGGACGCGGACCAGGCATGCGTGACCGCCGCCGGAGAGCGCGCTCGTCGCGGGGACGCTGCCTGCGCGGCGGCGTGACACACTTCGGCAGGCGTATGCCGCACCGGGTGCGCAGTTCGGCATCCCGGCAGCGGCAACGCAAACGCGGCACGCAAGCAGGCCGCGGCGCGCGGCAATGCGGCGCGCGAACGCGCCTCAGGACATGCCGTCGAAGAACAGCTCGATCGCCATCACCAGCGCGTCCTCGCGGCCGTTCGCGGCCGGGTAGTAGCGCGGGCGCCGGCCGATCTCGTTGAAGCCTTCGCTGTGGTACAGGGCGATCGCATTGGGATTGGACGGCCGCACTTCCAGGAACACCCGGCGCGCGCCGAGATCGACGCCGTACTTGATCAGCGCGCGCAGCAGCAGCCGGCCGTAGCCGCGCGATTGCCGCTCCGGCGCTACGCAGACGTTGAGAATATGGGCCTCGTCGGCGGCAACGCTGATCACCCCGTAGCCGACGATCGTGCCCTCCTCCACCAGCACCCAGCCCGGGTAGCCGGCCTGCAGGCAGTCGCGGAAGATGCCGCGGGTCCAGGGGAACGGATAGGCGCGGCGCTCGATCTCCATCACCGCGTCCAGGTCGGCCTCGCGCAGGGCGCGCAGCGTGGCCGGCGGCGCCGACGCCGAGCCGAGCGCGCTCATCGCGGCGCCCGCTTGCGCAGCGCGCGCAGCTGCGGCCACAGCGCGCGCTTGGCCGCGGCATTGCCGCGCAGTTCGTCCAGCGGCCAGGTCGCCATCAGCGCCTGCGTGGCCGGATCGTTGGGATTGAGGCCGGAAGCGCGCAGCAAGGCGATCTGCAGGCGATCGGGCAGGCGCAGGCCGACCCGGCGCGCCCCGGCCGCAGGCGCCGCACGCGGCGCGTCTGGCTGCACCGCCGGTGCCGGGGGCGCGGATGCCCGCCGCCGCTCCGGTGCGTCGCCGGCCGGCATGTCGGCGGCATGGCCGCCACGCGGCGGCGCCGATGCCGATGGCGCGCGCTGCACCGGCGGCGCCGGCTCGGTCGCCGGCGACGGGATGGGCTCGGGCTCGACCACGGCCGCGGCATCCACGTACACGGTGTGGCCGAGCGCCTGCAGCCAGCCGACCTGCTCGGCCGACCACAACGGCGCATGCATGGACGCCTGCTCGCTCATGCCGCGTCCGGCACCTTGCGCCAGCGCCGCCACAGCCACAGGCACGGCCCGGACAGCGCGTACAGCACGCCGATCGCCAGCAGCGCCCGGGCCAGGTCGATGACCAGCACCGCCAGCACGATCGGCGCCAGCACCAGCATCAGGAACGGCACCCGGTCGGTGCGCGGGCCCTTCTCGCCACTGCCCTTGAAGCTCCAGAAGCGGATGCGGCTGACCATCAGCAGCGCCGCGGTCACGGTCAGGCCCAGCGCCACGTAGCGCAGCTGTTCGCCGTCCCAGCCCAGCGAGCCGTCGGCGAAGGACCACACGAAGGCCATCATCAGCCCGGCCGCGGCCGGACTGGCCAGGCCCACGAACCAGCGCTTGTCGACCGTGCCGACCTGGGTGTTGAAGCGGGCCAGGCGCAGCGCGGCGCAGGCCGCGTACAGGAACGCCGCCGACCAGCCGACCCGGCCGAGCATGCCGCCGTCGAACTTCAGCGCCGACAGCGACCAGTGGTACATCACCAGCGCCGGCGCCATGCCGAAGCTGACCAGGTCGGCCAGCGAGTCGTACTGCACGCCGAATTCGCTGCTGGTGCCGGTCAGCCGCGCCACCCGCCCGTCCAGCCCGTCCATCACCGCGGCCACGAACACCGCCACGCTGGCGTGCACGAACTGGCCGTTGGCGGCGGCGATGATGGCGTAGAAACCGGAGAACAGGCCGGCGGTGGTGAACAGGTTCGGCAGCAGATAGATGGTGCGCGAACGGGGGGGCGGTCGGGATGGGTCCATCCCGCCAGTCTAATCGACTTGCCAGGCCCGTCGGCGGGTGCTGCAATCGGCGCTCCCGCCGCGCCCTGGAGACCGAGATGCGCGCCCTGCCCCGGTTTTGCTGCCTGTCCCTGCTCGCCGTCAGCGGCATGCTCGGCGCCACCACCCTGTACCAATGGAAGGACGCCCAGGGCGTCACCCACTATGCCGAGACCCCGCCGACCGGCGGCAAGTACCAGGTGCGCAAGGTCGACACCCGCGGCGACGCCCCGGCCGAGACGCCCGCGGCCGCCCCGGCCGAGAGCGGCCAGTGCCTGACCGCGCGCAAGAACCTGGACATCCTCAACAAGCCCGGCAAGATCACCACCGACAGCGATGGCGACGGCAAGCCGGACGGGGAGCTGGACGAATCCCAGCGCGGCGCGCAGAAGGCCCTGGCCGAGGCCGCGATCAAGGCCTACTGCAGCCCTGCGGCCGCACCCGCCAAGTAAGCCGGCCGCGCCCCGAACACGCGCCGCCAGCCGCGGGCGATGCCCGCAGCGCCGGCAATGACTGGCAAAATGGGCGACCCGCCGTCTGCGAAGCCCCTCGATGCGCCTTTCCCAGTTCCACCTGCACACCACCAAGGAAACCCCGGCCGACGCCGAACTGGTCAGCCACCAGCTGATGCTGCGCGCGGGCATGATCCGCAAGCTCGCCTCCGGCCTGTACACCTGGTCGCCGCTGGGCCTGCGCGTACTGCGCAAGGTGGAAGCGGTGGTGCGCGAGGAAATGAACCGCGCCGGCGCGGTGGAAGTGCTGTTCCCGACCATCCAGCCGCGCGAGCTGTGGGACGCCACCGGGCGCTGGAGCAAGTTCGGCGGGCTGATGCTGCGCATGCAGGACCGCAAGGAACAGGACTATTGCTACAGCCCGACCGCCGAAGAGGCCGCCGCCGATTTCGCGCGGCAGGAGCTGAGCAGCTACAAGCAGTTGCCGGTCAACTTCTACCAGATCCAGACCAAGTTCCGCGACGAGATCCGCCCGCGCTTCGGGGTGATGCGCGCGCGCGAATTCCTGATGAAGGACGCCTACTCGTTCCACATCAGCGACGAGGATCTGGCGCGCGAATACGAGAACATGAAGGCGGCCTACACCCGCATCTTCACCCGCCTGGGACTGCAGTTCCGTGCGGTGCAGGCCGATTCCGGCGACATCGGCGGCGACGCCTCGCAGGAATTCCACGTGCTGGCCGCCTCCGGCGAGGATTCGCTGGCGTTCTCCACCGGCTCGGACTACGCAGCCAACGTCGAGGCCGCGATCGCCGCGGCCCCGGCCCCGCGCGCCGCAGCGAGCGAGGAACTGCGCAAGGTCGCCACGCCCACCCAGAAGACCTGCGAGGCAGTGGCCGAGTTGCTCGGCATCCCGCTGCAGCGCACGGTCAAGTCGGTGGCGGTGATGGCCGGCGAGACCTTCGTGCTGGCGCTGGTGCGCGGCGACCACACGGTCAACGAGATCAAGCTGGGCAAGGTCGCCGGCCTGGCCGGCTATCGCATGGCCAACGAGGCCGAGATCCTTGCGCATCTGGGCAGCGAGCCGGGCTTCCTCGGTCCGCTGGGTCCGCGCCGGCCGATCCGCGTGGTCGCCGACCGCGACGTGGCGGCGCTGGCCGACTTCGTCGTCGGCGCCAACGAACGCGGCTTCCACCTGGCCGGGGTCAACTGGGGCCGCGACCTGCCGGAACCGGACGCCGTCGCCGACCTGCGCAACGTGGTCGAGGGCGAGCGCGCCCACGACGGCGGCGAGATTCGCCTGGCCCGCGGCATCGAGGTCGGCCATGTGTTCCAGCTCGGCCGCCAGTATGCGCAGGCGCTGGACGCCACCGTGGTGGACGAAAACGGCAAGACCGTGACGCTGGCGATGGGCTGCTACGGTATCGGCATTTCCCGCATCGTCGCCGCGGCGATCGAGCAGAACCACGACGATGCCGGCATCCGCTGGCCGCAGCCGATGGCGCCGTGGACGGTGGCGGTGTGCGTGATCAATCCCAAGCGCGATGCGTCGGTGGACGCCGCCGGCGAGGCACTGCTGGCCGAGCTGCAGCAGGCCGGGCTGGACGCGGTGCTGGACGACCGCGGCCTGCGCCCCGGCGCGATGTTCGCCGATATCGAGCTGATCGGCGTGCCGCACCGGGTGGTGGTCTCGGAGCGGGGATTGGCTGCCGACACCTTCGAATATCGCGCGCGCAGCGGCGGCGATGCCGAGCACCTGGATCGAGGCGCCTTGCTGGCACGCCTGCAGGCGTGACGAAAGGGGCCGGGAGGATATCCCGGCCCTTTTTCTTTACGCCGCCGTCACGTCATATGGGCGAAACCGAAGCGGCACGTTCGCAATTGAATACGCCGTACATGGATCCATAAGGACATATTCCAACGGCATTGCGACCGGAAATACTCGCAGCGAATAAGCCGGATATTTGTCAATCCGATAAAGCATCATTATGATCCTGCGCTGGCCAGGGAATGGCGGAAGCCACCACCCATTTTCCGGAGTAAAGATGACCATCGATCTCAGTGGCCTGTCGGCCAAGCAGTTGGGCGCCCTCATCAAGACCGCCAAGAAGCAGCAGTCCATCGTCGCTAAGCGCACCCCCATCGCCAAGGTCCGCACCCAGCTGGCGCGCCTGGCCAAGAGCCACGGCTACAGCATCGAGGAAGTCTTCGGCGGCGCTCCCGCCGCGCGCGGCCGCAAGGCCGGCAAGCCTGGTCCGAAGCCGGGCCGCAAACTGGGCAAGGTTCCGCCGAAATACCGCAATCCCGCCAATGCCGCCGAAACCTGGACCGGCCGCGGCAAGCAGCCGCGCTGGCTGGCCGACCTGGTCGCCAAGGGCAAGAAGGTCGAGGATTTCCTGATCGCCGGCGGCGCTGCCAAATCCGCCGCGCCGGCCAAGAAGACCGCCAAGAAGGCCACCAAGCGCGTCGCCAAGAAGGCCAGCAAGAGCGCCGCGCCGAAGGCGTGATTCGCCGCGACGACAGTAACGAAAAACGCCGGCGCATGCCGGCGTTTTTCTTTTCAGTATTCAAAGATTCTTGCGCGCCGGTACCAACAGATTGCCGAACAACAGGCCGGCGACCAGCGCCATCACGATATTGGTCACCGTCAACAGCGCCGATTGCCCGCCGATCACGTCCTGCTGCTGGACCATCGTCAGCAGCCCGCGCAGGCTGGCGCTGCCGGGCACCAGCATGATGATGCCCGGCAGCCGGACCAGCGCGCCCGGCCGCTGCACGATGCGCCCGAACAGATTGCCGGCCGCGGTCAGCACCATCGCCGACAGGAAGATGCCGACCGGGCTGCCCCAGGCGTCGCCGGCGAAGCGCGCGATCGCATAACCAGCCACCGAGGCGGCCATCACGAACGGATAATCGCGGCCGCTGGCCTTGAACAGCAGCGCGAACGCGTAGGCGGCCACCAGCAGCGACGCCCACTCCACCCAGCCGTGCTGCGGACGCGACGCCTGCACCATCGGCTCCAGGCCGAGCAGTTGCGCCAGGGTCACCGCGATCACCGCGCCGACGGTCAGCTTGAGGATGGTGGTGACCGCGCCGGCGAAGCGCGCCGTGCCCGAGACCCAGTGCTGGCTGGTCAGTTCGTTGACCGCATTGGTCAGCGCCATACCGGGCAGCAACACCACCAGCGAGGCGATGATCACCGTATTGAGATTCAGCGGCGCCACGAAACTGGCCACCAGGGTCGCGACGAAACCGGCCAGCAGCGCCGCCAGCGCATCGTTGGCCTCCTTGGTCGCCGGGCGCTTGTCGGTGAGCTGGGTGAGCACGCCGATCAGCAGGCCGATGGCGCTGGCGGTGGCGATGTCCAGCCACGGCAGGCGCCACAGCCCGGCCACGCCGGCCGCGGCCAGGCCGAAGCCGAGCACCTGCATCGCCATCCAGCGCCGTCCCGGCGGCTGGTCCAGCTGGCGCAGCGCGGTGTGGCCCTGGGCCACGCTCATGCGCCCGCTGGCCACGTCGTCGGCGATGCGGTCGGCGACACTGAGCTTGTGCAGGTCGTTGTCGCCGGGCGCCAGCCGCACCACGCGGGTGATGTCGCTGGACCCGATCGCCTTGGTCGGGTCGCTGAAACTGAGGATCAGCCCGGTCGGGTTGGACCAGGGCTCGCAGTCCAGGTCCAGTTGCTGCGACAGCGCCACCACCGCCGCCTCCAGCCGCTGCGCGGTGGTGCCGTAGGTGTGCAGTCGCCCGGCGATGTCGGAGACGAAGGCGATGCGCTGCGCGTAGGTCGCGTTGGCGGAGGGACTGACGGTGGGAGCGGCGGGCATGTCGGCTAGTATGGCGCGAACGCCGCGCCCGGCCACCCCGCCGCGATCACCACATCTGCAACACGGGCGAAACAGGTATGCTCGCGCACCGGACGCCCCCATGATCGAACCGCAACCGCCCAAACTCAGCCAGGACGACCGAGACCCCTCGCGGGTGCGGCTGACCGGCAGTTGGACCTTGGCCACCGCCCTGGCCTCCTCGGAAGTGCTGCGCGGCATGCCGGCCGGCACCACCGGCATCGACGCCAGCGGCATCGGCCAGCTGGATTCGGCCGGGGTGCTGCAGCTGATGCGCTACGCCACGCGCAACGGCATCGCCCACGAGGCGCTGGATTTCCGCCAGGATCACCGCGCGCTGGTCTCCACCATCGAGGACGTGGCCGACGACCGCCCCAAGCGCAAGCGCGACTATGGCTTCGCCGCGGCGCTGGAACGCCTGGGCTACGCGGTACACCGCAACGGCAAGGAAATCGTCGCCCTGGTCGGTTTCCTCGGCGAGACTCTGGTCAAGTTGCTGCGGCTGCTGCACGCGCCGCGCCGGTTCCGCCTGACCGCCACCGTGCACCACATGGAGCAGGTCGGCCTGGACGCGGTGCCGCTGGTGGCGCTGCTGTCGTATCTGGTCGGCGCGGTGATCGCCTTCCTCGGCTCCACGATCCTGCGCGACTTCGGCGCCGAGATCTACGTGGTGGAGCTGGTCAGCATCGCCTTCCTGCGCGAGTTCGCGGTGCTGCTGACCGCGATCGTGCTGGCCGGACGCACCGCCAGCGCCTTCACCGCGCAGATCGGCGCGATGAAGGCGCGCGAGGAGGTCGATGCGATCCAGACCCTGGGCCTGGACCCGATGGACCTGCTGGTGATCCCGCGGCTGGTGGCGCTGCTGCTGATGCTGCCGCTGCTGACCTTCGTGGCGATGATCGCCGGCCTGGCCGGCGGCGTCACCGTCGGCGCCTTCGACCTGGGCATCCCGCCGCAGATGTACCTGGCGCGCATGCACGACACCATCCAGATCCGGCACATGCTGGTGGGCCTGTCCAAGGCGCCGATCTTCGCCATCGTGATCGGCCTGATCGGCTGCCTGGAGGGATTGCGCGTGGAAGGCACCGCCCAGTCCGTCGGCGAGCGCACCACCTCCAGCGTGGTGCAGACGATCTCGCTGGTGATCATCATCGACGCGATCGCCGCGCTGTGGTTCATGAACATGGGGTGGTGAGTTGAAGCCGGGAATCGGAATTCGGGATTGGGGATTGGTTGAAGCCGGGCGCTGCGCGCCCGTGCGGGAGCTGTTGCTTTGACCAATCCCGAATCCCCAATCCCCAATCCCGAACTGGCCATCTCCGTCCGCGGCCTGGTCAATCGCTTCGGCAGCCAGACCGTGCACGAGGACCTGGACCTGGACGTGCGCCGTGGCGAGATCCTCGGCGTGGTCGGCGGCTCGGGGACCGGCAAGTCGGTGCTGATGCGCACCATCCTCGGCCTGCGCGATCCCGATGCCGGCAAGATCCAGGTGCTGGGCGTGGATACCGATTCCGGGCGCCGCGCCGATCGCCTGCATGTGGAGCGCAATACCGGCGTGCTGTTCCAGGACGGCGCGCTGTTTTCCTCGCTGACCGTCGGCGAGAACGTGCAGGTGCCGCTGAAGGAGCATTTCGGCGAATTGCCCGACAGCTGGCATTACGAGCTGGCGCTGCTGAAGGTGAAGCTGGCCGGCCTGCCCGCCGATGCGCTGAACAAGCTGCCCTCGCAGCTGTCCGGCGGCATGCGCAAGCGCGCCGGGCTGGCGCGCGCGCTGGCGCTGGATCCACCCCTGTTGTTCCTGGACGAACCCACTGCCGGGCTGGACCCGATCGGCGCGGCCGCCTTCGACCGGCTGATCCGCACCCTGCAGGAAGCGCTGGGCCTGACCGTGTTCCTCATCACCCACGATCTGGACACCTTGTACGCTATCTGCGACCGCGTGGCGGTGCTGGCCGACCGCAAGGTCATCGCCAACGCGCCGCTGGCCGAGATCGAGCAAGTGGACCATCCGTGGATCCAAGAGTATTTCCACGGCCCGCGCGCCCGCGCCGCGCGCGATGCCAAGACCGCCTGGACCGAGACCCCCTGAGCCCATGGAAACCAAAGCCAATTACGTGCTGATCGGCGCCTTCACCATCGTGGTGGGGATCGCGCTGCTGCTGTTCGGACTCTGGGCCGCCAAGTATTCCTCCGACCGCACCTGGCAGGAGTACCGCGTGGTGTTCCGCGAGGCGGTGACCGGCCTGTCGGTCGGCAGCCCGGTGCAGTACAACGGCATCGCGGTGGGCTCGATCACCGAGCTGACCCTGGCGCCGAACGATCCGCGCCAGGTGGTGGCGCGGATCCGGGTCAACTCGACCACGCCGATCAAGAGCGACACCCGCGCCAAGCTGGGCATCACCAGCCTGACCGGCCCGTCGATCATCCAGCTCTCCGGCGGCACCCCGGAAGCGCCGGCGCTGACCTCGATCGACAACAGCGACGCGCCGATCATCCAGACCACGCCCTCGGCGCTGCAGAACATCACCGACACCGCCAACCGCATCGTCGAACGCCTGGACGAGGTGCTCAGCGACCGCAACGTCGCCAGCATCACCGCCACCCTGCACAACCTGGAAACCATCAGCGGCGGCCTGGCCGACCGCGACCAGGGCATGCAGTCGCTGATCGTCAGCGCGCGCGATGCGGCGCGCAACCTGGACACCACGCTCAAGACCACCAACGGCACCATCCAGCGCCTGGACCAGAACCTGGTGCAGCAGTTGCCGCCGATCCTGGACAAGCTGGAGGACACGCTGAGCAAGCTGGACTCGGCCGCCGGCAATGCCGACAAGATCCTTGGCGAGAACCGCTCGGCGATCAACAGCTTCGCCAACGACGGCCTCGGCCAGCTCGGCCCGACCCTGACCGAACTGCGCGGTCTGATCCGCGACCTGCGCCGGGTCAGCGACCGCCTGGACAACAACCCCGCGCGCTACCTGCTCGGCCGCGACGCCCCGAAGGAGTTCAAACCCAAATGAAGCCGATGCGCGCCCTCTTCCTGCTCGCCGTGCCGGCCCTGCTGCTGGCCGGCTGTTCGCTGCCCGGCGGCAGCAAGGAGCCGGTGACGATCTACGCGCCGGACGTGCGGGTGACCGCCGACCCGGCCTGGCCGCAGGTGAGCTGGCAACTGGCGCTGACCAAGCCCAGCGCTGCGCGCGTGGTCGACAGTTCGCGCATCGCCGTGCGGCCGACGCCGGACGAACTGCAGGTGTACGGCGGCGTCAGCTGGGCGCAGCCGGCCACCGACATGCTTGAGGACATGCTGCTGCGCGCGTTCGAGGATTCCGGACGGATTCCGGGCGTGGCCCGACTCGGCACCGGGATCCGCGCCGACTACAAGCTGCTGCTGGACCTGCGCCGCTTCGAAGCGGACTACGCAGGGCGCACGGTGCCGTCGGCCACCATCGAACTCAACGCCAAGCTGCTGTACAGCGCCGACCAGCGCGTGGTCGCCTCGCGCACCTTCCTGGTGACCCAGCCCGCCGCCGGCACCGCCGAATCGCAGGTGGTCGACGCCTTCGGCCAGGCCATGTCGCAACTCGGCCACGACGTGGTCGGCTGGACCCTGCAGCAGGGCCAGGCCGACGCCTCGACCGCACTGGCGCCCAGCGTGCCACCGCCGGCCAGCCCGAAGCCGCCACGGCGCTGATTGGCCCCCCTCTCCCACCGGGAGAGGGGTAGGGGGTGAGGGTGCGACCGCCAGGGAGCCATCTCCTCCAGACGCCTCCCTGGCAACTCGTACCCTCATCCGTCCCTTCGGGGCACCTTCTCCCAAAGGGAGAAGGGATTAAGGCGTCGCCCCCCCCTCTCCCACCGGGAGAGGGGCCGGGGGTGAGGGTTCGGCCGCCAGGGAGCCATCTCCCCCAGACGCCACCCTTGCAACTCGCACCCTCATCCGCCCCTTCGGGGCACCTTCTCCCGAAGGGAGAAGGGATCATGCGCAATGCGGCGAAACGTCAGGTTGATCCGTTCGCCGACCGGCTTGGCGGTGCGCGGCAGGGCGTGTCGGTACAGGCGCTGGGTGTCGCCCGTCATCAGCAGCAGGCCGCCAGAGGTCAGCTCCAGCGCCTGCCGCAGCGCCGGCTGCTGACGATGGCGCAGCACGAAGCGACGCGTGGCGCCCAGGCTCAGCGAGGCGATCACCGGCGTCGGACCGAGTTCGCGCTCGTCGTCGCTGTGCCAGCCCATGGCGTCGCGGCCGTCGCGGTAGCGGTTGGCGAGCACGCTGTTGAATTCCACCCCAGTCTCGGCCGCCAGCCGCGCACGCAGCGGCAGCAGCGCCGCCGGCCATGGACGCGGCGCGAAGCGGGTGCCGGAATAGCGGTAGCTGGCGTCGGCGTCGCCGATCCAGCAGCTCAGCCGCGGCGAATCGACCAGCTTGCCGAACAGGCGGATGCGGTGCACCTCCCACGGCACTTCCTGCAGCAACTGCGCGCACAGCGCCGCCGCCGCGGCCGGGTCCAGCCACTCGGGATACCAGCGCAGATCGGCGCCGGGCAGGTCCAGTTCCATCGCGCCACGCTAGCATGCCTGCGGCCACCATACGCCTGCGTGCGGAATTTGCCCCTTCACGCGCAAACCCTGAAAATGCGGGCAGCCAGAACGAGCCAACGGGAGCGGAGCAGATGACGGGAACCGAGGGCGGCGCCAATGCGCCGGAGCCAGTGGAGCGCGACGTCATGGAATACGACGTCGTCACCGTCGGCGCGGGCCCGGCCGGGTTGGCGTTCGCGATCCGGCTCAAGCAGCTCAACCCCGACATCTCGGTCTGCGTGATCGAGAAGGCCAGCACCATCGGCGCGCATATCCTGTCTGGCGCGGTGATCGAACCGGGGCCGCTGGACGCGCTGCTGCCGGGCTGGCGCGACAACCCGCCGCCGATCTGCGTGCCCGCGGCCGAGGACGAGTTCTGGTACCTGAGCAAGGACGGCGGGCACAAGTTCCCGATGGTGCCGCCGGGCATGCGCAATCACGGCAACTTCATCGTCAGCCTCGGCGCGATGTGCGCCTGGCTGGCGCCGCAGGCCGAGGCGCTGGGCGTGGAGATCTACCCCGGCTTCGCCGCCGCCGAGACCCTGCACGCCGAGGACGGCACGGTGCTGGGCGTGCGCATCGGCGACATGGGCGTGGCCAAGGACGGGTCGCACAAGCCCGGCTACACCGCCGGCATCGATATCCGCGCCAAGGTCACGGTGCTGGCCGAAGGCGCGCGCGGACACCTGACCAAGCGCCTGATCGCGCGCTTCGCGCTCGACGCCGGGCACGATCCGCAGGCGTTCTCGATCGGCATCAAGGAGCTGTGGCAGTTGCCCGAAGGCCGGGTCAGCCCCGGCAAGATCGTGCACACCCTGGGTTGGCCGGCCGACAGCAAGACCTATGGCGGCAGCTTCCTGTATCACCTGGAGAACAACCAGGTGGCGCTCGGCTACGTCAGCGGCCTGGACTACCACGATCCCGAATACCGCCCGTGGGAGGCCTTCCAGCAGTGGAAGAACCACCCGATGATGAAGTCGCTGCTGGAAGGCGGCACCATCCTGTCGGCCGGCGCGCGCGCCATCGCCAGCGGCGGCTGGCAGTCGCTGCCGAAGGTGGAGATGCCCGGCGCGCTGCTGATCGGCGACACCGCCGGCCTGCTCAACGTGCCCAAGATCAAGGGCACCCACCAGGCGATCCGCAGCGGCATGCTCGCCGCCGAACACCTCGCCGCCGGCGCCGCGCTCGATCCGGCCGGCTTCGACGCGCGCCTGCGCGGCTCGGAGGTGATGGCCGAACTGCGCCAGGTGCGCAACATCAAGCCCGGCTTCAAGAAGGGCCTGTGGTTCGGCCTGCTCAACGGCGCCTGGGAGACCCTGGTCAAGGGCGCCTCGCCGTGGACGCTGAAGGTCGGCGCCGACTGGAAGAGCCTGGACCGGCTCGGCGAGCACGAGCAGCCCAAGCGCGACTACGTGCAGCGCGAACTGGCCCCGCGCGACCGCCTGCAGGGCGTGTACTTCGCCGCCACCGAGCACGACGAGGACCAGCCGGTGCACCTGCACGTGCTAGACCCGCAGATCTGCGTGACCCGCTGCACCGAGGAATACGGCAACCCCTGCACGCGCTTCTGCCCGGCGGCGGTGTACGAGATCGTCGACGACGCGGCCGGCAAGCGCCTGCAGATCAACGCCGCCAACTGCGTGCACTGCAAGACCTGCGACATCAAGGATCCCTACACGATCATCGACTGGGTGACGCCGGAAGGCGGCTCCGGGCCGAACTACCAGAACCTGTGAGCGCAGGCCTGCCCGCGCGCCTGAAGACCGCACTGTTCCTGACGCTGCGTGCCGGCTTCCGCGCTCTGCCGCTGTCGCAGGCACAGCGCGACCACCTGCGCGCGCGGTTCCTGGAACGCCATGCGGATCTGGTGCCGCCACCGCCGCGCGGACAGGTGGGCGGTGGATTCGGCGAGCGCCGGCCGCGCGCGCGCGCCGACGAGCGTGCGATCGGCTACGTGCCTTCGCAGCAGGCGCCGCTGCCCGCGCCGCTGCCGGCCACCGTGGTGGCGTTCTACCTGCCGCAGTTCCATCCGATCCCGGAGAACGATGCCTGGTGGGGCACCGGTTTCACCGAATGGCGCAACGTCACCCGCGCGCTGCCGCAATTCGAAGGACACGTGCAGCCGCGGCTGCCGGCGGACCTGGGCTTCTACGACCTGCGCAATCCGCAGAGCATGCGCCAGCAGGTCGCGCTGGCGAAGCAGTACGGCATCGGCGCGTTCTGCTTCTATTTCTACTGGTTCGGCGGCAAGACCCTGCTGGAGACGCCGCTGCGGCAGTGGCTGGACGATCCCACGCTGGAGCTGCCGTTCTGCCTGTGCTGGGCCAACGAACAGTGGTCGCGGCGCTGGGACGGCCGCGGCGACGACGTGCTGATGGCGCAGGCGCACAGCGCGCAGGACGACCTGGACTTCATCGCACACGTCGCCGACTACCTGCGCGACCCGCGCTGCCTGCGCGTGGACGGCCGGCCGATGCTGCTGGTGTACCGCCCGCACCTGCTGCCGGATCCGCAGGCCACCGCCACGCGTTGGCGCGACTGGTGCCGCGCGCACGGCATCGGCGAACTGCACCTGGCCTATGTGCAGGGCTTCGAGCGGCCGGACCCGCGCGACATCGGCTTCGACGCGGCGGTCGAGTTCCCGCCGAACATGAGCAATCCGCGCTCGCTGGCGGCCGACCAGCACCTGCTCAATCCCGACTACAGCGGTGCCGTGCTGGATTGGCGCGCCCTGGCCGCGGAGATCGCCGCGCGCCCGCTGCCCGACTACCTGCTGTATCCGGGCGTCAACCCGGGCTGGGACAACGAAGCGCGCCGCCCCGGTGCCGGCCGCGTCTATCTGCATCCCTCGCCGCGCGGCTACGAGGACTGGCTGCGCACCACGATCCACACGCGGCTGCAGGGGCGCCGCGCCGAGCAGCGCCTGGTGTTCGTCAACGCCTGGAACGAGTGGGCCGAAGGCGCCGTGCTGGAGCCGGATGCGCGACTGGGTCATGCCTATCTCGACGCCACCCGTCGCGCGCTTGCACCGCTGCCGGCGCGCGACACGACACCGCACGCGATCATCCACGCGTGGTATCCGCAGGTGCTGCCGGAACTGCTGGCGCAACTCGCCGCGAGCGCCCTGCCCTGGCGCCTGCTGGTCACCACCTCGCCTGAGCAGGCCGATGCCGTGCGCGCGCACCTGCACGCGTGCGCATTCCCGTTCGAGCTGATGGCGCTGGAGAACCGCGGCCGCGACATCCTGCCGTTCCTGCACGCGGCCGAGCGGCTGCTGCGCGACGGCGTGGACGTGGTGCTGAAACTGCACACCAAGCGCAGCACCCATCTGTCCAACGGCGATGCCTGGCGCAGCGAACTGCTGCAGCGCCTGGCGGGCGCCGACCGCGCCGCGCGCGTGCTGCAGGCCTTCGCCCAGGATCCTGCGCTCGGCCTGGTCGCACCCGAAGGCCATCTGCTGCCGTTGGCCGAGTTCTGGGGCGGCAACCGCGCGGGGGCCAACTATCTGCTGCGCCGCACCGGCCACAGCGACGCGCGCCTGGCGCAGGCGCAGTTCATCTCCGGCAGCATGTTCTGGGCGCGCCTGCAGGCGCTGCGGCCGCTGCTGGACAGCGGCCTGTGCCCGTCCGAATTCGAGCCCGAGCAAGGACAACTCGACGCCACCCTGGCGCATGCGGTGGAGCGGCTGGTCGCGCCGCTGGCCGAGTGCGTCGGCTATCGCGTCGCCACCGCAGCCGACCTGCTCGGCCAGCCGCTACCGGTGTCCGACGACTACGCCTACGCGCAGCGCAGCACCTGAGCGGCGCTGTTCCGGCGCTTAGCCGCGTCGGAACGGCACGCCGGTCTTGGCGGCCAGTTCCGCCTCGTCCACACCCTCGGCGGTCTCGACCAGCACCAGGCCGCTGTCGGTGACGTCGAACACGGCCAGGTCGGTGATGATGCGGTCGACCACGCCGACGCCGGTCAGCGGCAGGTCGCAGGCCGGCAGGATCTTGTGGCTGCCGTCCTTGGCCACGTGTTCCATCAGCACGACCACGCGCTTGACCCCGGCCACCAGGTCCATCGCCCCGCCCATGCCCTTGACCATCTTGCCGGGCACCATCCAGTTGGCCAGGTCGCCCTTCTCGCTGACCTGCATCGCGCCGAGGATGGCCAGATCGATATGACCACCGCGGATCATCGCGAAGGAATCGTGGCTGCCGAAGTAGCTGGCGCCGGCGCGGGCGGTGACGGTCTGCTTGCCGGCGTTGATCAGGTCGGCGTCGACCTCGTCCTCGGTCGGGAACGGGCCGATGCCGAGCAGGCCGTTCTCCGACTGCAGCCACACGTCCACGCCGTCGGGAATGTGGTTGGCGACCAGGGTCGGCAGGCCGATGCCCAGGTTCACGTAGGCGCCGTCGGTGAGTTCGCGGGCGGCGCGCTGCGCCATGTCGTCGCGGGTCCAGGCCATGTCAGGCGTCCTTCTGGCGCAGGGTGCGCTGTTCGATGCGTTTTTCGGGATGCGGGTTGTGCACGATGCGGTCGACGTAGATGCCGGGCAGGTGCACCTGATCCGGATCCAGGCTGCCGGTCTCCACCACCTGCTCGACCTCGGCGATGCAGAGCTTGCCGGCCATCGCGCAGGCCGGGTTGAAGTTGCGCGCGGTCTTGCGGAACACCAGGTTGCCGGCAGCATCGGCCTTCCACGCCTTGACCAGGGCCACGTCGGCGCGCAGCGCGGTCTCCAGCACGTAATGCTTGCCGTCGAATTCGCGGGTCTCCTTGCCCTCGGCGACCACCGTGCCGTAGCCGGTGGCGGTGAAGAACGCGGGGATGCCGGCACCGCCGGCGCGCAGGCGTTCGGCCAGGGTGCCCTGCGGATTGAATTCCAGCTCCAGTTCGCCGGCCAGGTACTGGCGTTCGAACTCCTTGTTCTCGCCGACGTAGGACGAAATCATCTTGCGGATCTGCCGCGTCGCCAGCAGCTGGCCCAGGCCGAAGCCATCGACGCCGGCATTGTTGGAGATCACGGTGAGACCGTTGACGCCGCTGTCGCGCAAGGCCGCGATCAAGGCCTCGGGAATACCGCACAGGCCGAACCCGCCGACCGCCAGGGTCTGTCCGTCCGCCACCACATCGGCCAGCGCCGTGGCCGCATCGGGGAAAAGCTTGCCGCGCCGCCCGCCCGCAGGGGTAGAGGTGTCGCCCATTCGCCAGCTCCGCATTGGAATGTAGACAGCTAGTTTAGCCGCTCGGGGACTGCGACCCCCGCCGCACCGCCGCAACGACCGATTAAGCGCCGTAACGTTACACTCGGGTTTCCCCCAACTAGGACCCTCTTCCATGTCGCTTCCCGCATTCAAGGCCTACGACATCCGCGGCCGCGTTCCCGACGAACTGAACGAGGACTTGGCCCGCAGGATCGGCGTGGCGCTGGCGGGGCAATTGGGCAGCGGCCCGGTGGTGGTCGGCCACGACGTCCGCCTGGCCAGCCAGGGGCTGCAGGACGCGCTGTCGGCCGGCCTGCGCGCCAGCGGCCGTGAGGTCATCGACATCGGCCTGTGCGGCACCGAGGAAGTGTATTTCCAGACCGACCACCTGCAGGCCGCCGGCGGCGTGATGGTCACCGCCAGCCACAATCCGATGGACTACAACGGCATGAAGCTGGTGCGCGAGAACGCGCGCCCGATCAGCTCCGATACCGGCCTGTTCGCGATCCGCGACACCGTCGCCGCCGACACCGCGGCGGCCGCCGAGCCGACCGCCGCCGAGCACCACCGTCCGGACAAGAGCGCCTACATCGAACACCTGCTCAGCTATGTCGACCGCGCCACGCTCAAGCCGCTGAAGCTGGTGGTCAACGCCGGCAACGGCGGCGCCGGCGCCATCGTCGACCTGCTCGCGCCGCACCTGCCGTTCGAGTTCGTGCGCGTCTTCCACGAGCCGGACGGGCACTTCCCCAACGGCATTCCCAACCCGCTGCTGCCGGAGAACCGTGCCGCCACCGCCGACGCGGTCAAGCAGCACGGCGCCGACTTCGGCATCGCCTGGGACGGCGACTTCGACCGCTGCTTCTTCTTCGATGCCGACGGCCGCTTCATCGAGGGCTACTACCTGGTGGGCCTGCTCGCGCAGGCGATCCTGGCCAAGCAGCCGGGCGGCAAGGTCGTGCACGACCCACGCCTGACCTGGAACACGATCGAACAGGTCGAGGAGGCCGGCGGCATTCCGGTGCTGTGCAAGAGCGGCCATGCCTTCATCAAGGAGAAGATGCGCAGCGAGAACGCCGTGTACGGCGGCGAGATGAGCGCGCACCACTATTTCCGCGAATTCGCCTACGCCGACTCCGGCATGATCCCGTGGCTGCTGATCGCCGAGCTGGTGTCGCAGTCCGGCCGCTCGCTGGCCGACCTGGTTGAGGCGCGCATGCGCAAGTTCCCGTGCAGCGGCGAGATCAACTTCAAGGTCGCTGACGCCAAGGCCGCGGTGGCGCGGGTGATGGAGCACTTCGCCTCGCACGCACCGACGCTGGACTACACCGACGGCGTCAGCGCCGAATTCGCCGACTGGCGTTTCAACCTGCGCAGTTCCAACACCGAACCGCTGCTGCGCCTGAACGTGGAAACCCGCGGCGATGCGGCGCTGCTGGAGCAGCGCACGCAGGAAATTTCCGATCTGCTGAAAGCATGATCGCTTTTTTTCCTTTCTCTTCCCCCTTCAACGGATCCATGGAGTCATTCCGTTCATGAGCGACATTCTGCCCATCATCCTGTCCGGTGGTTCCGGCACCCGTCTCTGGCCGCTGTCGCGCGAGGCGTATCCCAAACAGTTCCTGCCGCTGGTGGGAGACACCACCATGTTGCAGTCGACCTGGCTGCGCGCTGCGCCGATCGCCGGGCGTGCCCCCATCCTGGTGGCCAATGAAGAACACCGCTTCATTGCCGCAGAACAACTGCAGCAACTCGGCGTCACGCCCGGCGCGATCCTGCTCGAACCGAAGGGCCGCAACACCGCCCCCGCCATCGCGGTCGCGGCGATGGAGGCGATGCGTGAGGGGGCCGACCCGCTGCTGCTGGTCCTGCCATCCGATCACGTGATCCTGGACGAAGCCGCGTTCCAGGCCGCGGTCCAGGCCGCAGCGTCTTCGGCGGCCGACGGCAAGCTGGTGACCTTCGGGATCAAGCCGACCGCGCCGGAGACCGGCTACGGCTACATCAAGGCGGCTGCCGGCGTCGGCGCACGCCCAGTCGAGCGCTTCGTCGAAAAGCCCGACCTGTCCACCGCTCAGGGGTATCTGACCTCAGGCGAATACTATTGGAACAGCGGCATGTTCCTGTTCCGCGCTTCGCGCTATCTGGAAGAGCTGCGCAAGTTCCAACCGGCTATCGCCGACGCCTGCACCAAGGCGTGGCAGTCGGCCAAGCGCGACGCCGACTTCACCCGCCTGGACAAGGACGCCTTCGCCGCCAGCCCCTCCGACTCCATCGACTACGCGGTGATGGAGAAGACCGCCGACGCGGTGGTGGTGCCGCTGGACGCACAGTGGAGCGACGTCGGCTCGTGGTCGGCGCTGCTGGACGTGTCGCCGCAGGACGCCAACGGCAACGCCCACCACGGCGACGTGATCGAGATCGATTGCCGCAATACCTATGCCTACGGCTCGCGCCTGATCGCAATGGTGGGCCTGCAGGACGTGGTAGTGGTGGAGACCGACGACGCCGTGCTGGTCGGCCACAAAGAGCGGATCCAGGAGGTGAAGGAGGTGGTCGGCAAGATCAAGGCCAACGGCCGTTCCGAGGCCACCTGGCACCGCAAGGTGTACCGCCCGTGGGGCGCCTATGACTCGATCGACAACGGCCAGCGTTTCCAGGTCAAGCGCATCACGGTCAAGCCCGGCGCCACGCTGAGCCTGCAGATGCATCACCATCGTGCCGAGCACTGGATCGTGGTCAGCGGCACCGCCGAGGTCACCCGTGGCGACGAAGTGCTGCTGCTCACCGAGAACCAGAGTACCTACATCCCGCTCGGCGTGACGCATCGACTGAAGAACCCGGGCAAGCTGCCGCTGGAGCTGATCGAAGTGCAGTCGGGCAGTTATCTGGGCGAGGACGACATCGTGCGCTTCGAGGACACCTACGGGCGCACCTGAGGCCGATGCTGGACGCAAACGCAAAGAGCCGGGCACTGCCCGGCTCTTTGTTTTTCCGCTGCCTGGTGTTTTACCGCGTACGACAGGTCAGGCGGCCGGCGCTGCCGCAGCGAGTGTGCCGACCACCTGGTGCAGGCCATCGCGCCACTGCGGCAGTTCCAGCGCGAAATCGCGCTGCAGGCGCGACACGTCCAGGCGCGAATACGCCGGGCGCCTGGCCGGGGTCGGATACTCCGCAGTGGTAATCGGCAGCACCCGCGGCGCGCGCGGCAACAAGCCCGCCGCCGCCGCCTCGGCGAAGATCGCCTCGGCGAAGCCGTGCCAGGTGGTCTCACCGGTCGCGGTCAGATGCCAGGTGCCGGACGGCAACGTCGCGCGCTGCGCCAGCACGTGCGCAGTGACATCGGCGATCAGCGCCGCCGGTGTCGGCGTGCCGACCTGGTCGGCGACCACCCTGAGTTCGTCGCGGTCGGCGCCCACGCGCAGCATGGTGCGCAGGAAATTGTGCCCGTGCGCGGCGTACACCCAGGCGGTGCGGAAGATCAGGTGCGGCGCACCGGAGGCGCGGATCGCTTCTTCGCCGGCCAGCTTGGTGGCGCCATACACGCCCAGAGGTGCGGTCGGCGCGTCCTCGGGATAGGGCTGCGTGCCCTGGCCATCGAACACATAGTCGGTGGAGTAATGCACCAGCGGTGTGTCATGCGCCGCGCACCAGGCGGCGATCGCCGCCGGCGCTTCGGCATTGGCGCGGTGCGCCGCCTCGGCGTCCTGTTCGGCGCGATCGACCGCGGTATAGGCCGCGGCATTGACCACCGCCGTCGGCCGCAGCCGGTCCAGCACCTCGCCCAGGGTCTGCGGCTGGTCGAAATCGGCACGCTCACAGCCACTGCCGTCGGGCAGCTGGCCGCTGCGCGTGGTCGCGATCACCGGTCCCTGCCCGGCCAGCGCGCGCAGCAGTTCCTGCCCGACCTGGCCGTTGCCGCCGAAGACCAGCACGCTCATGGCTGGTAGACCGGCAAACGGTCCTGCGCAATGTCCTTCAGGAAGGGCGCCTTTTCGTCCTTGGCCGACAGCGCCGGTGCATTGATCGGCCAGTCCACGGCAATATCGGCGTCATCCCAGCGCACCGAAGCATCCGCTTCCTGGACGTAGACATCGGTGCAGAGATAGCTGAATACCGCGCGCTCCGACAGCACTGCGAACCCATGGGCGAAGCCTTCCGGAATCCAGAACTGCTTTCGATTCTCCGCACTCAAGATGGCGGCAACCCACCGTCCGAAGTAGGGCGAACCGCGGCGTATGTCCACGGCGACGTCATAGACCTCGCCCTCCAGGACGCTGACCAGCTTGCCCTGCGGCCGTGGCCACTGATAGTGCAAGCCGCGCAGCACGCCTTTGGAAGAGACGGAGACGTTGCTCTGCAGGAACACTGCAGGCAAGCCGACCTCTGCAAACCGCTCGGCATTCCAGCTTTCGAAGAAATGGCCGCGCGCATCACCGAACACCTTGGGTTCGATGACGGCACAGCCGGGGATCGCAGTTTCGATCAGGTTCAAAGAAGCTTTCCTCGTTTCGCCAGGGCCTGCAGATACAGGCCATAGCTATTCTTGACCATTGGAAGCGCCAAACGTTGCAATTGTTCGGCATCGATCCAGCCCTGCATGAACGCGATTTCTTCTGGGCAGCAGACTTGCAGCCCCTGGCGTGCCTGGATGGTCTCGATGAAGTTGGAGGCTTCGTGCAACGATTGATGGGTACCGGTATCCAGCCACGCATAGCCACGTCCCAGCGCTTCCAAGTGCAGTTGTCCTTCCTGGAGATAGCGCCGATTGAGATCGGTGATCTCCAGTTCGCCTCGGGCGGAGGGCTTCAGCTCTGCGGCATGCCGGCTGGCATCGCCGTCGTAAAAATACAGGCCCGTCACCGCATAGTTGGACCGCGGCACCGTGGGCTTTTCCTCGATATCGATCACCTTGCCGGACTGGTCGAACTCCGCCACGCCATAACGCTGTGGATCGTTCACCCAGTAGCCAAACACGGTCGCGCCGTGCGTGCGGGCATCGGCGCGACGCAAGGTCTCGGTCAACCCATGGCCGTGGAAGATGTTGTCGCCCAACACCAGACAGCTTGGCTTTTCGTCGACGAAATCACGCCCGATCAGATAAGCCTGCGCCAATCCATCGGGGCTGGGTTGCACCGCGTACTGGATCTCCATGCCCCACTGCGCCCCGTCTCCCAGCAGCCTGCGGAACAGCACCTGCTCGTGGGGCGTATTGATCACCAGCACCTGACGAATGCCCGCGAGCATCAGCACGCTGAGCGGGTAGTAGATCATCGGCTTGTCGTAGACGGGCAGCAATTGTTTGCTGACCGCCTGGGTGATCGGATACAGCCTGGTGCCGGACCCTCCGGCGAGGATGATGCCCTTGCGTTGGGTCATGGTCAGATTCTGTCGAAACGCTGCTTCGCGCAGCGGACATGAGGATCGAACGGCAACAGCATCATTGCAACGCGCCCATGCGTTCCAGCCGATAGCTGCCATCGAGCACGCCCTGCACCCAGTCCTGATGGCTCAGGTACCAGTCCACGGTGAGCGCGATGCCCTGTTCGAAGGTGTATTGCGGTTCCCAGCCCAGCTCGTTCTTCAGCTTGGACGCATCGATGGCATAGCGGCGGTCGTGGCCGGGCCGGTCGGCGACGTAGGTGATCTGGCTGGCGCGCGGCTTGCCGTCCTCGCGCGGACGCCGCGCGTCCAGCAGCGCGCAGATCGC
The DNA here is from genome assembly GCF_040529065.1 of Xanthomonas sacchari. Lineage (NCBI taxonomy): Bacteria > Pseudomonadati > Pseudomonadota > Gammaproteobacteria > Lysobacterales > Lysobacteraceae > Xanthomonas > Xanthomonas sacchari. The sequence continues at coordinate 834,236 of NZ_CP132343.1, read as the reverse complement.
CTGCACCACCTCGATGTTCTGCTTCTCCGAGTTGCCGCCGACGTTGTAGGTCTCGCCCACCTTGCCCTTGGCCAGCACGGTGCGGATCGCCTCGCAGTGGTCGCCGACGAACAGCCAGTCGCGCACCTGCTTGCCATCGCCGTACACCGGCAGCGGCTCGCCGGCCAGCGCCTTGGCGATCACCAGCGGAATGAGCTTTTCCGGGAAGTGATACGGGCCGTAGTTGTTGGAGCAGTTGGTGGTCAGCACCGGCAGGCCGTAGGTGTGGTGGAACGCGCGCACCAGGTGGTCGGACGCGGCCTTGGACGCCGAATACGGCGAATTGGGCGCATACGGGGTGGCTTCGCTGAACTTGCCGGTCTCGCCGAGCGTGCCGTAGACCTCGTCGGTGGACACGTGCAGGAAGCGGAACGCGTCGCGGCGGCCGTCCGGCAACGCCTTCCAGTGATCGCGCACCGACTCCAGCAAGCCGAGGGTCCCGACCACATTGGTCTGGATGAAGGCGCCGGGGCCGTCGATCGACCGGTCCACATGGCTCTCGGCGGCGAAATTGACCACGGCGTCGGGCTGGTGCTCGGCGAGCAGGCGGCTGACCAGATCGCGGTCGCCGATATCGCCGTGCACAAAGACGTGTTCGGGGTTGCCCTCCAGCGACGCCAGCGTGTTCAGGTTCCCGGCGTAGGTCAGTGCGTCCAGGTTGATCACGCGTACGCCGCGCGCCACTGCCTCGAGCACGAAATTGCCGCCGATGAAACCGGCACCGCCGGTTACGAGCCACGTCGCCAATGCCTTTCTCCTGTGTCTTGGCAGGCGCGCCAGACCGAATCGCTGGAGCGTAACCAGTAAGGATAACGCCCAGGAGGCAGTGCGATGCGCCTGCGCGACGGGCGCCGTTCAGTCCGCCGACCGGACTTGACCATACGCCCTCGCATGGTCCCCCGCGCCCGGTTAGAATCCTCCGACTGCCCCGTGCCAGCCGCCGCGGCCGGGCCTTCCCGCACTGCTGAAGGATCTCGTACACGATGAAAATCCTCGTCGCCTACAAGCGCGTGGTGGACTACAACGTCCGCATCCAGGTCAAGCCGGACGGCTCCGGCGTGGTCACCGAGGGCGTCAAGCTCTCCGCCAACCCGTTCGACGAAATCGCCCTGGAAGAGGCCCTGCGCCTGCGCGACGCCGGCATCGCCAGCGAGGTGGTGGTCGCCACCATCGCCCCGGCCGATGCCGCCGCGCATCTGCGCAATGGTCTGGCGATGGGCGCCAACCGCGCCATCCACGTGGTCGCCGACGCGGCGATCCAGCCGCTGACCGCCGCGCGCACCCTGCTCAAGCTGGTCGAGCAGGAGCAGCCGGACCTGGTGATCCTGGGCAAGCAGGCGATCGACGACGACGCCAACCAGACCGGGCAGATGCTGGCCACGCTGTGGGGCCGTCCGCAGGCGACCTTCGCCGGCAAGCTGGTGGTGGCCGACGGCAAGGCCACGGTGACCCGTGAGGTCGACGCCGGCTTGGAGACCCTGGAAGTGGACCTGCCGGCGGTGGTCACCACCGACCTGCGCCTGAACGAGCCGCGCTTCATCAAGCTGCCGGACATCATGAAGGCCAAGAGCAAGCCGCTGCAGACGCTGGCCTTCGCCGACCTGGGCGTGGAGGCCAACGACAGCCTCACCACCACCCACTACGCCCCGCCGGCCAAGCGCAGCCGCGGCGTGATGGTCAAGGATGCCGCCGAACTGGTGGCCGCACTCAAGCAGAAGGGGTTGCTGTAATGGCCAAGATCCTCATCGTCGCCGAACATCTCAACGGGCAGCTCAACGCCGCCACCGCCAAGTGCGTCAGCGCCGCGCAGGCGCTGTCGGCCGAGGCCATCGACATCGTGGTGCTGGCGTCCGATCCGGCCGCGGTGGCCGCCCAGGCCGCGCAGATCGCCGGCGTCGCCCGCATCCTCACCGTTGCCAACCCCGCCAACGCACACGCCATCGCGCAGGTGCTGGGCCCGCAGATCGCCGCGCTGGCCAAGGGCTACACCCACGTCTTCGGTCCCTCCACCACTTTCGGCAAGGACCTGATGCCGGTGGTGGCCGCCCTGCTCGGCGTCAACCAGATCTCCGACCTGATGGCGGTGGACGGCGACTACGCGTTCAAGCGCCCGATCTACGCCGGCAACGCCATCATCAGCGTGCAGGCCCCGGCCGACCAGATCGTGGTCGCCACCGTGCGCAGCGCCTCGTGGCCGGAAGCAGCGCAAGGCGGAAACGCGGCGGTGGAAGCGGCCAGCGTGGACGCGACGCTGCCGAGCCATACCCGCTTCGTCGGCCTGGCCGCGGGCAAGTCCGACCGCCCCGACCTGCAGAGCGCCAAGCGCGTAGTCTCCGGCGGCCGCGGCGTCGGTTCGGCGGAGAACTTCCAGATCGTCTACCAGCTCGCCGACAAGCTGGGCGCCGCGGTCGGCGCCTCGCGCGCGGCGGTCGACGCCGGCTACGTACCCAACGAACTGCAGGTCGGCCAGACCGGCAAGATCATCGCACCGGAGCTGTACGTGGCGGTCGGCATCTCCGGCGCCATCCAGCACCTGACCGGCATCAAGGACGCCGGCACCATCGTCGCGATCAACAAGGACCCGGAATCGCCGATCTTCGAGATCGCCGACATCGGCCTGGTCGGCGACCTGTTCACGGTGCTGCCGGAACTGGAAAAGGCGCTGGGCTGAGTCGCGCGGAGACCCAGGGATGATGCCGCACGGCGCCGACGGCGTGCCCGCGCCGCGCCACCGTGCGGATCATCTGGCGCTGTTCGTCGTGCTGCTGTGCGGCGGTTACCTGGCCGCCCTGTGGTGGATCGACCGCGGTAACGGCACGTTCGCCCGGCTGGGCACGATCTGGCCGTTGCTGGCAGTGGCGGTGCTGCCGGTCTCGGCCAGCTACCTGTTCCGCTTCTGGCGCTGGCGCTGGCTGCTGCAACGGCAAGGCCATGCAGTGCCGTTCTGGCTGGGCTGGGCCGCGTACCTGGCCGGTTTCGCCTTGACCGCCACGCCCGGCAAGGCCGGGGAACTGCTGCGTATCCGCTATTTCGCCCGCATGGGCGTACCGGCCGGGCGGACGTTGGCGGTGTTCGTGTTCGAGCGCGCCTCCGACCTGCTGGTGATCCTGGCGCTGTCGCTGTTGGCTGCGCCGGTCTTCCCCACCCTGGGCACCCTCGCCGCGGTGGTGTTGGGCTTTGTCGCCCTGTTGTTCGGCGCTGCGGCCTGGCCGGCCCTGCTGGCCTGGCTGGAGGGCGTGGGCCGGCGTCTGCCCGGGCGCTGGCTGCGGGGCACGGCGCAGTTCGCCGTGTTCGCCGCCATGGAACTGCGTGCCTGCCTGGGCACCACCCAGATGGTACGCAGCCTGATCGCGGGCGCCGGCGCCTGGGGCCTGACCTCGGCGGTCTTCGTCGGCTTGTGCCACGGCCTGGGCCTGCACCTGGACCCGCTGGTCGCGTTCGGCATCTACCCGCTGGCGATGCTGATCGGCGCGCTGTCCTTCGTCCCGGGCGGGGTCGGCACCACCGAACTGGCGATCGTGCTGATGCTGGACCGGCTGGGAGTCGCCACCGCCGATGCGATCGCGGTCGCGGTGGCCGCGCGGCTGGTGACGCTCTGGTATGCGGTCGCCGTGGGCGCCCTGGCGATGGGTGCGACCGAGTTCCTGCAACGGCGTCAAGCAGACTGAGCGAGGCCAGGGCGTGTCACGGGTATAATCGCGGCCCCACTGTGCATTGCCAGGCCGCAGAATGTCCGTCCCCCCCAGCCTTCCCGCCGATCGCCCGGCTGCTTCAGGGCGCGCGCTCTGCGTGGATCTGGATGGCACGCTGCTGAATTCGGACATCCTCTACGAGTCCCTGCTGGCGCTTCTGGCGCGCAACCCGCTGTACGTGTTCCTGCTGCCGCTGTGGCTGCTGCGCGGCAAGGCCGCACTGAAGCGCGAACTGGCCGCCCGGGTCATCCTCCCGGCCGAGACCCTGCCCTACAACGAGCACGTGCTGGAGCTGCTGCGCACCACGCCGCAGCGCCCGCGCGTGCTGTGCACCGCCTCCGACCAGTTGCTGGTCGCGCCGATCGCCGCGCACCTGGGCCTGTTCGAAGAGGTCATCGCCAGCGACGGCCAGCGCAACCTGTCCGGCCGCAACAAGGCCGACGTGCTGGTGCAGCGGTTCGGCGAAGGCAATTTCGACTATGCCGGCAATGGCCGCGTGGACCTGCACGTGTGGGACAAGGCCGGCGGCGCCTGGGTGGTCAACAACGGCAACGGCTTGCGTGCGGCCGCCGCCCAGCGCACCACCGTGCATGGGCACTGGCCGGCACAGCCGCGTACCCGCGCCTGGCTCAAGGCGCTGCGCCTGCACCAGTGGCTGAAGAACCTGCTGGTGTTCGTACCGCTGCTGACCGCGCATCGCTTCCTGGAGGGCGAGTCGTTGCTGCAATCGGTCATCGCCATGGTCGCGTTCGGACTGTGCGCCTCTGGCGTCTACGTGCTCAACGACCTGCTCGACCTCACGCCCGACCGCCAGCATCCGCGCAAGCGCAAGCGGCCGTTCGCCGCCGGCCGGCTGCCGCTGCTGCAGGGCCTGTTCGCCGCACCCGCGCTGACCGTGGCCGGACTGGCGCTGTCGCTGGCCTGCAACCTGCAGTTCACCCTGGTGCTGCTGGCCTATTACGTGATGACGCTGGCGTACTCGCTGCGGCTCAAGCGCATCGTGATGATCGACGTGGTGCTGCTGGCGGCACTGTACACCGTACGCATCATCGGCGGCGCCGTGGCCATCGACCTGGAACTGTCGTTCTGGCTGCTGGCGTTCTCGATGTTCATCTTCCTCTCGCTGGCGCTGCTCAAGCGCTACACCGAACTGCACGCGATGCTCGGCAGCGGCAAGACCAAGGCCAGTGGGCGCGCCTATTCGGTGGAAGACCTGGTGCTGCTGCAGTCGATGGGCGCGGCGGCCGGCTACATCGCGGTCATGGTGATGGCGCTTTACATCAACAGCCCGGAAAGCGTGCAGTTGTACCGGCACCCGAAGCTGCTGTGGCTGATCTGCCCGGTGCTGCTGTACTGGGTCAGCCGGGTCTGGATCGTGGCGCACCGCGGCGAGATGCACGACGACCCCATCGTGTTCGCCGCCACCGACCGGGTCAGCCAGGTGGTCGTGGTGTTGTGCGGACTGTTCGCGCTGAGCGCCATCTGATGGCCGATGCCGGGCAGTCCTGGGGACGCTATCCGCACGCGACGCAGACGCTGCTGCCGATCGCCGACCGGGCGGCGGCCCTGCCGGCTTTCGCCGGCAACGCGCTGCCGCGCGGAAACGGCCGCAGCTACGGCGACAGTTGCCTCAATCCCGACGGCACCCTGCTGTGTGCGCGCGGCCTGGACCGCTTCATCGGCTTCGACCCGGCGACAGGTCGGCTGCGCTGCGAGGCCGGGGTCACGCTCGCCGAGATCATCGACCTGGTCCTGCCGCAGGGCTGGTTCCTGCCGGTGACGCCGGGCACCCGCTACGTCACCGTGGCCGGCGCCATCGCCAACGACGTGCATGGCAAGAACCATCACCGCACCGGTAACTTCGGCCACCACGTGCGCGCCTTCGAACTGCTGCGCAGCGACGGCAGCCGCCGCCTGTGCACGCCGGACGCCGATGCCGACGGCTGGTTCGCGGCCACGGTCGGTGGGCTCGGTCTGACCGGGCTGATCACCTGGGTGGAGATCCAGTTGCGCCGCGTGCCGGGTCCGGCGCTGGAAACGGAGAACATCCGCTTCGGCTCGCTTGACGAGTTCTTTGCGTTGTCCGCGGCCTCGGCCGACAGCCACGAGTACAGCGTCGCCTGGATCGACTGCCTGGCCAGCGGCCGCGCCCGCGGCCGCGGCCATTTCACCCGCGCCGATCACTGCGCCGGTCTGCCCGAGGAACGCCCGGCCTCGCCCGGCAAGGGCCTGGCGATGCCGCTGACCCCGCCCGTCTCCCTGGTCAACAAGCTGTCGCTGCGGCCGTTCAACGCGCTGTACTACTGGCGCCAGCCCGCGCGCAGCAAGCGCCGGCTGAGCCACCTGCTGCCGTTCTTCTACCCGCTGGACGGCATCCGCCACTGGAATCGCATGTACGGCCCGCGCGGCTTCCTGCAATACCAGTGCGTGCTGCCGCCGGCCACCGCGCGCGACGGCGTGGACGCGCTGCTGGCGGAAATTGCCCGCAGCGGCAGCGGTTCCTTCCTGGCCGTGCTGAAGGAATTCGGCGACGTGCCTGCACGCGGCATGCTGTCCTTCCCGCGACCGGGCACTACGCTGGCGCTGGATTTCCCCAACGATGGCGCCGAGGTGCTGCGCCTGCTGGAGCGGCTGGACCGGATTGTCGACGCAGCTGGCGGCGCTCTGTACCCTGCCAAGGACGCGCGCATGTCCGCCGCCTCGTTCCAGCGTGCCTATGCCCGCTGGCAGGACTTCAGCCGCTATCTCGATCCCCGCTTTTCTTCCGGCTTCTGGCGCCGGGTCACGGAGTGAACATGCAACGCGTCCTCATCATCGGCGCCACCTCGGCCATCGCCGAGGCCACCGCCCGGCACTACGCCGCGCGCGGCGCGGCCCTCCACCTGCTCGGCCGCCAGGCCGCGCGCCTGGACGCGATCGCGTCGGACCTGTCGGCGCGCGGCGGCAAGGCCAGCGTCGGCGTGCTCGACGTCAACGACAGCGCCGGCCATGCGGCGGCCTTCGATGCCGCCTGGGCCGCGCTGGGTGGCGTGGACGTGGTGCTGATCGCCCACGGCACGCTGCCCGACCAGGCCGCGTGCGACGCCTCGGTCGACCTATCGATGCGCGAGTTCGCCACCAACGGCACCGCGACCATCGCCCTGTGCGCCGCACTGGTACCGCGCCTGCGCACGGGCGCGACGCTGGCGGTGATCTCGTCGGTGGCCGGCGACCGCGGCCGCGCCAGCAATTACCTGTACGGCAGCGCCAAGGCCGCGGTCAGCGCCTACCTGAGCGGCCTCGGCCAGCGCCTGCGCCCGGAGGGCATCAACGTGCTCACGATCAAGCCGGGTTTCGTCGATACGCCAATGACCGCCGCCTTCAAGAAGGGCGCGCTGTGGGCCAAGCCCGACCAGATCGCCAAGGGCATCCTGCGCGCGGTGGACGGCCGCCGCGCGGTCGCCTACCTGCCCGGTTTCTGGTGGGCGATCATGTTCGTCATCAAATCCATTCCCGAATTCGTCTTCCGCAGGATCAAGCTCTGACATGACCGACAAACACGCCAAGATCGTCATCACCGGCGCCGCGGGCCTGGTCGGCCAGAACCTGATCGTCGAACTGGAGCAGCAGGGCTACACCCAGCTGGTGGCGATCGACAAGCATGCGCATAACCTGCAGATCCTGCGCGAACTGCATCCGGCCGTGCGCGTGGTCGAGGCGGATCTGGCCGAGCCTGGCGACTGGGCGCGCGAATTCGAGGGCGCGGCGTGCGTGGCCCAGTTGCACGCACAGATCACCGGCAAGACCACCGACCTGTTCACCCGCAACAACCTGACCGCGACCGCGCACGTGCTCGATGCCTGCCGCGCGGCGAAGGTGCCGTACCTGGTGCACATCAGCTCCTCGGTGGTGAACTCGGTGGCCAAGGACGACTACACCAACACCAAGCGCGCGCAGGAAGAGATGGTGGTCGCCAGCGGCCTGCGCCACTGCGTGCTGCGCCCGACCCTGATGTTCGGCTGGTTCGATCCCAAGCACCTGGGCTGGCTGTCGCGCTTCATGGCCAAGACCCCGGTGTTCCCGATTCCGGGCGATGGCCGGTTCATGCGCCAGCCGCTGTACGAGCGCGACTTCTGCCGCTGCATCGCCAAGTGCATCGAGCGCGAACCCGACGGCGATGTCTACGACATCGTCGGCGACACCCGGGTGGACTACGTCGACATCATCAAGACGATCAAGCGGGTCAAGAAACTGCACACCGTGATCGTGCATATCCCGATCGGCTTCTTCGCCTTCCTGCTGCGCGTGTATTCGCTCTTCAGCTCCAAGCCGCCGTTCACCGCCGACCAGTTGAAGGCGCTGAGCGCCGGCGACGACTTCAAGGGCGTCGATACCGAAGCGGTGTTCGGCGTGCGCCAGACGCCGTTCGAAGACGCGATCCGCGAAAGCTATACCGACCCGCGCTACAGCCACATCGTGCTCAAGCGCTGACCCGTCATACGAGACCAGAACCATGAGTACATTCGCGATCGTCGGCAGCGGCCCCATGGGCCTGATGGCTGCCATGGAACTGCTGAAGAAGGGCCACCAGGTCGACGTCTACGAACGCGACGACCGCATCGGCGGCATGTCCGCGGACTTCGACTTCGACGGCCTGCGCATCGAGCGCTATTACCACTTCATCTGCAAGACCGATTTCCCGCTGTTCAAGCTGCTTGAGGACCTGAAGCTGTCCGACCGCCTGCACTGGACGGACACCAAGATGGGCTACTACTACCAGGGCAAGCTGCACAAGTGGGGCACGCCGTTCGCGCTGCTCGGCTTCCCGCACCTGGGGCTGGTCGACAAGATCCGTTACGCCCTGCACGTCATGCACACCAAGGGCATCAGCGACTGGACCGCGCTGGACAAGGAGAACGCGCGCGACTGGATCACCCGCTGGATCGGCCCCAAGGCCTACAAGGTGATGTGGGAGAAGGCCTTCGCACTGAAGTTCTTCGAATACCAGAACGACCTGTCCGCGTCGTGGATTGGCACCCGCATCAAGCGCGTGGCGCTGTCGCGACGCAACCTGTTCAACGAAAGCATGGGCTATCTGGAGGGCGGCTCGGCCGTGCTGCTGGAGCGCATGGCCGCAGAAGTGACGCGCCTGGGCGGACGCATCCTGCTGTCGCAGCCGATCGAGGAAGTCGCCTCGGTCGACGGCAAGGTCACCGGCATCCGCACCCGCGACGGCCATCATGCCTATGACGGCGTGGTATCGACGGCCCCGATCCAGTACGTGCCCGGCATGGTGCCCGGCCTGCCCACGGCCTTCGCCGACCAGGTCGCCGCGATCGAGAACATCCCGGTCGCCTGCGTGATCCTGAAGCTGTCCAAGCCGGTCAGCGAGAACTTCTGGATGAACATCAGCGACGAGCGGATCGCCATCCCCGGCCTGATCGAGTACAGCAACCTCAACCCCGGCAAGGGTCCGGGCGAGCACATCGTGTATGCGCCCTACTACATGCCCAAGACCCACCCGAAGTGGCAGTGGAGCAACCAGCAACTGATCGACGAGGTCATCAGCTACCTGCCGATGATCAATCCGGACTTCAAGCCGGAGTGGATCCGCGCCACCCATTGCCATCGCTACGAGTACGCGCAGACCATCTGCCCGCCTGGTTTCCAGGACATGCTGCCGCCGATGAAGACGCCGCTGCAGGGCTTCTACATGGCCGATACGGCGTATTACTACCCGGAAGATCGCTCGATCAATGAGAGCATTGCAGTAGGGAGCCAGCTCGCGCGAACGGCGCTGTCGCAGGCATGATCAGTCGTCAGTTCATCGGCTTTGTGGTCGTGGGAGGCATTGCTGCCGCGGCCAACTTTTCCTCGCGAATCCTCCTGAGCCATTGGCTCGCTTATGTCCCCGCTATCGCGCTGGCCTACCTGATTGGCATGACGATCGCGTTCGTGCTTAACCGCCAGTTCGTGTTCAAAAAAGCGGGAAACGCGCTGCATAAGCAGGCGTTCTGGTTCGTGACCGTGAACATACTCGCCATCTTGCAGACGATCGCGATCAGCTTGCTGCTGGCACGCTGGCTTTTCCCATCGGTCGGGTTCAATTTTTATCCCGAAGCCGTTGCACACGCCGTGGGCGTGATCACACCCATCTTCACGAGCTTTATTGGGCACAAGCATCTGAGCTTCAAGATCGCCTCACCGCAATGAACGCGCCTCGTTGAATTCGCCCTTCACGGATATTATAAATACGATGCTCATGAAATATACCAATGCCCTCCTTTTCCCCAAAGGGCCACCCACAAGTAGCTTGACCAAGCCAGATCTGCGGATGATCTTCTTTACCGCGTTCGTGGTGATCCTGTGCACCCAGTTCGTCGGAACATTCCAGTTCCTTTTTGGCCCCGCAGTCCTTGAATCCGGCGACTTCGCGGCGAATGGCCTGCAGATTGCCAACGCAGGAGCGTTGAAGGAGCTGCTGGGAAACTATTCTCGCTGGCACTTCCACCACCCTGGCCCGGCATTCTTCTACGTCTATGCGCTCGGTGAACTGGCCTTTTTCAAGCTTTTGCACTTGGTAAACAGCCCGCATCAAGCGCATGTCCTGGCTGGCATACTCCTGCAGAGCTTTTTTGTTGCCCTCTCGGCCAGCCTCTGTGCGCTGGTGTGCGACTCCAAGAGGGCTGCAAGCACCTTGGTACTGGCTGTCATCATCGTCCTGGGCCTGACGACCTTTGGAAGTCTCTCAAGCATCTGGCCGCCTCACGTTCTGTTCGGGCCGTTTCTTCTGTTGGTGATTGCAGCAGCCGCAGCATCTAGGGGAAAGGATTCGGGTCTGATCGCACTGGCGCTTGCCTTCGGATTCTGCGTGCATGGACACATAGCGCAGGCGGCGCTGGTCGTTCCCGTCGCCGCTTATGGAACCGTCGGCTGGATCCTGAGCACGGGTAGGAATTGGCGACAGCATGCTCGGACGCTGACGTGGCTGCTTGTGATGGCGTTTGTTTTTGCGCTCCCCATTCTCATTAACGCAATTTTTGTAAGGCCATCCAACATCCAGGAAGTTCTTGCCTACCTACACGCCAACCAAGATCCGTGCCCATCTTTTCCTTCCGCCCTGCGCTACATCCTGGGTTTCTGGCTGTTTGATGCGTATCCAGAGGCCGCCGCAAGCAACAATGTCACATTAGCAAGCGCGTGGCCTGCAGCTGTTTTTCTGTGCCTCTCCGCTCTAGCGATTCTCTTTGGCCCCCTGCGTCAGCGAACTCACGGGTACAGGAATGTGGCACTCGCCGCTGTGATCGCATTGGTCATGTCCATATTCTGGGCCACGCGTATTACAGGCCCTCTCTATGAATTCAACTCGTTTTATGTCTACGCCTTGGTCGCCATCAGCTTCTTCCTGATCATGGAAGGAGCTGCAGCGCTACTACAGAAGTACGCGAAACCCATCGCGCCCGCAGTTTTTTTGCTTGCTGGGGTTTTCATTATCTTAAGTTACAAACCCCACCCGGCATTCTCGAGCGCGGAAACATATACGCTTCCGTCTCAGATCATGCCCTCCGCGAAGGGGAAAACCGTGCTCGTTGATGTGACAACTGAGTCATGGCCCATGACGACCGCACTGGTGCTTGAGCTGGTCCGTGAAGGCGCATCGGTCTACGTGAACCGCGACTGGGAGTTCATGTTCGGGAAACAGCACTCCCTTGATCTTTTATCGCTCAACACGGTTTCCAGCCCCATATTCATCAATCCGCGCAGCGGGGAGAATCCCCCGAAGCAATCGCCGCTCAACCTAGATGCATTCTGCGTACCAGCAATGGCACAAAAAATGTACGCAGGAGACCACGCCATCGGCGAGGCTATTAGGGACTGTTCTATCGCTTCGTTTTCAACCACTGAACCGACAGGCGATTTCGTTTACTCCCTGGGAAATGGCGCCGCCCTGCAGTTCAAAGCGCATCGAGGCGATCGCATGACCTTACAAGTTGCGCCCTTCCTAGGAGGAAACATCAAGGAGCAACAGGTTGAAGTCCTGCTATCTGGTAAGCGGATCTACTCTGCTGCGCTGAAGGGTTCCGCTTCCGTGGAAACCACACTTGATTGTGACTTGTGCACCCTCGAAATCAGAACGCCAAATGCGTTTAGCCCTGTTTCCGCTGGGATTGGCGGGGATGGGCGACAACTCGGCTTTGCATTGCAGCGACTCGCTATCGAGCCAGTCCACTGAGTAACGCGACGTCGGCGGCGCCTGCTTTTGCGATCGCCGCCGACGTTATTTGCCTGACGAGCCAGATGACCTACTTGCTCAGCAAAAGGGCGCCATGCATGCCAGGCAGGGTTCATCTGGATCTGATATGACAATCGGATAGCTTTCGGAAGGGCATCACCCAGAAAACTGATGGTGGAAAAACTGCATCCATTCCGTTCATGCAGACCACATTTCGGGTAGGAATTGGATTTTCCAATCGTCAATGCCGGCGGCACATTGCTCAGGTGGGGCGCTGCTCGAATCTATCGACAGTAAATAGCGCCTGTTATTAGCGCGGCTCGCAAGAACACCATGTCATGGATGCATAATGAAGCGTCCCAGCACCTTGTGAAAAAATATGGTGTTTGATGACATGACCGACCGGCGCCAGCTCTACAACAGCGCCGTGATGGAAGAGCGATTAACCGACCCAACGGCGAAGCGAAGCTCTGTCCCGGCCGTCGATTTACATCCGAGCACGGTTGTCGGGTAATCCTTCTCGCGGCCATTCCTCCGGGAATGGCTACGAGCCGAACGGAAATTCAAAAGGAGTACCGGGCGGCTCCTCTAGCGCCAAGGCGCGCTCTAATACAGCAACTTCTCCATCAATCCACGCGAAGATTCGCGCCACGTCAAAGTCCGGATATTGGCCGGCACCTTCCACCCATCAGCCACACCGCGTTCGATTTCAGCTGCCAGCGCCTCTGCATCGCCTACCGGGAAGTAGCTTGCCTCCTCGCCCGCGATCTCCTTGAAAACGTCGAGATCGCTGAGCAAAAGCGGCTTGCCGCGACTACCTGCTTCTACCACGGGCAAACCAAACCCTTCCGCGATCGACGCCTGAACCAAGACGTCCACCCTGTCCATCAAATGGTGAAGGTCCGTATCGGAAACTCCCTGCAACCAGAAAAGTCGCGTGCCCAATTGCGGATGCGATTTGAGTTGCAGCACAAGCTCTTCGACATTCCATCCATGCTTGCCGACGATGGCCAACGCGACATCACCGCCACGTGCCCACACTTTTTCGAAGGCAGCAAGGATAGTGGCGTAGTCCTTACGCGGTTCGACCGTACCAATTGCCAGGACCAGCGGTCTGGCCCCTAATCCTTCCAGCAGCGAAGCAATCGTTTCTGAAGCCTGGCCGACGACCTGGCCAGACTCCAGATCGCTGCCCAGGTGCATAGCACGCGTCCAGGGTCTTGCCACCGGATGAGCAGGCTGCTCATCCAGGAAGCGCTCAAGATCCTGCCGCGTCGCCTCAGAAATGCAGACAAATCCATCCGCAGTGGCGGCAGCATGCTCAAGCCATCTCCGGAACGCCGGCGGCATGCCAGGATCGCAGGTGTGTGGCACCAGCAAGGGGATCAGATCGTAGACCATCCAGACCACCTCGCCGCCTGCAGCCGCCACCTGGGCGTGCAGGGCATCGAATCGTTCCGGACTCCACCACGACGAATCGAGCATCAACAGCAGATCGTTCGGCTTCACCGCAACTCGCATGCCGGCGTTGACCGTGTCAATTGGCATACCCAAGTGGCTGGAGGCGTAGTCACTTGCGTATAGGATGCCGTGCTCAGTCCAGCAAATAGGCTGAACCTCCACCTGAGCATCTTCAGCTAGCGCGTGAAGGCCGGCGCAATAATTGCGGACAACACGCTGAATGCCGCTGCGTGCATCCAGTCTCACCACCTCGCTGACATCAACTAGTATTCGGCGCCGACCTCGCGCAGCCGCAGCTGTCAGGCTTCCCTCCAAAGAGCCGCCCGCATCGGGCGCAGCAATAAGAAGCTCTGACCAGGCATCGATGTCGTCCTGCGTCACTCGCAAGCGGTCGAACTCGTCGACCTTTCCAAACTGAGGCTGCGCCGCCTTCGCTTCGCCTGCCAGAGTCCGCATCGCCGTGAGCGCGGTTTCAGCACAGGACGTCCAGTCATACTTCCAAGCATGAGCCTTGACGCCGGAAACCAACACCTCGCGAAAGGCCACATCTTCCAGCGCGGCTTCAAGAAGCGATGCAGCCGCGTCGATGTCGTGCGGGTCGAACAGGCAACGCGGATCATGCACGACTTCAGGCAGACTGCCTGTGTTGGCACTTAAAACAGGCGCACCAAACGCCATTGCCTCAAGCACAGGAAGACCAAAGCCCTCATAAAACGAAGGAAAATAGAACACTCGACACGCCCGGTACAATGTCGCTAACTCGACATCGTCGACCCGGCCAAGCACGCGCACCCGCGGCGCTATCTGCGAGAAGGCCCCTGCGAGCGCCTCTTTGACATCCGTACCGACTTGGGTGAGTACAAGCAGATATTTCTTCTGGAGGCTACGCGGCAACCGTGCGAACGCCTCGACCGCTCCCATGGTGTTCTTGCGCCAGTCCCCGTTGCCGACCATCAGCACGAAGGGCGCGTCTATGCCCCGACGCGCCAAGATAGTCTCATCCACAGGTAAATCGGCCTGCGCAATGGCAAGCATGTCCGGATCGAGTCCGGCATTGATTACGTGAATCTTTTCTGGAGAAATACCCAGTTGCTCGATCAAATCTACACGTGTCGCTTGTGAGATGGACAAAAAACAATCGAATTTACTGAAACTCTCACACTTGCGCGGATACCATTCAGCTAAGAACGGATCCGGCTCAAGATAACGATCGGGGTAAAGCAGCGGTATCACATCGTATGCAATGACTGCCGTTCCGGGTCGTGGATCCGCAGCCCAGTCAATTGCGGTTGTGTAGCTGCCACGCGTTTCAAAGTGGCTGGTATGCAACAGTGCATCCACACCCAATGATTCGAAGAATCTGCCACGAAGACGAGCGGCACTTTGCATCCGCAGCGCATCATGATCGACAAAAGCGTTTGTGGGGTAGTGCATCACTGTCGTTGCCGCACGCACATACTGATGGCGCAGGCGCGATCGCGCTTGACGCAGACGCGAAGGGTCCGCGCCATCAAGCGCCAACAGGATCTCGTCGTCCTGACGCTGACGCACCATTTCGGCAACTAAGTTGTCAGCATACCTGCCGATGCCGCGATCGCGAGAATCGGTCAAGCACGCCTGCATGTCGATAGCAAGACGCACCGTACTCCCCCTACTCAGTCGTTCAGATGGAGAGTCGACGCATATCCGCGTCCACCATCATTGTGATCAGCTGTTCCAGGGAGGTCTTGGGCTTCCAACCAAGCTTCTCCATCGCCTTACCAGGATTTCCGAGCAGCACGTCCACCTCGGCCGGACGGAAAAACTTCTCGTCGATCACCAAGTGATCGTCCATGTTCAGGCCTACGTGGCCAAAGGCGATTTTGCACATGTCGCGCACCGTCGTGGTGAGGCCGGTGGCAACCACATAGTCGCCACCTTCCTCCTGCTGCGTCATCAGCCACATCGCCTCGACGTAGTCTCCGGCAAAGCCCCAATCTCGCTTCGCGTCGATATTACCAAGGCGCAGTTCGCGCTGCTTGCCCAGCTTGATCCGAGCCACGGCGTCGGTGACCTTGCGGGTCACGAACTCAATACCCCGCAGCGGGGACTCGTGGTTGAAAAGGATGCCGCTCGAAGCGTGCATTCCAAAGCTCTCGCGGTAGTTCACCGTCGCCCAGTGCGCCATCAACTTCGCAACGCCGTATGGGCTGCGCGGATAGAAGGGCGTCGACTCGCTCTGCATCTCGGCCTGGATCAGGCCAAACATCTCGCTGGTGGATGCCTGGTAGAAATGGGCTTTGTCATTGACAATGCGCACGGCCTCAAGCACGTTGAGCGCGCCAACTCCATCGACCTGGGCCGTCAGAATCGGCTGCTGCCAAGACGACCCCACGAAGCTCTGGGCACCAAGGTTGTAAACCTCATCGGCCTTGGACACATGCATGGCGCGAATAAGCGACGACAGGTCCGTCAGATCGCCATCGAGCAGGACGACATCATTGGCAATCTCCAATTCGCGCAGGCGCCACAGCGTGTCGCTGCTGCGCCGGGCAAGGATGCCATACACCTTGTAGCCTTTGGACAGCAAAAGCCGGGATAGGTAGGCACCATCCTGGCCGGTGATCCCAGTGATCAGAGCGTTCTTACTCATTGATTTTTCCTTGCATGTTCGAGAATTTCAGACAGCGTTGATTGTATGTCGAAAGCCTGAGCCCAGCCGGTATCGCGCTGGAGTTTTGCCGAACTGGCCACCATGCGCCTCTGCTCGGCCGGTCGCATCTTGGCGGGGTCCTGGCGGACTTCCACTTCGATGCCGGTGAGACGGCACATTTCAACGAGCAAATCGCGAACGCGGCGCTCTACGCCAGACGCAACAATATAGGTTTCGCCGGACTTGCCACGCGCCAGCAAAGAAGCATAGGCCGAGACGACATCGCGCACATCGCTGAAATCGCGCGTCGTATCGATATCCCCAGCTTCGATCACCGGAGGCTGCCGCCCCGCAGCAATGGCGACCACCTGCCTGGCGAGAGAAGAAAGCACGAAACGATCATTTTGGCCAGCGCCCACGTGATTGAATGGGCGCGCAATCACCACGTCGAGCTTTTCGCTGCGGTGCCACTGCAGGCAGAGTTGCTCGGCGGCCCATTTACTGACGGCATACGGGTTGCGGGGCTCTGGCAGGAGCGCCTCGTCGACAGGGAGATTGCACTCGGGCACGCGCCCGTAGATGTCACCGGAGCTGACATACAAGAACCGCCCGGTGAAGCCTTTTCGAGCAAGTGCCTGAAGCAGATGCAGCGTGCCGATCAAGTTGATCTGCAGCGTCTCCTCAGGGTCGTCGAACGACTGCGGTACGAAGCTCTGTGCAGCGAGGTGGATTACCGCATCAGGGCACGCGTCACCCAATGCACTTTCGGTTGCGGCCATATCGCGCAAGTCGGTTCCGGCCTGCAACGGCACGGCCTCGACATCACCAAAGTACCCATGAGCCACGGCATCCAGCAGATGCTTTCCGACAAACCCGCCGGCACCGGTGACAAGAAGCTTCTTGCGAACATCATTCATGTGAATTTTCCCCACGATGGGCAACGATCGCATAGTCGGGAGCGACGTGCGTGCGTGCGATGAGGCTGTTGACAGAGGGCGATCCAGGCAGCGCGTCGGGAAGCAGAGAGGGGGCGCTCAACTCGCGCGCCTCGCTGAGCCGCTCGATTCTTGCATCCGGATAACCACGCGCCTCGACGACCCAACGCAACATCTCTGGCGGCAGTGGATTGCGATGGGTGGGATCCATGTAGAAATAGATCGTCGCCACATCCAGATTCTCGGGATTCGGCGTTTCCAGGATCAGCAGGCCGCCGGGCCGCAACACGTGACGACACACGTCAAGGAACTCCACAACACGGTCAAATGGCAAGTGCTCGACCAAGTGCATCGAGGTGACCGCGCCAACGCTGCCCGCAGGCATGGCACGGAGCACGTCGACTGCATCCCCTTCGATCACATCCAAACCTCGCGCCGTCGCATCATTGGCGAAACGTGAACTGAGGTCGACGCCGCGCGCATGCAGTCCTTCGTCACGCAACAACGCGAGCCACTCCCCACGCCCACAGCCAACGTCGATGACTGGGGCCTCCAACGTCCCCGCGCCGCACTCGCGAACGAACTGCAAATAGGGACGTGCACGCGCCTGAATCAGCGACTCGGGTCCACGGAAACGATCTTCGAAAGATGAATAGAGCGCGTCCAACTGTGGCGCAAGAGCGGCACGCCGCGCTTCCTCCTCAGCCAGTTGGCCTTCGCGCGCCTCCAGACGCGACAGGATTGCCTGATCACGCTCCAGGCGAGCGGGCAGCTCTCGCGCAAAACTTGCAATCTCGACAAGCGAGGACACGTTGGATTGCACCAGAATCTCCAGCGCCTTGCGAGCCTCCCGCAACGCAGAGAGCTCATGCTCGATCGCCTCAAGGCGGCCACCCGCCTCAAGGACGACATGATTGACGTGCCGCCCCAATCGATGAACCTCGCGCGCTCCGCGCACCTCCAGCCAGTCCAATTGCTTTCCGCGACGCCCTAGGCAGAGCAGCTCATATGCCCAGGAGAGAATGGGACCCACCAGCGGCTTGCGCTTCCAGCGATGCAGCAACCAGGCAAGACGCAACCCACGTACTGGTACGCCGACAGCCATGCCTTCGGGCGAAAAGCGCAGCGAGGCGATGACTTCCAGCTTGGTCTGCGCACCTCGACGTATCGCTTCGATATTCCCGAGAAACCCGGCCGAGTCCGGCGCACGACGCAACAGCACACGATACGCATTGCTGACGAAGTCGGCATCGTCCTGGGAAAGCAGGTCGGCCACCTCATAGACTTCTCGCGGCGGCGTTGCGGGTGCCGCCGCAGTCCATATTTCAAAGTTTTCCGGCCAAAACAGGGAATCGACGCCGGTGACTCCGGTTGCCGTTTTTCTGAGTACGGCCGTATTGATCTTCCGCAGGATCTCGCCCACGCTCATTTCCATCAGCGCTGGCGGGGAGGTGACAACGGGCTTCGGCTGCGACGTCACGGCAAGTGCTCTCCGCGCGGGACTTCGATCGACAGGATTGGTGGAATCCAGGCAGTACCAACAAAGGTATCGTGGCGGATATTGGCGACATTGAACACCAAGGCCAAGTCGCGCCAATGGTAATTCTTGACCAAATGGGTTTCGGCGCTAGCCAACGCCACAGAGACCGAGTACGTCCCAGGGCCTAGGTTCATAGGGAAGCGCGCCTCGGCGATTAATTGATCCCCCGCCTGCAGCCGCTCTTGAGTCTGGCCGGTGTGGTGGGTATTCGTGCCGAAAACCGGCTGGCCCAGACGATCCTTGATCATGTAGCCGAGCACGAGCCGGTCGATAGGCTCGTGAACGCGAATCTTGTAGCGCAGGGTCACCGCATCGCCCACGCCAACATACTCAACTGGATCACCCGCCTCGTCGAGAAGTTGAATCGACTCAAACACTGCCTCGCCAGTGCCCGATTCGGTCGCCGTACGACCGTCATCGGTACTTGCAGTCCTGACGCTCTTATTTTCCTTTTCGGCAATCAGGGCGTTGTAGTAATCCATGACTTCCTGCGGATCGCCATCTTTGATCAGCCGCCCCCCCTCGATCAACAGCGCGCGATCGCACAAGGCCTGAATGGCTCCAGGATCATGGGAAACAATCAGTAACGTCGTGCCGGCCTCACGAAACTCACGTATCCGCTTGAAGCACTTGTGTACGAAGTACGAGTCTCCGACCGATAACGCCTCGTCGACAATCAGGGTCTCCGGCCGCACAGCAGTCGCCACACTGAAGGCCACGCGCATTTGCATGCCGCTCGAGTAGGCACGGATCGGCTGGTCGAAGTACTCGCCAACCTCGGCAAACTCCTCGATCGATTCGAGCATCGATTCAATTTCATGGCTCGATGTCCCCATCAGGCCGAGAGCATGGCGGGCGTTCTCACGACCGGTCAGTTCTGCATTGAAGCCCAGTCCAAGCTCCAGAAGCGCCGAAATGCGCCCCGTGGCCATCACTGAACCTTCGTTTGGGCGGACTGTCCCGGTGATGATCTTGAGCAATGTGCTCTTGCCAGCGCCGTTCTGTCCGACCAGACCAACGGCTTCGCCGCGTCCAATCCGGAAAGAGATATTCCGCAGCACCCAATGCTCGGACTGCGGCTTGACGGGAATGCCGAACCAACTGGCGAAGCGCTGCAACTCGCTCCCGTAACTTCGGTAGCACTTTCCCACTCCATCGACTACCAGTACCGAATTGCTCATAGCGCATCCACCATCTCGGCCGAAGCGCGCCGAAAAACGAAAAACGAAAGCGCCAGTGCGACCAATGCACAAACGGCCGGATAGACAAGCGAGTTCTGCGGCGCACGACCATAAAGGAAGATGTCGTGGTATCCAGTCGCCAGTGCGGCGACAGGATTGAGTCGCAGGATCGCCTGGAACCTTTCAGGAACGACCTGTGCGGGATACGCAATCGGCGTCATCCAGAACCAGAACTGCATCACCACCGCCATGATCTGGCCGATGTCGCGTGCAAACACGTTGAGCGTACCGAGGAGCAGGCCGACTCCGGTCGCCAATGCGACGTTGATCAGCAGCAACAAGGGCAACCACAGCAGCGCCGGTGTCAGCGAGACGCCCAAGATCGGCACCAGCACCAAGATGACGGCGAGCAAGGCGACGTTCGTGACCAGTGCCGAACCGACCGCGACCAACGGC
This sequence comes from Xanthomonas sacchari, assembly GCF_040529065.1. Taxonomy (NCBI): domain Bacteria; kingdom Pseudomonadati; phylum Pseudomonadota; class Gammaproteobacteria; order Lysobacterales; family Lysobacteraceae; genus Xanthomonas; species Xanthomonas sacchari. Next base: position 814,088 of record NZ_CP132343.1, on the reverse strand, counting down.
AAACTGATCCGCGGAAACTGCATCTTTTTGAGCAGCGAGCCATTGTCGATGAAAACGGTGAGGCAACGCTGCACGATCTCGGCGAAAGCGGACCAGCACAAGAGACCAGAAAGCAGGTACACCGCGAAAGCGAAGCGATTGTCGACGCCAGGCAGCTTGGCCGCGAGGACATTCGACAGCACGACCGCGAAAATCAATGCCTGCGCCAATGGCTGCAGCACGATCCAGAGGGTGCCCAGCTTGCTACGTGCAAGCCTGGAGCGGAAATCGTTGGCGATCGACGAGGCGATGAAGCCCCGGTAACGCCATGCTGCCGCAATCAATGATGACATGAGGTATCCGTATCGTAATAAGAATGTATCGCCGGACCGGCGGCAAGTTCGCGCAAGCGAGTCTCGATGGCGAGGGCAGCGCGCTGCGGCGAAAGAAGTGCACCAACGGACTTCGCCGCACGCCGCCCGATTTCCATTGCTTCGGCTGGGTTGTCGGCAAGCCTTTGCATGAACGCGGCCGCCTCTTCCACGCTGGGTTCGGCCCAAACATCGCCTGGCTCGTGTGGATACTCGCCCTCGCGCACGGGCACGAGCCGATATCCCACAAGCATCGCGTTGCCCGTCTCCATGAAGTCCAGGTTACCCGACCAGGCTGTCGCAATCACCGGCTTACCCATCGCCATGCACTCCGCCAACCCCAAACCGAAGCCCTCGGCCCGATGCAGCGAGACATACGCATCGCAGCAGCGCTGCAAGGCATAAACATGAGCGCGATCAATCACTTCGTCGCGCACGATGATCCGCGGGTCGGTCGCCGCCTCGTTGAGCAAGCGCCGAAACCAATCTTGGTGACGATAGCCATTGCTGGATTTCACCAGTAGGCGTACATCATCACGCCCCTTTGGAAACGCATGCTTGAACGCCGCAATCGCGGCATAGGGATTCTTGCGCTCAACCCAGGAGTTGAAGTCGAAGGTCGTCAGGAAGATGAATTTGCCTTCTTCAAGCCCAAAATCTGCGCGTTGCAGACCGCTGTCGCCAATGGCCGACAATGGCTGGGGTGCGCGCAAGATCGGCTTGTCAGTGATCCTGGAGAATGCATCTTCAATGAAGCGACTGGCGACCATGATTTCGTCGACCAAGCCAATTGCGGGAAGCCAAGCCTCCGGGACGCGCTGAAGCTCCCAGAACCAGCAGGCTATCAAATATTTTCCCGAGAGACGCTCGACGCCCACGAGCTCGAGTGCGCGCTCCAGATAATCCGGATTAACAAACATAATACTGATTGAATATGGCAGATTATCGCCAATCCACGCATCCAAACTGTGGTCGTCCCAACCATGCGGCAGGCCCAGGTCGATATCAAACAAGCGCACCGGCACCCCAGCCTCGATCAGCGCCCGCGCGTACATGCGCAGGCTCTCGCCCAGGCCGAACTGTCCTCGGACATAGCCAAGAATATTCACCCCCGGGCCAGCAGCCGCCTGCGTCGGTGCGACTGGGCCAGCGACCACCGATGGTAACGGGATATCCCATGCAGGCGTACGCGCGAAACGCGCGCTCTCGGCGGACGGTGCCGACAGCAGCCGAGCGGCGCCAACACGCCAGGAAAGTGGCAACTTACGATAAAGCACGCCCAGCCCGCTACGCTGCCTGATCCAGGCAGATAGATTGAGCAATAGCAGGCCTTTCGGCCCGCGCCGGCGAAGATCATTCACCGGAGGGGCTCCACCGCCACGCGCTCATGTCAGCGCGCGTTCCAGGTCGTGGCGCAAATCCCCCACATCCTCCACCCCCACGCTCAGCCGCACCAGCGCATCGCTGATGCCGAGCTGCTCGCGCCGCGCGACCGGCACCGAGGCATGGGTCATGACCGCAGGATGGTTGACTAGGCTTTCGACGCCGCCGAGCGATTCGGCCAGGGTGAACAGGCGGGTGCGTTCGCAGAAGCGCTTGGCCGCGCCGAAGCCACGCTTGAGCACGATCGAGACGATGCCGCCGTAGCCGGCCATCTGCCGGCCGGCCAGGGCGTGCTGCGGGTGCGAGGGCAGGCCCGGGTAGATCACCTTCTCCACCGCCGGGTGCGTTTCCAGCCACTGCGCCAGCGCCAGGGCGTTGTCGCAGTGCGCGCGCATGCGCAGCGGCAGGGTCTTCAGCCCGCGCAGGGCCAGGAAGCTGTCGAACGGGCCCTGCACGCCGCCCACCGAGTTCTGCAGGAAGGCCAGTTGCTCGGCCAGCTCGGCGTTGTCGCCGACCACGGCCATGCCGCCGACCATGTCCGAGTGGCCGTTGAGGTACTTGGTCGCCGAATGCACCACGATGTCCGCGCCCAGCGCCAGCGGCCGCTGCAGCAGCGGCGAGGCGAAGGTGTTGTCGACCACCACCAGCAAGCCGTGCTTGCGCGCGATCGCGGCGATCGCCGCGATATCGACGATCTTCAGCATCGGATTGGTCGGGGTCTCGATCCACACCATCTTGGTGGTCGGGCGGATCGCCGCCTCGAATGCAGCCGGGTCGGTCAGATCGACGAAACCGAACTCCAGCGCGGCGGTGCGCTTGCGCACGCGCTCGAACAGCCGGTAGCTGCCGCCGTACAGGTCGTCCATCGCGATCACGTGGCTGCCGCTGTCCAGCAGCTCGATCACCGTGGCGGTGGCGGCCATGCCGGAGGCGAAGGCGAAGCCGCGGCTGCCGCCCTCCAGGGCCGCCACGCAGCGCTCGTAGGCGAAGCGGGTCGGGTTGTGGGTGCGCGAGTACTCGAAGCCCTGGTGCTCGCCGGGGCTGGACTGGGCGTAGGTGGAGGTCGCGTAGATCGGCGGCATCACCGCGCCGGTGGTCGGGTCCGGGTGCTGTCCGCCATGGATGGCCAGGGTCGCCAGCGCCAGCGCAGCGCTGTCGCCATGGGGGTTCGACGTGTTGTCCGTCATGAAGGGTTACCGGAAAAGGGGCGTGATTCTAGCAGCGCGGTCTGAACGGCCCCATGCAGCGGGGCCGCGCCGACCGCAGGGATTACTGCACCCGGCGGCGCAGGTAGTTGAGCAGGTCGATCCGGGTGATCAGGCCCAGGAAGGCGCCCTCGTTCATCACGATGGCGACCTGGCCGCGGTCGAACACCGGCAGCAGGGCCTCGATGGGCGATTTGACGTCGAGCCGGTCGAGCTTGCTAACCATCGCCGTGGCCACGGGGTCGCGGAACCGCGCTTCGTCGCCATATACATGCAATAAGACGTCGCTTTCGTCGACGATACCGACCAGTTGGTCGCCTTCCATCACCGGCAGCTGCGACACGTCGTACAGCTTCATGCGCTGGTAGGCGGTGGTCAGCAGGTCCTTGGGGCCGACCACCACGGTGTCGCGCTGGCTGTACGGGCGCAGGATCAGGTCGCGCAGGTCGCCGTGCTGCGGGCGCTCCAGGAAGCCGTTGTCCAGCATCCAGTAGTCGTTGTACATCTTCGACAGGTACTTGTTGCCGGTGTCGCAGACGAACACCAGCACCCGCTTGGGTTCGGTCTGCGCGCGGCAGTACTTCAACGCCGCCGCCAGCAGGGTGCCGGTGGAGGAGCCGCCGAGGATGCCCTCCTTGGCCAGCAGCTCGCGCGCGGTGTGGAAGCTCTCGGCGTCGCTGATCGAATAGGCCTTCTTGACCCGGCTGAAATCGGAGATCGCCGGCAGGAAGTCCTCGCCGATGCCCTCCACCAGCCAGCTGCCGGACTTCTCGCTGACCGTGCCCTGCTCGATGTACTCGGTCAGGATCGAGCCGACCGGATCGGCCAGCACCAGTTCGGTGTGCGGCGAGGCGGCGGCGAAGGCGCGCGACAGGCCGGTCATGGTGCCGGAGCTGCCGCAGCCGAACACGATCGCGTCCAGCCGGCCGTCCATCTGCCGCAGGATCTCCGGGCCGGTGCCGAACTCGTGCGCGGCCGGGTTGTCGGGGTTGCCGAACTGGTTGATGAAGTAGGCCCCCGGGGTCTCGGCGGCGATGCGCGCGGCCAGATCCTGGTAGTACTCGGGGTGGCCCTTGGCCACGTCGGAGCGGGTCAGCACCACCTCGGCGCCCATCGCCTTGAGGTTGAAGATCTTCTCCCGGCTCATCTTGTCCGGGACCACCAGGATCAGCTTGTAGCCCTTCTGCTGGGCGACCAGGGCCAGGCCGATGCCGGTATTGCCGGCGGTGCCCTCGACCAGCACCGCACCGGGCTTGAGGTCGCCGCGGCGCTCGGCCGCCTCGATCATCGACAGGCCGATGCGGTCCTTGATCGAACCGCCGGGATTGGCGCTTTCCAGCTTCAGGTACAGCTCGCACACACCGGTGTCGAGCTTGCTGGCCTTGACGATGGGGGTGTCGCCGATCAGGTCGAGTACGGAGGAGTGAATGGCCATCGGGTCCGAATGCGTCGCGCCGCGGCAGCGGCTGGACCGGGCATTATCCGCGCTCGGGGAGGGAAAGTCAGAGAATGCGCGCCGCAGGGACGAAAAAAGCCGCGGTCGCGGCTTTCGGAGGGGATGACGCGGACGGTGGCAAGCCGACGAGGAGGCCAGCCACCGCCCGCGACAAGAGGGAATAGTACGGTCAGTGCGGCTTCTGCTCGTAAAGGCGCAGCAGCTTTTCCTTGGCGGCGAGCTTTTCGCGCTTCATCTGCGCCAGGGTGACATCGTCGATCGGCAGCACGCCGAGCTCGGCGTCCATGCACTTCTTGTCCAAGGTCTTGTGGCGCTGGTAGAGCTGCTTGAACTCCGGATCGGACTTGATCAACGCGTCGATTTCGGTCTGCGGTTGCCCTTCGAACATAGGAATAGCCTCCTTCAGCTGGAAACAAGAACGCCCCGGCCGCTGCGGCACGGGGCGTTGCCTGGGAGCGGAAGCGCGCGAGCCGCCGGCTGCACCGCCACAACGCCTGGAACCGCGGTTCCTGCGACGTCGGATTGCGGTGCGCGCCACTGCGTCATCGGCTCGGACTCCTCCGTTGGCACCAGGCGGCGGGAGTGCCGCCTGGACTACCGACCCTACGCTTCCCTACCGTCGCGGACAAGAGAAGCAGGCCCGCTTTGCCGCATTCAGTTGCTCGGCGCTCAGGCCCAGGGAAAAACCCCGTTAAACGCCTGGGCGCAGGGCACGACGCACTTAGGGCGCGATCACAACTTCGGCCGAGCGGGCCTTGGTCGACGCCCCCTTCTTGCCAACCGCCTGCATCCGGTTGGCGGGCACGCCGCCGCTGACCAGCGCCGCGCGCAAGGCATCGGCGCGCTTCTGGGCCACGCCGGCGTCGGTGTCGTAGGCCTCGATCCGCACCTTGCCCTTGCTGATCTGCAGGTATTGCGACAGGGCCTTGGCCTGGTTCGTGGCGTCGCCCGAGAGCGCCGCCTTGCCGGCGCCGAAGGCCGCGCCGGAGAAGGTGAAGACCTCCCCGCGGGTCTCGAAGCGCGAGGCCGGCAGCTTGGTGCCGGCGACCAGTTCGGCCTCCTCGCGCGCCAGCTTGGCCGACTTCTGCTGCGCGGCGCTGAGCTTGGCGGTCTGCTGTCCGGCCACGCTGGCCAGGGCCGCATCGGCATCCGCGCGCGCCGCCTGTTCGGCCTCGGCGGCCTGGCGCAGATTCTCGGCTTCCTCGGCCTGGATCTGCGCCTGCACGCGCAGGCGCTCGGCTTCCTGACGAGCCCGCGCGGCCTCGCGGCGGCTGGCCTCGATCAGCAGGTCGCTGCGGGTCTTCTCCAACTGGTCGACCTGGCGCCGGGCGATTTCAGCGCGGGCCATGGTCTCGGCGATCTCGACCCGGCGCTCGGCCAGGTAGCGCGCCTCGTCGCGCTCCTTGCGCTTGGCGTTGGCGAAGTTGGCCACCGCCTGCTGCGCCTGTAGGCGTTCGTAGGCGGCGACATCGGCGTTCAGCGGATCGGCCTGCAGTGCCACCAGGCGCTGGTTGAGCACGGCCAGTTCCGGGTCGTCGGCGGCCATCGCCCCCAGCGGCGCCAGCAGCAACGCCAGCAGGGCCAGGCGGCGCATTCCGTGCAGGGCGCGGCTCATGGACGGCCCTCCCCGGTGCCCAGGGTCTGTTGCAGTTGGGCCACCTCGGCCTGGCGCTGCTTCAGTTGCGCATTGGCCACCGCCTCCTCGCTGCGCGCGCGCGCCAGGTCGGCATCGGCGGCCACGCGCAGCGCCAGCTGCGGCGCGGTCTTGCGCTGGCGGCGGTCGAGTTCGGCCTGCTGCGCCTGCTCCAGGCCCTGGCGGGCGCTGGCCAGCAGGTCCGGCGCGTACTGGTCGGCATCGGCCTGGATCGCACGCTGCACCGCCTGCTGCGCGGCCAGCAACTCCGGCGAGGCCACCTGGGCGAACGCGGCCGGCGCGGCGAACAACGCCAATGCGCAGGCCATCACATACTGCTGACAACGGAAGTGTGCGAAGCTAGTTTTCATCTAGGGGGGCCGTGGACGGAGACGTCGATCACGGCCATTGTCGGAAGCCTGTGGCGCGCTTGCAACGGGCGATTGCGGATTGTTGGGGAACCATTGCGCATGGATATCGGCTATTTCCTGAAGCTGATGACCGAAAAGAACGCCTCGGACATGTTCCTGACCACAGGAGCACCGGTCTATATCAAGATCGAAGGCAAGCTGTACCCGCTCGGCGCCACCGGCCTGCCGCCGGGCATGGTCAAGAAGATCGCCTATTCGCTGATGGACGAGGGCCAGGTGCCGCAGTTCGAGCGGGAGCTGGAATTGAACATGGCCATCGCCCTGCAGGACGCCGGGCGCTTCCGCGTCAACGTGTTCAAGCAGCGCGGCGAGGTCGGCATGGTGATCCGCGCGATCCGCAGCAAGATCCCCAGCATCGAGGAGCTGCACCTGCCGCAGGTGCTCAAGGACGTGATCATGACCCCGCGCGGGCTGGTCCTGGTGGTCGGCTCGACCGGCTCGGGCAAGTCCACCTCGCTGGCGTCGATGATCGACTACCGCAACAGCACCACCACCGGGCACATCCTCACCATCGAGGACCCGATCGAATACCTGCACAAGCACAAGATGTCCATCGTCAACCAGCGCGAGGTGGGCCTGGACACCCACGCCTTCCACAACGCGCTGAAGAACGCAATGCGCGAGGCGCCGGACGTGATCCTGATCGGCGAGATCCTGGACGCGGAGACCATGGAGGCGGCCATTGCCTTCGCCGAGACCGGGCACCTGTGTCTGGCCACCCTGCACTCCAACAACGCCGACCAGACCATCGAGCGCATCCTCAACTTCTTCCCCGAGAGCGCGCACAAGAACGTGTTGATGAACCTGTCGCTGAACCTGCGCGCAGTGATCTCGCAGCGTCTGGTCAAGGACAACACCGGCCGCCGCCGGCCGGCCTCGGAAGTGCTGCTGAACACGCCGATGATCCGCGACCTGCTGCGGCGCGGGCAGGTCCACGAGATCAAGCAGGCGATGGAGGAGTCGCTGGAGGACGGCATGGAGACCTTCGACCAGTGCCTGTTCCGCATGGTCAAGCAGGGCCAGATCGAGCAGGAGGAAGCGCTGCGCGCGGCCGACTCGCGCGACGGCCTGGCCCTGAAGTTCCGCCTGTCCGAAGGCGGCAGCGGCGAACACGACCCCTACGCCGACTACGACAGCGGCCCCAGCGCCGCGCCGCGCATCACCCACGGCTTCGTCTGAGAGCATCGCCGCAAGCAATGCGGCGCTTATGCAGGAATAGGTGCGCAGGGGCGGCTTCAGCCGCGACCGGGCGTTCGCAGACGCTTGGTCGCACTGGTCCCGCAGCGACGGCGGCAACGGCGGACCGGGGGGGCCAGCGGCGGTCGCCGCGGGGTCGCCCTTTCCGGGGCCAATGCCACGTCCAGGCTGCTGCGCGTCGGGACTGAAGTCCCTCCCACAGTGCACCCAGTGAGTTCGCCGCAAGCGCGCGTGGAAGCGACCTCGTAGGAGCGGCTTCAGCCGCGACCGGGCGTTCGCAGACGCTTGGTCGCACCGGTCCCGCAGCGACGGCGGCAACGGCGGACCGGAGGATCCAGCGGCGGTCGCCGCGGGTCGCCCTTCGAGACAAACGCCACGCCCACGCAACTGCGCGTCGGGACTGAAGTCCCTCCCACAGTGCACCCAGCGAGTTTGCCGCAAGCGCCTGTGGAAGCGACCTCGTAGGAGCGGCTTCAGCCGCGAGCGGGCGTTCGCAGACGCCAGTCGCGCTGTCCCGCAGCGTCGGCGGCAACGGCGGACCGGGGATCCAGCGGCGGTCGCCGCGGGTCGGCAGGCATGGCGGCAACTTCGGCCGATCGCGTATATCGGCAGACCGGTCGCGGCTGAAGCCGCTCCTACGACACGGCGAATTTCACTGTGCGTCCGGCTGGTGTTCCGGACGTGCCGCGTCGAAGGCCGGCAGGGCCAGGCAGGCGCGCTCGATCCGCTCCAGGGTCGGATAGGCCTGCAGGTCCACGCCGAAACGGCGCGCGTTGTACAGCTGCGGCACCAGGCAGCAATCGGCCAGGCCCGGCTGCTCGCCGTGGCAGAAACTGCCGGTATCCGGCGACTCGGCCAGCAACTGCTCCAGCGCGTCGAAGCCGACCTGCATCCAGTGCCGCATCCACTCCTCGCGCTCGGGTTGCGGCACGTTCCAGGCGCTCTCGAAGAACTGCGCCACGCGCAGGTTGTTGAGCGGGTGGATGTCGCAGGCGATCAGTTGCGCCAGGCCGCGCACGCGGGCGCGGTCGATCGGCGCATCCGGCAGCAGCGGCGGCTCCGGCCAGCGCTCGTCCAGGTACTCCAGGATCGCCAGCGACTGGCGGATCGGCTGGCCGTCGTGGCACAGGGTCGGCACCAGTTCCTGCGGATTCAGCCGCGCATATTCCGGCGAGTGCTGCTGCCCGCCGTCGCGCACCAGATGCACCGGCAACGACTGGTAGGCCAGCCCCTTCAGCTCCAGCCCGATGCGCACCCGATACGCGGCGCTGGAGCGCCAGTAGGTGTAGAGCTGCAGTGCCTCGTCCATGCCCGCCTCCGTCTGCGCAATCGACAACGATACCGGTGGACACCTGGGCTGCGGCGCCGCCGGTCGCCCCGGCACCGCCGCCGGCCGGGTCAGGGCAGCGGCGCCTGCTCGATGCGCTGCTCGATCGCGCCGAAGATGCTCACTCCGTCACGGTCCAGCATCTCGATCCGCACCACGTCGCCGAAGGACATGTACGGCGTGCTCGGCTTGCCGTCGCGCAGGGTTTCCACGGTGCGCTGCTCGGCGAGGCAGGAGGCGCCGCGCGCGGTGTCCTGGTTGGCGATGGTGCCCGAGCCGACCACCGCGCCGGCCGCAAGCGGCCGGGTCTTGGCCGCGTGCGCGACCAGCTGCGCGAAATCGAACTGCATGTCCTCGCCGGCTTCCGGCGCGCCGAACCAGGTGCCGTTGATGTGGGTCAGCAGCGGCAGGTGCACCTTGTTGTCGCGCCAGGCCTCGCCCAGTTCGTCGGGAGTGACGAACACCGGCGACAGCGCCGAACGCGGCTTGGACTGCACGAAGCCGAAGCCCTTGGCCAGTTCCGGCGGAATCAGGTTGCGCAGCGACACGTCGTTGACCAGGCCGATCAACTGGATGTGCGCGGCGGCCTGCGCCGGCGTCACCCCCATCGGCACGTCGTCGGTGACCACCACGATCTCGGCCTCCAGGTCGATGCCGTAGTCCTCGCTGACCACCTTGACCGCATCGCGCGGGCCGTAGAAACCGGCGCTGACCGCCTGGTACATCAGCGGGTCGGTGTAGAAGCTCTCCGGCACCTCGGCGCCGCGCGCGCGGCGCACGCGTTCGACGTGCGGCAGGTAGGCGCTGCCGTCGAGGAACTCGTAGGCGCGCGGCAACGGCGCCGCCAGGGCCGCCATGTCCAGGTCGAACTGGCCGTCAGCGCTGCCGTCGTTGAGCGACTCGGACAGGGCGTTCAGGCGCGGGGCGAGGTTGCTCCAGTCCTCCAGCGCGCGCTGCAGGGTCGGCGCAATGCCGGTGGCGCGCACCGCGCGGGTCAGATCGCGGGACACGACGATCAGGGTGCCGTCGCGACCGCCTTCCTTCAGGGAACCTAGCTTCATGTCCGTCCAGTGCTGGGGGCTGAGCGGGCGATTGTACGGCCAGACAGCGGCTTGGTTTCAACTGAAACGGACCCGCATTTTGTGCAGCGCGCCAATTCAGGTACACTGCCCCGGTCTGCATGCGGCCGTCCGTTTCCCTCAGGGACCGCCGGCGAGGCCAGGATCGCAACGATCCGACTCGCCCGCCCCGCCCGACGCCTTTCGTGGTGCCGACGAACCCCAGCCTCGCGCTGCGGGTTGATCCACCCTCTCGCAGCGCGGTTCACGGGAACGCTCCGAGCCTCACCTACTTGCGCCTGCGCGCCGGGTCCGTCCCGGCGTCGGCGCGTTATCCGGAGCATTCTCATGTCGTTCGAATCCCTGGGCCTTGCGCCCTTCCTGCTGCGCGCGCTGGCCGAGCAGGGCTACGAAACCCCCACCCCGATCCAGGCGCAGGCCATTCCCGTCGCCCTGGAAGGCCATGACCTGATGGCCGGTGCGCAGACCGGCACCGGCAAGACCGCTGCGTTCGGCCTGCCGCTGCTGCAGCACCTGGGCACCTCGCCGCAGACCGTGGGCGCCGGCCCGCGCAAGCCGCGCGCCCTGGTGCTGACCCCGACCCGCGAACTGGCCACCCAGGTCCACGACAGCCTGCGCGGCTACAGCAAGTACCTGCGCATCCCCAGCGCCACCATCTACGGCGGCGTGGGCATGGGCAACCAGCTCGACGCGCTGCGCCGTGGCGTGGATCTGCTGATCGCCTGCCCGGGCCGCCTGCTCGACCACCTCGAGCGCCGCAGCGTGGACCTGTCCGGCATCGAGATCCTGGTGCTGGACGAGGCCGACCGCATGCTCGACATGGGCTTCCTGCCGTCGATCAAGCGCATCCTCGCCAAGCTGCCGCGGCAGAACCGCCAGACCCTGCTGTTCTCGGCCACCTTCGAGGAAGGCATCAAGCAGCTGGCCCGCGAGTTCATGCGCGACCCGCAGGAAATCCAGGCGACCCCGAGCAACACCGTGGCCGACACCATCGCCCACCGCGTGCACCCGGTGGACGGCGCGCGCAAGCGCGAACTGCTGCTGCACCTGCTGGCCGCCGACTCGCGCAAGCAGACCCTGGTGTTCGCCCGCACCAAGCACGGCGCCGACAAGCTGACCACGTTCCTGGACAAGTCCGGGATCAAGGCCGCGGCGATCCACGGCAACAAGAGCCAGGGCCAGCGCCTGCGCGCACTCGGCGACTTCAAGGCCGGCCGCATCACCGTACTGGTGGCTACCGACATCGCCGCGCGCGGCATCGACATCGACCAGTTGCCCAAGGTCATCAACTACGACCTGCCGATGGTCGCCGAGGACTACGTGCACCGCATCGGCCGCACCGGCCGCAACGGCGCGCAGGGCGAGGCGGTGTCGCTGGTGGCGCAGGACGAGGCCAAGCTGCTGCGCGCGATCGCACGCCTGCTCAAGCGCGACATGGACATCCGCGACGTGCCCGGTTTCGAGCCGGTCACGCCGATCCGCTGGGGCAACAACAATCCGCCGGACGAGCGTCCGGGCGGCCAGCGTCCGCCGCGCCGCGGCAGCCACGCCCGCCGCGGCCACGGCGATGCGCCGGCGCACGCGCATGCCGGCAGCAAGAAGCCCGGCGGCAACCACGCCGACGGCGCGCGCCGTCAGGGCCAGGGTCGCCGCCAAGGCAACGGCGGCAACCGTCCTGCCGCGCCGCGCTGAGCCATCGGCGGCCGAGCGCCTCGCACGCACCCAGGCCGCCCTTCGGGGCGGCCTTTTTTGTCCGCTCTGCCCGGACATCACGCGCCTGTCGCCAGCCCTGCAGCACGCCACGTCATGCGTTTCGCGCGCCCCGCACCGCGCCATGCCGCTCCACCCCTGACCGTACAATGCCACCCATGGATATCTTCAAAGTTTTCACCCTCGAAGCCGCGCACCGCCTGCCCAACGTGCCGCCCGGCCACAAGTGCGCGCGCCTGCACGGGCATTCGTTCCGCATCGAGCTGCACGTCAGCGGCGAACCCGGCGCCGAGAGCGGCTGGGTGATGGATTTCGGCGACATCAAGGCGGCGTTCCGCCCGCTCTACGACCAGCTCGACCACCACTACCTCAACGACATCGACGGGCTGGACAACCCCACCAGCGAGCGCCTGGCGATGTGGATCTGGGAGCGACTCAAGCCGGCGCTGCCGCTGCTGAGCGAAGTGGTGGTGCACGAGACCTGCACGTCTGGGTGCCGGTATCGCGGGCCGGGTTGAAGAAGGCTGGGAATGGGGAATGGGGAATGGGGATTGGGGAATCGTAAGGGCGGCACTGCGACGACCGAGGGTCTCCAGTGACGGCCCGCTGTTCCTCATCGCGCGCAGTTGGCGCCCGCCGGAGGCGTGGAGGCATCCGGCGAGGGCTGGCGAAATTGCGCCAAGTAATTGATCTTAAAAACAGTTTGAACGGATCCTGAGCAGCTTCAGAAAATTTTGTTGCATTGCAGCAGAATGGGCGTATGTTGCACTGCAACAGCAGTCGGCATTCCAACGGAGTTGCATGATGTCCGCTCAATTCAACGACCAGTTCAGCAGCTACACCCAGCAGTTCGCCGCTGCCGCGGCGCGTGCCAACCGCCTGGCGCTGGAGAGCGCCGAGAGCGTGTTCGGCGTGCAGTTGAAGACCTTCGAGAAGAACGTGTCGGCCACCACAGGCTTCCTCGGCGAACTGACCGAGGCGCGCGACCTGGGCACCGTGCAGGCGCTGTGGCCGAAGGGCCTGCAGATCGCCCGCGACAACTTCGAGCGGCTGGCCACGGCCAACCAGGAAGTGTTCGGCCTGGGCCTGAAGACCTCCGAGGCCATCGGCCAGCTCGCCAAGCACCAGTTCGAGGCGGCGACAGAACAGGCCGCGCCCAAGGCCAAGCCCGCCGCGAAGTAACACCCGATTCGACGTCGCTGCGGTCCGCCGCCCGACGCACCCTCGGTCTGCATGGGTCCCTCCCCCCGTGCAACCCCAAGGCCCGGTAGATCCCTCCCTCTACCGGGCCTTTTTTTTGTGGGTGGGATTTGGGAGTGGGGATTCGGGATTGGTTGATCGCGTGCGTCCCCGGCGTTCCTGTCTTTCTTTGTGGGAGAAGCTGCTGCACCGATGCTTCATCAGTGAGACGTCGGGACTGAAATCCCTCCCACACAACCCGCCCGGTAGTCGATCAGCCCGGCGACATGCCCGCCCACGGCTGCAACTGCGCCGCCAACTGCTCGGCCTGCGGTTGCGGCCGGTACGGCAACCGCCCCCAGCACGGCATCGGCAGGCGCGCACGCAGCATCGCCATGTTGTCGTCGATGCGCTCCATCGCCGGGTCGATCTCGTTGCCGATCCAGCCGATGCACTGCAGGCCGTCGGCGGCGATCGCCGCGGCACTGAGCCGGGCGTGGTTGAGGCAGCCCAGGCGCAGGCCGACCACCAGCACCACCGGCAGCCGCAGCGCGCGTGCCAGATCGGCCTGGTCCAGCGTCGCCGACAGCGGCGCCGCCCAGCCGCCGACGCCTTCCACCACCACCACGTCGGCCTGCGCGCGCAGACGTTCGAACGCGGCCGCGATCGGCGCCAGCTCCAGCTGCACGCCGGCATCGGCGGCGGCCAGTTCCGGCGCCAGCGGCAACGGCAGCGCGTACGGATTGAGATCGTCATAGCGCGGGCGTGGCGCGCTGGCCTCCTGCAGGGCCAGTGCGTCCTCGTTGCGCCAGCCCTCGGCCTCGCGGGTGCAGCCGCTGGCCACCGGCTTCATGCCCACCGCGCGCTGACCGCGCGCGCGCAAGGCATGCAGCAGCGCGGTGCTGGCGATGGTCTTGCCGATGCCGGTATCGGTGCCGGTGACGTAGAAGGCGGGAACAGCCATGCGAGCGAAACCCTGTCGGTTGGCCGGCGGGACGCGCGGCGGCGCGCAGGATAGCCGGGCCCGCCGCGCGCGTCAGCCGCCGCGGTGCCGGCGGAGGCATCGCGCTGCTAGACTCGCGCGATGTTCGCCTCGTCATCGCTCACCGGCAGCAAGCCGGAACAGTACGCCCAGTTGCTCGACCAGGCCCGCGCCCTGGTCGCCGGGGAGCCCGACCGCATCGCCAATGCCGCCAACTTGGCGGCGCTGGTGTATCACGCGCTGCCGCGGCTGAACTGGGTGGGTTTCTACCTCTACGACGGCAAGGAACTGGTGGTGGGGCCGTTCCAGGGCCTGCCCGCCTGCGTGCGCATTCCGCTGCACAAGGGCGTGTGCGGCGCGGCTGCCAGCACCGGCCAGACCCAGCGCATCGACGACGTGGAGGCCTTCCCGGGGCACATCGCCTGCGATGCGGCCTCGCGTTCGGAACTGGTGGTGCCGCTGCTGCGCGACAGCGCGCTGGTCGGCGTGTTCGACCTGGACAGTCCCGACCTGGCCCGCTTCGACGCCGACGACCAGCGCGGCCTGGAAGCGATCGCCCAGGTCTTCGTCGACAGCCTGCGATGAGCACCACCAAGCTGCGCAATATCGGCCCCAAGAGCGCGGCGTGGCTGCGCCAGGTCGGCGTGCGCACGCAGCAGGACCTGGAGGCGGCCGGCGCGGTCGGCGCCTTCGTCAAGGTCAAGCGCGCCGGCTTCAAGCCCAGCCTCAACCTGCTGTATTCGCTGGAGGGCGCGCTCAGCGGCTGCCACTGGCAGGAACTGTCCGAGGCGCGGCGCGCGCAGTTGCTGGCCGAACTGGAAACCGCGACGGCGGCGCTGCCGGCGCAGCGCGGCCTGCCGGTCGCCGGGCCGGTGGCGACCACCCATTTCGACCGCGACGACACGCACGGCGACGATGACGGCACCTACGCGCAGGAGACGCACGACACGCCGGTGGGCGACCACCACGGCGACGACGACGGCCACGGCGCACACGCCGACTGAGCCGCGCAGGCAGCGGCGATCGCGTACAATCGCGCCGCTTCAAGGTGACCCGCCGGCTCCGGCCAGCGGGTTGAAACGGGAAGCCGGTGCGTCTTGCGACAAGGCCGGCGCTGCCCCCGCAACGGTAAGCGATCCGCGCTGACGACCTGCGCCACTGTGCCCTGGGCATGGGAAGGCGTCGCAGCCGGGAGGTCCACCTCCCTGATCGCCAGCCCGGAGACCGGCCTTGCAGTTCACTGGTTGCGATGCGGAGGGCGTCGCGGCGTGCCGCGCCGTGTCCGGCGCCGTCCGCTTGCACCTTCCGTTCGCGACTCCCTTGCCGTCACAGCGCGCAGCCGCGCGCCGGAGTTGCCACCCATGTCGTCCCGCCTGCTTTCGGTCGCGATCGCGTCCGCCCTGTCCCTGCCCGCGCTGGCCCACGCCGCCGATGCCGCCACCGACCTCGACCAGGTCCTGGTCACCGCCACCCGCACCCAGATTTCCGTGGAGGACAGCGTGGTGCCGGCGCAGGTCATCGACCGCGCCGAGATCGAGCGCAGCCAGGCCACGTCGCTGGCGCAGCTGCTGCAGGGCCGCGCCGGCATCGGCGTCTCCAACCAGGGCGGCCTGGGCAAGCTGACCACGCTGAACCTGCGCGGCAGCGAATCGGACCACGTGCTGGTGCTGGTGGACGGCGTGCGCATCGGCTCGGCCAGCGCCGGCCTGGCCGCGTTCCAGGACCTGCCGCTGAGCCAGATCGAGCGCATCGAGATCGTGCGCGGCCCGCGCTCGAGCCTGTACGGCTCCGACGCGATCGGCGGCGTCATCCAGATCTTCACCCGCCGCGGCGGCCAGGGCTTCCAGCAGAACCTGAGCCTGGGCGGCGGCAGCCATGGTCTGCGCGAAGCCGGCGCCGGCTTCAGCAACCGCGGCGAGCGCGGCTGGCTGGCCGTGCAGGGCGGCTACCAGAAGACCGACGGCATCAATGCCTGCAACGGCTCGGCCACGCTGTTCGCCGGCTGCTTCGTCGACCAGCCCGATCGCGACGGCTACCGCAACGTCTCGCTGAGCGCGCGCGGCGGCTACGCGCTGAGCGACACACTGCGCGTCGAAGGCCAGGCGCTGAACATCGACAGCCGCAACGAATACGACGGCGATCCGCTGTTCGCCGGCAACGAGGCCGACAACACCCAGCAGGTGTTCAGCGGCAAGCTCGACTGGACGCCCTCCGATCGCCTGCACCTGGCCGCGCAGCTGGGCCGCAACGTCGACGACGCCGACAGCTACTACCGTGCGCCGGGCGCGCGCACCCGCAGCTTCATCAGCACCTTCGACAGCCGCCGCGACACCGCCGCGCTGCAGGGCGACATCAGCCTGGCCGAAGGCCATCTGCTCAGCGTTGGCAGCGACTGGCAGCGCGAGCACGTCACCAGCACCACCGCCTTCGACGTCGACAGCCGTGACAACACCGGCGTGTTCGCCGAGTACCAGGGCCGCTTCGGCGCGCAGCAGGTGCAGGCCAGCGTGCGCAGCGACGACAACGAACAGTTCGGCGAGCACACCACCGGCAGCCTCGGCTGGGGCCTGGCGTTGGCGCATGGCCTCAAGCTCACCGCCAGCGTCGGCACCGGCTTCAAGGCGCCGACCTTCAACGACCTGTACTACCCGTTCGCCGGCAATCCGGACTTGAAGCCGGAGCGTTCCAAGAGCGGCAACCTCGGCATTGCGCAGTACGCCGACAGCTGGAACTGGACCTTCAACGCCTACGAGACCCGGGTCAAGGACCTGATCTCCTACGACGCGGTCAGCTTCCTGCCGGTCAACGTGGACGAGGCGCGCATCCGCGGCGCCGAACTGACCGGCTATGCGCTGCTGGCCGGCTGGGAACTGTCGGCGCAGCTGAGCCACACCGATCCGCGCAACCGCAGCGACGGCGACAACCGCGACAACTGGCTGGCGCGCCGCGCGCAGAACACCGCGCGCCTGGACGTGGACCGCGGCATCGGCCCGGTCAAGCTCGGCGTCACCGTGTTCGGCAGCGGCCACCGCTTCGACGACGCGGCCAACCGCGTGCGCCTGGCCGGCTACGGCACCGTCGACCTGCGCGCGGAATACGCGTTCACCCCGGACTGGACGCTGCAGGCCAAGGCCAGCAACGTGTTCGATCGCGACTACCAGACGGTGAACTGGTACAACCAGCCGGGCCGCGAATACGCGCTGACCCTGCGCTACGCGCCGGCGGCGCGCTGACGTCATGCGTCGCGCCGTGCCGCAAGGCGTGGCGCGACGCGACAGCTCAGACATCACACGCGTCTTTTTGTAGGAGCGGCTTCAGCCGCGATGGGCTTTATCGGGAAAACCCATCGCGGCTGAAGCCGCTCCTACAACATAACCGGGACCTTCGCGTTGCACCGCGGCGCTGCGCGACCATCGCTCAGCGCAACTGCAGCAGCTCGCGCAGATCGTCCATCAGCAGCACCACGTTGGCGGTGGCCAGATCCAGGTCGCGCGGATAGCCGTAGCGCACCAGCGCCACCGGCATGCCGGCGGCGTGCCCGGCCTGCAGGTCGGTCCCCGAATCGCCGACCATCAGACAGCGCGCCGGCGGCTGCGCGAACTGCTGCGCCAGGTGCAGCAACGGCGCCGGGCTGGGCTTGCGCTCGGGCAGGCTGTCGCCGCCCAGCACCGCGGAAAACAGCTCCGCCACGCCCAGATGCTGCAGCAGCGGCGGCACCATCGCCGACGGCTTGTTGGTGCACAGCGCCAGCGTCACGCCATCGGCATGCAATTGCGCCAAGGCCTCGGCCGCGCCGGGATACAGCCGCGGACTGCGCAACAGGCATTCGGCGTAGTGGCGCATGAAGGTCGGCATCACCGCATCGAGCGGCGTGGCGTCGCCGGCGTGTCGCCAGGCGGCCTCGACCAGCTTGCGTACGCCCTCGCCGATCCAGCCGAGCACGGTCGCCTCCGGCACCCGCGGCAGGCCGAAGTCGGCCAGCGTGCGGTTCAGCGCCTCGGCGATGTCGGCGCCGCTGTCGACCAGGGTGCCGTCGAGGTCGAACACCACCACTGCATACGGAAACGTCATGTCGTGCCAAGACAGGGGGAAGAGGTGTGCATTGTAGGTGGCGCACGGCCGGTATGCGGTCGCGGCAAGGCCGATCAGCATGGCCAGACGATGAAGTCCGTGTTTCCCATCCTTGCACGCACATGTGGGAGGACTTCAGTCCCGACGCGGGATGGGCAAATGCCACGTTCCCGGTTCACTCGCGTATCCCTTGGCGTTCAATCCACGCATGGCGAGGATGCGGCTGCCAACTTGGCATCCTCCACGACGGCGACAACCCGTTTCAATCCACGTATCAGGCAGAACACCATACAGCCTCCGTGCGTGACCACCTCAACCGAACAAGCGCCCCTGCGCCTGTGCGGGTGTGGGCTCGTGAAAGCCGGACAGGCCCACGCCGACCAGGCGGTAGCGGGTGGACGCCGGCAGGTCCACGCGCGCGCGCAGCGCCAGGGCGATGTCGATCAAGGTCTGCAGCGACTCCGGCGGCTGCTCGGGGGTGAAGCTGCGGGTGAGGATGCGGAACTGCGCGGTCTTCAGCTTCAGCACCACCGTGCGCGCGATGCGTTCGGTGCGGCGGGTGGCGTTCCAGGTCTTCTCCGCCAGTTGCCGGATCGCCGGCTCCAGCGCGTCCAGCGCCAGGTCTTCGGCGAAGGTGTCCTCGGAGGAGATCGACTGCACCGGCTGGTCCGATTCCACCGGACGTTCGTCGATGCCGCGCGCGCGCTGGTACAGGCGCAGGCCGAAGCTGCCGAAGCGCGCCTCCAGTTCCGCTTCGCTGCGCGCGCGCAGGTCGCCCACGGTGGCGATGCCCAGTTCCGCCAGCTTGGCCTCCATCACCTTGCCCACGCCGGGCACCTTGTTCACCGGCAACGGGGTCAGGAAGGCTTCCACGCGATGCGGGCGGATCACGAACTGGCCGTCGGGCTTGCGCCAGTCCGAGGCGATCTTGGCCAGGAACTTGTTCGGCGCGATCCCGGCCGAGGCGGTCAGTTCGGTTTCGGCGCGGATCTGCGCGCGGATGGTCTGGGCGATCTCGGTGGCGGTGCGCAGCTCGCCCTTGGGCGCGGTGACGTCCAGGTAGGCCTCGTCCAGCGACAGCGGCTCGATCATGTCGGTGTGGCGCTGGAAGATCTCGCGTACCTGCCGCGACACCGCCTTGTAGCGGGCGAAATCCGGCGGCACGAAGATCGCGTCCGGGCACAGCCGCTCGGCGCGCAGCGCCGGCATCGCCGAGCGCACGCCGAACACGCGCGCCTCGTAGGAGGCGGCGCACACCACCGAGCGCATGCCGCGCCAGGCCACCACCACCGGCTTGCCGCGCAGCGCCGGATCGTCACGCTGCTCCACGGACGCGTAGAACGCATCCATGTCGACGTGAATGATCTTGCGCATCGACCCCATACCCTACGCCTGCGAACGGTGTGCGCATGATAAGCCCGGCACTGCGCACGGACTGAGAATGTGCGCCTTGATCCGGCGCAGTGCGCGCGCCGTCGACGCTGCCGACACTACGCGTGCGTACGGATAAAACGTTTGATTGAACGCGCAAGGCTCATGCACTCTTGCGCGCCTCGACTGTCTGGCCTGGGAATGTTCCGTTCATGAGTCGTCTGTCTTCCTATTCGCGCGAGCAATTGCTCGCCAGCGCACGCGGCGAGCTGTTCGGCGCCAACGCCGGGCGCCTGCCCAACGATCCGATGCTGATGTTCGACCGCATCGTCGCCATCGACGAGACCGGCGGCGCGCACGGCAAGGGCGTGATCCGCGCCGAGCTGGATATCCGCCCGGACCTGTGGTTCTTCGGCTGCCATTTCATCGGCGATCCGGTGATGCCCGGCTGCCTGGGCCTGGATGCGATGTGGCAGCTGACCGGCTTCTTCCTGACCTGGCTGGGCGCGCCCGGCCGCGGCCGCGCGCTGGGCGTGGGCGAAGTGAAGTTCACCGGGCAGGTGCTGCCGAGCGCCAAGCAGGTGGTGTACGAGATCGACATCAGCCGGGTGATCAACCGCAAGCTGGTGATGGCGGTGGCCGACGGCCGCATGTCGGTGGACGGGCGCGAGATCTATACCGCCAAGGACATGCGCGTGGGCCTGTTCACCTCGACGGAGGCGTTCTGATGCGGCGCGTGGTCATTACCGGAATGGGCATCACGTCGTGCCTGGGCAACGATTTGGACACCGTGGCGCGCGCCTTGCGAGAAGGTCAGTCCGGCATCCGCCACAACCCGCAGGCGGTGGAAGCAGGCCTGCGCAGCCAGGTCGGCGGCGACGTGCAACTGGACCTGGACGCGGCGATCGACCGCAAGCTCAAGCGCTTCATGGGCGATGCCTCGGCCTACGCCTACCTGGCGCTGCGCGATGCGCTGGCCGATGCCGGCCTGGACGAGGCGGCGATCAGCGACCCGCGCATCGGCCTGATCGCCGGCTCCGGTGGCGGCTCCAGCCACTGGCAGGTGGAAGCGGCGGACCTGCTGCGCAACCGCGGCGTGCGCAAGGTCGGCCCGTACATGGTGCCGCGCACGATGTGTTCGGCGGTGTCGGCCAGCCTGGCCACCGCGTTCAAGATCAAGGGCGTCAGCTACTCGCTGTCGGCGGCCTGCGCGACCTCGGCGCACTGCATCGGCGCGGCGGCGGACCTGATCCGCCACGGCCAGCAGGACGTGATGTTCGCCGGCGGTGGCGAAGAGCTCGACTGGACCATGAGCCTGATGTTCGACGCCATGGGCGCGCTGTCCACCGGCTTCAACGACACGCCGGCGGTGGCGTCGCGGCCCTACGACGCCGCGCGCGACGGCTTCGTCATCGCCGGCGGCGGCGGCATGCTGGTGCTGGAGGACTACGAGCACGCGGTGGCGCGCGGCGCGCGCATCCATGCCGAACTGGTCGGCTACGGCGTGACCTCCGACGGCGCCGACATGGTGGCACCGTCCGGCGAAGGCGCGGTGCGCTGCATGCACATGGCGCTGCAGGGCGTGGACGCGCCGATCGACTATCTCAACACCCACGGCACCTCGACGCCGCTGGGCGATGTCACCGAGCTGGATGCGGTGCGCGCGGTGTTCGGTGATGCGGTGCCGCCGCTGTCCTCGACCAAGGCGCTGTCCGGGCATTCGCTGGGCGCGGCGAGCGTGCACGAGGCGATCTACTGCCTGCTGATGCTGCGCGACGGCTTCATCGCCGGCTCGGCCAATATCGACACGCTGGATCCGCGCGCAGAGGGCTTCCCGATCGTGCGCGAGAGCCGCGACGCGGACTTGCGCACGGTGATGTCCAACAGCTTCGGCTTCGGCGGTACCAACGCTGCGCTGGTGTTCGCCAAGGCCTGATCCGGGCCGAATCCACACGGCGCCAGCGAAGGCGCCGTGACGGGGTTCAGCGTTCCAGTTGCTTCACGTCGTGGCGCCCGGCCGCCTCGTCCTTGTGCGCCTCCGGCTTGGTCGGTGGCGCTGAAGGCGGCGGCGGAGGTGGTGGTGGTGGTGGTGAGGCTGAAGGTGGCGGCGGCGGTGGCGAACTCGGCTTCGGCGAGTGCCGCTCGACCCACTGGATCGTCGCTGGCGACGGCGGCCATGACGGCGATGCCGATGGCGCAGACGCAGGCGGCGGCACCGGCTGCAGTCCCATCGATTCGCGCTGGCGACGGTCTTCTTCCTGCCGTTGCAGTTCCTTCGACAGTTCCTTGTTGTAGCGGGGATTGAGCGCATCCGGCGGCGGGATCTGATGCATCCGCTCGCCCGGAGGCGTCCATTGCGGCGCGCCGCTCACGGCCTCGGAGGCAGACGCCATTGGTGGCGGCGCCCGCCATTGCGGCGCCAACTGGCGCTGCAATGGGGCCGGAATCTGCGCCGGGCCGGCCGCGGCCGCTGCGCTTTCCAGCGGTCGATAGCGCGCGCGTTCACGCGCCCACGGCTGACCGCGATAGTGCGTGTCCCAATAGCGATCCAGCGCAAAGCCGACGGTGGGCACGCCGGGGGCGATGCCCTGTTCCTGTGCGCTGAAATCGATCGCGCCGGCCGGCAACCAGCCGCGTTTTTCGCGCCAACTGACATCGCACCAGGCCCAGTCGCGGGTGCAGCCATGCACCCGCAGCGCGTCGTTGGTGACCGGCGTGGCCACGCGCGGATACTCCGGCGCCGGGCCGGCACGCAGGCTGGCGCCGATGCGCACCGTGCCGCTGCCGTCCTGCGCCAGCGCCGGTGTTGCCATCGTCAACAGCAACGGCGCCCACCACCCTGCTCGCTTCATGCGGTCCTCCTTGTGCAGTGCGGCGGTTTCCTGCGCCGCGGTCGCGGCGGCGAAGATCGCTGTGCCGCTGCGTCCTGTTCTAGCACGGAGGAGCCGGGATTGGGGATTGGGGATTCGGGATGACCAGACTGCGGCTGTTGAAAGCCGGGATTGGGAATTGGGGGCGGCAGCGTGCTGGGCGGAGCCAACGCATTGGCAAGCGATTCTCTGCGGGAGCGACTCTTGTCCCCTTTTGTGGGATCGGCCGCGACGGGCGTTACCGGTAATGCTCCGTCGCGGCTGAAGCCGCTCCTACAACAAAGCCAGAAGCGCTGGAAATGCCATGCACTCGCGAAAAATCACAAATCCCCAATCCCGAATCACAAATCCCCGCCTACCCCGCCATACCACTGTGCCGCAGCAGCGCTTCCAACTCCGGCGCACGACCGCGAAAGGCGGTGAAGTTCTCCAGCGCCGGGCGGCTGCCGCCGCGCGAGAGGATTTCGCGCAGGAAGCGCGCGCCGGTGGTGGCCAACTGGTCAGGCGCTTCCTCGAATGCGGCATACGCGTCGGCGCTGAGCACCTCGGCCCACTTGTAGCTGTAATAGCCGGCCGCATAGCCGCCGGCGAAGATGTGGTTGAACTGGTGCGGGAAGCGGTTCCACGCCGGCGGCCGGTTCACCGCCACGGCGTCGCGCACGCGCTCGAGCAGTTGCAGCACGCTGTCGGACTGCGCATCGAAGCTGTGGTGCAGTTGCATGTCGAACAGCGCGAACTCGAGCTGGCGCACGGTGAACATGCCGCTCTGGTAGTTCTTCGCCGCCAGCATCTTGTCGAACAGCGCGCGTGGCAGCGGCTCGCCACTGTCCACGTGCGCCGTCATCGCCTGCAGGCGCGGCCATTCCCAGCAGAAGTTCTCCATGAACTGGCTGGGCAATTCCACCGCGTCCCATTCCACGCCGTTGATGCCGGCCACACCCAGTTCGCCGATCTGGGTCAGCAATTGGTGCAGGCCATGGCCCATCTCGTGGAACAGGGTGGTGACCTCGTTGTGGGTGAAGGTGGCCGGCTTGCCGTCGCTGCCGCGGCCGAAGTTGCACACCAGGTACACCAGCGGGGTCTGCACGCCGTCGGCGCGTTCGCGGTGGTTGCGGCAGTCGTCCATCCAGGCGCCGCCGCGCTTGCCTTCGCGTGCGTACAGATCCAGGTAGAACTGCCCGACCAGGCGCCCCTGCGCGTCGCTGAGGCGGAAGAAGCGCACGTCCGGATGCCACACCGGCGCGCTGTCGGCCTCCACCCGCAATCCGTACAGGTCGTGGATCAGGCCGAACAGGCCGTCCAGCACCTTGGGCTCGGTGAAGTAACGCTTCACCTCCTGCTCGGAGAAGCTGTAGCGCGCCTGCTTCAGTTTCTCGCTGACGTAGGCCAGATCCCAGGCTTCCAGCGTATCCAGACCCAGGTGCTCGCGCGCGAACGCTTCCAGTTCGGCGCGGTCGCGCTGCGCGTAGGGCTTGGCGCGTGCGGCCAGGTCGTGCAGGAACTCCAGCACCTGTGCCGGATCCTGCGCCATCTTCGTCGCCAGCGAATACTCGGCGTAGCTGGCGAAGCCGAGCAGGGCCGCCAGTTCGTGACGCAGGGCGAGAATGCGGCCGATCGCCGCGCTGTTGTCCAGCGCCGCATCGCCGAACTCCGAGGCGCGAATCGCGTTGGCGCGGTACAGCGTCTCGCGCAGGGCGCGGTCCTCGGCGTACATCTGCACCGGCAGGTAGCACGGCATCTGCAGGGTCAGCTTCCAGCCCGTCTGGCCGTCGCGTTCGGCCGCCGCATGCGCGGCGGCGATGCTGTCCTCGGGCAGGCCGGCCAGGCGCGCCGGGTCGTCGATCAGCAGCGACCACGCGTCGGTGGCGTCGAGCACGTTCTGCGAGAACTTGGCCGACAGCGCCGACAGTTCTTCCTGGATCGCGGCGAAGCGCTGCTTGTCGGCCTCGCCCAGTTCGGCGCCGCCCAGGCGGAAATCGCGCAGCGCGTTGTCCAGCACCTTGTGCTGCGCCGGCGTCAGCGTCGCCGCCTCCGGCGATTGCGCCAGCGTGCTGTACTGGGCGAACAGCGCCAGGTTCTGCCCCAGCGCGCTGGAGAAGCGCGTCACCTTGGGCAGGTTGGCGTTGTAGGCCTCGCGCAGCGCCGGCGTGTTGACCACCGCCTGCAGGTGGCCCACCTGGCCCCAGGCCCGCCACAGCCGCTCGGTGGCATCGTCCAGCGGCGCCACGAAGCTGTCCCAGCGCACCGGCGCCACCGTCTCGGCGGCGGCCACGGCGGCCTCGGCCTGCGCCAGCAGCGTGTCGATCGCCGGGCCGATGTGCTCGGGCTGGATCGCATCGAAGCGCGGCAGGCCGGAAAAATCGAGCAAGGGATTGGTCATCGCGGAACTCTCGGTAGCGGAGGAAGGACCGGCGCAGCCGGCCATGAACGACAGATGGCGGTCAGTCCAGCGCGGCACAAGGCAGTGGCGGCAGGCCGGCGCCGGCCACCGCCGCGGCCAGCTGCGCATCGGCCTGTTCCACGTCGATGCCCTGCTCGGCGTACCACTGCGGCCGGTAGTAGCTGTGCACGTAGCGCTCGCCGCTGTCGCACAGGATGGTGACGATGGCGCCGCTGCGGCCCTGTTCGCGCATGCGCGTGGCCGCCTGCAGCACGCCGACGAAGTTGGTGCCGGTGGAGCCGCCCACGCGCCGGCCCAGGCGCGCGCTGACGTAGCGCATCGCCGCCAGGCTCAGCGCATCGGGCACCTTGACCATCGCATCGACACAGCTGGGGATGAAACTCGGCTCCACCCGCGGCCGGCCGATGCCTTCGATGCGCGAGCCGCCGGTGCTTTCCAGGCCGGCGTAGTCGCGCCCGGCCAGCGCCTCGCGGTAGCCGTCGAAGAACAGCGACACTTCCGGATCCGCGCACAGGATGCGGGTGGGATGGCGCCGGTAGCGCACGTAGCGGCCGAGCGTGGCCGCGGTGCCGCCGGTGCCGGGGCTGCACACGATCCACGCCGGGATCGGATGCGGCTCCTCCTGCATCTGCCGGAAGATCGACTCGGCGATGTTGTTGTTGGCGCGCCAGTCGGTGGCGCGCTCGGCGTACAGGAACTGGTCCATGAAGTGGCCGCCGGTCTCGCGCGCCAGTTGCACCGAATCGGCGTGCAGGTCGCAGGCGCGCCCGACCAGGTGGCAGCGTCCGCCCTGGAACTCGATCGCGGCGATCTTCTCCGGCGAGGTGGTGGCCGGGATCACCGCGATGAACGGCAGCCCCAGCAGGCGCGCGAAATACGCCTCGGACACCGCGGTGGAGCCGCTGGAGGCCTCGATCACCGGGCGCCCCTCGCGCAGCCAGCCGTTGGCCAACGCGTACAGGAACAGCGAGCGCGCCAGGCGGTGCTTGAGGCTGCCGGTGGGATGGCTGGACTCGTCCTTGAAGTACAGGTCGATGCCGGGGAAACCGGGCAGGTCCAGCGGGATCAGGTGGGTATCGGCCGAGCGGTTGAAGTCGGCTTCGATCTTCTGGATGGCGGCGGCCACCCAAGCGCGATGGGTCATGGCGATGCGGGAGCGGAGAAACCGCGCCCACGATACACGCCCGGCCGTGCGCCCGGACCATGCGCGGCAGCGGCCGCCACGGCGGCGTTCACCCGGGAAGACGCGGCGCCGGGGCGGCGCTCAGCCGGCGACCACGCTGAAGCCGGCATCGGCGATCGCCTGCTCCAGCGTGGCGACGTCGATGCGCGCCGGGTCGTAGTCGATGCCGACGCGCCCGCCTTCCAGCACCACCGTGCTGGCGGCCACGCCCGGGCAGGCGTCGAGCACCCGCTGCAACCGTGCGCTGCAGCCGCCGCAGGTCATGCCGTGGACGAGGAGATCGAGATGGTGCATGTCAGGCTCCAGGGTCGAGAAATCGCATCCGCGCTCATTGCGGACGCCAGCGATTCAGCAGCAGCGCGTTGCCCAGCACCGAGACCGAACTCAGTGCCATCGCCGCGCCGGCGATCACCGGGTTGAGCAGGCCGAACGCGGCCAGCGGGATGCCCAGGCCGTTGAAGACGAAGGCGAAGAACAGGTTCTGGCGGATCTTGCGCACCGTCGCCGCGGACAGGTCGATGGCGGCGGCGACGCCGGCCAGGTCGCCGTGCATCAGCACCACGTCGGCCGCCTCGATGGCGATGTCCGAGCCGCTGCCGATGGCGAAGCTGACGTCGGCCGCGGCCAGCGCCGGGGCATCGTTGATGCCGTCGCCGACCATGCCCACGTGTGCGCCCGGCACGGCCTGCAGCCGGCGCACGTGCTCGGCCTTGTCCTGCGGCAGCACCTCGGCCTGCACCTGCCGGATGCCGAGCCGCACGGCCACCGCCTGCGCCGCGTGGCGGTTGTCGCCGCTGAGCATGGTCACCGCGATCCCGCGCGCCTGCAGCAATGCCACCGCCTCGGCGGCATCCTCGCGCAGCGGATCGGCGATGGCGATGTAGCCGGCCATCACGCCGTCCACCGCCACCCCGACCACGCTGTGGCCCTGCGCCTGCGCCGCTTCGGCCTGGCGGCGCAGCGCCGGGTCGGCCGGCGCGGCGACCAGACCGTCGAGCCACGCAAGTGCGCCCAGCGCCACCTCGCGCCCGTCCACGCGGCCACGCACGCCCTGCCCCGGCAGCGTCTGCACCGCCTCGGCCAATGGCGCCGGCACGGCCGCGCGCACCCCCAACTCAGCGGCACGCTGCACGATGGCGCGCGCCAGCGGGTGCGCCGAACCGGTCTCCAGCGCCGCGGCCAGGCGCAACAGCGGCGCGGTCTCGGCCGCGTCGGCGACCAGCACCGCCGTCACCTGCGGCTGGCCCAGGGTCAGGGTGCCGGTCTTGTCGACCACCAGCGCGGTCAGCGCACGCGCACGTTCCAGCACCTCGGCATCGCGGATCAGGATGCCGGCGCGCGCGCCGACACCGGTGCCGACCATGATCGCGGTCGGCGTGGCCAGGCCCAGTGCGCACGGGCAGGCGATCACCAGCACCGCCACCGCGCGCACCAGCGCCTCGGCGAAGCTGCCGCCCAGCGCCCAGGTCGCGCCCAGGGTGAGCGCGGCGATGGCCAGCACCGCCGGCACGAATACCGCTGCGATGCGGTCGACCAGGCGCTGGATCGGCGCGCGCGAGCCTTGCGCGGCATCGACCATGCGCACGATCTGCGCCAGCAGCGTGTCCGCGCCGACGCCGGTGGCGCGCGCGCGCAGCAGGCCGAGCTGATTGACCGTCGCGGCGTGCAGACGGCTGCCCGGCGCCTTGGCCACCGGCATGGCCTCGCCGGAGAGCATGGCCTCGTCCACGCTGGAATGACCCTCGAGCACCTCGCCGTCCACCGGCACGCGCTCGCCGGCGGCGACCACGAACACGTCGCCGACCGCCAGTTCCGCCGCGTCCACCTCCACGATGGCGCCGTCGCGCTCGACCCGCGCGGTGGTCGGCGCTAGGTCGAGCAGCGCGCGCACCGCCGCGGTGGTGCGGCGCTTGGCGCGGGCCTCGAGCAGGCGCCCGAGCAGCACCAGGGTGATGACGCTGGTGCTGGCCTCGAAGTACACGTGCTGGCCATGCAGGCCGGCCACGGTGACCACGGCGCTGTACAGATAGGCCATGCCGGTGCCCAGCGCGACCAGCACGTCCATGTTGGCGCTGCCGTTGCGCAGTGCGCGGTAGCCGGCGCGGTAGAAGCGCGCGCCGATCCAGCACTGCACCGGCGTCGCCAGCAACAGCTGCAGCCAGCGCGGCAGCGGTTCGACGTGCGCGCCGCGCAGCGCGTCGCCATCCAGCATGCCGAGCATCTGCCCCCAGAACGGCAGCGTCAGCAGCACCGCCGCGGCGAACAGGCCCAGCTCGCGTCGCCAGGCACGCCGTTCGCTGCGCTCGCGTTCGGCCAGCTGCGCAGGGTCCATGGCCTCGACGACGCGCGCGCCGAACCCGGCGCGGGCGATGCGCGCGACCAGGTCCGCGGGCGCGACCGCACCCGGCACGATCTCCACCCGCGCCTTGGCCGAGGCCAAGTTGGCGTGGCCGGCGAGCACGCCCGGGGTCTTCGCCAGCACCGCATCGATGGACGCGACGCAGGACGCGCAGTGCAGGCCGCTGAGCTCCAGCGTCAGGGTCTCGGTGGGCACGCTGTAGCCGGCGTGCTGGATGCGCTGCAGCAGCGTCGGCAGATCCACCTGCTGCGGGTCGTAGTCCACCTGCACGCGCGCGCCGGCGTAGCTGGCCTGCGCCGCCACGCCGGGCAGACGCGTGAGCGCTTTTTCCACGCCCGCCGCGCAGGCGGCGCAGGTCATGCCCTGCACCGGCAGCGTCAGCGACGCGGTGGTCCGGTCCGCGCTCATCGCGGCGGCTCGCCGACGGCATCGCCGCGGATGTCGCCCAGGATCGGGCAGGCGTCCGGCGCGCCGTGCCCGGGGCAATCCTCGACCAGGGCGGCCAGGGTGTCGCGCATCTCGGTCAGCTCGGCGATGCGCCGGTCCAGCGCCTGCAGGCGCGCGCTGGCGCGCTGCTTGATGCCCTCCACGCCGTGCACGCGGTCGTCCTGCAACGCCAGCAACTCGCCGATCTCCTCCAGCGAGAAGCCCAGCTCCTTGGCGCGGCGGATGAAGCGCACCCGCTGCACTGCCGCGGCGTCGTACTCGCGGTAGCCGGAGGCGCGGCGCGGGGCGGGCGGCAGCAGGCCCTGGCGTTCGTAGTAACGCACGGTGTCGATGGCGACGTCGGCCTGGCGGGCGAGCGCGCCGATGGTGAAGCGGGCGGTGGCGGGGTCGGATCGCATGCGCACACCCTACTCCCTGGACTCGGGTCCAGAGTCAAGCCTTGCCGCATGGCGGTCGCTTGCCGCGCACGCCGGCTTCGGTATCCTCTTCGCTTCCCGTTGCCACGCTGCCGCCTGTGCCGACTTCCGCCGTCCTGCTGCGCCTGCTGCTGTGCCTGAGCCTGCTGCTCAACGGCACCGCGGCCGCCATGGCGATGCCCGGCATGCCGGCGCACGGCAGCGCGACGCACGAAGCGGCTGCCATCGTCGCCATCGCGGCGCCGGCGCATGCGGCGATGCCCTGCCACGACGCACCGCCACCGCCGCCGACCGACCACGGCGAGCACTGCCACGACCATGCCGGCAAACACGGCGGCTGCGGCGGCATGGCCGGCTGCCAATGCCCGCACGCGCAACCGCTGCCGGCCTTGCTGGCGATGCCGCTGGCGCTGCCACGCTTGCCCCGCACCCTGATCGCCACCGCTCCCCAGGCCGCGCACGGCGCGCCCGGCCTGCCGCGGCTGGAACGCCCTCCCAGCGCCTGAGCGCGCGCGGCCGCCTGCTGGGCGGTCTCCCGGCGGCAGCGCACAGGCGCTGCCGCGTCCGTGCCTGCAGCGCTCCGTCGGCGCTGCGCGGCGCATCGCATCCGCTTACGGACATCGCACATGAACCCATCTTCTTCCGGCCTGCCGGCGCTGCCGTCGCGGCGCCGCTTCGTCACCGGGCTGGCACTGGGCGCCGCCGCCGGCCTCACCGGGCTGCCGCTGCGCCACGCCCAGGCCAGCGCGCTGGCGCGCAACGGCGCCTCGCCCTACGTGCTGCACGGCACCGACCTGGACCTGAGCATCGGCAGTACGCGGGTCAACTTCACCGGGCGCGAGCGCCCCGCCATCGCGGTCAACGGCAGCGTGCCGGCACCGCTGCTGCGCTGGCGCGAAGGCGACACAGTGACCATCCGCGTGGCCAACCGCCTGCCCGGCCACACCCAGACCTCGGTGCACTGGCACGGCCTGCTGCTGCCGGCCAACATGGACGGCGTGCCGGGCATGAGCTTCGACGGCATCTACCCGGGCGAGACCTACCAGTACCGCTTCGCCCTGCGCCAGTCCGGCACCTACTGGTACCACAGCCATTCGCTGCACCAGGAGCAGGCCGGGCTGTACGGCGCCATCGTCATCGACCCGCGCGAGCCGCCGCCGTACCGCCACGATCGCGAACACGTGCTGCTGCTGTCGGACTGGACCGATCTGGATCCGGCGGCGCTGTTCCGGCGGCTGAAGCAGATGCCGTCCTACGACAACCTGTACCAGCGCACCGTCGGCGATTTCCTGCGCGACGCGCGCGAGGACGGGCTGCGCGCCACCCTCGCCGACCGCGGCATGTGGGGGCGCATGCGCATGACGCCGAGCGACCTGTCCGACGTCAACGGCAACACCTACACCTACCTGCTCAACGGCATGACCCCGGCCGGCAACTGGACCGGGCTGTTCCGCCCCGGCGAGAAGGTGCTGCTGCGCTTCATCAACGCCTCCAGCATGAGTTACTTCGACGTGCGCATCCCCGGGCTGAAGATGACCGTGGTCGCCGCCGACGGCCAGTACGTGCATCCGGTGAGCGTGGATGAGTTCCGCATCGCCGCGGCCGAGACCTTTGATGTGCTGGTCGAGCCCAGCGGCCAGGACGCCTACACGGTGTTCGCCCAGGACATGGGCCGCACCGGCCACGCGCGCGGCACCTTGGCCGTGCGCGAAGGCCTGCAGGCGCCGGTGCCGGCGAACGACCCGCGCCCGTTGCTGCGCATGCAGGACATGGGCCATGCGATGGCCGGGCACGCCGGCATGGACCACGGCGCCGGCACGGCCATGCACGGTATGGAAGGCGGCTGCGGGGCGAGCATGCACATGGCCGGCATGCCGGGCATGGACCACGCCGCGCACGCGGCTTCCAGTACTCCCGCCGCGCCTGCGCATCCAGCCAGCAAACGCGGCAATCCGCTAGTGGACATGCAGTCCTCCGCCACTGCGCCGCGGCTGGACGACCCCGGCATCGGCCTGCGCGACAACGGCCGCCGCGTGCTGACCTATGCCAATCTGCACAGCCTGTTCGAGGACCCGGACGGACGCGAGCCGGGGCGCGAGATCCAGTTGCACCTGACCGGCAACATGGAGAAGTTCGCCTGGTCGTTCGACGGCATTCCCTTCGCCAGCGCCGAGCCGCTGCGGCTGAACTACGGCGAGCGCCTGCGCATCGTGCTGGTCAACGACACGATGATGCAGCACCCGATCCACCTGCACGGCATGTGGAGCGACGTCGAGGACGCCGCCGGCCGCTTCCAGGTGCGCAAGCACACCGTGGACATGCCGCCGGGCACGCGCCGCAGCTACCGCGTGCGCGCCGATGCGCTGGGCCGCTGGGCCTACCACTGCCACCTGCTGTACCACATGGACGGCGGCATGATGCGCGAAGTGCGGGTGGACGCATGAGCCGCTTCCGTCTCGCTCCGCTCGCCCAGGCGACCGGCATGGCGCTGTTGTTGGCGCACGCCGTGGCGCAGGCACAGCATGTCCACGCGGCCGACAGCGACGCCGATCGCCCTGCCGCGCCCTGCGCCTGCCCGGCATCCGCTGCCAGCATGCCCATCGCGGACGCGACAGCAGCGCAGCCCGGCACGGCGATGCAGGGCGCCATGGACCACGCAGCCATGGGGCATGCCGCACACGCGCCGGCCATGCACGCCGCGCCTGCCACGCAGACCACGGCAGAGCACGCCGACGCCATGTCGCACGAGCACATGGACCACGCCACGATGGACCACGCGGCGGCGCCGGCGTCGCAGGTCGAGCATTCGCACTCCGCACACGACGGCATGCATCACGACCGTATGGACCATGCGACGCCGTCGGCGCCCGAACCGACAGCGACAGCGACAGCGTGCCACTGTCCCGCGAGCGCCGACACGTCGCTGCCGCGCGAGCCGATCCCGCCGATCACCGCCGCCGACCGGGCGGCGGCGTTCCCGGTGCTGCGCGACCACGGCATGGCGCACGGCGCGGCGCGCACCGGCTACCTGCTGGTCGATCGCCTGGAGGGCTGGAACAATGCCCACGGCAGCGGCCAGGCCTGGGAGGCGCGCGGCTGGTACGGCGGCGACATCGACCGGCTATGGCTGCGCAGCGACGGCGAACGCGAGGGCGGCCGCACCACGGCGTCCTCGCTGGAACTGGCCTACGGCCGCGCGATCTCGCCGTGGTGGGACGTGCTGATCGGCGGCAGGCAGGCGTTCGCGCCGGGCAGCGCGCGGACCTCTGCCGCGTTCGGCGTGCAGGGCATGGCGCCGTACAAGTTCGAGGTCTCGGCCATGCTGTACGTCGGCGCAGGTGGCCATGCCAGCCTGCACCTGGAAGGCGAGTACGACGTGCTGCTGACCAATCGCCTCATCCTGCAGCCACGGCTGGAGGCGGAACTGGTCGCGCGCGACGATCCGGCGCACCGCACCGGCAACGGCCTGGCCACCGTGGAGGGCGGGCTGCGCCTGCGTTACGAGATCACGCGGCGGTTCGCGCCGTACATCGGCGTGGACCACGTCCGCCACTTCGGCGACACCGCCGACCTGCGCCGTGGCGACGGCGAGGCGGTGCGCGAGACGCGCTGGGTCGCCGGCCTGCGGTTCTGGTTCTGACGGTTCTGGTGTCGAGCTGCGGACGTGCGGCGTACAGCGGCGCAAGGACGCCCCCCCGGAGCGACACGCGGCATCGCCACCAGACGATGCGCGTCTCGCGCCAGGTGCACGCACGGCAGACACCGCAAGCGGCCGTGCGTCCGTAGGAGCGGCTTCAGCCGCGACGGGCGTTCCCGGGAATGCCCGTCGCGGCTGAAGCCGCTCCTACGAGATGCGGAACCGCGCCGCGGCACAGCGCATCAGGCACCGACGGCGACGGGCGTTCGACGTGCTTTTTCACCACTTACGCGTGCAGCGCCGCCTGCAATGCCTCCACGTCGTGCCGTGGCGGACGCAGCGCGCCCAGGGTGCGGACCAGCTCGCGATAGCTGCGCGCGAGTTGCCCGAACAGGCTGGCGTCGCTGTCGCGGGTTTCGGCGACTTCGGCGTAGGCGCCGCGGCCCAGGTCGATGAAGTAGTCCACGCTGACCCGACGCCGTGCCGCCACGCCGGGGAACAGCCCGGCGATCAGCAGGCAGCCGTCGCCGACCTCACGCAAGGCGTCGGCACGTGCACGCCCCACCTGCTCCTGCGCATGCAGCCACGCCAGCGCCTGGATGCGCGCCAGCAACTGCGCGTCGCGCTGGTAGCGCAGCAGCACGAACACCAGATAGTGCTCGCGCGATTCGTCCAGCGGCCGGCCCAGGCGCTGCCCGGCCTCGTGCACCAGCGCCTGCCACAGCTCGGCCGGCGCCCCCTGTCTGAAAGACTCGTACATGCGTCCTCCTGCGTGGTGGGAACCCTCGCAGGAAGCTTATGCATAACCCGCGCCACACTGCTGGCAATGTCCACGCACAAGTGCCAGCGTTCGCGTGGTGACCAGCGGCGTCATGCGGCGCTCGCAGCTGCGCACTAGGTACCACCTCGCGCAGCGCTCGGTGCCCGGATCGTTCAGGACCTGCGGCGCTTGCGGACGTCGCCGGGCGCCGGCGCAGCGCCCTGCGCCAGGATGCCGGCGAGGATCAGGTCGATCCCGGCGACGAAATCCAGACGGTCGTCGTGCGTGCGCAGCGCGCCGGCCATGCTGCGCACGAACGGATAGGCGACCGGATCGAGCCGCGACCACGTGCCCGCCATCGCATCCAGGGCCTCGCTGCGGACGAGCCCCTGGGTCAGCGCCAACTGCGTGTTGGCCGCGTTCTGCCCGCTCACGCCGAGCAGGTAGTTGAGCAGGGCGGACACCGCCGCCCACTGCGCGGTGTCGGCCACACCGAGCACACGCAGCGGCTGGCCGAGGCCTTCAATGATGCGCACGATCGGCAACTGTCCCGGCGCCTGCCACAGCGCCGACCCGATCCAGGGATGCGCATTGATCGCGTCGAACATGGCCAGGGCCAGCGCGCGGATGGCGGCCTGCGGCGTGGCGCCTGCCGGCGGTGCCGGCAGGCTGCGCGCAATCACCGCGTCGCAGGCGGCGGTCAGCAGATCGCGCTTGTCGGCGATATGTCCGTAGAGGGCGCCCGGTCCGGTGGCGAGCCGTTCGGACAGCGCGCGGAAGGTCAGGCCGGCTTCGCCGTCGCGATCGAGCAGGGCGATCGCCGCGTCGACGATCTGCTCGCGCGACAACGCGGCATCGCGGCGTGACGGGCTGGGGCGTGTCTTGGCCATAGCCGATCTTGACACGGATGGAACGCCATTCCAAGATAATGGAACGACATTCCATTCCGCCCGCGCCGCGGTCTTCGCTGCGCGTGCCACTCCCTCGAGGTCCCGGATGCACACTCCCATCGCGATCATCGGCGCCGGACTGGGCGGGCTCGCGCTTGCCCGCGTGCTGCACCTCCACGGCATCGCCGCAACGCTCTACGAAGCCGAGGCATCGGCCGAGGCGCGCCCGCAAGGCGGCCTGCTCGACATCCACGAATACAACGGCCAACTGGCGCTCAAGGACGCCGGGCTGTACGCGCAGTTCCGCGCGCTGGTGCTGCCCGGTGCGGATGCGAAGCGGGTCGTCGACGCGCACGGGACGCTGCTGGTGGAGCGGCCGGACATCGGCGCTGGCAGCCGGCCGGAGGTGGATCGCGGGCAACTGCGCCGCCTTCTTCTCGATGCGCTTCCCGCCGGCGCGGTGCGCTGGGGCCACAAGCTCGCCGGGGTGTCACCGCTCGGCGAGGGGCGGCATCTGCTGCGCTTCGGCAATGGCGCCACGGTCACCACCGACCTGCTGGTCGGTGCCGACGGCGCCTGGTCGAAGGTACGGCCCTTGCTGTCCGCTGCGATGCCCGCCTACAGCGGCACCACCTTCGTCGAGACCTGCCTGCTGCACGCCGACACCCGGCATCCGGCCAGCGCACACCTGGTCGGCGGTGGCACGCTGATGGCGGTCGCCCCGGGCAAGGGCGTGCTCGCGCACCGCCATGCCGACGGCATGTTGCAGGCCTATGTGGCGCTGGTCAGGCCGGAGGCATGGTTCGACGGCATCGACGTTGCGGTGCCGGCGAGCGCGATGGCGCGCATCGCCGCGGAGTTCGCCGATTGGGCGCCGGCACTGACCGCGTTGATCACCGCCAGCGACACACCGCCAGTGTTGCGTCCGATCCACGCCTTGCCGGTCGACCATCGCTGGGAACACGTCCCCGGCGTGACCCTGCTCGGCGATGCGGCGCACCTGATGTCGCCGTTCGCCGGCGAAGGCGCCAATCTCGCGCTCTACGATGGGGCCGAGCTGGGCAAGGCCATCGCCGCGCATCCCGGCGCGATCGACGCCGCGCTGGCCATGTACGAAGCCGCGCTGTTCGCGCGCAGCGCGCCGTTCGCCCGCGAATCGCAGCGCAACCTCGCCCTGTTCTTCGACGATACCGCGCCGCAGAGCCTGGTCGATTTCTTCAACGGCATCGCCGCCTAGCGCTCAGCGGCAGCCCGGGCGGCGCCGCGGCGGAATCGCCACCACGGCACTTTGCCTGCGCATTGCCGGCATGCCGAACGCGCCCGGGCGCGCTTACTCCACCGTCACCGACTTGGCCAGGTTGCGCGGCTTGTCCACGTCGGTGCCGCGCGCCAGTGCGGTGTGGTAGGCGAGCAACTGCACCGGCACGGTGTGCAGCACCGGGCTGAGCACGCCGGCGTGGCGCGGCGTGCGGATCACGTGCACGCCTTCGGATTCGTTGAAGTTGCTGTCCTGGTCGGCGAACACGAACAGCTCGCCGCCGCGCGCGCGCACTTCCTGCATATTCGACTTCACCTTCTCCAGCAGGGTGTCGTTGGGCGCGATCACCACCACCGGCATGTTGGCGTCGACCAGCGCCAGCGGGCCGTGCTTGAGTTCGCCGGCCGGGTAGCCCTCGGCGTGGATGTAGGTGATTTCCTTGAGCTTGAGCGCGCCTTCCAGGGCGATCGGGTAATGCAGGCCGCGGCCCAGGAACAGCGCGTTGTGCTTGTCGGCGAAGCGCTCGGCCCACACCGCGATCTGCGGTTCCAGGTTGAGCACGTGCTGCACGCTGCCGGGCAGGTAGCGCAGTTGCTCCAGGTACTCGGCCTCCTGCTCGGCGCTCAGCCGCCCGCGGCGCTTGGCCAGCACGCAGGTGAGCTGGAACAGGGCCGCCAACTGAGTGGTGAAGGCTTTGGTCGAGGCCACGCCGACCTCGGCGCCGGCGCGGGTGTAGAGCACCATCGCGCTGGCGCGCGGGATCGCGCTCTCGGGCACGTTGCAGATCGACAGGGTCTTGGCATGGCCCAGTGACTTGGCGTACTTGAGCGCCTCCATCGTGTCCAGGGTTTCGCCGGACTGGGAGATGGTCACGATCAACTGCCGCGGGTTGGCGCAGGCATCGCGGTAGCGGTACTCGCTGGCGATCTCCACGCTGCACGGCAGCCCGGCGATGCCTTCGATCCAGTAGCGCGCGGTCAGGCCGGCGTAGTAACTGGTGCCGCAGGCCAGGATCTGCACGGCGTCCACATCGGCCAGCAGCGCCTCGGCCTTGCTGCCGAACAGCGCGGTGTCGAAGCCGCCAGCGTCGAACAGCGCCTCCAGGGTGTCGGCCAGCGCGCGCGGCTGCTCGTGGATCTCCTTCTGCATGAAGTGGCGATACGGGCCCAGTTCCAGCGACGCCAGCGACACGTCGGAGACGTGCGGCTCGCGCTGCACCGGCTGGTCCTGCGCGTCGTACACCTGCACGCCGTCGCGGCGCAGTTCGGCGGTATCGCCTTCTTCCAGGAAGATCACCCGGCGCGTGGCCTGGATCACCGCCGAGACGTCGGAGGCGATGAAGTTCTCGCCCTCGCCCAGGCCGATCAGCAGCGGGCAGCCCATGCGCGCGCACACCAGCAGATCCGGGCGCAACTTGCTGACCGCGGCCACGGCATAGGCGCCGGTCAGTTCCTTCACCGCCGCCTGCAGCGCGCCGAGCAGGTCGCGACCCTGCTCGATGTAGTGGTGGATCAGGTGGGCGATGACCTCGGTATCGGTCTGCGATTCGAACACGTAGCCGAGCGCGGTCAGGCGCTCGCGCTGCTGTTCGTGGTTCTCGATGATGCCGTTGTGGACCAGGGCCAGGTCGCCGTGGCTGACGTGCGGGTGCGCATTGGCCTCGGTGACGCCGCCGTGCGTGGCCCAGCGGGTGTGGCCGATGCCCAGCGGCGCGTGCAGTCCCTCGGCCTGCGCGGCGCTTTCGGTCTCCGCCACGCGGCCGGTGCGGCGCACGCGGCGCACCTGTCCGTCGGCGATGGCGGCGATGCCGGCCGAGTCATAACCGCGGTATTCCAGGCGTTTCAGGCCTTCGATCAGGACCGGAACCACATCGCGATCCGCGATCGCACCGACGATACCGCACATAGCCACGCCCTTCCCGAAAAGTCCGCCATTCTAGCCAAGTCCGCTGAATGTCTCGCCGCTGTCCGCTACCGGACACAGGGCGAGTCACCCATTCCCGAGGATGCCGCGTTGGTTCTGGCAGGCTCGGGGTTAGTGACACGCCCTAGTGTCCGCGAACGTGTCCGCGGACACCCGGACACCTGTCCGCGCCGGCCACACCCATACAATTCAATGGCTTGCAGTTGGCACGCATCGTGCGATGGAGTCCCCATCCTCACCACTGCGATCGTCCGATGATCCGTGACACCTCCGCCCAGGACCAGGTTCTCGCCCGCCCCCGCTCCGCCGCCTGGCGCCGCTGGCTGTGGCCCGGGGCGATCGCCGCGCTGGTGCTGCTGGGCATCGCCTTCGCCGCGCGCGGCTGGATCGCCGGCAGCCGCTCGTTCGACGCGCAGCGCGTGCGCATCGCCACGGTGACCCGCGGCGACCTGGTCCGCGACATCTCCGCCGACGGACGCCTGATCGCCGCCAACAGCCCCACCCTGTACGCCATCTCCGGCGGCACGGTGACCCTGAAGGTGGTCGCCGGCGATGTGGTCAAGCAG
The DNA here is from genome assembly GCF_040529065.1 of Xanthomonas sacchari. Lineage (NCBI taxonomy): Bacteria > Pseudomonadati > Pseudomonadota > Gammaproteobacteria > Lysobacterales > Lysobacteraceae > Xanthomonas > Xanthomonas sacchari. Next base: position 776,004 of record NZ_CP132343.1, on the reverse strand, counting down.
GGCCAGGAGCTGGCCGAGATCGACAGCCCGGAACTGCGCAGCAAGCTGGCGCAGGAAGAGGCCACCCTGGCCGGCCTGGAAGCGGAGGCCGGCCGCGCCGACCTGGACGCGAGCCTGGCCCGCGCCAACGCCAGCAAGCTGATCGACCAGGCGCAGATCGAGCGGCAGGCCGCCAGCCGCGACCTGGAGCGCTACCAGCGCGGCTACGCAGGCGGCGCGGTGCCGCAGGTGGAACTGGCCAAGGCCCAGGACACGCTGAAGAAGGCCGACATCGCGATGAGCCATGCGCAGAAGGATTCCGGCCTGCAGGCGCAGGGCGCCTCGCTGGACGCGCGCAACAAGCGCCTGCTCGCCGAGCGCCAGCGCGCGGTGGTGGCCGAGGTGCAGCGCCAGGTCGACCTGCTGACCCTGCGCTCGCCGTTCGACGGCCAGGTCGGCCAGGTGCAGGTGTCGCAGCACACCAACGTCGCCGCCAACGCGCCGGTGCTGAGCGTGGTCGATCTGTCCAAGTTCGAACTGGAGATCAAGGTGCCGGAGAGCTTCGCCCGCGACCTGGCGATCGGCATGCCGGCGCAGTTGACCAGCGGTGCCGGCGAACCCTTCGCCGGGGCGATTTCGGCGGTGTCGCCGGAAGTGGTCAACGGCGAGGTCAACGCCCGCATCCGCTTCACCGACAAGCAGCCGCCGGGCCTGCGCCAGAGCCAGCGCATGAGCGCGCGGGTGCTGCTGGATACCCGCAAGAACGTGCTCAAGCTCGAGCGCGGCCCGTTCGTCGAACAGTCCGGCGGCCGCTACGCCTATGTCATGGACGGCGACTCGGCGGTGCGTCGCCCGGTCGAACTGGGCGTCACCAGCCTGGGCGAGGTCGAAGTGCGCTCGGGCCTGCAGCCGGGCGACCGGGTGGTCGTCTCCGGCAGCGATCTGTTCGGCGACGCGCCGCAGGTCACGGTGCATTAGAAGCCGGGATTGGGGAATCGGGATTGGGGATTCGCAAGCCTCTCTCGTTTTCCTTTCCTGGCCACTGATTCCGAATCCCAACATCCCCAATCCCCAATCCCCGCTCCACCACCACAGGAACTCATGCCATGCTCGAAATGCGCGCCGTCTCCAAGGTCTTCCGCACCGAACAGGTCGAGACGCATGCGTTGCGCTCGCTGGACCTGCATGTCCGCGAGGGCGAGTTCGTCGCCGTCACCGGGCCGTCGGGTTCGGGCAAGACCACCTTCCTCAACATCGCCGGCCTGCTGGAGACCTTCACCAGCGGCCAGTACCTGCTCGACGGCCAGGACGTCAGCAACCTCAACGACGATGCGCGCTCGCGCATGCGCAACCAGAAGATCGGCTTCATCTTCCAGGGCTTCAACCTGATCCCCGACCTCAACCTGTTCGACAACGTCGACGTGCCGCTGCGCTACCGCGGCATGGGCGCGGCCGAGCGCAAGCAGCGCATCGAGGAGGCGCTGAGCCGGGTCGGGCTGGGCTCGCGCATGAAGCACTATCCGTCCGAACTGTCCGGCGGCCAGCAGCAGCGCGCGGCGATCGCCCGCGCCCTGGCCGGCAGCCCGCGCCTGCTGCTGGCCGACGAACCGACCGGCAACCTCGACTCGCAGATGGCGCGCGGGGTGATGGAACTGCTGGAGGAGATCAACGCGCAGGGCTCGACCATCGTCATGGTCACCCACGATCCGGAACTGGCCGCGCGCGCGCAGCGCAACGTGCACATCGTCGACGGCCAGGCCACCGACCTTCAGCGCGACCCGGTGCTGGTGCAAGGCGGCAGCGACGCCGCGGCCACGCGCTGACCGGCACGGCGACGGCGCGGAGATCGACATGCTCGGCTACTACTTCCAGCAAGCGTGGCGCAGCCTGCGCCGCAGCCCGGTACTCACCGCGCTGATGGTGCTGTCCATCGCCGTGGGCATCGGCGCGGCGATGACCACGCTGACGGTGATGCGGTTGCTCTCCGGCGACCCTCTGCCGGGGCGCAGCCAGCAGATCTTCTTCGCGCAACTGGATCCGCGCCCCAGCAACGGCGCCAACCAGAAGCCGTACGACAAGCTCGACTACCCCTCGGCCATGGACCTGTGGAAGCGCGCGCGCGCCGATCGCCAGGCCATGGTCGCCGAGAGCGAGATCAAGCTGCGTGCGCCGGACAGCGCCGCACCGGCCTTCATGACCCAGTTGCTGATGACCCAGGCCGATTTCTTCCCGATGTTCCAGGTGCCGTTCGCCTACGGCAGCGGCTGGCGCGCGCGCGAGGACGAGGACCGGGCGCGGGTGGCGGTGATCTCCTCCGACCTCAACGCCAAGCTGTTCGGCGGACGCAACAGCGTCGGCCGCACGCTGCTGGTGCGCGGCACCGCGGTGCGCATCGTCGGCGTGCTGGCGCCGTGGCGGCCGTCGCCGCTGTTCTACACCTTGGCCGGCGGCAGCTTCGCCCATGGCGATACCGGCAGTTTCTACGGACGGCCGCAGGACGTGTTCATGCCGCTGTCCAGCAGCCTGGAGGTCAACGACGGCCACATCCAGCCGTGGACCTGCTTCGGCAAGCCGGACGCCAACATGGATCTGCGCAACGCACCGTGCGTGTGGCTGCAGTTGTGGGTGCAACTGGACACGCCGGCGAAGATCGCCGACTACCGCCGACTGCTGGCCGACTACGCCGCGCAGCAGCATGCCGCCGGCCGCATCGGCCGCGCCGATACCGCGCGCCTGCTGTCGCTGCCGCAATGGCTGGACCACAACCGCGTGGTGCCGGGCGACGTGCGCCTGCAGAGCTGGCTGGCGCTGGCGTTCCTGGGCCTGTGCCTGTTCAACAGCGTCGGCCTGCTGCTGGCCAAGTTCCTGCGCCGCGGCGGCGAGATCGGCGTGCGCCGTGCGCTGGGCGCCTCGCGCCGCGCGATCTTCGCGCAGTGCCTGACCGAGGCCAGCGTGATCGGCCTGGTCGGCGGCGCCGGCGGTTGGCTGCTGACCCTGATCGGCCTGTGGAGCGTGCGCCAGCAGCCCACCGCCTACGCCGACCTGGCGCACCTGGACCTGACCACGTTCGCCGGCACCTTCGCCCTGGCGATCGCCTGCAGCCTCGCGGCTGGCCTGTTCCCCGCCCTGCGCGCCAGCCGTATCGCGCCAGCCATGCAACTCAAGAGTCTGTAACCGGGGCCCGCGACCATGCATATCACGCCCATCCTCAGCGCGCTGTCGCGCCATCGCATTGCGGCCACGCTGATCGCGCTGGAAGTGGCGCTGGCCTGTGCGGTGCTGTGCAACGCCTTCTTCCTGATCGGCAACCGCCTGGAGCTGGTGCATCTGCGCAGCGGCATCGACGAGTCCGCGCTGGGCCTGGTGACGCTGTCCGGCTGCGACGGCTGCAACGCTGCCGACGTCAACGCGCGCGCGCTGGATGCGGTGCGGCGCACGCCCGGCGTGCGCGCGGCCGGCGCCATCAACACCGTGCCGTTCGCGCCGCCGGTGTTCAACAACGGGCTGTGCCTGGACCAGGACTGCACCCAGGTCGGCGGCGTGCCGCACTTCTACATGCTCAGCCCGGGCGCCGTCGCCGCGCTGGCGCTGAAGCCGGACAGCGGCCGCGCGTTCGCCGACGCGGACTACCAGCCGCTCGTCAACGGCGTCCCGACCGCGGCCGGCGTGTGGATCACGCGGGCGCTGGCCGCGCACCTGTGGCCGGGCCAGGATCCGCTGGGCAAGGAATTCTGGGCCGGCGGCCATTTCCGCGTGATCGGCACGCTGGCGCATCTGGCGCGTCCCGACCCCGGCCGCAGCGAGGATGGCGTGATCGGCAGCGACTGGTCGGTGGTGATCCCGGTGCGCGAGGCGGAGCAGTCCGGCACCTACGTGCTGCGCGCCGATCCGCGCGACCTGCCGCGGGTGTTTGCGCAGGCGCGCGCAGCGGTGGCGCGGGCGGTGCCCGAGGCGGTGCTGGACAACGCCAACAGCCAACCGCTGGACGCGCTGCGCCAGACCTATTTCCAGAGCGACCGCGCGATGACCGGGCTGCTGGTCGCGATCATCGTCGCGATGCTGCTGGTGACCGCGCTGGGCATCGTCGGCCTGGCCAGCTTCTGGGTGCAGCAGCGCACCAAGCAGATCGGCATCCGCCGCGCGCTCGGCGCCACCCGCCGCGACATCCTGCGCTACTTCCAGACCGAGAACCTGCTGCTGGTCGGCGCTGGCGTGGCGCTGGGCATGCTGCTGGCCTACGGCGGCAACGTGCTGCTGATGCAGGTGTTCGAACTGGAACGGCTGCCGGCCAGCTACCTGCCGGTCGGCGCGCTGCTGCTGTGCGCGCTCGGCCAGCTCGCCGTGCTCGGCCCGGCCCTGCGCGCCGCCGCCGTCGCCCCCGCCATCGCCACCCGCAGCGCCTGACCCGGAGCCCGCATGTTCGCCTACTACCTCCGCCTGGCGCTGCGCAGCTTCGGCCGCAACCGCATCCTCACCGCGCTGATGGTGCTGGCCGTGGCGCTGGGCATCGGCGCGTCGATGACCATGCTGACCGTGCTGCATACGCTCTCCGGCGACCCGCTGCCCGGGCGCAGCGCCACGCTGTTCCATCCACAACTGGATCCGCGTCCGCGCAACCTGCCCAGCGCCGACCCCGAGCCGCCGGACGAGCTGACCTGGCAGGACGCGACCGCGCTGTATCGGGCGCAGGCGGCGCCGGCGCAGACCATGACCAGCGCGAACTGGCTGCCGGTGCGCCAGACCGTGCCCAACAGCCCCCTGCGCATGCTCACCACGCGCGCCGCCACGGCCGACCTGTTCGGCATGTTCGGCATGCGCTTCCTGTACGGCAGCGGCTGGAGCCGGCGCGACGACAGCCAGCGCGCGCCGGTGGTGGTGCTGAGCCGCCAGCTCAACGACGCGCTGTTCGGCGGCGCGGACAGCGTCGGCAAGACCCTGACCATCGCCACCCGCCCGTTCAGGGTGATCGGGGTGATCGACGCCTGGAACGCGCAGCCGCGCTTCTACGATCTCAACTCCGGCGCGTACACGCCGCCGGAGGAACTGTACATGCCGTTCGAGACCTGGCTGGACCTGCCGCAGGACTACGGCTACGGGCCGATGCAGTGCTGGGGCAAGGATGGCGAGGCCGGCCTGCACGATCCCAAGGCCGCGCAATGCACCTGGGTGCAGTACTGGGTGCGGCTGGACACGCCCGAGCAGGTGCGGCGCTACCGCGCGGCGCTGGAAGCCTACAGCGCGCAGCAACGCCAGCTCGGCCGCTTCGAACGCACCCCCAACACCCGCCTGCGCAGCCTGGTCGACTGGCTGGACTACAAGCGGGTGGTGCCGGCCACGGTGCGCATGCAGACCTGGATCGCCTTCGGCGTGCTGCTGGTGTGCCTGCTCAATGCGGTCGGCCTGCTGGTCGCCAAGTTCATGCGCAAGGCCGGCGAGATCGGCGTGCGCCGCGCGCTCGGCGCCAGCCGCCGCGCGGTGTTCGCGCAATGCCTGGCCGAATCGGCGCTGATCGGCTGCCTGGGCGGCCTGCTCGGCATTCCGCTGACCTGGATCGGCCTGTGGCTGGTGCGCCAGCAACCGGTGGCCTACGCGCAGCAGGCGCATGCCGATCCCGCGATCCTGGGCATCGCCCTGGCGGTGGCCACGCTCTCGGCGCTGGCCGCCGGCCTGTGGCCGGCCTGGCGCGCCTCGCGCATCGCCCCCGCCCTGCAGGTGAAATCGCTATGACCCCGCTGCCTCCGGTACGCCCCATCCTGTCCGCCCTGGGCAGCCATCGCGCCGCGGTGGTGCTGATGGCGCTGCAGATCGCCCTGACCCTGGCGGTGCTGTGCAACCTGGTGTTCATCATCGCCCGCACCTACCAGCGCGTGCAGACCCCGACCGGGGTGATGGAACAGGATATCGGCCTGATCCAGAGCATCAGTGTGGTCGGCGAGCCGGGCAGCATCAGCAGCGTCGGCCGCAGCCTGGACCTGCTGCAGGCGGTGCCTGGCGTGGAAGCGGCGGCGTTCGGCACGCCGCCGCTGTGGGGCCCGACGCAGGCGCAACTGTTCCTGCAGCCGCAGGCCACGCAACCGGTCGCCCGTGCCCGCCTGTTCCTCGGCAGCCAGGGCCTGAACCGCACGCTGGGCATCCGCATCGTCGCCGGCCGCGACCTGCGCGATGCGGAGCTCACCGGCGCCTCGGACCTGTTCGGCGCGCCGCCGGAGATCGAGCGGCGCCTGCCGGCGCTGATCACGCCCTCGCTGGCCGCCAAACTGTTCCCCGGCACGTCGCCGCTGGGGCGCACGCTCTACACCAGCACCTTCAACCAGCCGGTGCGCCTGGACATCGTCGGAGTGATGGCGCCGGTGCGCGGCGAGATCACAGGTCACGACGACGATGCCGATGCGCTGCTGGCCGAGATCCGCATCGGCAGCGAAGGCTGGGGCGGCGGCTACCTGATCCGCAGCACGCCCGGGCAACTGGCGCAGGCGTTGCCGCGCGCGGCCGCGGCGATGCAGCGCGCCAACCCGACCTACGTGCAGCAGCGCGTGAGCACCATGCAGGAGCTGCGGACCGAGTACTTCAAGAGCGACAGCGCAGTGGCGCGGATGCTGCTGGCGATCATCCTGATCCTGCTCACGGTCACCGCGCTGGGCATCGGCGGGCTGGCCAGCTTCTGGGTGCAGCAGCGCACCCGGCAGATCGGCATCCGCCGCGCGCTTGGCGCCACCCGCGGCGACATCCTGCGCTACTTCCAGACCGAGAACCTGCTGATCGTCGGCGGCGGCGCGCTGCTCGGCGCGGTGCTTGCCTACGTCATGAACCAGTGGCTGATGCAGCGATTCGAACTGGAGCGGCTGTCTTCGCCGACCGTGCTCACCGGCATCGTCGCGGTGTGGCTGCTCGGCCAGCTCGCCGTCCTCGGCCCGGCCCTGCGCGCCGCCGCCGTCCCACCCGCCACCGCCACCCGCAGCGCCTGACCCCGGAGCTCCCATGTTCGGCTACTACGTCCGCCTCGCCTTGCGCAGCTTCCGCCGCAACACCGTCCTCACCGCGCTGATGGTGCTGGCCATCGCCTTGGGCATCGGCGCCAGCATGACCACGCTGACCGTGTTCTACGTGCTCTCCGGCGACCCGATTCCGCAGAAGAGCGATCGCCTGTTCTACGTGCAGGTGGATGCGCAGCCCAAGGCCGGTTTCCAGCCGGGCGAGGAACCGGATTCGCAGAACACGCGCTTCGATGCCGAGGCGCTGCTGCGCGAGAAGCGCGCCAAGCGCCAGGCGCTGATGACCGGCGGCAGCGTGGCGATCGAACCGACCAAGAGCGGTCTGAAGCCGTTCAAGTCGGAAGTGCGCTTCACGTCGGCGGACTTCTTTCCGATGTTCGACACGCCGTTCCAGTACGGCCACGGCTGGACCGGCACCGAAGACGAGCGCCACGACCGCGTGGTCGTGATCAGCAGGAAGCTCAACGAGAAGCTGTTCGACGGCGGCGACAGCGTCGGCCGCGAACTGCGCATGGACCAGAACACCTTCCGCATCGTCGGCGTGCTCGACACCTGGGAGGTCAAGCCGCGCTTCTACGACGTCACCAACACCTATGGGTCGGACGAACAGGCCTATCTGCCGTTCTCGGTGGCGATGGATCTGAAGATGGACCGCAACGGCAGCATGAACTGCTTCGGCGACAGCAACGGCGACCAGACCGCGCTCAATGCGCCGTGCGCCTGGGTGCAGTACTGGGTGGAACTGGAGAACCCGGCGCAGGCTGCCGACTACAAGGCCTACCTGGAGAACTATTCGGCCCAGCAGCGCGCCGCCGGCCGCTTCCAGCGCCCCAACAACGTGCGCCTGCGCAACGTCATGCAGTGGCTGGACCACAACGAAGTGGTGCCCGGCGACGTGCGCCTGCAGCTATGGCTAGCGATGGGCTTCCTGCTGGTGTGCCTGCTCAACACCGTCGGCCTGCTGCTGGCCAAGTTCCTGCGCCGCAGCGGCGAGATCGGCGTGCGTCGCGCGCTCGGCGCTTCGCGTGGGGCGATCTTCGCGCAATGCCTGGTGGAGGCCGGCGCCATCGGCCTGGCCGGCGGCGTGGCCGGTCTCGGCCTGGCCACGCTCGGTCTGTGGGCCGTGCGCCAGCAGCCGGCCAGCTACGCCAAGCTGGCGCACCTGGATCCGAGCATGTTGGCACTGACCTTCGCGATGGCGGTGGGCGCCAGCCTGCTCGCCGGCCTGTTGCCGTCGTGGCGCGCCATCCAGGTCGCGCCCGCCCTGCAGCTGAAGTCCTGATCCTGCGCGCCCTGCGCCTTCCACGCATTCTCACAAGGTCATCGCCATGGATATCCGCCCCATCCTGTCCACCTTGCGCCGCCACAAGACCGCCGCCGCGCTGATCGTGCTGGAGATCGCCCTGGCCTGCGCGATCGTCTGCAATGCGCTGTTCCTGATCGGCAACCGCATCGAGACCCTGCACCGGCCCAGCGGCATCGCCGAGTCGGAACTGGTGACGATCTCGCTGGGCGGCATCGGCCAGCAGGTCAACGCCGCCGCGCGCACCCGCGAGGACCTGGCCGCGTTGCGCGCGGTGCCCGGCGTGCGCAACGCCACCGTGCTCAACCAGGTGCCGTTCGTCCACTACTCCTGGAACACCAGCCTGTCGCTGAGCGCGGACCAGGAGCGGCCCACCCTCAATGCCGCGCAATACATGGCCGAGGAAGGCACGCTGAAGACCCTGGGCCTGAAGCTGGTGGCCGGGCGCGATTTCGCCCCCGACGAGTACATGGATCTGGAAGCCGCGCAGACCGACAAACGGATCCAGGAGAAGGGCACCGCCATCATCCTCAACCGCGCCACCGCGGAGAAGATGTTCCCGGGGCAGAACGCGCTGGGCAAGACCGTCTATACCGGGCCGGTGGGCGCCCGCGTGGTCGGCATCGTCGAGACCCTGGCGCGGCCGACCGCTACCAGCGGCCTGGCCGAGATCGACTACGCGATGCTGCTGCCGTTCCGGCTGAACTACACCGACGGGCTGTACGTGCTGCGGGTCACCGACCCGGCCCGGCGCCAGGAAGTGCTGAACGCGGCCACCGCGGCGCTGATGAAGGTCGACAGCAGCCGTCTGGTACTCAAGCAGCAGACCTACAGCGAGATCCGCGACGCCTACTTCCAGGGCGACCGCGCGATGGTGTGGCTGCTCGGCGCGGTCTGCGTCGCGTTGCTGATCGTCACCGCGCTGGGCATCGTCGGCCTGGCCAGCTTCTGGGTGCAGCAACGTACCAAGCAGATCGGCATCCGCCGTGCGCTCGGCGCCACCCGCGGGCAGATCCTGCGCTACTTCCAGACCGAGAACTTCCTGCTGGCCAGCACCGGCATCGTGCTCGGCATGCTGCTGGCCTACGCCATCAACCAGTGGCTGATGGGCAAGTACGAGCTGCCGCGGCTACCGCTGGCCTACCTGCCGATCGGCGCGGTGGCGCTGTGGCTGCTCGGCCAGCTGGCGGTGTTCGCGCCGGCCCGCCGCGCCGCCGACGTGCCGCCGGCCGTGGCCACCCGCAGCACCTGATCCATCCCCTTGGCCGGCTCCGGCCGGCCTTTTTTCTTCAGGACGCCCGATGTTCGGCTACTACTGCAAACTGGCGCTGCACAGCTTCGGTCGCAACCGCCTGCTGACCGCACTGATGGTACTGGCGATCGCGGTCGGCATCGGCGCGTCGATGACCACGCTGACCGTGTTCCACGTGCTGGCGGCCGATCCCATTCCCGGCAAGAGCGCGCAGCTGTTCAACGTCGAACTCAACGTCGAGCCGGACGACCGTTACGATCCGAACGACACCGACCCGCAGCAACTGACCCGCCGCGATGCCGAGGCGCTGCTGCGCGACAGGCGCGGCGACCGCCAGGCGATGATGTCGGCCGGCAGCGTGACGGTGGTGCCGGCGCAGCCGCAGCTGACCCCGTTCGGCGCCGAAGCGCGCTACACCAGCGCCGACTTCTTTCCGATGTTCGCGGTGCCGATGCGCTACGGCCACGCCTGGACCGCGGACGACGATGCCCGGCGCGCGCGTGTCGCGGTGATTTCGCGGCGGCTCAATACCCAACTGTTCGGCGACGCCAACAGTGTCGGCCGCCAGCTCCAGATTGGCGATACCGTGCTGCGCGTAGTCGGGGTGATCGACGCCTGGGACATGAACCCGCGCTTCTACGACCTGACCAACACCGAGTATGGCGACAGCGAGGACGTGTTCGTGCCGTTCTCCACCGCGCGCGACCTGGACCTGGACGTCAGCGGTTCGATGTCCTGCTGGGGCGACCATGCCGGCAACAGGACCAGTGCGAACGCCCCCTGCGCCTGGATCCAGTATTGGGTGGAACTGGACAGCCCGGCCAAGCGCGCCGCCTACCTGGACGCGCTGCAGGCCTATGCGCGGCAGCAGCGCGACGCCGGCCGCTTCCACCATCCGCCGGACATCCGCCTCAGCGACGTGATGACCTGGCTGGACCGCAACCACGCCGTGCCCTCCGACGTGCGCCTGCAGGTGGGGCTGGCGCTGGCGTTCCTGGGCATCTGCCTGCTCAACACCGCCGGGCTGATGCTGGCCAAGTTCCTGCGCCACAGCGGCGAGATCGGCGTGCGCCGCGCGCTCGGCGCCTCGCGGCGGACGATCTTCGCCCAGCACCTGATCGAAGCGGCGGCGATCGGCCTGGCCGGCGGCGCCGGCGGCCTGCTGCTGGCCTGGATCGGCACCTGGCTGGTGCGGCAGCAGCCGGCCGACTACGCCGCGCTGGCGCACCTGGACGGCCGCATGCTGCTGCTCGCCCTGGCGATGAGTCTTGGCAGCGCGCTGCTCGCCGGCCTGCTGCCGGCCTGGCAAGCGATGCGCGTGTCCACCGCCCTGCAACTCAAGTCGCAATGACGCGCCGCGCGCGCCCTCTCCGCCAGGAACTCCCACCGTGTCCCTCCATCCCATCCTCTCCAGTCTGCGCAAGCACCGCGTCGCCGCCAGCCTGATCGTGCTGGAGATCGCTTTCAGTTGCGCCGTCGTCTGCAACGCGCTGTTCCTGATCAATCAGCGGCTCGAACGCATGCAGCGGCCCAGCGGCGCCGCCGAGCAGGAACTGGTGCAACTGCGCAGCCGCAGCGTGGTCAGCGACGGCAACAGCGCCGCGCAGACCCGCGCCGACCTGGACGCACTGCGACGCATTCCGGGTGTGCGCGAGGCCAGCATCATCAACCAGCCGCTTTTCGGCGATTCGCTCGGCTACAGCGGCGTGTCGCTGCGCCCGGACCAGGAACGCAGCACCCTGCATGCGGTGCAGTACTTCGGCGACGCGCGGCTGCTCGATACCCTAGGGCTGCATCTGGTCGCAGGGCGCCGCTTCGCGGACGACGAGTTCATCGACGACGCGCAACTGCGCGATCCGGTGGCCAAGCGCATCCCGCCCTCGGTCATCCTCAGCCAGTCGCTGGCGCAACGCCTGTTCCCCGGCCAGAACGCCGTGGGCCGCACCATCTACGTCTACGGCGAACACCGGGTCGTCGGCGTGGTGCAACGCCTGGTGCAACCCCGCGAAGGCGGGAACGTCGGCCACTACGAGGACACGATGCTGTTCCCGGTGAACGTTCCCTACGATCGCGGCACCTACCTGCTGCGCGTGCGCGACCCGGCACAGCGCGAGGCGGTGTTGCGGCAAGCCAAGGCGACGCTGTCGCAACACGGTCCACGGCGGATGGTGAAGGGCGGCAAGACCCTGCAACAAGCGCGCGCGGACTACTACCGCGACGACCAGGCGATGGCCTGGCTCCTGGTCGGCGTGTGCGTCCTGCTGCTGCTGGTCACCGCGCTGGGCATCGTCGGCCTGACCAGCTTCTGGGTGCAGCAGCGCACCAAGCAGATCGGCATCCGCCGCGCGCTCGGCGCCACCTGCACGCAGATCCTGCGGCATTTCCAGCTGGAGAACTTCCTGCTCGCCAGCGCCGGCATCGTCCTCGGCATGCTGCTGGCCTACGCCGCCAACCTGTATCTGATGAGCGCCTACGAACTGCCGCGGCTGCCATTGTGGTACCTGCCGGTCGGCGCGTTGGCGCTGTGGCTGCTCGGCCAGCTCGCGGTGCTGCTGCCCGCACGCCGCGCCGCCGCGGTGCCGCCGGCGGTGGCCACGCGCAGTGTCTGAGCGAACGCGGCCACCGTTCAAACGAGGAGAAGCAGGATGCTGAACCATTATCTGCTGCTGGCCTGGCGCAGCCTGCGGCGCACGCCGATCGCCACCGCGCTGATGGTGCTGGCGATCGGCCTGGGCATCGGCGCGAGCATGACCATGCTGACGGTGCTGCACGTGATGTCGCGCGACCCGCTGCCGGACAGGAGCGGTGCGCTCTACACCCCGCATCTGGATCCGTTGCCGAGCAGCTACCCGGACAACCAGGAGTGGGGCGATCCGGCCGACAACCTCACCTGGCCCGACGCCATGGCGCTGCTGCGTGCCGCACCCGCCACACCGCAGGCGGCGATGGCCGGCGGGCAGGTCTTGCTGTGGCCGCCGCGCGCGGCGCAAGCGCCGCTCGACCTGAGCGGCCGCTACACCAGCGCCGGGTTCTTCGCCCTGTTCGGCATCCCCTTGCAGCGTGGCCACGGCTGGAGCGCGGCGGAGGACCAGCGCCACGCCCGCGTCATCGTGCTGAGCCGCACCCTGGCCGACACCCTGTTCGGCGCGCGCGATCCGGTCGGCCAGCGGGTGGCGCTTGGGGAAAAGCGCATCGGCTTCGAGGTGATCGGCGTGACCGGCGATTGGGATCCGCAACCGCTGTTCTACGCCGACCCGGGCAGCAAGGGCAGTTTCGGCCAGCGCGACGATTTCTTTCTGCCGCTGTCGACCGCGATGGAACTGGCACTGGACGTCAACAGCAACATCAGCAGCTGGAACAGCTTCAACGGCGACGACGCGGCGCGACGCAAGGATCCGTCGACCAGCTGGCTGCAGTTCTGGGTGCGCCTGGACACGCCGCAGCAGGTCGCCGCTTACCAGCGCCTGCTCTACGACTACGCCGCGACACAGCACGCCAGCGGCCGCTTCCAGCGGCCGCCGGAGCGGGCGCGGCTGTATGCGTTGATGGACTGGCTGCGCCACCTGCGGATGGTGCCCGACGATCTGCGCCTGCAGACACTGATGGCGCTGGGTTTCCTGTGGATCTGTCTGGTCAACGTGATCGCCTTGCTGCTGGCGAAATTCCTGCGCCGCGGCGGCGAGATCGGCGTGCGACGCGCGCTCGGTGCCCGCCGCGGCCACGTGTTCCTGCAGTTCGGCAGCGAGGCCGCGCTGATCGGGCTGCTCGGTGGCGCAGTGGGCATCGCGATCGCCGAAATGGGTCTGTGGAGCGTGCGCCAGCGCCCGGACGACTACGCCAGGCTGGCGCGGATGGACCTGCAGATGTTGCTCGCCACCGTGGCATTGGCGGTGATCGCCGCACTGCTGGCGGGCCTGCTGCCCGCCTGGCGGGCCAGCCGGATCGACCCCGCCCTGCAGATCAAGGACCTGACATGAATCTGCCGATCCGTCCCATCCTCTCCAGCCTGCAGCATCACCGCCTCACCGCCGCGCTGCTGGCGCTGCAGGTCGCCCTGACCTGCGCCTTCGTCGCCAACGCCGTGTTCCTGATCGGTGGGCGCATCGAACGTCTGCGGGTCTCCAGCGGCTTGCCCGAGGAAGAACTTTCGCTGATCTCGGTGCGCGGCGTCCAGAGCGATGGCAATGCGCTGGCCCAGCAACAATCCGATCTGCGGGCGTTGCGCAGCATTCCCGGTGTCACCGCAGCCGCCGCGATCGGCTTCAGCCTGCCGCTGTCCGGCGGCGCCAACGACTACGGCAACTGCCCCGACCGGCAGACGCTGGACCGCGCGATGGCGCAGCAGTCGATGGACGATACAGGGTGCATCCAGGCCACGTATTACTCCGGCTCGCAAGGTTTCTTGCAGGCCATGGGCGCGCACCTGATCGCCGGCCGCGACTTCCAAGCCGACGAATATTCCACTGCCACACCGAGCGCGGTGATCGTCACCCGCACGCTGGCGCGGCAACTCTGGCCAGGTCAACCTGCTGTCGGCAAAACGCTGTATGGCGGAGCCCAGGGCGCCGTCGTCGTCGGTGTCGTCGACGATCTGCTGCGCACGACGCTGCGCGGCGCAGCGGTCGACCATCTGGCTGCGCTGTCGCCGCAGCTGCCCGCGGGCAACCAGGTGCAATACCTGTTGCGCAGCGCGCCGCAGGACCGCGAACGGATCCTGGCCGCGGCGGCCGACGCGCTCGCACAGGCAGGACCGCTGCGACTGATTCCTGCCGAAGGGCGCCGCAGCTACGCCCAACTGCGGCAGCGCTACTTCCAGCGCGATGCCACCATGATCGGCTTGCTGCTCGCGGCGACCACGGGCCTGTTGTTCGTGACCGCCCTGGGCATCGGCGGGCTGGCCAGTTTCTGGGTGCAGCAACGCACGCGCCAGATCGGCATCCGCCGCGCCATCGGCGCGACCCGTCGCGACATCCTGCGCCATTTCCAGACCGAAAACCTGCTGATCGTGAGCGCCGGCAGCGCCGCGGGCATGGTGCTGGCGTTGCTGCTCAATCAAGCGCTGTTGCAGCGCTACGACCTGCCACGCCTGCCGCTGGGCTACCTGCCGACGGTCGCTGCGGCGCTCCTGCTGCTCGGCCAGCTGGCGATCCTGCCGCCCGCGCGCCGCGCCGCCGCGGTGCCGCCGGCGGTGGCCACGCGCAGTGTCTGAGGCGCCGATGCACGCAGGCACGACAATCTCCACGCAGACTGCGATGATGCCGCCTGGTCCGTTTTTCTTCGCCGGTGCGCCGTTCCGCGCCCAAGGTTCACGATGCCCTGCCTGCTGATCATCGACGACAACCCCGCGGTCGCCACCGCGCTGGAAGTGCTGTTCTCCCTGCACGACATCGACACCGTCTACGCCGACAGTCCGCAGGCCGGCCTGCAGCGCCTGGGCGAAGGCGACATCGACCTGGTCCTGCAGGACATGAACTTCACCGCCGACACCACCTCCGGCGAGGAAGGCGTGGCCCTGTTCGAGGCGATCCGCACGCGCCATCCGGACCTGCCGGTGATCCTGCTGACCGCCTGGACCCAGCTCAGCAGCGCGGTGGAACTGGTCAAGGCCGGCGCCGCCGACTACCTGGCCAAGCCCTGGGACGACCGCAAGCTGCTGACCACGGTCAACAACCTGCTGGAGCTGTCGGAGACACGACGCGAGCTGGAACGCCGCCGCGACGGCGAGCGCCGCCATCGCCAGCAATTGGCGCAGCGCTACGACCTGTGCGGTGCGGTGTTCGCCGACCCCGCCAGCGAGCGCGCCATTGCCCTGGCCTGCCAGGTCGCGCGTTCGGAACTGCCGGTGCTGATCACCGGTCCCAACGGCAGCGGCAAGGAGAAGATCGCGCAGATCATCCAGGCCAACTCTTCGGTGCGGCGCGGCCCGTTCGTGGCGCTGAACTGCGGCGCGATCCCGGCCGAACTGATCGAGGCCGAACTGTTCGGCGCCGAGGCCGGTGCCTACACCGGCGCCAACAAGGTGCGCGAGGGCAAGTTCGAGGCCGCCGACGGTGGCACCCTGTTCCTGGACGAGATCGGCAACCTGTCGCTGGCCGGGCAGATGAAGCTGCTGCGCGTACTGGAGACCGGCCGGTTCGAGCGCCTGGGCTCCAACCGCGAGCGGCAGGTCAAGGTGCGGGTGATCAGCGCCACCAACGCCGACCTCATCGGCATGATCCGCGACGGCAGTTTCCGCGAGGACCTGTACTACCGGCTCAACGCGGTGGAACTGTCGCTGCCGGCGCTGGCCGAGCGCCCCGGCGACATCGTGCCGCTGGCCGAGCACTTCCTGTCCGGCGACAAGCCGCTGTCGGCCGGTGCCTGCCAGGCGCTGCAGCGCCACGCCTGGCCCGGCAACGTGCGCGAACTGCGCAACGTGGTGCAGCGCGCCGAACTGCTGGCCGGCGGCACGCAGATCGAGGCCGCCGACCTCAACCTGCCCAAGCCCGCCGCGCCGCGCACGGCCACCGCCGCCGAACCCGACCGCGAGCGCATCGTGGCCGAGCTGAGCCGTGCGCACGGCGTCATCGCCCAGGCCGCCGCCGAGCTGGGCATGAGCCGGCAGGCGCTGTACCGGCGCATGGACCGCTACGGCATCCCGCGCGAATGAAACTGCGCCGCTCCTTCACCGTCATGCTGTTCCTGCGCCTGCTGCCGGTGCTGGCGCTGGCCGCCGCCCTGCCGTGGCTGCTGGCCTACTGGATGGACCGCGGCTGGGAAGTGGTGACGGCCTCGGCGCTGGCCCTGCTGCTGCTGATGTGGTGGACCCTGCGCCGCGCCACCGCGCCGATGCGCTCGCTGTTCCGCGCCCTGGCCGGCACCGTCAGCAGCTACCGCGACGGCGAATACAACTTCGGCGTGCACTGGCGCGGCGACGACGAACTGGGCGAGATGGTCGCCGCGCACGCGCAACTGGGCGAGATCCTGCGCGAGCAGCGCCAGGGCCTGGCGCAGCGCGAACTGATGCTCGACACCATGGTGCAGAACACTCCGGTGGCGATGCTGCTCATCGCCAAGGGCGGCGACGGCCTGCGCCGCGTGGTGTTCTCCAACCTGGCCGCGCGCAAGCTGCTGCACAGCGGCTGGAAGCTGGAAGGCCAGCGCCTGGACGACCTGCTGCTAGGCGTGCCGGGGCCGTTGCGCGAGGCGATCTCGCGCGGCGGCGATAGCCTGTTCGCCATCGAAGGCGGCGACGAGGATCCGGACGAGGAGCAGATCTATCACCTGTCGCAGCGCCGCTTCCATCTCAACGGCCGCCCGCACGAACTGCTGCTGATCCGCCTGCTCACCGCCGAACTGCGCCGCCAGGAAGTGCACACCTGGAAGAAGGTGATCCGGGTCATCAGCCACGAACTCAACAACTCGCTGGCGCCGATCGCCTCGCTGGCGCACTCCGGCGCCGAGCTGGTGCGGCGGCAGAAGGTGGAGCGGCTGGAAGAGGTGTTCGGCACCATCGAGGAGCGCGCGCGACACCTGGAAGGCTTCATCCGCGGCTATGCGCGCTTCGCCAAGCTGCCGCAGCCGCAACTGCAGACCGTGCACTGGGCGCAGTTCCTGGCCGGGCTGCAGCAGCACATTCCGTTCGCGCTGGAACTGGAGTCGCCGGACCTGCACAGCCGGGTCGATCCGGCGCAACTGCAGCAGGCCCTGCTCAACCTGGTCAAGAACGCCCACGAATCCTTGCCCGAGGGACAGACACCGGTCGACGGCGTGCGCGTGCGCGTGTCCACCCGCCCGGACTGGCTGCGCCTGGAAGTGCTGGATCGCGGCAGCGGCATGAACGAGGCAGTGCTGCACAACGCGCTGATGCCGTTCTATTCGACCAAGCGCAACGGCACCGGCCTGGGCCTGGCGTTGACCCGCGAGATCGTCGAAGCCCACGGCGGCCGCCTGTCGCTGCACAACCGCGACGAAGGCGGACTGTGCGTGACGGTGCAGTTGCCGCAGGGCGAGCGCGGCTGATTCTGTTCGGGATTGGGGATTGGGGATTGGGGATTGGAGACCCGGCTCTCTAGGAATGTAGCGGTCGCGGCGAGCTGAGAAGCGGCGAGCCGGCCGCGAGGCTCAGTGCGACGGCAGCGGACAGCGCATTGCCACCCGCAGGTGCATCGGGAAGCCGAGCGCAGATTCCTGTTGCCAGGTCGCGCGCAGTTGCGGCCCCCACTGCGCAGGCGGCAGTTCGGCGAAGCCTTCGCTGGCGTAGAACGGCGCATTCCACGGCACATCGCGCAAGGTGGTCAGCAGCATGCACCGCAGGCCCGCCTCCATCGCGGCCGCGCGCGCATGCCGCAGCAGCGCACGGCCATGGCCTAGGCGCCCGAAACGCGGATCGACATCCATCTGTTGCACGTGAAAGCCCTCGTCCAGGCGCCCGCCGAGCAGATAGCCCACGCACTGGCCGTCCTCGCCCAGCGCCACCCACAGCTGCTCGCGCGCCAGTCCAGCACGCAACGACTCCGCATCCAGCGCGTGCGCTGCGAACACGGCCTGCGCCGCGTGGCCCTGCAGCAGGGCGCCGGCACGCCGCTCGATCTCCTGCAGCCGCGCCAGCTCCTGCGCGCGCGCCAGACGCATGCGGCCGGCCATGCCTCAGTCGCGCTTGCCCGGGCGTTTCCAGCCTTCGATGGTTTCCTGTCGCACCCGCGCCACGCTCAGTTTGCCGGCCGGCGCGCTGCGGGTGATCACCGAGCCGGCACCGATGGTGGCGCCGTCGCCGATCTCCAGCGGCGCCACCAGCGCGCTGTTGGAGCCGACGAACACGCCATCGCCGATCGACGTCTGCGACTTGTTGACGCCGTCGTAGTTGCAGGTGATGACGCCGGCACCGATGTTGACCCCGCTGCCGATCGTGGCATCGCCCAGGTAGGTCAGGTGGTTGGCCTTGCTGCCGACACCGAGCACCGCCTTCTTGGTCTCGACGAAGTTGCCGATGTGCACGCCGTCGGCCAGCACCGTGCCCGGGCGCAGCCGCGCGAACGGGCCGATCTGCACCGCGCCCTCGGTGACCACGCCTTCCAGATCGCAATGCGCACGCACCTCGGTACCCGGCCCCAGCACCACGTCCTTCAGCCGCACGAACGGGCCGATGCTGACGCCGTCGCCCAGTTCCACCTCGCCTTCCAGGATCACGTTGGCGTCGATGCGCACGTCGTGGCCGGCGCGCACGCGGCCGCGCTGGTCCACGCGGTTCGGGTCGATCAGTTGCACACCCTGTTCGCACAGCGCACGCGCCGCACGCAGTTGCCAGGCGCGTTCCAGTTGCGCCAGCTGCCACGGATCGTTGGCGCCCTCGGCCTCGATCGGCTCGGCCACCAGCACCATCTCGGCCGGGGTGAACTCGGCGGCGGCGGCGGCGAACACGTCGGTCAGGTAGTACTCGCCCTGTGCGTTGTCGTTGCGCAGCTGCGCCAGCCAGCGCTTCAGCGCGGTGGATTCGGCGGTGACGATGCCGGTGTTGATGGTGCGGATGCGCCGCTGCTCGTCGTCGGCGTCCTTCTGCTCGACGATCGCTGCGACCTTGCCGGCGGCATCGCGCACGATGCGGCCGTAGCCGGTGGGATCCTCCGGTTCGGCGACCAGCACCGCGACGCGCCCTGGCGCATGCAGCAGGCGGGTCAGGGTCTCGGCACGGATCAGCGGCACGTCCCCGTACAGCACCAACACCGTGGCCGCGTCGGGCACGGCCGCCATCGCCTGCTGCACCGCATGGCCGGTGCCGAGCTGCTGCGCCTGCTCGGCCCACAGCAGGTCCGGCTGGTCGGCGAAGGCCGCCAGCACCGCCTCGCCGCCGTGGCCATGGACGATGTGGATCGCATCCGGCTGCAGGTGGCGTGCGGTCTCGATCACATGCGCCAGCATCGGCCGGCCGGCGATCGGCTGCAGCACCTTGGGCTTGACCGACTTCATCCGCTTGCCCGCACCGGCGGCGAGGATCACGACGTGCAGGGGCAGACTCATGGGGCGGTTCCGGTGCGGGTGGACGACGAATTCTAGAGGCTGCCGGCCACATCTGCCGTCACGATCGCGCCACACGCGGCGGGCTGCACATCGGCGCGGCAGGCGCTAGCATGCGCGATCGTCTTCTCCTGCGGATGTTCATGGGTCTCCTGCGCCAGGGCAGCCAGTTCCTGCTGATCGGCCTGCTGCAATTGCTGGTCGACTGGAGCGTGTTCGTCGCCGCCACCGCGGCCGGCATGCCCACCGTGCCGGGCAACGTGTTGGGCCGCGTCTGCGGCGCCCTGCTCGGGTTCTGGCTCAACGGCCGCATCACCTTCGCCAACGGCGACGCCGCGCGGCTGGGCTGGCGGCGCTTCGGCCGCTTCATGGCCATGTGGCTGGTGCTCACCGCGCTCAGCACCTGGCTGGTGGCGCTGTGCGCGCACGGGTTGGGCCTGCGCCTGGCCTGGCTGGCCAAGCCACTAGTCGAAGGCATGCTGGCGGTGGTGTCGTTCTTCCTGGGCCGGCAGTTGGTGTATCGCTAGCGCTGGCGAGCACGGCCTGGAGGGCCGGCGATGCGCGCCACCGGCCTGCGCTCCGCGGCGACGGCTGTCGGGTGGAAACCATCTCCCATGGAAGACGCCCCAGATGCACCGAGCTGCTCATGGGAACGATCTCCGATCGCCTCTCATCGAGCCTCCGCGACGAACGCGTTGCACCGTAGGAGCGGCTTCAGCCGCGACCGGGCGTTACCGGGAGAGCTTGTCGCGGCTGAAGCCGCTTGTGTCAAATGAGGGTCTATCGTTGCAGGTGAGAGCGGAGTGCGGCAGGCCGTTTAGCCGTGGTGCCAGCAAGCACGAGTAGGAGTCAGCGCCGCCGCACCCCGTGTCTCCTGCCTCATCAGCCCGAACAGTTGCCCGAGTCGCGAGCTCGAACTCCACAAGCATGGGCGTCGGCAGGAGTGCTCTCGTGCCTGAGTCTACTGCGGAGAACGTCTATGCGACGCTATATCGGGATCGATGTATCCAAGGCCGAACTGGTCATTCATGTACTGCCGGACGAGCAGACCTGGACCCAACCCAATACGCCACAGGGGCAGCGTGCGCTGGCCCAACGCCTGGCCGAGTTGGGCTGCGAGCGGATCGTGCTGGAAGCCAGTGGCGGCTACGAACATGCCGTGCTGCAGGTGCTCCGAGAGGCGAACCTGCCGGCAGTGCGGATGGCCGCCGATCGTCCGCGCAAACTAGCCCAGGCCTTGGGCCTGCATGCCAAGACCGATGTCCTGGACGCGCGCCTGCTGGCCATCGCCGCCCAGCACATCCCGACCACCCTCACGCCCGTGGTGCCTGAGCACCAGCAATCTCTTCGCGAACTGCTGGACCTGCGTGCCACCCTGGTGGGCCAGCGCGATGTCCATCGGCGGCGCCTGGAGCACATCACCAGCGCCAAAGTGCAACACCGCTGCCGAGAGGTGATCGCCCTACTGAACCAGCAGATCCAGACGTTGACGCAGGAGATCG
The DNA here is from genome assembly GCF_040529065.1 of Xanthomonas sacchari. Lineage (NCBI taxonomy): Bacteria > Pseudomonadati > Pseudomonadota > Gammaproteobacteria > Lysobacterales > Lysobacteraceae > Xanthomonas > Xanthomonas sacchari. The sequence goes on along the minus strand of NZ_CP132343.1, from coordinate 754,983 downwards.
AGCAGCAGGGCAAGACCTGCTCGAGCCTACCCAAGGTGCCTGGGCTCGGCACGATCCTGCGCGCGGTTCTGGCCGCGCGGCTGCCAGAACTAGGCACGCTGCCGCCACGCAAGCTCGCTGCCCTGGTCGGGCTGGCCCCGTTCAATCACGACAGCGGCTGCTGGAAAGGCCAACGCCGCATCAAAGGCGGACGTGCCGACGTGCGGCGCGTGCTGTACATGGCCACCTGGGCCAGCATCCGTGCCAAATCCCCCTTGGCCAACACCTACGCGCGCCTGCGCGCAGCGGGCAAGCCGGCCAAGGTCGCCATCGTCGCCTGTATGCACAAGTTCCTGCGCTGGCTCAACGCCATCGTGCGCGATCACGCACCATATGCTCCTCCTGTCATCGCAGGTGCATGACAGTTGACTCCTACGAGTGCGCCTGCTACTGCATGCCGCGAACAGCGAAGTCCGGACAGCGACCGGCTTCGACAGCCGTCGGGGCTGAAGCCCCTCCCACAAGACCCGCGGGATGCAGCGAGCCCTGTAGGAGCGACTTCAGTCGCGACGAGCGCAGCGTAGACGGCCAGTATGGTTCGGGCCTGCAGAGCGCCAGAGCGGCTCCAGTGCCGCCTTGGCCGCAGCCAGCGCGCCGCTGGCCCCGGCGGCTGACGACTCAGTGGCAGAAATCGCCCAGGCTGCGCACCAGTGCGGTGCGGTGCAACTGGTCCAGCTGCCAGCGCAGCGCATAGGCCTCGGCCGCACGCGCGGTCGTGGCCGGGCAATCCGGCGCCTGGCGCACCGCGGCGCTGGCCTGCAACGCATCCAGCATCTCGCCCTGCAGCTGGTCCAGGCGCGCACGCAGCGCGGTCAGGTCGGGGCGCGGGCTGTCGGGCGCGCGGCCACGCAGATGCCAGCGCGACAGCAGTTCGTACTGCACCAGCTTGTTGGATTCGATCTGCATGCCGAAGAAGCGCGCGGCATCGTCCGGATCCACGCCGTGCGCCGGCGCCTGCTCGCGCACGCTGGCCAGCACCGCGGCCTCGCGCGTGGCATCCAGCACCGGCTTGCCGCTGTCCCACTTGCTCAGCGCGACCTGGTCGCCGATCGCATTGCGCTCGACGATGCGATCCAGCAGCGGCTCCAGCGGGGTTGCGCTGCGCGCGGGCAAGGCGCAGCCCATCAACATGGCGCCGGCCAGCACGGCGGTCAGGGCGTGCGCACAGGGACGAGGAACGGAAGCGGACAGGCTCATCTCGATTCTCCGGTAACCGTCTGCGGGTGGGGGATGGAGCGCAGATCGGGCGGCCATCTTGCCGCAGTCCACCGACCGCACGATGACCGCACCCGCGTCTTGTCGCATGGCGACACCGCCGAGTCAGCGACCAGCAAGCCAGCGCCGTGCGCGACGTCGCATTCCGCGCTGGCAACGTCGCAGCGCGCCCGCAACCACCGCGCGCCGGTGCCGTCCACCCGCCGCCTTTCCCAGACACGACAACGCCGGCAGAAGCCGGCGTCGTCATCGCGCGTGCGGCCGCTGGGCCGCGTGGCACGGAACTCAGTGCTTGAGGTTCTTGCGCAGGCGCTCCAGCGCCTGCAACTGCGCGGTGACCTCGGCCAGCTTGGCCTGCGCCTCGGCAACGTCCATGCCTTCGCCGCGGTTGGCGAGCAGGCGCTCGGCTTCTTCCTTGGCCTTGCGCACCGACACCTCGTCGATGTCCTGCGCGCGGATCGCGGTGTCGGCCAGGATCGTCACCACCTGCGGCTGCACCTCGAGGATGCCGCCGGAAATGGCGAAATCCAGCTGCTCGCCGCTCGCGGTGGTCACCACCACCTTGCCGGGCTTGAGCCGGGTGATCAACGGCGCGTGCTTGGGCGCAATGCCCAGCTCGCCCAGTTCGCCGGTCGCGACCACCAGGGTGGCGTCGCCGTGGTAGATCTCATGCTCGGCGCTGACGATGTCGCAACGGATGGTGCTCATGGTTACCTCGCTGGCGCGAAGCGGGATTGGGGATTGGGGATTGGGGATGGGGCAAAGCAGTCGCGCCGCCTTGTCCTCACTCCCACTCCCTTGTCCTCGATGCCGCCTTGCGAATCCCTAATCCCGAATGCCGAATCCCGGCTCTTACGCCTTCTCGGCCATCTTCTTGGCCTTCTCGACCGCTTCCTCGATGCCGCCGACCATGTAGAAGGCCTGCTCCGGCAGGTGGTCGTATTCGCCGTCGACGATGGCCTTGAAGCCGCGGATGGTGTCCTTCAGCGACACGTACTTGCCCGGCGAGCCGGTGAACACTTCGGCCACGTGGAACGGCTGGCTGAAGAAGCGCTCGATCTTGCGCGCGCGCGACACGGCCTGCTTGTCCTCTTCGGACAGTTCGTCCATGCCCAGGATCGCGATGATGTCCTTCAGTTCCTTGTACTTCTGCAAGGTGGACTGCACGCGGCGGGCGGTGTCGTAGTGCTCATGGCCGATCACGTTCGGGTCCAGCTGACGGCTGGTCGAGTCGAGCGGATCCACCGCCGGGTAGATACCCAGCGAGGCGATGTTACGCGACAGCACGACGGTGGCGTCGAGGTGGGCGAAGGTGGTCGCCGGCGACGGGTCGGTCAGGTCGTCCGCGGGCACGTACACGGCCTGGATCGAGGTGATCGAGCCGGTCTTGGTCGAGGTGATGCGCTCCTGCAGCACGCCCATTTCCTCGGCCAGGGTCGGCTGGTAGCCCACCGCCGACGGCATGCGGCCCAGCAGCGCCGACACTTCGGTACCGGCCAGGGTGTAGCGGTAGATGTTGTCGACGAAGAACAGCACGTCGCGGCCCTTGCCGTTGGCGTCCTTTTCGTCGCGGAAGTACTCGGCCATGGTCAGGCCGGTCAGCGCCACGCGCAGACGGTTGCCCGGCGGCTCGTTCATCTGGCCGTACACCATCGCCACCTTGGACTTGCTCAGGTCGTCCTGGACGATGACGTTGGCGTCGCTCATCTCGTGATAGAAGTCGTTGCCCTCGCGGGTCCGCTCGCCGACGCCGGCGAACACCGACAGGCCCGAGTGCTCGGTCGCGATGTTGTTGATCAATTCCAGCATGTTGACGGTCTTGCCGACGCCGGCGCCGCCGAACAGGCCGACCTTGCCGCCCTTGGCGAACGGGCACATCAGGTCGATGACCTTGATGCCGGTTTCCAGCAGTTCGGTGCTGGAGGACTGGTCGGCGTAGTCGGGCGCCTCGCGGTGGATTTCCCACTGCACGTCGGACTGGACCGGGCCGCGCTCGTCGATCGGCTCGCCGAGCACGTTCATGATGCGGCCCAGGGTGGCGGTGCCGACCGGCACGGCGATCGCCTTGCCGGTGTTGGTGGCGACCAGGTGGCGCTTGAGGCCGTCGGTGGAGCCGAGCGCGATGGTGCGCACGACGCCGTCGCCCAGCTGCTGCTGCACTTCCAGCGTGATGGCGGTGCCTTCGACCTTCAGTGCGTCGTAAATCTTCGGCACATCGGCACGCGCGAATTCGACGTCGACGACCGCGCCGATGATCTGAACGATCTTGCCCTGACTCATTTTGCTGCTCCGGTTAGCTTTAGTTCTGTCCGGATGGCCTGCGCCATCCCGTGGATTTCGTGATTGGGGATTCGCGATTCGGGATTCGCAAAAGCGCGCTTCGCTGCTCTTGCCGATCCCGATTCTCCAATCCCGAATCCCGGCACTTACACCGCCGCCGCACCGCCGACGATTTCGGAAATTTCCTGGGTGATCGCGGCCTGACGCGCCTTGTTGTAGACCAACTGCAAGGTGCTGATCAGCTTGCTGGCGTTGTCGCTGGCCGCCTTCATCGCGACCATGCGCGCGGCATGCTCGGACGCCACGTTCTCCAGCACCGCCTGGTACACCAGCGACTCGATGTAGCGCGTCATCACGTGCTCGAGCACGCTCGCGGCATCGGGTTCGTACAGGTAGTCCCAGTCGTGGTGCGCGACCTGGCTCTCGGCCGCCGGCAGCGGCAGCAGCTGGTCGAAGCTGGCCTTCTGCGTCATCGTGTTGACGAAGCGGTTGTAGACCAGATACACGCGATCCAGCTTGCCTTCGGTGAACGCGTCCAGCATCACCTTGATCACGCCGATCAACTGCTCCAGCTGCGGCAGGTCGCCGAGGTGGCTGACGCTGCCGACCATGTCCACCTTGATCCGGCGGAAGAACACCGAGGCCTTCTGGCCGATGGTGACCACGTCCACGCGCGCGCCCTGGTCCTGCCACTGGCGCACTTCGCCCAGCATCTTGCGGAACAGGTTGTTGTTCAGGCCGCCGGCCAGGCCGCGATCGGAGGAGATCACGATGTAGCCGACGCGCTTGACGTTCTCGCGCTGCACCAGGAACGGATGCGTGTAGTCGGTGCTGGCCTGCGCCAGATGCCCGATCACCTGCTTCATCGCCTGCGCGTACGGACGCGAGGTCTTCATCCGATCCTGCGCCTTGCGGATCTTGGAGGCCGAGACCATCTCGAGCGCGCGCGTCACCTTGCGGGTGTTCTGCACGCTCTTGATCTTGGATTTGATTTCGCGTCCGCCTGCCATGCTCTCGCTCGCTTTGCTCGCTTCGTGGGAATGGGGAATGGAGACTCGGGAATGGGCAAGCCCGAATCCCGCTCCTACGATTCCCTATTCTCTATTCCCGATTCCCGGCAACTGATTTACCAGCTACCCGTGGTCTTGAACTCGCCGATGCCCTTCTTGAACGCGGCCTCGATGTCGCCGTTCCAGTCGCCGGTGTCGTTGACCTTGGCCACCAGGTCGCCCTGGGTGTTGGCGAAGTGGGCGTGCAGGCCCTCTTCGAACGCCAGCAGCTTGTTGACCGGCACGTCGTCGAGGTAGCCCTCGTTGACCGCGTAGATCGACAGCGCCTGGTTGGCGATGGACATCGGCAGGTACTGCTTCTGCTTCATCAGCTCGGTGACGCGCTGGCCGCGCTCGAGCTGCTTGCGGGTGGATTCGTCCAGGTCCGAGGCGAACTGCGCGAACGCCGCCAGCTCACGGTACTGCGCCAGCGAGATGCGGATGCCGCCGGAGAGCTTCTTGATGATCTTGGTCTGCGCAGCGCCGCCGACGCGCGAGACCGAGATGCCGGCGTTCACCGCCGGGCGGATGCCGGCGTTGAACAGGTCGGTTTCCAGGAAGATCTGGCCGTCGGTGATCGAGATGACGTTGGTCGGCACGAACGCGGAGACGTCGCCGGCCTGGGTCTCGATGATCGGCAGCGCGGTCAGCGAACCGGTCTTGCCCTTGACCTCGCCATTGGTGAACTGCTCAACGTATTCCTCGGACACCCGCGCGGCGCGCTCCAGCAGGCGGCTGTGCAGGTAGAACACGTCGCCCGGGTAGGCTTCGCGGCCCGGCGGACGCTTCAGCAGCAGCGAGATCTGGCGGTAGGCCACGGCCTGCTTGGACAGATCGTCGTACACGATCAGCGCGTCTTCGCCGCGGTCCATGAAGTACTCGCCCATCGTGCAGCCGGCGTAGGCGCTGATGTACTGCATCGCCGCCGATTCGGAGGCGGTCGCGGCGACCACGATGGTGTGCGCCAGCGCGCCGTTCTCTTCCAGCTTGCGCACGATGTTGGCGACGGTCGAGGCCTTCTGCCCGATCGCCACGTACACGCACTTGATGCCGGTGCTCTTCTGGTTGATGACCGCGTCGATGGCCATGGCGGTCTTGCCGGTCTGGCGGTCGCCGATGATCAGTTCGCGCTGGCCGCGACCGATCGGGATCATCGCGTCGACCGACTTGTAGCCGGTCTGCACCGGCTGGTCGACCGACTTGCGCCACAGCACGCCCGGCGCCACGCGCTCCACCGGCGCGGTCTGGCTGGTGCCCAGCGGACCCTTGCCGTCGATCGGCTCGCCCAGCGCGTTGACCACGCGGCCCAGCAGTTCCTTGCCCACCGGCACTTCGAGGATGCGGCCGGTGGTCTTGGCCACGTCGCCTTCGCGCAGGTTCTCGTAGTCGCCGAGCACCACGGCGCCGACCGAGTCGCGCTCCAGGTTCAACGCCAGGGCGTAGGTGTCGTTCGGCAGTTCGATCATTTCGCCCTGCATCACGTCGGCCAAGCCGAAGATGCGCACGATGCCGTCGGACACGCTGGTGACCGTGCCTTCGTTGCGCGACTCCGCGGCCAGCTTGACCTGCTCGATGCGGTTCTTGATCAGTTCGCTGATTTCGGAGGGGTTGAGCGTGGTTGCCATCTTGGTTTCCTTCGGATCGTCCATCGCGCAGCAGCGGATGGCGACGTGTGGTTAGCTTCTTTGAGAATCGGGAATGGGGAATCGGGAATCGCGGGTGGCGTCGCCGCCGGGCCGGGTTCTCTCCTCTCTATTCGCCATTCCCGTTTCTTAGTGGGCCAGTGCGGATTGCAGACGCGACAGCTTGCCTTTCAACGAACCGTCGATGACCACGTCGCCGGCGTCGATCACCGCGCCGCCGATCAGCGAAGCGTCCACCGCCGTGGTGATCTCGACCTCGCGGCCGAAGCGCTGCTTCAGCGCCACCTTCAGCGAGGCCACCTCGGCATCGCTCAGCGCCGTCGCGGAGGTCACGTTGGCCTGCACCACGCGCTCGGCCTCCGCGCGCAGCTGGTCGTACAGCCCGGCGATCTCCGGCAGCAGCGGCAGCCGCTGGCCTTCGGCCAGCAGGCTCAGGAAGCGCTGGTACTGCTCGTCGGCCGCGTCCGGCGCCAGCAGCGACACCGCCTGCTCCCGCTGCAGCAGCGGGTTGTGCAGCAACGCGGCCACGCGCGGGTCGGCCGCGACCTGGGCGGAGAACGCCAGCGCCTGCGACCAGGGCGCGAGCTTGCCGGCGTCGCTGGCCGCGGCGAACGCGGCGCGAGCGTAGGGACGCGCCAGTGTGAGGGCCTGGCTCATCTCAGATCTCCGCCGCCAGCTCGTCGAGCAGCGCCTTGTGGGCGTTGGCGTCGATTTCGCGCTTGAGCAGCTTCTCGGCGCCGCTCACCGCCAGCAGCGACACCTGGCGACGCAGGTCCTCGCGCGCGCGGTTGGCCGCGGCGTCGATCTCGGCCTGGGCCAGTTCCTTCTGCCGGGTGGCTTCGACGATCGCCTCGTGCTTGGCCGCCTCGACGATCTGGTTGGCGCGCGCATGCGCCTGATCGATGATCTCGTTGGCCTTGATGCGGGCGTCCTTCAACGCTTCGTTGACCTTTTCCTGCGCCTGCGCCAGATCCTTCTGACTGCGATCGGCGGCGGCCAGGCCTTCGGCGATCTTCTGTTGGCGCTCTTCGATGGCCTGCATCAGCGGCGGCCAGATCTTGGTCGCGACGATCCAGATCAGACCGGCGAACGCCAGCGCCTGGGCAAAGAGGGTGAGACCGATATTCATGGGGTACGCTCAGCCAATGGTGACGGGGTGGACGCGCCGCCAGCACGGCGACGCGTCCGAACCTTCATCCGTAGCGGCGGCCGCCGGTGGCGACCGCACGCCGGTACGACGGGATCAACCGCCCTGCGGCAGACGCGCGACGAACTCGCCGATCATCGGGTTGGCGAACGCGAACAGCAGGCCGACCGCGACGCTGATGATGAACGCGGCGTCGATCAGGCCGGCGGTGATGAACATGCGGACCTGCAGCACCGGGATCAGTTCCGGCTGGCGCGCGGCCGATTCCAGGAACTTGCCGGCCATGATGGCCAGACCGAGGCCGGCGCCCAGCGCGGCCAGGCCGATCATGATGCCGACGGCGAGGACGGTGGAGCTCTGGACTTGGGCGAGGTTGGTCAGGACGGCGAAGTACATGGTTTTCTCCAGGAACAAAGTTGCTTGAGGATGGTGAATCGAACGAAGGGTTGCTTAGAACGCGTGAAACAGAAACGTCAGTGGCTGTCTTCCGCCAGGCTCAGGTACACGATGGACAGCATCATGAAAATGAACGCCTGCAGCGGAATCACCAGCAGGTGGAACAGCATCCAGCCGAAGCCGAACGCGCCGCCGGCCAGCGCACCGAGGATGCCGGCACCGCCCAGCACCCAGATCAGCAGGAACACGATCTCGCCGCCGAACATGTTGCCGAACAGTCGCATCGCCAGCGACACCGGCTTGCTCAGCCATTCGACGATATTGAGGATCAGGTTGAACGGCAGCATCCACTTGCCGAACGGCGCGGTGAGGAATTCCTTGGTCATGCCGCCCACGCCCTTGGAGCGCAGCGAGAAGAACAGCATCAGGAAGAACACGCTGATCGACATGCCCAGGGTGGCATTGACGTCGGCGGTCGGCACCGGCTTCCAGTAGTGCACGCCGGCCCAGCCCAGCGGGATCGCGAGGAAGTCCGCCGGGATCATCTTGATGAGGTTCATCAACAGGATCCAGAAGAACAGGGTGATCGCGATCGGGGTCACCAGCTTGCTGGTGCCGTGGTAGGTGTCCTTGGCCTGACGATCGACGAACTCCAGCATGATTTCCACGAACGCCTGCCACTTGCCGGGCACGCCGGCGGTGGCCTTGCGCGTGGCCAGCCAGAAGCCGAACACCATCAGCAGGCCCATCAGCAGCGACATCACCAGGGTGTCGACGTGCAATTGCCAGAACCCGCCTTCCTGCACCTGGAAGGTGAGGTTGTGCAGATGGTGCTGGATGTAGGAGGTAGGGGTTTCTGCCTCGCCCGCCATGAGTCCTGAGCCTTTTCTTGATTCGATCAACGCCTGGCCAGAGCCAGAACCTGGAACATCAGCCCGACGGCGATACCCGCCAACAGGGCCAGAGGAGGCAACCGCCACCAGGCAAAGCCCAGCGCCAGCACCGCGAACACCAACACCCACTTCAGCACCATGGCCACGATCAACCGCGCCAGCGCCGAGCCTGCCGCCTGCACGCCGCCATTGAGCGCGGTGCGTGCGGCCAGCCATCCCCCTGCCACGGTCGCCAGCCCGGTTGCGGCGGCGCCCATCGCGTATTTCGGTCCCAGCAGCAGGAACAGCAGGGACAACACGGCCACCGCCACCAGCGGGTAAATCGCTGCGCGCAGCATCAGCCGCCGACCCGCATCAACGGAGTTCAGCACAGAAAATCCTGCAATTGGTGGTGGATTGAGGACGTCTTCGCGTCCGTCGAGCCGCGGAATTATAGCAATGGGACAATTTGCGAGACAACCGCCAGGAGTCCTGACAGCGTCCGGGTCCCCGTCCGCCCGTAGACGATAGCACGGCAGCCGTCCTCCACCGGCACCGAATGCGGCGTTGCAGCACGTGTTTGCGGGGGAACTTTCTGTCCGCCGCGCTGTCCGATCGGACAGGGACTGCGCCCATCCTCGTCGGCCCACAGCGCAGCCCCGCCGAGCCCCGGTCCTTCCGGGGCTTTTTTCGTGGCGCGTTTTGGGACAGCCGTGGCGGCTCGAGCCACCATACTTTCACGAATGGTGGACGCAAATTTAAGGATAGTGACGGCACGCGTTGGCATTGCCATCGACGCCTCATCCAAAAAAAATCCCAAGACGACGGAGCTTGTCCCCCATGAAACACCTGCTTGCCCTGGCGCTGCCCTGCGCGCTCGCCGCCGCTTACGCCCTGCCCGCCCACGCCGAAGACGGCGACGACCGCTTCACCCTGCGTGTGGGCGCGATGAACGTCGACAACGACAACACCCTGCGCGGCAATGCCGTGATCAACGGCAATGCCATTTCCGGCTCGCAGGACTTCAACTTCGGCGGCAAGGAATGGGAGCCGCGCGTGGACGGCGTGTTCCGCCTCAGCACTCGCCAGCGCCTGATCTTCGACTACTTCAAGTTCGACAAGGATCGCCGCGAGGAACTGGGCGAGGACGTCAGCCTGGGCGGCGTGACCGTGCCGTCGGGCAGCTTCGTCAAGGGCGAACTGAAGTACCAGGTCGCCAGCCTGGTGTACGACTACTCGGTGATCGACAACCCGCAGTTCAGCATGGGCCTGCAGATCGGTGCCGAGTGGGCCAAGGTGGAGTCCAATGCCTACGCCGACCTGGGCCCTGTCTACACCGGCACCTTCCTGGACGAAAGCGAGGACGGCGCCGCGCCGGTGGTCGGCCTGCGCTTCACCGCGCACCCGAGCGAGCACTGGCTGTTCAACATCCAGGGCCAGTACCTCAACACCAAGTGGGGCGATTTCGGCGACTACGACGGCGACCTGAGCCGCGCCAACGCCATCGTCGAGTACCGCTTCACCCGCAACTTCGGCATCTTCGCCGGCTACGACTGGTTCAAGCTGGACGTGGACCGCAAGCGCGACAACGCCAGCGTCGGCCTGAAGCAGGAGTTCAAGGGCCCGGTCGCGGGCGTGACCTTCGCGTTCTGATCGACGCCCCACGCGCGCCGCAAGCGCGCGTTGTAAACGAAAGGCCCGCCATGTGCGGGCCTTTCGCGTTCCTGCAGGCATGCAATGTCGCCGATTCGGCGAGTTCAGGGCGGCTTGGTCGCCCCGGCCACCAGCAGGTGCCGGTGCGTCGTGCAGTAGCACTCGTCGTGCCAGCCGTAGTGCGGGTCGGTGCAGATCGCGTGTTGCACCGATGCCGGCAGCGACGCCACGTCGCTGCGCAAGTCGCGCTTCAGCGAGACGAACACCGAGCCTGGATGCGGCCAGTCGGTCCGGCGCGGCGGCTCGGCGATGCGGTTGCCGCCGGCCAGTTCGCGCTGCAGCAGCGCCTGCAGTTCGGGACACAGGGTGCCCTGCCCCACGTCAACCTCCATGCGTCGGTTCACCCCGGTGGCGACCGCACCGCACCTGGCGGCACGGTCGCATGCAGGGGCGTCACTTCTTCTTGGGGATGTACAGGTCGGTGATGGTGCCGTCGTAGACCTCGGCGCTCATGCCGACCGACTCGCTCAGGGTCGGATGCGCGTGGATGGTGTGGCCGATGTCCTCGGCCTCGGCGCCCATCTCGATCGCCAGGCCGATCTCGGCCAGCAGGTCGCCGGCGTGCACGCCGACGATCGCGCCGCCGATGATGCGGTGCGTCTCCTCGTCGAAGATCAGCTTGGTGAAGCCCTCGGTGCGGCCGATGCCGATGGCGCGGCCGCTGGCCGCCCACGGGAACTTGGCCACGCCGACCTTCAGCCCCTTGGCCTTGGCCTCGGTCTCGGTGACGCCGACCCAGGCGATTTCCGGGTTGGTGTAAGCCACCGACGGGATCACCCGCGCCACCCACTCCTTCTTCTCGCCGGCAGCCACTTCCGCGGCCAGCTTGCCCTCGTGGGTGGCCTTGTGCGCCAGCATCGGGTTACCGACGATGTCGCCGATGGCGAAGATGTGCGGCACGTTGGTGCGCATCTGCCGGTCGACCGGAATGAAGCCGCGCTCGGTGACGTTGATGCCGGCCTTGTCGGCGCCGATCTTCTTGCCGTTGGGCGCGCGGCCCACCGCGACCAGCACGCGGTCGTAGGTGGTGGCGGCCAGCGCCGGCGTCTCGCCCGCGGTGGCGGCCTCGAAGGAGACGGTGATGCCCTTCTTGTCGGCCTTGACCTCGGCCGCCTTGGTCTTGAGATGGACCTCCACGCCCTGCTTCTTCAAGCGGTCCGCCAGCGGCTTGACCAGGTCCTTGTCGGCGCCCGGCATCAACTGGTCCATGAACTCGACCACGGTGACCTTGCTGCCCAGCGCGCTGTATACGGTGGCCATTTCCAGGCCGATGATGCCGCCGCCGACCACCAGCAGGGTCTTGGGGATCTCCTGCAGTTCCAGCGCGTCGGTGGAGTCCATCATCCGCTTGTCGTCCCACGGGAAGTTCGGCAGCTTCACCGCCTGCGAGCCAGCGGCGACGATGCAGTGCTCGAAGCGCAGCAATTGGGTCTTGCCGTCGGCGCCCACGATCTCCAGCTCGTTCGGCGACACGAACGACGCCACGCCGGTGACTGTGCGCACCTTGCGCTGCTTGGCCATGCTGGCCAGGCCGCCGGTGAGCTTGCCGACCACCTTCTCCTTGTACTCGCGCAGCTTGTCCAGGGTGATCTTGGGCTTGCCGAAGTCCACGCCGAAGTCGCCGGCATGGGCGACCTCGTCGATCACCGCGGCCGCATGCAGCAGCGCCTTGGAGGGGATGCAGCCGACGTTGAGGCAGACGCCGCCGAGGCTGGCGTAGCGCTCGATCAGCACCGTGTCCAGGCCCAGGTCGGCGGCACGGAACGCGGCGGTGTAGCCGCCGGGGCCGGCGCCGAGCACCACCATCTTGCATTCGATGTCGGCGGGCTTACCGCTGGCCAGCGCCGGCTTCGGTGCCGGCGGCTCGGCCGGGGCGCGGTGCGACGGCGCCACCGGCGGCTTGCTGGCCGGCACGTCGGCCGGGGCCGCGGCGGGCGCGCCGGCAGCGGCGCCATCGGCGGTCTCCAGCAGCGCGATCACCGCGCCCTCGGACAGGGTGTCGCCGAGCTTGACCTTCAGCTCCTTGATCACGCCGGCGGCCGCGGACGGCACTTCCAGCGTGGCCTTGTCCGACTCCAGCGTCACCAGGCCCTGGTCCTTCTTCACCGTGTCGCCGACGGCGACCAGCACCTCGATGACCGGAACGTCGCTGTAGTCGCCGATATCCGGGACCTTGACCTCAATGACCGCCATGCAGCTTCTCCTGTGGCCCTTCGCCGCGGCGAGGGGCGTTTGCAGTTCGTCGGCGCGACCGCGCAAACAGGCGGCGCGCGCAGGTGGGGGAAAACCGGCGCCGCGACGGACGCGGCGCCGTGACGACAGGGCTTACAGCAGCACGCGGCGCATGTCCGCCAGCACCTGGCTCAGGTAGGTGGTGAAGCGCGCGGCGGCGGCGCCGTCGATGACCCGGTGGTCGTAGCTCAACGACAGCGGCAGCATCAGCTTCGGCGCGAATTCCTTGCCGTTCCAGACCGGCTGGATCGACGACTTGGACACGCCCAGGATCGCCACCTCCGGCGCATTGACGATCGGGGTGAAGGCGGTGCCGCCGATGCCGCCGAGCGAACTGATCGAGAAGCAGCCGCCGCTCATGTCGGCCGGGCCGAGCTTGCCGTCGCGCGCCTTCTTGGCCAGCTCGCCGCTCTCGCGCGCCAGCTCGACCACGCCCTTCTTGTCCACATCGCGGATCACCGGCACCACCAGCCCGTTCGGGGTGTCGGCGGCAAACCCGATGTGGAAGTATTTCTTCAGGGTCAGGTTCTCGCCGCTGGCATCGAGCGAGGCGTTGAACTCGGGGAACTGCTTCAGCGCCGCGGCGCTGGCCTTGAGCAGGAAGGCGAGCATGGTCAGCTTGATGCCGGCCTTCTCGTTTTCCTTGTTCAGCGCCACGCGCAGCGCTTCCAGGTCGGTGATGTCGGCCTGCTCGAACTGGGTGACGTGCGGGATCATCGCCCAGTTGCGCGCCAGGTTGGCGCCGGAGATCTTCTTGATCCGCGACAGCGGCTTGACCTCGACCTCGCCGAACTTGGCGAAGTCCACCTTCGGCCACGGCAGCAGGTTCAGGCCATTGCCGCCTGCGGCGGGCGCGGCACCGGCGGCGGCCGGCGCGGCGCCGGACAGCGCGGCCTTGACGTAGCGCTGCACGTCGTCCTTGGTGATGCGGCCGCCCTGCTCCGAGCCGCTGACCTGGAACAGGTCCACGCCGAGTTCGCGGGCGAACACGCGCACCGCCGGGCTGGCGTAGGGCACCTTCTGCGGCAGCACGCTGTCGGCGTCGAACGCCACCGGCGGGCTGCTCTGGGTGGCGGACGGCGCGGCGGCCTTGGCCGGCGCCGTCGCCTGGACCTGGGCGATCTCGCGCTGGGCCAGCTTGTCCGGCGCGGACGAGGTCGGCACCGGCTCCACGCCGCCGCCGGTCTCGGCGCTGGGCTGGACCGCGGACGCGGCCAGCGCGTCGGCATCGCTGCCGGCTACCTCGATCAGCGCCACCACCTTGCCCTCGGACAGACTGTCGCCGACCTTGACCTTGAGCTCCTTGACCACACCGGCCACCGACGAGGGCACTTCCATCGTCGCCTTGTCCGACTCCAGGGTGACCAGGCCCTGGTCCTTCTTGACCGTGTCGCCGACCGCGACCAGCACCTCGATCACCGGCACGTCGCTGTAGTCGCCGATGTCCGGCACCCGCGCCTCGACCACACCGGCGGGCGCGGCAGCGGCCGGGGCCGGCTTGACCGCGTTCTGCGCGGGCGCGGCGGCCGGGGCGGCGGCCTGCTGGGCCGGCGCGGGCGTGGCCTTGGCGGCCGCAGGCGCGGCGGCTGCGGCACTGGCGCCGCCCTCGGCCACTTCGATCAGCGCCACCACCTTGCCCTCGGACAGGCTGTCGCCGACCTTGACCTTGATCTCCTTGACCACGCCGGCGAACGGCGACGGCACTTCCATCGTCGCCTTGTCCGACTCCAGCGTGACCAGGCTCTGGTCCTTCTTCACCGTGTCGCCGACGGCCACCAGCACTTCGATTACCGGGACGTCGCTGTAGTCACCGATATCGGGGACAAGTGCTTCCTTGATTTCGGCCATGCGGGGAACTCCGGCAACTGATGAGGGGGAAACCCCTATTGTGGCGGCCCGCAGCCGCAGCGCCAACCTTTGCCGGGCAAAAAAGCCCGATCGCCAGCGGGCGCGGGCGCTGCCGGCGGACAGTACGCCGGCGCATGTTGCGCACCCGCGGCGCCCGCCGCCGGTGCGCCGCCTTCACGGCGCCGCGGCTAGGCTCGCCGCAGATTTCCGGAGGGCGGGCATGCGGATCCTGGTGCTGTTGATGGCGTTGGCGATGCCGCTGGTCGCCTGGTTCGGGCAACGCGGCGCCTTCGGCCCGACCAATGGCGCCATTTCCGACCGCTACCCCACCCTGATCGTCGCCGCAGGCTATGCCTTCGCGATCTGGGGCGTGATCTTCCTGCTCGACCTGGCCTTCGGCCTGTGGCAATGCAGCGGGCGGCGCCGTCGCGGCAGCGCGCTGGCGCAGGTGCGGGGACCGGCGGCGCTGGGCTTCGCGCTGACCGCGGCGTGGATGCCGGTGTTCTCGCAACAGCACTTCCTGCTGGCGCTGGCGGTGATCTGGACCGCGCTGGCGGCGACGCTGCTGGCCGCGCTGCGGCTGTCGCGCGATCCGTCAGCCGAGCCCGGCCAGACCCTGTGGGCGTGGCTGCCGCTGTCGCTGCATGCCGGCTGGCTGTCGCTGGCGGCGTTCCTGAACACCGCGCAGGTCATCGTGGCCTATCGCTGGCTCTCGACCGAGCGGATGCTGCCGTGGAGCCTGGTGCTGTTCGCGCTGGCGGCGGCGCTGCTGCTGGGCGTGAACCGGGCGATGCGCGGCAACCTCGCCTATGCGGCGGCGGCGCTGTGGGCGCTGGCGGCGGTCTACGTCAAGCAGGCCGAGAGCACGCTGGCGGGTGCGCAGACCGCGGCATGGGTGGCCTTGCTGCTCGCCGCCGTGCTGGCGCTGCAGACCCTGTGGCTGCGCCTGCGCGCGCGGCGCTGATCGATCGGCGCGACGCCAGAGCACCGCCAATCACCTGTTTTTCCCGTACAGCGCGCCGTCTCGCGTAGGAGCGGCTTCAGCCGCGACAGCGTTGCGGGGAGAGCCTCGCCGCGGCTGAAGCCGCTCCTACGCAGGTGCCGCCTGCGGGAGGCACCCTTCAATTAGCGGACCTTCGACGCGCACAGCCAGTGCTGCAGCGGAGCCCACGCCTGCAGCAAGCGTGACCAGGCGAAGGCGGCATTGGCCGGACTGCTCGAAGGCAACGACAACAGCACCAGCGGCGGATCGCGCGGCGGCAACTGCGGCTGCACGAAGCGCGCGAACGCCTGCGCCGCCGCCGCGCCATTGCAGGCGATGACGCGCAGTTGCGGCAACTGTGCGATACGCTCGGGCAAGGCATTGGGCACTTCGCTGCCGCGCACGATCGCCGCATCCAGGCTGCCGCGGCGCCGGCACTGGCCGATGACATCCCACAGGCCGACGCCGGCTTCGTGCAATGCCTGCATGCGCGCTTCTGTGTCGAGTGCCGGATCGAAACCGCACAGCGCCGCCATCAGCGGCCAGAACCGATTGCGCGGATGCGCGTAGTAGCGCGCCTGCTGCAACGATGCCGCACCGGGCATGGAGCCGAGCAGCAGCACCCGGCAATCGTCGCGTATTTGCGCGGGCAGACCCTGCAGCAACGGCTGCGTCGTCACGTCGTGCGCATCTGGATGAACAGCCAAAAGTCTTAAAACCTCGTTATTTCAAGCGCAGAGCGCATGTGGCTGAACGTCGTCTGCATTGGTCCGGCGAGGGTCGGCAACGATTCATCTTCTCATCGATACGGTGTGCGCGCCCACTCCCGTGGCCCCACAAGAAAAAGATGAGGAGATATCCCATGCGGTCCATTCAGATCCTGAGCCTGGCTGTCGTGTCCGCCCTTGCGTTTGCGCCCGCCGCATTCGCACAGGATGCCGATACCGCGTCCGGCAAGCACTTCTCCGTCGTCGGCAGCGCGACCCTGCTCGACCCGCACTCCAAGCCGGCGGCCGGCCTCGACGTCGATGGCGGCCCGGCGCCGACCATCAGCGCCAGCTGGCTGATCGACGACAACTGGGCGGTCGAACTGTGGGGCGCTGCCGACAAGTTCAACCACCGCGTCAAGGCCGACGGCATCGGCAAGGTCGGCACCGTCGAGCAGCAGCCGATCGCGCTGAGCGGCCAGTACCACTTCGGCCAGGCGGACAACGTGTTCCGTCCGTTCGTCGGCGTCGGTTACTACGAGTCCAACTTCAGCAACGAGAAGCTCGCCGGCCTCAACGCCGACCAGCACGTCAGCCTGGACACCGCCAAGGGCGCCATCGGCACCGTCGGCGTGGACATGAACATCAACTCCACCTGGTTCGCCCGTGCCGACGCGCGCTACATGCGCTCGCGTCCGGAGCTGAAGGTCGCCGGCGAAGGCACCGGCGAAGACCTGAAGCTGGATCCGTGGCTGTTCAGCTTCGGCGTCGGCGCGCGCTTCTAAGCGTTCCGTCTCCAGTGCTTACGCAAACGGGCCCGAAAGGGCCCGTTTGTTTTTGTGCGTGCGCTGGATTGGAGCGCGATCAGCAAAACGGCATCGCGCGAGCCCGCAGGCGCGCTCGCCGTCAGCGCGGCGAGCGATCGAAACCGCGGTAGCGGTCGAAACGACGCAGGCGCCGCCGCAACAACCAGGCGTAGGCGCAGGCATAGCCGAGCAGCAACGCGGCGGCGGCCAGCAGGCTGGCGTGGCTCATCCAGCCCTGCGTCGGCCAGGCCGCGCCATCGACGAGGCTGCGCCAGCCCTGCCACAGCCCGGCGCCGATGCGCACCGCCACCAGCGCGGTCAGGCCCAACACCAACCATAGGTTCGGCGTGTAGTGCAGGCCGTGCGGCAGCGGTTCGAAGCGGGTGACGCCGATGCCGAGCGCACCCAACAGCACGCCGCAGCCCCAGCCCGCCAGTGCGTACATAGCGGCGTCCGGCCACCAGTGCCCGGCGATCACGGCAAAGACGAGCAGCACGCCGCTGGACAGCAGCGCCGACCATAGCTGCACCGCGACCAGCCAGCCACGCGCCTGACGCCGCGCAGTACCGACACGAAAGCGCTGCAGCAGCGACAGCGGCAACAGCACCGCGGTCACCGCCAGCGCGATCACGATCGCCAGCGGAATGGCCAGCAGCAGCGGCATGCGCGCAGGCCGATCAGAACGCCGGCAGTACGGCGCCCTGGTACTTGCGCTGGATGAAGGCCTTCACTTCCGGGCTGGTCAGCGCCTTGGCCAGCTTCTGCACGCGCGGATCGTCCTTGTTGTCGGGACGTGCGACCAGGAAGTTCACGTACGGCGAATCCTTGCTCTCGATCGCCAGCGCGTCGCGGGTCGGATTGAGGCCGGCGTCGAGCGCGTAGTTGGTGTTGATCAGCGCCAGGTCGACCTGGTCCAGCACCCGCGGCAGCATCGCCGAATCCAGCTCGCGGAACTTCAGCTGCTTGGGATTGGCGACGATGTCGCGCTGGGTGGACAGCGCATTGCTCGGATCCTTGAGCTTGATGACCCCGGCCTTGTCCAGCAGGATCAGCGCGCGGCTGTTGTTGCTGGGGTCGTTGGGGATCACCACGTCGGCGCCCTGCGGCAGCGCGTCCAGCGACTTGTAGCGGCGCGAATAGGCGCCGAACGGCTCGATGTGCACGCCGACCACGGTGACCAGGTCGCTCTTGCGGTCGCGGTTGTAGGCCTGCAGGTAGGGCTCGGTCTGGAAGTAGTTCACGTCGATCTGCTTCTGCACCACCTGGTCGTTGGGCTGCACGTAGTCGTTGAACACGCGCACGTCCAGGGTCAGCCCCTGCTGCTCCAGCATCGGCTTGACCACCTCCAGGATCTCGGCGTGCGGCACCGCGGTGGCGGCGACGCTGAGGTGGTCGCCGGCGGCGCCGGCATCGGGCTTGCCGCAGCCGCCGAGCACGAGCACGGCGCTGGCGAGCAGGAGGCGGAACGGGAATCGGGTCATGGCAGGTATCCGGAGAAACGGGGGGAGTGGAGGAGCGCGACCCGCGGCCGCGATGCGTGCACGCTAGCAGACGGCCGTGCAGGCGGGGCGATCCATGCGCGCAGGAGCGGTTTCAGCCGCGACCGCTCACCGGTCGGGGTCGCGGCTGAAGCCGCTGCTACCGCGGTACGCAGGACATCAGCGCCGGCTGTAGTGCGCGACCAGGCGGTCGCCGAGCATCTGCAGCGCCTGCACCAGCAGCAACAGGATCACCACCGTCACCAGGGCCACGTCGGCGTGCGAGCGCTGGTAGCCGTCGCGGTAGGCCAGGTCGCCGAGGCCGCCGGAGCCGATCGCGCCGCCCATCGCGGTGAAGCCGATCAGGGCGATGGTGGTCACCGTGGCGCCGGCGATCAGCCCAGGCCGCGCTTCCGGCAGCAGCACCCGCGTCACCAGTTGCCAGGTGGTCGCACCCATCGCCAGGCTGGCCTCGACCACGCCGCGGTCCACTTCGCGCAGCGCGGTCTCCACCAGCCGCGCGTAGAACGGCGCCGCGCCCACCACCAGCGGCAGGATCGCGCCGCGCACGCCCAGCGAGGTGCCCATCGCCCACAGCGTCAGCGGGATCATCGCGATCATCAGGATGATGAAGGGCACCGAGCGCAGCACGTTGATGACCAGCGCCAGGCCGCCGTACAGCAGCGGCTTCTGGTGGGTCTGGCGCGGGCCGGTGAGGAACAGCAGCACGCCCAGCGGCAGGCCGATCAGCAGGGTCAGCGGCAGCGAGCCGCCGAGCATCAGCAGCGTATCGACGGTGGCGCGGCCGATCTCGCTCCACTTGCCGGCATCGAGATTGCGAAAGAAGCCGGTGGCGGCGGTGGCGAACGGACTCATCGGCGCAGCTCCTGCACATGCACGCCGGCCGCGACGAATTCGGCCTGCGCCGCATCCATGTCGCCGCCGACCAGGGCCACGGTCAGCTGGCCGTAGGGGGTGTCCTTGATCCGGTCGATGCGCCCGGACAGGATGTTGTAGTCCACCGCGGTGGCGCGGGCGATGCGCCCGAGCAGCGGCGCGTAGGTGTCGGCGCCGAGGAAGGTCAGCCGCAGGATGCGGCCGTCCACCGCAGCGAGGTCGCGGTACAACTCGCCCTCGTCGACGTGCTCGGCTTCGGAGACGAAGCGCTTGGTGGTCGGATGCTGCGGATGCAGGAACACTTCGGTGACCGGCCCGCTCTCGACCAGGTGCCCGGCATCGAGCACCGCCACGCGATCGCAGACGCGGCGGATCACTTCCATCTCGTGGGTGATCAGCACGATGGTCAGGCCCAGCTCGCGGTTGATCTGTGCCAGCAGCGCCAGCACCGAGGCGGTGGTCTGCGGGTCCAGCGCACTGGTAGCCTCGTCGCACAGCAGGATCCGCGGGCGCGTGGCCAGGGCGCGGGCGATGCCGACGCGCTGCTTCTGCCCGCCCGACAGCTGCGCCGGGTACTTGTCCGCATGCGCGGCCAGCCCGACCCGCTCCAACAGTTCGGCCACGCGCGCGTCGATCTCCGCGCGCGGCGTGCCGGCCAGTTCCAGCGGGAACGCGACGTTGCCGGCGACCGTGCGCGAGGACAGCAGGTTGAAGTGCTGGAAGATCATGCCCACGCGCTGGCGCAGCGTGCGCAGCCCGGCACGGTCCAGCGCGGTGACGTCCTCGCCGTCGATGATCAGGCGACCGCCGCTGGGTTCCTCGAGCCGGTTGATCAGCCGGATCAGGGTCGACTTGCCGGCGCCGGAATGGCCGATGATGCCGAACACCTCGCCGGCCTCGATGCGCAGGTCGAGCGGATGCAGCGCCACGACCGGCTGGCCGGCGACGGAATAGGACTTGTGCAGGCGCTCGAACTGGATCAACGCGCGGGACCGGCAGCGACAGGGGGCGCAAAGCCTAGCAGGCCGAGATGGCGTGCGTTATTCCATTCGATTCTAACGTGCGCGCACATCGCGGGGCCTAGGGCCGCGCCTGCGGCGGCGGATGCGCCACCGCGCGGACCCGCTCGCGATGCAGCAGGTACAGGCCGCTGGCGACGATGATCGCCCCGCCCACCCAGGTCCAGGCATCGGGCAGCTTGCGCCACAGCAGCCAGTCCCACGGAATCACCCACAGCAGGCCGCTGTACTCCAGCGGCGCGACCAGCGAGGCGTCGCCGCGGCGGAACGCCTGGGTCAGCGCCACCTGGCCCAGCGCCCCGGCCAGGCCCATGCCGGCGATCCAGCCGGCGTCGGCCGGGCGCAGCGGGGTCCACTCCGGCAACGCCAGCGCACCGGCGCCCAGCGCCATGATCAGCAGGAACCACACCACCAGCGACTGCGAGGTGTCGGTGCGCGCCAGCAGGCTGACCAGCACCGAGGCCACCGCGTACGCGATGGCCGCCAGCAGTACCATCAACCCCGGCAACGAGACGAACCCGTCCATACCGGGGCGCAGCACCACCAGCACGCCGACCAGGCCGACGCCGATCGCCGCCCAGCGCCGCGGGCCCACGTATTCGCCCAGTAGCGGCACCGACAGGGCGGCCACCAGCAGCGGTGCGACGAAATAGATGGTGTAGGCGGTGGACAGCGGCAGGCTGCGCAAGGCCCAGGCGAAGCAGCCGATCATGGCGATGCCGAGCACGCCGCGCAGCAGGTGCAAACCCCAGCGCACCGGCCAGATCGCGCGCGGCCCGGCGCTGGCCAGCACCCACACCAGCACGAACGGCAGCGAGGCACCGCCACGCAGCGCCGCGACCTGCAGCGCCGGATAGTGCGTGCTCAGCTGCTTCATCGACGCATCCATCAGCGAAAAGAACGCGACCGCGGCGATCATCCACGCAGCGGCGGCGGCATTGGAACGGGAACTGGGCATCGGCGCATTATCGCCGCGATCGGCGACGTGCGTGGTGCGGGGGACATCGCGTCGGGACTGAAGTCCCTCCCACATGAAGCGGTATCGGCCGATAGGCTGGCTGGAGCCATGTGGGAGGGACTTCAGTCCCGACGCGCGGTCCCAACCGACGCACGGCATTGCGCACATGCACGTCCCCACGCAGCGCCCGCACGTTCTACGATAGGCATCTTTGCCGAGGACTTGCCCATGCCTTCCTTCGATATCGTGTCCGAAGTCGACAAGCACGAACTGACCAATGCCGTCGATCAGGCCAACCGCGAGCTGTCGACGCGCTTCGACTTCAAGGGCGTGGACGCCAAGTTCGCGCTCGACGACCAGGTCATCACGCAATCGGCGCCCAGCGATTTCCAGGTCAAGCAGATGACCGACATCCTGCGCGCACGCCTGCTGGCGCGCGGCATCGACGTGCGCTGCCTGGAATTCGGCGACCTGGAGACCAACCTGGGCGGCGCGCGGCAGAAGATCACCGTCAAGCAGGGCATCGAACAGAAGCTGGGCAAGAAGATCGTCGCCACGCTTAAGGAAGCCAAGCTCAAGGTGGAAGCGCAGATCAACGGCGACAAGCTACGGGTCAGCGGCAAGAAGCGCGACGACCTGCAGGACGCGATCGCGCTGCTGAAGAAGAGCGATTTCGAGCTGCCGCTGCAGTTCGACAATTTCCGCGACTGAGGCCGCCGCGCAAACGCCTCGCGCGCCCTCGCCATGCCGGTGCGAGGGTGCAGGACGACCACCGCGTGGCGATGGATCGCCTTGCACTCGATCACACGATGCCGTCGCCGTGGTGCGTGGGTGTACGTAGGCGCTCGAAGCCTAGCACCGCAGTTGCGGGCTAGGCGCCCTCGGTGACGCCCGCGGCCAGCATCCGCCGCCCTTGCGCCACGTCGGCCTCCAGGTCGTGCTCCCAGATCCAGTCGAAGCGCTGCGCCAGCGTCTGCGCCAGCCGCGTATCGTCGGCACCGGCCTGCCGATCGCGCAGCTCGTACAGCTCGCCGGCCTCGCGCGAGGTGCGCTGCACGCGGCAGGCGCGCGGCAGGCGCAAGCGCTCGTAGACCTGCAGCAGGGCCGGCAGATCGCCGCGCGTCAGGCCAGGCGTGGCCAACAACTGCGCCAGCAGATAGGCGTCCTCCAGCCCCTGCCCGGCGCCGGCGCCCTGGTGCGGCAGCATCGCGTGCGCGGCATCGCCGATCAGCGCCAGCCGCCGGTGCACGTAGCCAGGCAGCTCGGCCAGATCGTGCAGCGCCCAGTGCGTGGGCGTGTCGATGCACTCCAGCAGCGTACGCGCGGCCTCGCCCCAGTGCGCGAACGCCTCCAGCATCTCGCGACGGCTGGCTTCGCGCACCCAGGCCTGGCCAGCGCGCCATTGCGGCGCCGGCTCGCTGCGGTCGGAGACGAAGGCGACCACGTTGATCAGCCGGCCCTGCTTCACCGGGAAGGTGAGGATGTGCGCGTCCAGGCCCAGCAACATCTGCGGCACGTCGACCAGGTGCGCGTCCACGGCGCGGGCGGCGAAGGCGGCGCGCAGCCGCGCGGCGTCGATCAGGCCGCGATAGGCGCAGGTGCCGGTGAAACGCGGTTCCGCCGGCGCGTGGCCGAGCGCGCGCAGCACCTCGCCGCGCAAGGCGGACTTGATGCCGTCGGCGGCGATCAGCACATCGCCCTCGTACTGGCTGCCGTCGGCGAAGCGCACGCGCGCCACGTCGGCGTCCTGCTCCACGGCGACCGCGCGTTTGCCGAACCTGGCCAGCCCGAACGGCAGGCGGGTGGCCAACGCGTCGAGGAAGTCGGCGCGGTGCACCGACGACTGGCCGACGCCGTACGCCAGGGTCTGCCCCAGCAGCCGCGCGTCCTCGCCGCGGCGCCATTCGAACCAGACGTCCTGCCATGGAGCGGGGGTGCGGTCGGCGAGTTCGGCATAGGGCTCGCCCATGCCCAGGCCGGCCAGCGCGCGTACCGCGTTGGGGCCGAACGAGACGCCGGCGCCGATTTCGCCGAAGGCCGGCGCCGATTCGAACAGTTGCACGTCGAGATGGCGGTGCCGGCACAGGCCCAGGGCCAGACCGACGCCGGCGATGCCGCCGCCGACGATGCCGATGCGCAGGGGGGATGCAGGATTCATCTGGAGTCTCCGGTGGGGAAGGTCAGTCGCGGCCGGCCAGCAGGATTTTCTCGGCCAGCAGCGCAGGCGCGCTAAAGCACACTTCGTGGCTGCCCGGCAGGCTGACCAGACGATAGGCGCCCAGGCGCGCGCTCAGCCGCGGATGCCAGCCGTACTCGCCCGGCGGCAGTGCCACATCGTCGGTGGCATAGAGCCAGCTGCGCGGGATCTGCAGCTCGTGGAAGCGCTTGAGCGGTACCGCGTCGAAATGGCTGCGCGCCGGGGTCGGGCTCAACTGCGCGTACGCCTGCTGCGCCTGCGCCAGGTCGGCGTCGCCGATGAAGCCGTCGCGCCAGATCGGAAACGGCAGCATGATGCCGCCGTCGGCATCGACCGCGTTCTTCCACAGCGCCTGGTAGTGCGGCGGCAACAGGTCGAACAGCGCCTCGCCGTCGCGCAGCACGAAGGCGTTGTGGAAGATCAGCCGCTTGCAGCGCTCCGGCTCCTCCTCGGCCAGGCGTTGCACGATGCTGCCGCCCCAGCTGTGGCCGAGCACGACCAGGTCGCGCAGGTCGTGGCGGCGCACGTAGTCCACCACCGAGGCCACGCAATCGGCGTGCGAGACGCGCTTGTCGGCGCCCACGCCATGCCCGGCGATGGTCGGAGCGTGCACCTGCACGCCGTGCGCGCGCAGATGGGCGGCGACGCCGTCCCAGGCGTGGCCGTCGTGCCAGGAACCGTGCAGCAACAGATAGGTTTGCATGGGGTCGTCTCCGTGTGGCTCAGCGGAAGGTCCAGCCGAGGCCGAAAGTGAGATAGGTGAGGTCGCGGGTCCCGGCCTGCACGCCGCCGCTGGCGACCGAACCGCCCGGTGCGTGGGTGACGCTGCCGGTCAGCGACAGCTGCGGCGACAGCCGCCAGGTCGCGCCAAGCGCGTAGTGGCGGTACTGCGCCAACGGCGCCAGCACCGCGAGTTGCGCCTGGCTGTCGGGGATCAGCTGGCTGGCGCGCGAGTAACCAAGCCGCAGCGACCAGGCATCGTTGAGGCGGTAATCGGCGCCGAACCGGAACACGCGCTGGCTGTGCCAGCCGAAGCCGGGGCCGTCCGCGTCGCCGAGTGCGCCGCCCTGGTCGATGCGGTTGCCGTAGGCACGCTCGCCGGACCAGTCGATCCATAGCCAGTCGGCGGCCAGGGTCAGCCCCGCCTTGGGCTGCCAGGCCAGGCCGGCACCGGCCTGCTGCGGCAGATCCAGGCGGCCTTCCGGCAACAACCCGCGGTAGCGCTGCAGGCGGCCGAAGCGGATGCGGCTGGACCAGGTAATGCCGGCGTTCAACCCCGGCGCCAACTGGCCGTACCAGCCCAGCGCCACCCCATAGCCGTACGCGGCGTCGGCCCCGGCCGACTGGAAGCCGATGCCCTCCAGCCCGGCGATGTGCAGGCGCTGATAGGCCAGCCGTGGAGAGACGCCCAGGTACTGCTGCTCGCCCACGCGCCACGCCAGGGTCGGCGCCAGCACCACCTGCTGCAGCTTGGACAGCGTGTCGTGGCTGCCGTACACCGGTGCACCGTAGTCGAGCGCCACGCCATGGCCGAACACCGACACGCCCAGGCTCAGGTCGTCGTTGAGTTGGCGGTTGTAGCCGGCGGTCGGCACCGGGATCAGCGCATCGTCCTTGTAGCGCGCCGTGCCGACCTGGCTGCGCACCGGCGCCGAGATCAGGGTCAGGTCGGCATCGACGCGGTCGCCGACCGCGCCCATGCCGGCCGGGTTGTTGGCCGACGCCGCCGCGTCCAGCGGCAGGGCGATCGACGTGCCGGCCAGCCCCTGGGTCTGCGCGCCGTAGCCGGGCAAGGCGACGCCATTGTTGGCGGCGGCACCGCCGGAAACCGCCGCCACGGTCCACAGCAGCGTGGTCCAGCGTGGCGCGCCCTGTCGTTGCGCCCTGCGGCGCGTTGGATGTGCGAACTGCTGCATGATCGGGCCCTCCCTCCGAGCCGATGCGTGGATGCGGCCGCCGGCCGGCGGCGCGCAGGGATCCGTACCGCCACCGGAAGCGGCGGCAGCGGGATGCCAGGAACTGAAGACGGCGTTGTCGCTGCGCCGCGGCCGCCACGTCGCCGCAACGTCGCCGTGGCGCGAACTCGGCTAGGCGGCGGCGCGGCGCCGCGCCGGATTGGCCTGGTTGTCGACGCCGTCGACCAGCGGGGTCAGGTGGAAATCGAAGGCGATCTCGGCGAACGGGCCGTCCACACCGTTGGCAGCGATGCTGGCCGGGTCGCTGTGCTCGACGATCGCCGGCACCAGGCCATCACGGGTGGCGTAGGCGAAGTCGTCGTCGACCAACGGGTCGCCGGCGATGTTGATCTGCGTGGTCAGCTTGCGATGGCCGTCGGCACCGATGAAGAAGTGGATGTGCGCCGGGCGCTGGCCATGCCGGCCGAGCGCGAACAGCAGGCGTTCGGTCGGACTGCCTGGCGGCACACCGTAGCCCTTGGGCACGATGCTCTGGAAGCGATAGCGGCCTTGGGCATCGGCGATGATGGTGCGGCGCATGTTGAACGGCGCCTGCTTGCCGGTCGGATCGAAGTGCGAATAGAAGCCACGCGTGTCGCAGTGCCAGACCTCGACGCTGGCGCCGGGCAGCGGGCGGCCGTCGGCGCCGTACACGGTGCCGTGCATGACCAGGGTCTGGCCGTTTTCGTCGCTGCCGTCGTCGAGCCGGGCGACGCCGTGCGCCACCGGCGCGCCGGCCACGTACAGCGGCCCTTCGATGGTCCGCGGGGTCGGATTGTCGATGCCCAACTGCGTGTCGATGGCATCCAGGCGCAGGTCCAGGAAGTGGTCCAGGCCCAGCCCGGGCGAAATCAGTCCGGCCTGCCCGACCGCGCCGAGGTCGTTGAGCCAGGCGATCGCCGCCCAGTACTCGTCCGGCGTGATCTCCAACTCGTCGATGCTGCGAAACAGATCCGAGAGCACGCGGTGCACGATCTGCTTCACCCGCGGCGCGCCGCCCGGCATGTCCAGCCCGCTGACCTGGCGCAGGAACGCCTGCACATCGGGGGTGGCGAAGATCTTGACGCTCATGGTGATGCCCTTCCTTTCTCGTGGTGGCGATGGCGGCCGAGACACGTCCCCTCCCGAGGGAGCGTCCGCAGCGGAACTAGCGATCGTCCTCGTGCAGCGACGAGGGGTGGCGGCACAGCGGGGTGACCGCGATGCGCATGTAGGGGAACAGCGGCAGCGACAGCAGCAGCGCGTGCAGTTCGGCGTTGTCGGCCACGTCGAAGATGCTGACGTTGGCGTACTGCCCGACCACCCGCCAGATGTGCCGCCACCGGCCATCGTGCTGCAGCGCCTGGAAACGCGCCTTTTCGTCGCGCTTGAGCTGCTCGGCGCGCTCGGGCGGCATGTCGGCGGGCAGGTTCACATCCATGGTCACGTGGAACAGCATGGTCAGTCCTCCGCGGTGGCGCTGACCGCCACCACGCTGCGGCCGCGATCGCGGCGGAAGGCCTGCACCTGCGCCTCGTCCAGCGCGATACCCAGGCCGGGGCCGGTGGGCAGCTGCAGATGGAAATCGGCGTAGCGCAGCGGCTCGGTCAGCAGGTGCTCGGTGAGCAGCAGCGGCCCGAACAGTTCGGTGCCCCACTGCAGTTGCGGGAAGGTGGCGAACACCTGCGCCGAGGCAATGGTGCCGATCGGCCCTTCCAGCATGGTGCCGCCGTACAGGCCGATGCCGGCCGCCTCGGCGATGGCAGCGACCTTCTGCGCGGCGATCGGCCCGCCGGACGGCTCGATCTTCACTGCGAACACGTCGGCCGCCGGCGCCCGCGCGGCCAGGAACGCGCTCTCCGGCCCGGCCAGGATCTCGTCGGCCATCAACGCCAGCGGGAAGCGCTGCATCAGCCGCTGCATCGCCTCGCGCGAGGCCACAGGCTGCTCGACCAGCTCGCAGCCGGCATCGGCCAGTGCCGGCAGCGCGCGCACCGCCTCGGCCTCGCTCCAGGCCATGTTGACGTCGACCCGCACCGCGGCACGCGCACCCAGCGCACGCTTGATTGCGGCCACGTGGGCGATGTCCTCGGCCGGTGGCCGCGCGCCGATCTTCAGCTTGAACACCTGGTGCCGGCGCAGGTCCAGCAGTTGCTCGGCCTCGGCGATGTCGCGCGCGGTGTCGCCGGAGGCCAGCGTCCAGGCCACCGGCAGGCGCTCGCGCAGGCGCCCGCCCAACAACTCGGACAGCGGCAGCCCGACGCGCTTGCCCTGCGCGTCCAGCAGCGCGGTCTCCACGGCGCACTTGGCGAAGTGATTGCCCTTGACCTGCTTGCCGATGTGCTGCATCAGCGCCTGCACGCCGGTGGCGTCGGCGCCGGCCAGCAGCGGCGCCAGGTAGCGGTCGATTGCCAGCTTCATGCCTTCCGGACTTTCCGCGCCGTAGGCCAGGCCGCCGATGGTGGTGCCTTCGCCCAGGCCGACCACGCCATCGGAGCAGTGCAGGCGCACCAGCATCAGGGTCTGCCCCTGCATGGTCGCCACCGACAGGCGGTGCGGGCGGATGGTCGGCAGGTCGAGCAGCAGGGTCTCGACGCGTTCGACGGTGGGGGCGGTACGGCGGGTGGGAGTCGGCAACGGGTCCATGCGGCCCACACTGCGCCGGCCGCGTGGCCACGTCCAAGACTCTCTCAGTCTCGCTCCATACCTTTTTGGTATGTTCTTGGCACAATCCGCATGGTTGCTGACTTTACCGCAGCGCAACATACCTCCAACGAACACAAATTCCGATGGACCTGCGCCAACTCCGCTACTTCGTCGCCGTCGCCCGCGAGCGCAACTTCACCCGCGCCGCCGAGCTGCTGCACATCGCGCAGCCGCCATTGAGCCGACAGATCCAGCAGTTGGAGGAGCAACTGGGCACACGCCTGATCGTGCGCAGCAGCCGCCCGCTGCGGCTGACCGACGCCGGCAAGCTGTTCTACGAAGAAGCGCTGCAGGTACTGGGCCGGGTCGAGCAGATGCAGGATGCCGCGCGCCGGCTCGGCCGCAGCGAGCAGCGGGTGTTCGCCATCGGCTTCGTCGCGTCCGCGCTGTACGGCGGCCTGCCCATGCTGGTGCGGCGGCTGCGCCAGCAGCGCCCGGAGCTGGACATCCGCCTGCTGGAACTGATGTCCGGCGAGCAGATCGAGGCGTTGAAGACCGGCCGCATCGACCTGGGCGTGGGCCGCATCCGTCACGACGACGAGATGGTGGAGCGGTTCGTGCTACGCGAGGAACGTCTGGTGGTCGCGCTGCCGATGGAGCATCCGCTGGCCGCGTCCAACGCCCCACTGGCGCCGGACGCGCTGAATGCGCAGCGCCTGATCGTCTACCCCAACCAGCCGCGGCCGAGCTTTGCCGACCAGGTGCTGTCACTGCTGCGCGACCGCGGCATCCGCCCGCTGGCGGTGCAGGAGGTGCGCGAACTGCAGACCGCGCTGGGCCTGGTCGCTGCCGAGATGGGCCTGTGCGTCATCCCGGCCTCGGTGCGGGTGCTGCGTCGCGACCTGCACTACCGCCTGCTCGACGACGCCCACGCCACCTCGCCGATCATCCTCAGCCATCGCCGCAACGACAGTTCCGACCTGCTGCCGCTGATCAAGCAGCTGATTCGCCAGATGTACGCGGAAACGCCGGCGTGGCTGGACACCGCCTACAATCGCCTGCACCTTCCCTAGGCGATTTCCGCGACCGATGCACGACGAGACTCCTGGCGACGCGCCCGACTACCTGGGCGACACCCGCCGCTGGCTGGAACGCGCCGTGATCGGCCTGAACCTGTGCCCCTTCGCCAAGGCGGTGCACGTCAAGCAGCAGATCCGCTACGTGCTCAGCGATGCGAGCACGCCGGAGGCGCTGCTCGAACAGTTGGCCGAGGAACTGGTGCTGTTGCGCGACACCCCGGCCGAGCAGATCGACACCACGCTGATCGTGCATCCGGACGTGCTGCAGGATTTCCTCGACTACAACGACTTCCTCGACAACGCCGACGCCGCGGTCGAGGCGCTGGACCTGCAGGGCGTGCTGCAGGTGGCCAGCTTCCATCCGCAGTACCAGTTCGCCGGCACCGCGCCGGACGACATCGGCAACTACACCAACCGCGCGCCCTACCCCACCCTGCACCTGCTGCGCGAGGACAGCGTGGAACGCGCAGTAGCAGCGTTCCCGGACGCGGACGTGATCGTCGAGCGCAATCTGCAGACCCTGGAGAAGCTAGGGCTGGAGGGCTGGAAGCGGGCGCTTGACAGCCGGGATTAGGCATTCGGGATTCGGGATTCGTAAAAGCGGGATTCGCCGCGGTGCGAGGAGCATCGCGCCTTTGCCACTCCCGAATCCCCAATCCCTAATCCCCGCCCTCGAACAACACCGCCACGTCCGCCGCCTCCAGCACCCGCCACTGTCCTGAGGGCAGATCGCCCAGCGCGAAACCGCCGATGCGGCAGCGGTGCAGCGCCGCCACGTGGTTGCCGACGGCGGCGAACATGCGCCGCACCTGGTGGTAGCGGCCTTCGTGCAGGGCGACACGCACCTGCCGCGGCCCCAGCGTCTCCAGTTCCACCGGCAGCAGCGGCGTGGTCTCGCCGTCGAGCAGCAGCGTGCCGCTGGCAAATTGCGCCGCTTCGTCGCCGCGCAGGTCCTCGGCCAGGGTGGCCTCGTAGACCTTGGCCAGCCGCGCCTTCGGCGAGACGATGCGATGCAGCAGCGCGCCGTCGTCGGTCATCAGCAGCAGGCCGCTGGTGTCGCGGTCCAGCCGCCCGACGGTGGACAGCAACGGCGAACGCAGGCGGAAGCGCGGCGGCAGCAGGTCGTAGACGATGCGCCCCGGATCCTTGGTCGAGCAGGTGTAGCCGACCGGCTTGTGCAGCGCCAGGATCAGCCCGGGCGGCGGATCCAGCGCTTCGCCGTCGACCCGGATCGCCGCGTGCGGCACCTGGTCGTCGGCATACAGCACCTCGCCCTCGGCGTCGGTGATGCGGCCCTCGCGGAACATCAGCGCCACCTGCTTGCGGCTACCGTAGCCCAGGTTGGCCAGGTGCTTGACCAGTTTCATCGGCGCGCTCCGGCGCGGCTGCGCACTGCGTGGATCAGCTTGAAGCCGTCGCGGGTGGCGAGCACCTCGGTTTCGCCGAAACTGGCGTCGAGCACCGCCTCGTAGGGCAGATGCCGGTTGGCGACCAGGAACAGCCGCCCGCCGGGCGCCAGCGCCTGCGCCGCCACCGCGATGAAGCGCCGGCCGATGTCCGGCCGTTCCATCCGTCCTGGTGCATGGAACGGGGGATTGCTGACGATGACGTCGTACTGCCCGGGCAATCCGGTGGTCACGTCGTGCCAGTGGAAGCCCAGGGTGACCGCAGCCGGCGCCGGCGCCAGGTTGGCGCGCGCCAGCGCCAGCGCGCGCGCGTCGGCCTCGAACAGATCCAGCGCGGTCAGTTGCGGGCAGCGCGCCAGCAGTTCGGCCGACAGGTAGCCGTAGCCGGCGCCGAGATCGGCGGCGCGGCCGCGCAGGTCGGCGGGCAGGTGCTCGGCCAGCAGCGCCGAGGCCGGGTCGATGCGGTCCCAGGCGAACACGCCCGGGCGGCTACGGAAGCGCCCATCCAGGATCGGCCGCACCGCGTCCAGCTTGACCCAGCGCTGCTGCAGCGCGGTGTCGTGGCCGCCCTGCAGCGGCGCGGTCCAGTACACCCGGCAGTGATGCTTGGTCAGCTTGCCGCCGAGGCCGGCCAGTTGCTGCAGATCGTCCTCGCCGGAGCGCGCGCCCTCGTTGTTGGCCTGGCAGGCCACCACCACGCCGCCCGGCGCAGCCAGCGCCACTGCGCGCGCCAGCAACGCCCGCGCTTCCTCGCGCTGGCGCGGCGGCAACACCAGCACCAGCGCGTAGCCGCCGGCATCGGTATCCCCGTCCTGCTCGGCGCGCACCGTCCAGCCGCCTTGCTGCAGCGCGCTGGCGAAGGGTCGGTAATCCTGTTCGCAGACCAGGTGCGCCGGCTGCGCGTGCTGGCGCAGCGCCCAGCCGTCGCGGGCGCGCAGGAACAGCACCTTGCCAGCAGGCCAGCGCAGCACGCCCTGGGCAAAGGGCAGGAACAGGGTCTCGAGGGGGGCGTCTTGCGCAGCCGGCATCGGGCGTGGTCGTCGGAACAGGGACGCGCATTCTACCGGCAGCCGGCGGCGGGCCCGGTTTTGCGCGAATCCAACGCATCATTGATGTTTCGGCAACATCGCCGCGCCTAGGCTGCAAGGCACCCAATGACTGGAGAGGCAGCATGCGCGCAGTGTTCATCGGCGGCGTCGTCGACAACAGCGAAGTGGATCTGGATGGCAGCCAGCCGCCGTTGCACTACCCGGAGAACACCGGCACCGGGCGCCCGCGCTACCGCCTGCACCAGCGTGGCGCACGCGACGACGGCAGCGTGGTCTACGCCGTCTACGCCGCGCCGGAACTGGGCGACAGCGAAGTGCAGCGTGTGTTCGACGAACGCGGCTACGCCCGCCGTTTCGGCGTGGAGCCGGCGCCGGTGGGGCACTGACGCCAGGCGGTTGGCGTCGTCCTTCCGAATTTGATGTGTAGGAGCGGCTTCAGCCGCGATGGGCGTTCCCGAGAAAGCCTGTCGCGGCTGAAGCCGCTCCTACGAGTGCTATGAGTGCATCCGTATCCTGTTCGAAGCACAGAGGGATGCGGAATACCTGGGTTATGTGCCGCACCGCGGGACAGGACTTTCGTAGGAGCGGCTTCAGCCGCGACGGGATTCAAAAATCCCCCGACTGAAGCCGCTCTTACGACCGACAACGCCTGCCGTCACTTGCCCGGCTTCGGCGTCACCCGCCACACCACGTTGCCAACGTCGTCGGCGACCAGCAGCGCGCCGGGCTTGTCCACCGCCACGCCGACCGGGCGGCCCTGCGCGCGGCCTTCGGCGTCGAGGAAGCCGGTCAGCACGTCCAGCGGCTTGCCGCTGGGCTTGCCGTCGACGAAGGGGACGTAGATCACCTTGTAGCCGGAGGGCGGGTTGCGGTTCCAGGAACCGTGCTGGCCGATGAAGGCGCCGCCGCGGTAGGTCGGCGGCAGCAGTGCGCCCTCGTAGAAGGCTAGGCCGAGCGAGGCGGTGTGCGGGCCCAGCGCATAGTCGGGCTTGATGGCGCTGGCCACCATCTCCGCGTTCTGCGGCTGCACCCGCTCGTCCACATGCTGCCCGTAGTAGCTGTATGGCCAGCCGTAGAAGCCGCCCTCGCGCACCGAGGTCAGGTAATCGGGCACCAGGTCGCTGCCGAGTTCGTCGCGTTCGTTGACCACGGTCCACAGCGTGTCGGTGCCGGGCTGCCAGGCCAGGCCCACCGGATTACGCAGGCCGCTGGCAAACACGCGGGTGGCGCCGCTGGCCGCGTCCACTTCCAGGATCGCGGCGCGGTTGAGTTCCTGGTCCATGCCGTTCTCGGCGACATTGCTGTTGGAGCCGACGCCCACGTACAGCTTCTTGCCGTCGCGGCTGGCCAGCAGGCTCTTGGTCCAGTGGTGGTTGATGCCGCCGGGCAGGTTGGCGACGAAGCTGGGTGCGGCGGTGATCTGGGTGTCGCCGTCCTTGTACGGGAAGCTGACCAGGGCATCGGCATTGGCCACGTACAGGCGGTCGCCGACCAGGGCCATGCCGAACGGCGAATACAGGCCCTTGAGGAACTGCGTGCGCACCTCGGCGACGCCGTCGCCGTCGGCATCGCGCAGCAGGGTGATGCGGTTGGCGCTGGGCACGCTGGCGCCGGCCTTGGACATCATCGCGCCCTGGATCTTGTCGCGCAGGCCGCTGCTCTCCTTTTCCGGGGCGGGCGGCTCGGCGGTTTCGGCGACCAGCACATCGCCATTGGGCAGCACGTACAGCCAGCGCGGATGATCGAGGTCGCGGGCGAAGGCCTGCACTGCCAGATCCGCGGCCGGCACCGGCGCGGCGCCATCAGCCCAACGCTTGACCTCGGCGACCTTGACCGTGGGGATCATGCGCTTGACCGGATCGGGCAGCACCGGATCCGGCCCCATGCCGTCCTCGATGGCGTGCTTGGCGGTATCGCCGCAGGCGGCGAGCAGGGCGGCACTCAGTGCACACAACACCCAACGGGCACGAATCTGCGAAGACATGGCCATGCGTCTTGGATATCCGGGAACACGGGGGAACGCCGATGATGCCCAGCCATGGCTTGGAAAAAGTGAAAGATGCGTCAAGAGGCGGCGTCGCGCGGATCGACATCCCAGGGCCGTGGGGGAAGCTGACGTACGCTGCGGATCTGGTCCAGCCACAGATAGCGATGCTTGGCCGGGTCGTCGAGGTCGTCGATGCGCACCTGCGCATTGCTGCCCTCTTTGCCCTCGGCGTCGCGGAACT
The DNA here is from genome assembly GCF_040529065.1 of Xanthomonas sacchari. Lineage (NCBI taxonomy): Bacteria > Pseudomonadati > Pseudomonadota > Gammaproteobacteria > Lysobacterales > Lysobacteraceae > Xanthomonas > Xanthomonas sacchari. The sequence continues at coordinate 721,163 of NZ_CP132343.1, read as the reverse complement.
GCTGGATGCTGGGGCGTACCGACACGGTGCCGAAGCACACGCTGCCATCGTGCAATTCGATGCGCACATGCGCCTGCCCGGGCAGTTGCAGGATCAACGCTTCCAGCGCCTGGATCTGCGCCTGGTCGGTGTGGACACGCTCGGTAAACTGGGTCATCGGCGGACTCCGTGTGGGGACCGCTGCAGCCTAGCGCCGCCGGCGTGAGCCAGCGGGCAAGAGCGCCGGGACATCCGCTCGGTTGCCGCACATGCCGCGCTGGCTCGCGCGGGCGCGGCGTGCCCGTCGATCGAGGACGCTCCCTAGCGCTGTCGCGCGAAGCGCACCGCGGAGACCAACTGCGCCACGCTGTAGGGCTTGGCCAGGTGTTCCTGGAAGCCGGCCTGCAGCGCGCGCTGGCGATCGTCGGCGCGCGCCAGCGCGGTCACCGCCACCGCCGGCAGGTCGTCCGCACCCAGGCCCATGTTCTCGCGCACGGTGCGGATCAGGCCGTAGCCGTCCATGCCCGGCATGCCGATGTCGGTGACCATCACGTCGATCGCCGCATGGCCGCCGCTGTCGAGCACCTCCAGCGCCTCGCTGGCCGAGCCCACCGCGACCACCTCGGCGCCCTGCTCCTCGAGCAGGCGCCGCAGGTAGTCGAGCATGTCCGGCTGGTCCTCCACCGCCAGCAGGCGCACGCCCTTGAGCGAATATGCCTCGACCACCTGCTCGGCCATCGCGAAGGCGCGCACCTCGCGCAGCGGGCGCGAGCCCGGCGCATCGCGGTGCAGCGGCAGGCGCACGGTGAACACCGAGCCGCAGCCGCGGCCTTCGCTGGCCGCGCTGATCTGCCCGCCGTGCATCTCCACCAGTTGCTGCACGATCGCCAGGCCCAGGCCCAGGCCGCCGTGCAGGCGCGTGGTGGTGCTGTCGGCCTGGCGGAAGCGGCCGAACAGATGCGGCAGGAATTCCGGGGGAATGCCGTCGCCGGAATCGCGCACCGCCACGCTGACGTGCTCGCCATCGTCCTCGAGGTCGATCGCCAGGGCGATGCGCCCGTGTGCGGGGGTGAACTTGATCGCGTTGGAGAGCAGGTTCCAGAACACCTGCTGCAGGCGCGTGGCGTCGCCCAGCACCATGCACGGCTGCGACGGTGCCTGCAGGGTCAGCGCCTGGTCCTTGCCTTCGGCCACCGGCTCCTGCGCACGCATCGCCTCGCGCACCTGCTCGGCCAGGTCCAGCGCTTCCACTTCCAGTTGCACTTTGCCCAGCAGCATGCTGCTGAGATCGAGCATGTCGGAAATCAGCCGTTGCTGCGCGCGTGCGCTGCTGGCGATCACCGACAGGCCCTTGCTGCTCGGATCGCCCGGCGGCAGCCGCTGCAGCAGCAGATCGCTCCAGCCGAGGATGGTGGTCAGCGGCGTGCGCAGTTCGTGCGACAGCGTCGCCAGGAATTCGTCCTTCAGCCGCGCCATGCTCTCGGCGGCATTGCGCGCGCTGCGCTCGGATTCCAGCAACTGCTCGCGCGCCAGTTCGATGTCGCGGCGTTCGGTGACGTCCGGGCTGCTGCCGGCCAGGCCGATGAACTGGCCCTCGGCGGCATACCGCGGCACCGCGGTCATTTCCAGCCAGCGCCACTCGCCATCGTGGCGGCGCGCGCGCACCAGGGCGCGCAGGTTGCGCTGGTCGTGCAGCGCGTTGCGCAGCTCGTAGGCGAACACGCCGGCGTCTTCCGGATGCAGCACGTCGCCCCAGCCCGGGCGCGCCGCCTCGGCGCCCGGATCGATGCCGAAGAAATCGGCATAGGCGGTGTTGGTGAAGCGCAGTTCGCCCTGGGCGTCCAGCACCCACACCGGCATCGGCAGGCCCTCGGCCAGCGCGCTGAAGCGCGCCTCGCTCTCGGCCAGGTCGCGCTCCATCCGCTTGCGCTCGGTGATGTCGAGGAACTGCACGGCGACCTGGCGCAGTTCCGGCGCGCCGACGCGGAACGAATCCACCGCCCACCAGCGGTCCAGCGCGGTGGCGAAGTTCTCGAACTTGTCCGGACGGCCTGTCAACGCGACCGCGCCGTAGCGCTGGAACCAGTGCTCTTCGTGGGTCGGCGAGATGTCGCGCATGCGCCGCCCGACCACATCGCGCAGGCCGGTCTCGCGCTCGAAGGCCGGATTGACCTGCAGGAACACGTAATCGACCGCGCGCTCGCCCTCGAACAGCATCTGGATGACGCAGAAGCCGGAATCGATCTTGTCGAAGATCTCGCGATACTGCAGGTCCGTCGCCTGCACGAAAGAAGACGCGGTGGAGTCTGGACTGGCATGCATGACGGAGTAGCTCTGGAAGCGGCCTACGGCAACGGATGAAGACAGTGCCCGGCATCCGCGGCGCAACAACGACGCGCTAGGAACGGCGAGGCGGAACGCCCATCTTGTTAAGCCACTCCGCCGACGTCAAGCCGCCGCACCGACCGGCCGTCGCCCAATGGTCACCAATAGAAGGCGATCACCAGCACGATGCCCAGCAGCGACAGACCGATGCCCGCCAGCACCATCCACTGGGTCAGGCGCGCATTGCGCAAGGCCTGCTCTTCCAGCCAGCGCTCGGCTTCTTCGCGCCACGGCGGCGGCGACGCCTCCAGCAATTGCTGCACGCGCGCCGGCCCCAACTGCCGGCATTGTCGGCGGAAGTCTTCTGGGACGGCGATTCGCTCGGGGGCGCTGACGACGGACATGCCAAGGTTCCTGAATTGCTCAGCCGAGCGTGAAACGCGGAGCGTCGCTGGCCAGTTCGTGCTCCACCGCCATCCGCGCCAGGCGCGTGTAGTTGGCACGCGGGCCAGCACCGCGGCCGACAATCAGGCCCAGGTACTCCAGGCCCGTCCAGACTCGCGCCTTCCACTCCACACCGTCCTCGGCCAGCACCAGGGTCAGCGTGTAGCGGAAGCTCTGCCCCTGCGGGCTGCGGTAGTGGTAGCTGGGCGGGAACTGCACGGCCACGTCCTGCGCCTCGCCGAGCGAGACCAGGTAGCGCCGCAGCAGATGCCGCACGTCGTCGCCCGGATTCAGGCGCAACTGGCGTGCCGCCTCGTCCAGGTTGGCCTGATGCTCGACGAACGCGGCCGCACCGCTGGCCGGGCTGTGCCCGTGTCGCTTGGCCCAGTCGATGAATTGCAGGCGCACATCGCTGCCGGTGTGGGCCTGGTGGAACAGCGGCGTCTTCATGCGATCCCCGTCGTGCTCGAGTGGCTGCCATGCTCGCGCGCGCACCGTGAAGCAGGCGGCGAGGCGATGTGAGCCGTCCGTCATGCCCGGGCGGATGAATCCGCGGTCAACGGTCGCGGCCGCGCGGCTCGCCGCGATTGCGGGCGCGCCGGCACAGGCACACACTGCGCGTACGCCTCCTGGAGATCCGCCATGAAGATCCGCTATGCCTGGACGGCGCTGGCTGTTGCCTGCCTGTGGGCGGGCGGCGCCTCCGCCGAGATCCGCAACGTCACCGACCCGCAGGCCCCGCGCAGCCTGGCCAGCGATGGCCCGGTGCAGGTGAGCTGGGCCGACCCGGCCACCTTCAGCGAACTGCGGCAGAGCCGCAACCGCTGGGAAGCCGAACGCGGCGACTGGGTACAGGACCTGGCCGCCTACCTGCAGAAGCAGGCAGCGAAGCAACTGCAGCCCGGGCAGCGCCTGGACATCAAGTTGACCGACATCAAGCGCGCCGGCGACTTCGAGCCATGGCACGGCCCCAACTGGAACGACGTGCGGGTGATGCGCGACCTGTACCCGCCGCGGATCAGCTTCGACTTCACCCTGTACGGCGCCGACGGCCAGGTGCTGGCGCAGGGCCAGCCGAAACTGATGGACCCGAGCTACCTGTACAACAGCTCGGTCGGCCTGAGCACCGATCCGCTGCGCTACGAAAAACGCATGCTCGACGAGTGGCTGCGCCGGCAGTTGCGCAAGGACAGCACGGTCGCCGAGCGCTGAGGCCCGGCGCGCGGCGCCGGCATCGCGCCGGCGCCGTCAGCCATTGGCTTACGCATCGAGATAGACGCGCGGCGCGCGCTTGAGGCCGCACAGCAAGCGGTAGGCGCTGGAGCTGCAGCGCCCGGCCAGCGCGTCGATGCGCGGCTGCTCGCCCCACAACCGCACCTCGCTGCCGAGGCCGGCCTGCGGGTGGTCGGTCAGGTCCACGGTCAGCATGTCCATCGACACGCGTCCGATCAGCTCGCCGGGCGCGCCGTCGATCAGCACCGGCGTACCGTTGGGCGCGAATTGCGGATAGCCGTCGGCATAGCCGATCGCCACCACCCCGACCCGGGTCGGCCGCGTCGCGACGAAGCGCGCGCCGTAGCCGACCGGCTCGCCCGGTGCGATGTCGCGCACGGAAATGATCCTGGACTGCAGGGTCATGACCGGGCGCAGTTCGCCGGGCAGCGTGGCCGCGGCGGCGAACGGGTCGGCGCCGTACAGCATCAGCCCTGGCCGTCCCCAGTCGTTGCGCAGCTCCGGCCAGCCGAGCAGCGCCGGCGAGTTGCACAGGCTGGTCTCGCCGGCCAGGCCGGCGGTGGCCTGGCGGAACACCTCCACCTGCTCGCGCGTGCGCGCGCTGTCCAGTTCGTCGGCGCGGGCGAAGTGGCTCATCAGCACCAGCCGCTCGACCTGCGGCAAGGCACTCAGCCGCGCATGCGCGGCGCGGAATTCGTCCGGCGCCAGCCCAAGCCGGTGCATGCCGCTGTCCAGCTTCAGCCACAGGCACAGCGGCTGCGGCGCGGCGAAGGCGGCGATCGCCTCCACCTGCCAGGGCGAGGCCACCGCGCACCACAGCCGGTGTTCGGCGACCAGCGGCAGTTCGTCGGCGTCGAAGATGCCTTCCAGCAACAGAATCGGCGCGGCGATGCCGGCCTGGCGCAGTTCCAGCGCCTCCTCGATGCAGGCCACCGCGAAGCCGTCGGCCTCGCCGTCCAGCGCGCGCGCGCAGGCCACCGCGCCGTGCCCATAGGCATCGGCCTTGACCACCGCCAGCGCCTTGCCACCGCTCAGTTGGCGGGCCAGGCGGTAGTTGTGGCGCAGCGCGCCGAGATCGATCACTGCACGGGCTGGGCGCACGCGACGGCCTCGGCAACGGACGCGGCGGAACCGCGGGAATAACGGAAGATGTCCAGCCCCTCGCCGCTGATCTGCGGCTGCCGCGAGACCATCAGGTCGGCCAGGTAGCGACCGGAGCCGCAGGCCATGGTCCAGCCCAGCGTGCCGTGCCCGGTGTTGAGGAACAGGTTGCGGTAGCCGGTGGCGCCGACCACCGGCGTGCCGTCGGGAGTGGCCGGGCGCAGCCCGGTCCAGAACTCGGCCGCGGCCAGGTCGCCGCCGCGCGGGTACAGGTCGTTGACCACCTTCTCCAGGGTGGCGCGGCGGCGCGCCGGCCGCGACAGGTCGAAGCCGGCCAGTTCGGCCATGCCGCCGACGCGGATGCGCTCGTCGAAGCGGGTGATCGCCACCTTGTAGCTCTCGTCGAGGATGGTGGAGGTGGGCGCCAGCGCCGCGTCGCGGATCGGCAGGGTCAGCGAATAGCCCTTCAGCGGGTACACCGGCAGGCGGATGCCCAGCGGCGCCAGCAGGCCGGGCGAGTAGCTGCCCAGCGCGACCACGTAGCGGTCGGCGCGCTCGACCCGGCCGCCGATGCGCACGCCGTCGATGCGGTCGCCATCGGCCTGCAGCGCCTCGATGGTCTCGCCCTGGCGGAACTGCACGCCGGCCGCGGCGGCCATCGCCGCCAGGCGCTGGGTGAACAGGCGGCAGTCGCCGGTCTGGTCGTTGGGCAGGCGCAGCGCGCCCACCAGGCTGGCCGGCGCGCTGGCCAAGGCCGGCTCGACCCGGGCGATGCCGGCGCGGTCGAGCAGTTCATAGGGCACGCCGTACTCGCGCAGCACCTCGATGTCCTTGGCCGCGCCGTCCAGTTGCTGCTGGGTACGGAACAGCTGGGTGGTCCCGAGCTGGCGGCCTTCGTAGGCGATGCCGGTCTCGGCGCGCAACTGGTCCAGGCAGTCGCGGCTGTACTCGGACAGGCGCACCATGCGCGCCTTGTTGATCGCATAGCGCTCGGCCGTACAGTTGCGCAGCATCTGCGCCAGCCACAGGTACTGCTGCAGGTCGGCGGTGGGCGTGATCGCCAGTGGCGCATGGCGCTGGAACAGCCACTTCAGCGCCTTCAGCGGCACCCCGGGCGCGGCCCATGGCGATGCATAGCCGGGCGAGACCTGCCCGGCATTGGCGTAGCTGGTCTCCAGCCCCGCCGCCGGCTGGCGGTCGACCACCGTCACCTCGCAGCCGCTGCGGGCCAGATACCACGCCGTGGTGGTGCCGATCACACCGCTGCCGAGAATCAGAACCCGCATGCGCCTACTCCGCTTGGATCAATTCCCTGGCTGGATGGCACCAGGGCAGAAGTTCGGTGCAGTATAGGCAGCACAACCCAGGATTTTCCCCTGACTTCTGCCGACCCGGCAGGCCAAACCCCTGAGACCTGCCCGCATGGCCGCACGCCCCCGCGAACTGGACAAGATCGATCGCAAGATCCTGCGCATCCTGCAGCAGGAAGGGCGCATCTCCTTCACCGAACTGGGCGAGCGGGTCGGCCTGTCGACCACGCCCTGCACCGAGCGGGTGCGCCGGCTGGAACGCGACGGCGCCATCACCGGCTACTACGCGCGGCTGGACCCGCACTACCTCAAGGCCAGCCTGCTGGTGTTCGTGGAGATCAGCCTGGCCTACAAGTCCGGCGACATCTTCGAGGAATTCCGCCGCGCCGCGCTGAAGCTGCCCAACGTGCTCGAGTGCCACCTGGTCTCGGGCGACTTCGACTACCTGCTCAAGGCCCGCATCAGCGAGATGGCGTCTTACCGCAAGCTGCTGGGCAGCACCCTGCTGACCCTGCCGCACGTGCGCGAATCCAAGAGCTACATCGTGATGGAAGAAGTGAAGGAAACGCTCAGCCTGCCGATCGCCGACTGAGCGTTCCGCGCGGATGCATGCGGGTCAGGAGACCAGCAGCTTCTCCAGATCGTCGCGCGAGGAATTGGCGTGGTTCTTGGCCAGTTCGGCCACCACCCGCTTCTGGACCTCCTTGTGCAGTAGCGGCCGCAACTGCCCCAGTGTGTGCGGATCGGCGACCAGCATCAGGTGCTCGACCTGCCCGCGCAGCGCGTCCTGGTACAGCCGCTCGGCGATCTGACGGACGAACCCGGCCTCATCCATGGTCATCGGCCGGTCGCCGTCCTCCACGCCCTCGATGGGCGTCGGGTTCAGCACTTCGGTCTGCTCCAGCAGCGCGGTCTCGCCGGCCAGGTTGACCCGGAACAGGCGCGCAGTGGTGCGGTCGGCGACGACGATCAGGGTGTTGTCGGGAAGCTTGCTCATCGGTTCTCCTGCGAAAACATGGCGCCGCGGCAGTCGCGGCCGGTCCGCCAGTCTAGGAACCGATTTGTGAGGATGGCGGCCACGTGGCGTTCGCCGCGCGTTCGCCGCCCGCGCGCAGGCGCCTCAGTCCTGGATGCGCACCCCGTCGCCGCTGGGCACGGTGGTGTAGTAACGGCCGGTGCGGGTATCCAGCGCGCGATTGGGCCCGACCTGCATCGCCCCGGGCACCAGCTGGCCGCGGCGGTCGTAGAGGCGGACCGGGCGGCGTGCGGACGGGTCGGCGAGCGCGGCGGCCGGTACCGCTGGACTGGCCGGACGCGTGTGCCGGGCCTTTCCTTGCGGCCGGTCGTCCAGGTTGGAGGGGACTGGCGTCGCCTTGGGAGCGGAGGCCGATGCCGGCGCACGCTCGTCGAGGCGGCTGGCCACCGAGGGCGCCGGCGCCGGTGCGGACCGCAGGGTGTTGGCGTCGCGATCGCTGGCCGGTGCGCCGGGGACTGGCTGAAGCTGCTGCGCGGCGGCAAGCGCCGGCACGAGCAGGGCGATGGCAACGCAGGGCAGCAAGCGGTTCACGGTGGCTCCATCGATGGGCCGGCAAGAGAATTCCACGCTAGCGCATCGATCCGGCCGCGTCGACGCCAGGCGGTGCGCTTGATCCGCCCCGTACAGCCCTCATGTTGTTTTTCTCCTCTTCCGCCACGGGCCACGCCATGAGCCGTTTCGACCTCACGCCTCCCACCGCTGCCGAGCGCGAGCACCTCATCGGCGGACTGAACGCGGAGGAACGCCGGGTGCTGCTGCAGCACGGCACCGAGGCGCCGTTCTGCGGCGTGTTCCTGGACAACAAGCTGGAGGGCGTCTACACCTGCCGGCTGTGCGGGCTGCCGCTGTTCCGCTCCAGCGCCAAGTTCGATTCCGGCACCGGCTGGCCGAGCTTCTTCGCGCCCTACCACCCCGACCACGTGCGCGAACTGCGCGACACCAGCCACGGCATGATCCGCACCGAGATCGTCTGCGCCCGCTGCGACAGCCATCTCGGCCACGTGTTCCCGGACGGCCCGCCGCCGAGCGGCGAGCGCCACTGCCTGAATTCGGTCTCGCTGCAATTCACCGAACAGGGCCAGGCGCTGCCCAACCCGCTGCACCGCGGCGGCGGCGAGACCGAACCGGCCTGATTCCCGGCGCAGCCGCGCCGCCACAGGGAGACCACCGGTATGCGTCGCTCGTTGCTTCCCCTCTTGCTGCTGCCGCTCACTCTGGGCGCCTGCCAGCGCAGCCCCACCCCGCCGCCGGCGCAGGCCGCGCCCGTCGCCGCCGCGCCGTCGCCCGCCAGCGCCCCCGGCCTGCAGGCCGATGCGCTGCCCATGCAGTGGCGCTGCGGCGAGGAACTGGTGCAGGCGGCCGCCGATCCGGCGCGCGAGCGCCTGGCCCTGCAGGTGCGCGGAACGCGCCTGGACATGCAGCGCACCGATGCCGGCGCCGCCACCGGCGCGCGCTACGCCGACGCGCTGGGCAATACCTTCTGGCAGTCGCAGCCGGACCAGGCGACGCTGACCCTGGCAGGCCTGGGCGAGACGCTCAAATGCGTCCGGCATGACAGCGGCATGACCGGCTGAGCGGGCGGGCCGCCGCGGGGCCGCCAAAAACCCGGCACGGTTCACACCTTCAGAACGGCGGCGCCGGGCCGACATCTAGAGCGTCCCCGTTCCGGCCCGCAGGCTGCTCCGCCATGCTCATCATCGTTGGCTTCATCGTCGTCATCATCAGCGTGGTCGGCGGCTACGTGCTGTCGCACGGCAAACTTGGCGCACTGTGGCAGCCGTACGAGCTGATGATCATCGGTGGCGCAGCGCTGGGCGCGTTCCTGGTCAGCACCCCGGGCAAGATCGTCAAGGCCACCATCGGCGGCGTGCTGGGCGTGTTCAAGGGCCCGCAGTACAAGGCCGACGACTACCGCAGCACCCTGACCCTGATCTACGAACTGCTCAACAAGGCGCGCCGCGACGGCTTCATGGCCCTGGAAGACCACGTCGAGCGGCCGGCCGACAGCGCGATCTTCGGCAATTACCCGAAGGTGCTGGCCGACCACCACCTGCTCGACTTCATCACCGATTGCCTGCGCCTGATGATCGGCAGCAACATCGAACCGCACGAGCTGGAACCGCTGCTGGAGCTGGAGCTGGAGAAGCACCACCATGAGGCGATGGCGCCGGCGCATGCGCTGAGCAAGGTCTCCGACGGCCTGCCCGGCTTCGGCATCGTCGCCGCGGTGCTGGGCATCGTCATCACCATGGGCTCGATCGGCGGCCCGATCGAGGAGATCGGCCACCACGTCGGCGCGGCGCTGGTCGGCACCTTCCTCGGCATCCTGCTGGCCTACGGCTTCGTCGCGCCGCTGTCGGCGGCGATGGAAGCGCGCGCCGAGCAGGACAGCCGCATCTTCGAATCGGTGAAGACCGCGCTGCTGGCCTGCCTGCGCGGCTACAACCCGAAGATCGCCCTCGAATTCGCGCGCAAGACCCTGCCGACCGACGTACGGCCGAGCTTCGCCGACTTCGAATCGCATCTGAAGACGATCAAGTAACGCGGTCATGGCCGAGACCAAATCCACCGTCGTCATCCGCCGGGTCAAGAAGGTCCAGGGCGGCGGCCACCACGGCGGCGCGTGGAAGGTGGCCTATGCCGACTTCGTGACCGCGATGATGGCGTTCTTCCTGGTGCTGTGGCTGGTGGCGGCCACCACCAAGGAACAGCGCGCGGCGATCGCCGAATACTTCCGCAATCCCAGTCCGCTGGCCGGCAAGAGCCCGGCGCCGAGTCCCGGCATGGCCGGCCCCGGCGGCGCCAGCACCTCGATGATCAAGCTCGGCGGCGCCGGCGAGATGCAGCGCGGCAACAACAAGGATCCGTTCGGCAGCAAGAGCCTGAAGGGCGACGACAGCAAGACCACGCAGCGCGAGAAGGAAAAGGAGCGCCTGGAAACGCTGATGCAGGAGCTGAAGGAAGCCATCGACAAGAGCCAGGCGCTGGAACCGTTCAAGGACCAGTTGCTGCTGGACCTGACCCCGGACGGCCTGCGCATCCAGATCGTGGACAAGGAGAACCGGCCGATGTTCGACCTCGGCAGCGCGGTGCTCAAGCCCTATACCCGCGGCATCCTCCACGAGCTGTCCGGCTTCATCAACCAGGTGCCCAACCACATCAGCATCACCGGCCACACCGACGTCACCCAGTACAGCGGCAAGAACGGCTACAGCAACTGGGAGCTGAGCGCGGACCGCGCCAATGCCGCGCGCCGCGAGCTGGTCGCCGGCGGCATGGGCGAGGACAAGGTCTCGCGCGTGGTCGGGCTGTCCTCCTCGGTGCTGTTCGACAAGCAGGTGCCGAACAATCCGATCAACCGCCGCATCAGCATCGTGGTGATGACCAAGGATGCCGAGGACGCCGCCACCGCCGATGGCGACCACAGCGTCGCCCTGGGCACGGTGCAGCCCGACGCCGACACCAAGGTGCCGGACCTGAGCGCGGCAGCGACCGAAGCGGCCGCAGCGCCGGCCGCTGGCAAGGGCGCGCCCGCGGCAGCGCCTGCCGCCACGAACGGCACTGCCCCGACAGCCCCGGCCGCGACGTCCGGCAAGGCCTCGGTACAGATCGTCGAACCGCGCACGACCTCGCCGGAGGCGGCCGCCGCCGCTGCGCGCGATGCCTTGCGCAGCATCAACGGCGGGGCACCGGTGACGGCTGCCGCCGGCGCAGGCGCAGGCGGAACCGAGGCGACCAGCGCACGCTGATCGCGGCAGTGCTCGCTGTGCCGCCGGCGGCCAGGCAAAGAGGCGCCGGCGGGACCGCACACGGCGCGGCGCTTACAATGGCCGCCACTTCGCCAACGAGACCGCCGTGTCCAAGCAATCCAAAGCCAAGCGCGACAAGCGCAAGAAGCAGCAGTCGCCGCGTCCCTTCGCCCGCCTGGGCCGCGAGCAGCCCATCGCCAACCACGCCGTGCTGCAGAACGAGAGCGGCCGCGTGCTGGCCGCGATCGGCCTGCAGGGTCGCCAGTGGTTGCTGTCGGTCGGCGGCCAGACCATGGGCAATGCCGACAATCCGGTGCCGATGCTGGCGATGCTCAAGCACCTGGCCAACCTGCAGGAGCAGGAAGGCAACACCATCACCCTGGACTACTCGGTGCAGCTGCAGCAGATGATCGACGCACTGGCGGCCGAAGCCGGCCAGACCCCGACCGAGTACCTGGACGCGCTGGTTGCCGAGTTCGCCGCGGGCGATGGCGCGGCGGAGGATGCGGACGAGGACGTGGCCGACGCGGACGCCGCGGCGGAGACGGACGATGCCGCTCCGGCCGAGGCCGACGGCAGCGCCACCGCGGAACCCGCGGCCGATGCCGACAGCACGCACAAGCCGGCCTGACCTGGCGCGTGGCGGTCTACATCGACGATGCGGTGCATCCCTGGCGCGGCCAGCGCTGGGGCCACCTGCTCGCCGACACGCTGGACGAACTGCACGCCATGGCGGCGCGGCTGGGCATCCCCCGCCGCGCCTTCCAGAACAAACTCAGCGGCGCGCACTACGACGTGCCCGCCGCCTTGCGCGACGAAGCGATCCGCCTGGGTGCGGTGCCGGTCTCGCGGCACAGCGATCGCGAACTGCTGAAAGCGCTGATCCGCAATGCGCGTGCGCAGGCGCGGGGCGAGGCGCAGTGACCGGTGGCGGCCCGTTCGCCGCCACGCGTTTCGTAGGAGCGGCTTCAGCCGCGACAGGCGTTCCCGGGAACGCCCATCGCGGCTGAAGCCGCTCCTTGTATCTGGACATGTCGCCCCTAAACAGGCGTCATGTCTTCCGACTGATCATCGGAGGAGGTGTGGGAGGTCCAGTCGCTCCTAAAGCTTCGAGCTTGCATCGTAGATCGGCTCCGCCCTCCACATGCTGGCCCTTGTGTGTCCGAACGGTATCCAGAGTCCGCCCCCCGGGCGTGAACTCGCATCGACAAGGCAGGACCGGGCCCAGCGCCGATCATGACCCTGACACGATGGAGGAATCGCGTATGTCTCCCGTCATCGGCATCGACGTCGCCAAACGCAGTTTCGATGTGGCCATCGATCTGACCAATGGCAAGCACCGTACCAAGGCCAAGTTGTCCAACGATGCCAAGGGCTTCCAGGCCCTGCAGGCATGGCTGCAGACGCATGCGCAGCCCGATAGCTGGATCGCCATGGAGGCCACCGGCACCTACCACCAGGCGCTGGCCGAGTTCCTCCACGCACGCGGCTATCGGGTGTGCGTGCTCAACCCGGCGCAGACGGCCGCGTACGCACGCAGCCAGCTCAGCCGGGTCAAGACTGATCGCAGCGATGCCAAGCTGATCGCCAGCTATGCCTTGCGTCACCGCGAACAGTTACGCCGTTGGCACCCTGATCCGCCGGCGCTCAAGCAGCTCAAAGCGCTGGTGCGCCGGCGCCAGGACCTGCAACAGATGCTGCAGATGGAGCGCAACCGGCTGGAGGTCGCTCCGGCCCAGGTAAAGGACTCGATCCAGGTCCATCTGGCCGATCTGCAACACCACATCGCCCAGATCGAGCAGGCCATCGATGACCATATCGACCAGGATCCGACCTTGCGTGGGCAGCGCGAGTTGCTGGTGAGCATCCAGGGGATTGCCGACACCAGCGCGGCCTTGATGCTGGCCGAACTTGGCGATGTGAGGCGCTTCGCCGATGCCTCGGCGGTGACCGCCTTCGCGGGCCTGAATCCGTGCCTGCAGCAGTCGGGCGAGCGCAAAGGCCACGCCTGCATCTCGCGCACCGGCTCGCCCCGCCTGCGCGCGGGCCTGTTCATGCCGGCCCTGGTGGCCATGACCCACAACCCGATCATCCGGACGCTGAAACAGCGACTGAGCGAACGCGGCAAAGCCGGCAAGCAGATCGTGTGCGCCGCCATGCGCAAGCTCCTGCACCTGGCCTACGGGGTTCTCAAGTCGGGCACGGCGTTCGATCCGAAAAGGGGCCTTGCCTGCTAGGGGGTAAGACGGTATCTACGGCACACCCTCCGTGTCGGCGGACGTCTGCCTAGAACGGATCGCTGCCCGGGCGCAGGTCGATGCCCAGGATCGCGGCCAGGCGCTGCATGTCCTGGTCGTCGCGGCTGAGCGCCATCCAGCCGGCGCGGATCTCGCTGCCGGCGTCCCAGCACCAGATGCTGTAGCCGTGCTCGCGCAGGCGGTCGTAGGCCACCGCCAGCAGCGAGGCGCTGTCGTGGTCCTCGAGGAAATCGGCATCGTCGATGTCCCCGCCCCAGTCGATGCGCAGGTTCCAGCGCGCGGCCAGTTCGTCGATCGCACCGATCAGCGCCTCGCGGTCGTGGCTGTCGACGTAGAAGCCCGCCCGCCAGTCGATCGCGTCCTTCAGCGTCCACAGCCAGTCCGCGTCCTCGCGCTCGGCTTCGCCGGCGGCCTCGCGGTAGGCATCGAACTGGCGCAGCGCGCTTTCCTCGTCGCCGGGATTGATCAGCAGCAGCAGGTTCCAGATCAGGCCCTGCTGGGTGTCCGGATCGTCGTCGTCGTCGAACAGGTCGTCGGGATCGTCGTAGTCGGCGCTGTTGTCGGGCATGGCGGCGCATCGGGCAGCACGGGGGAGCGCCAGTGTGCCGCGCCCGGCGCGGCGACGGAAGCGCGGAACTCGGCAACGGCGCCGCGGGCGTTTATCCTTCGCAGCCCGGAAGACGGCGCTGTCCGCCGTCACGCGAAGCCACCACGATGTCCGACACGCCCCCCGACCGCCTGGCGGTCAGCCCGCAGAGCCCGTTCCACGATGCCGAGACGCTGTCGCGCGGCGTCGGCATCCGTTTCAACGGCGTGGAGCGCGACAACGTCGAGGAGTACTCGATCAGCGAAGGCTGGATCCGCGTGCAGGTCGGCAAGGCGCGCGACCGCCGCGGCAACCCGATGACCATGAAGGTCAAGGGCACGGTCGAGGCGTTCTGGCTCGACGCCAAGTAAGCGCGAGCGCCGGCAGGCACAGCGCCCGCCGGCACGTTGCGATGCGCGGCCGCACGCGGCGCGACCCTTGGGCCGCGCTCAGGGCTTGAGCCGGTAGCCGCTGCGGAAGATCGCCCAGACCACGCCCAGGCACAGCGCCAGGAACGCCAGGGTCATGCCCAGGCTGGTCGCGATGTGCACGTCGGCCTTGCCGTAGAACGCCCAGCGGAAGCCGCTGATCAGGTACACCACCGGGTTGAACAAGCTGATTTTCTGCCACAGCGGCGGCAGCATGTTGATCGAGTAGAAGCTGCCGCCGAGGAAGGTCAGCGGCGTGATCACCATCAGCGGAATCACCTGCAGCTTCTCGAAGCCGTCGGCCCACACGCCGATGATGAAACCGAACAGGCTGAAGGTCAGCGCGGTCAACACCAGGAAACCGAACATCCACAGCGGATGCGCGATCTCGTACGGCACGAAGGCGCGCGCGGTGAGCAGGATCAGCAGGCCCAGCAGCACCGACTTGCTCGCCGCCGCGCCGACGTAGCCGATCACCACCTCCCACCACGCCACCGGCGCCGACAGCACCTCGTAGATGGTGCCGGCCCAGCGCGGCATGTAGATGCCGAAGGAGGCGTTGGAGATGCTTTCGCTGAGCAGCGACAGCATCACCAGCCCGGGGATGATGTAGGCGCCGTAGCGGATGCCGTCGATGTCGCCCATGCGCGAGCCGATCGCCGCGCCGAACACCACGAAGTACAACGACGTCGACAGCACCGGCGAAGCGATGGACTGGGTCAGCGTGCGGAAGGTGCGCGCCATCTCGAAGCGGTAGATCGCGGCGATCGCGTGCAGGTTCATGCGCGCACCTCCGCCGCGGCCGACGCCGGCCGCACCAGGTTGACGAAGATCTCCTCCAGCGAGCTCTCGCTGGACTGCAGGTCCTTGATCTCCACGCCTTGCGCCTCCAGTTGCCGTAGCAGCGCGCCGATGCCGGTCTGCTCGGCCTGCGCGTCGTAGGTGTAGGTCAGCGTCGCGCCGTCGGCGGACAATTCCAGCGGCTGCGTCGCCAGCGCCGCCGGCACCCTCGTCAACGGCGCCTGCAGGGTCAGCGCCAGTTGCTTCTTGCCGAGCTTGCGCATCAGCGTGCGCTTGTCCTCCACCAGCACCAGCTCGCCGCGATTGACCACGCCGACGCGGTCGGCCATGTCCTCGGCCTCCTCGATGTAGTGTGTGGTCAGGATGATGGTGGTGCCCTGCTCGCGCAGGCGCCGCACCATCTGCCACATGTCGTGGCGCAACTCCACGTCGACGCCGGCGGTGGGTTCGTCCAGGAACAGGATGGATGGCTCGTGGGCCAGCGCCTTGGCGATCAGCACGCGCCGCTTCATGCCGCCGGACAGGGTGGAGATGCGGCTGTCGCGCTTGTCCCACAGCGACAGTTCGCGCAGCACCCGCTCCAGGTGCGCATCGTCGCGCGGCTTGCCGAACAGGCCGCGGCTGAAGCGCACCGTCGCCCACACCGTCTCGAACGCATCGGTGGCCAGCTCCTGCGGCACCAGGCCGATCTTGGCGCGCGCGGCGCGGTAGTCGCGCACGATGTCGTGGCCATCGGCCAGCACCCGGCCGCTGCTGGGCGTGACCAGGCCACAGATGATGCTGATCAGCGTGGTCTTGCCGGCGCCGTTGGGGCCGAGCAGGGCGAAGATCTCGCCGCGGCGGATCTCCAGGTCGATGCCCTTGAGCGCCTGGAAGCCCCCGGCGTAGGTCTTGGTGAGCTGTTGCACGGAAATGATCGGCGACACGGGAACTCCCTGGGCGCGCGGCGGCTGCGGAAACGGCCCCCAGGGTAGAAGCCCGATCGTGATGGATAAATCCCGATCCGGCGGAAGCACTCTCCCGGATGCGGGACAGTGCGCCAGCCAGGGGCCCGCAAACGCCGGGCGACGCCGTCGTGGCGCCGTGGCCTAGCGCTCGCCGGTCTTGAGCCCGCCGGCGGCCTCCCGCGCCGCGCGCGGCCACGGCCACACACGCCAGCCGAAATTGACCCCGGCCGCCGCCAGCAGGATCAGCATCGCCCCGAGCACCTGCGTCCACGCCAGCGATTGCCCGAAGGCGATGCGATCGACCGCGATCGCCACCACCGGGTAGATGAACGACAGCGCGCCGATCATCGCGGTGGGCAGTTTCTGGATGGCGCCGTACAGCAGCACGTACATCACCCCGGTGTTGACCACGCCGAGCACGACCAGATCCAGCCATTGGCCGGGACGGCTGGGCAAGGCGTCGAAGTGCACGAACGGCGCCAGCAACACGATGCCGATGCCCAGTTGCAGCAGCGCGAGCAGGTGCGGCGGCGTGCCTTTCAGGTGCTTGGTGACGAGCGACGACACCGCGTACAGAAACGCCGCGCCCAGCGCCAGGGCGACGCCCTGCAGGTACTCGCCCGGCACGGCGAGCACTGCCGGCGCGATACGCACCACGCCCACCAGCCCGACGAAGGCCACCGCCAGCCACGCCACGGTGGAGGCGCTGATGCGCTCGCGGAACACGAGCGCGCCGAGTCCGACCAGCATGAACGGCTGCGTGTTGTAGACGGCGGTGGCCATCGAGATCGAGGCGCGACCGTAAGAGGCGAACAGCAGCAGCCAGTTCCCCACGATCGCCACCCCGCCGAGCAGCACCAGCCCCAGCATCCGCGGCGAAAACGCCTTGCGCCGCAACAGGCCCAGTGCCGCGCAGACGATGAGCAACGTGGCGGCGCCGAACAGGCAGCGGAAGAACACCACGTTGAACGGCGACTGCCCCGACGACACCACCAGCCAACCGATCGTGCCGGACATGAGCATGGCCACGACCATCTCGGCCGCCCCCCGGCGAATTTCGTTGGAAGCCATCCCGGTTCCTTGCAATGCTGCGAATGGTCGTCATTGTAGGAACCACAACCGCTCGAAGACATGCATAAACTTAGGAAGGATGCAGCACTTCCCTTTTTAAAAAAGGTCATCATGCAAAATCGCCTTTCCGCCCCAATTGCTACCACGCTCGATGCGATCGACCGCGCCATCCTGGCCGCCCTGGCGCAGGACGCGCGCATGGCGACCAGCGAACTGGCCCGGCAGATCGGCCTGTCGGCGCCCGCCACCGCCGACCGCGTGCGCCGGCTGCAGCAGCAGGGCGTGATCGCCGGGTTCACGGTCGAACTCGACCCACGCCCGCTCGGCTACACCTTGCAGGCGATCGTGCGGGTCAAACCGTTGCCGGGGCAGTTGCACCTGGTGGAGGAACTGCTGCAGCGCATCCCGGAGTTCGTCGAGTGCGACAAGGTGACCGGCGAAGACTGCTTCATCTGCCGGCTGTACCTGCGCACCATCGCGCACCTGGACAGCATCCTGGCGAAAGTCACCGATCGCGCCGAAACCAATACCGCGATCGTGAAATCGACCCCGGTGCCGCGACGGCTGCCGCCGCTGGCCGAAGAGACCTAGTCCGGCGCGCTGGCCGGGCGCGAGCAACGACACGGCGAAAAATCTGGAACGGCGCGACGAACCCGCTTTTACGACTCCCCATTCCCGACTCCCCATTCCCGGCCGTCGATCAACTCTTGCGCCGCGCCTCCAGCAGATCCAGGTTGCGGATCAGCCGCCGCGCGATCTCGTCGGAGATCTTGCGCTGGCGGGTCAGCTTGAACAGTTCCTGGCGTTCGGCCTGCAGGCCGGCATGGCGCAGCTGGCGCAGCACCGCATCCAGCCGCCGCGCCTCCTCCGGATCGCTCTCCATCGCCTCGCCGTGGTCGAGATGGCGCTGGTACAGCGCGCTGACCCGGTTGGCCGCCTCGTTGTACAGGTCGGCGTGCTCGCTGTCCTGCACCAGGCGCTGGCGCAGCTTCTCCACCGCCGCCAGCGCCGCGCGCGAGGACTCGCGCCGGGCCAGGTCTTCTTCCAGGCGGTCGCTAGGCTCTTCCGGCAGCTCCAGCCCGCGTAGCAGCCGCGGCAGGCCGATACTGGCGACCAGCAGCGAGGTGACGATCACCGCGCTGGCCAGGAAGATCGCCAGGTCGCGTGCCGGGAACGCGGCGCCGCTGGGCAGGACCAGCGGCAGGGTCAGCACGCCGGCCAGAGTGATCGCACCGCGTACGCCGGCCAGCGAGGTCGCCACCACGATCCGCCACGGCGGGCTCTGCCGGTCCTCGCCACGGCGGCGCGCCTTGAGCAGGGTCCAGCGCAGCGACAGCCACACCCACAGGAAGCGCAGCAGCAGCAGGCCGACGTAGATCGCCAGCGCGTAGGCGGGCAGCCACCACGGGTCCAGGTGCCCGGCTTCGTCCATGTTGTGCATGGCGCCCTGCACGATGCCCGGCAACTGCTCGCCGAGCAGCACGAACATGATGCCGTTGAGGGTGAACTGCACCATGTCCCACACCGCCGAGCGCTGCACGCGCATGCTGCCCGGGGCGCGACCGCTCAGCTCCACGTAGCTCATGGCGATGCCGGCGGCGACCGCAGCGAGGATGCCCGAGGCGTTGATCGCCTCGGCCAGCAGGTAGGCGGCGAACGGCAGCAACAGGTTGACCAGGATCGCCGCGCCCGGCTCCTCGCCGACCTGGCGCCACACCCAGCGCTGCGCCAGGCTGGTGCCGACCACCACCGCGATGCCGGCGGCCACGCCGACCAGCGCCACCCACAGGAAGGTCAGCGAGGCGTCGGCCAGCGAGAACGTGCCGGTGATCGCCGCGGCCACCGCGAACTGGAAGCAGACCAGGCCGGAGGCGTCGTTGAGCAGCGACTCGCCTTCCAGGATGTGCATCAGCCGCTTGGGGATCGGTGCGCGCGCGGCGATCGAGGACACCGCGATCGGATCGGTCGGCGACACCACCGCGGCCAGCGCGAACGCCACCGCCAGCGGCATGGTCGGGATCATCCAGTGGATCAGGAAGCCGGCGCCGATGACGGTGAATACCACCAGGCCCAGCGCCAGTTCCAGGATCACGCCCTTGTCGCGGAACAGGCCCTGCTTGGGGATGCGCCAGCCGTCCAGGAACAGCAGCGGCGGCAGGAACAGCAGGAAGAACAGCTCCGGCTCCAGCGCATAGCCCTTCTTGAACACGCCGGCGATGATCGCGCCCAGGCCGATCTGCACCAGCGGCAATGGCAGCGAGAACGGCAGGACACGCACGAGGTAGCCACTGGCCACCACCGCCAGCAACATCGCCAAGACCACTTCGATCGAATGCATGCTCGTCCGGACGGCGGCGCCACGCCGGCGGCGCCGCCCATGAATGGGGGAGCCTGCAAGCAAAGCGCACCGCGGCGGCGATGTCCAGTGGGGCGGGCGGCGCGGTGTCCGGCCGTGCTGCCGGGTCGGCAGGCGGCGCCGCGGACACAATCGCACCGACGCGGGGCTTCACCCTGATCGAGCCACTGCCGCCCGTCTCAAGATGCCGGTCCGTCCAGGCTCCGACGGCGGCCATGCCGGTGCGGTCGCGCCGGTCCCGGCATGCGTGCCGCCGTCCCACCACGCCGCCCTCAGCGAGAGGCGGACACGTACTCCACGAAGATATGTCCGTTCACCCGCGCCACCGGGTCGTAGCCGGTGCACCAGTAGGAATAGCCCACGTGCGGCCGGTCCGGACCATTGCCCTGCGCACCTGCGGGCACGTCGTCCATGTCGACCATCAGCGTCCAGTGCCGCGCCCGCGCGCCCTGCCCCGTGGTGACCTCGTAGCGCCACTCCACCGGCGTGGAGGGACCTGTGTCGCCGACGGCGGTCCTGGTCACCGAAAACTGGCTGAGCGACAACGTCAGGCCGGTCGCCGCCGACAACCGTGCGATGGCGCGCCCCTTCGCCGTACCCTCCTTGTTGCGCATCCGTGCCGCACTCTGGGTCAGCGGCGGGGCGTCCTGCAGATCTTCATCGTGGGCCGATAGCTGATAATTGTTGCGACTGCCGCGCAGTGCGACCATCGTCCTTTCTCCTGGTTGGGCTGCACCGCGCCCATCGCGGTACAACCGCAGCATCGGCGGACGCTCACGCCACGGCCATCGGACCAGGACTGATTCCATGGGCGATGCATGCCTCTGCGTCGCCACGCGCGGACGACCGGGCGCCGCGGGACGCATCGTGACCCGACACGCCCCCGCGCGGGCGTCCAGGCGTGTCCCGAGGAGGCTACTATCCGGCGGCAGAGCCGGTGGCGGACACCGGCGCCTTTTCGCCGGAGACCGCATGCTCACCATCCAGGAACTCAACCGCTTCATCGACGAACACGCGGCCGAAGGCAGCATTCCGCGGATCTGGGAGCTGATCGGCGAGCACTTCGTGCAGGCCCAGGCCGGCCTGCCGGCCGAACACGCGATGGAGCGGCGCGAGCTGTCCTTCCACGACCACGTGCGGCTGCTGGGCTACCTGTGCCTGCTGCTGGAGGGC
The DNA here is from genome assembly GCF_040529065.1 of Xanthomonas sacchari. NCBI lineage: Bacteria > Pseudomonadati > Pseudomonadota > Gammaproteobacteria > Lysobacterales > Lysobacteraceae > Xanthomonas > Xanthomonas sacchari. The sequence goes on along the minus strand of NZ_CP132343.1, from coordinate 700,366 downwards.
GTGCCGGGCGACCTGGTGGAGATCGGGGTGTGGAAGGGCAAGTCGCTGGTGCTGATGAACGAGGTGTCTGGCCGCCAGCGCCGGGTGATCGGCATGGATCCGTTCGCGCTGCCGAACCAGTTCGAGGAGTTCAACCACTATCGGCAGCAGTTGCTGCCCAATGCGCGGTTCATCCGCGGTTATTCCGAATTCTGCGCCGAGCATTTCTACGCCATGGAGCCGAAGGTGGCGTTGTTGCACATCGACGGTGGCCACACCGGGCGCAACGTGCTGCTGGATTTCCTGCTGTACGCGCCCAGCGTCGTCTCGGGGGGATTCGTGGTGTTCGACGACTACGGCGACTGGGAGTACTCGCCGGAGGTCGGCCCGGCAGTGGACCTGCTGCGCGCCGCCGGCTACTTCGGCGACTTCCATGTGCTCGGCTGCGCCCACGGCTTCGAGAACAGCTACGTGCTGCAGCGCCGCTGAGCCGATACGCCGCCTTGCGCTGACCGGCGCTGCCAGGCGACGGCGTCTACGGACGCGTCGATGACGCACCACAGGCGGTTGGGCACAGCGTGCACAGGCGCCGCTGCATCGCACGGCCTGTCGCCGCGTGTGTTTCAGCACACAGGGAGACCGGCTTGACCGCGCAAGACCCGAGCGGCGACAAGGCCGGCGCAGCGCGTTCATCATTATCTGGGCGGCGTGATGCAACCGCGCCGGCGCAGGGCGCGTAAAGGCAGGTGCACGGTCGACTGGCCGTGCATCCCTTTCCAGGAGCCAAGCCCATGAAACTCCACTTGCTGTCCCTGGCCCTCGCCGGCCTCGTCTCCCTGCCCGCCATGGCCGCCCCCAGCCAGGCCGCCATGCACGACCACGCCGCGATGAGCGAGGCCAAGCCGAATCCGATGGTCGGCGGCGCGCCGATGTACGCCACCAAGGACATCATCGACAACGCGGTCAACTCCAAGGATCACACCACACTGGTCGCCGCGGTCAAGGCCGCCGGCCTGGTGGACACGTTGAAGGGCGCCGGCCCGTTCACCGTGTTCGCACCGACCAATGCCGCCTTCGCCGCGCTGCCGGCCGGCACGGTGGACACGTTGCTCAAGCCGGAGAACAAGGAAAAGCTGACCCAGGTGCTGACCTACCACGTGGTCCCGGGCAAGCTCGACGCGGCGGCGTTGCTGGCGCAGATCAAGGCCGGCGGCGGCAGCGCCAAGCTCACCACCGTGCAGGGCGAAACGCTGATCGCCAAGGCCCGCGGCGGCAAGATCACCCTCACCGACAGCAAGGGCAATACCGCGCACGTCACCACCGCCGACGTGATGCAGAGCAATGGCGTGATCCATGTGGTGGACAAGGTTTTGATGCCGTAAGCACATCGGGGGTGCATTGGCATCGCGGGGACGGCTGCGGCCGTCCCCGTTTTGCACGTCCACGCATGCCACCGCGCGGTCCCGCCCCGATGGCGACAACCGCAGCACGCGCACGCGTGGTCAGTTGCCGGAATTTCCCGTGTGCAGCATCGGCACCTGCGCCGCCAACACGCGCAGGTCGCGCACGAAGCCTTGATAGGCTTCATCGCCCGCTTCGCCGCCACGCTGGCGCAGCACCCACGACGGATGCACGGTGGCCAGCGCGCGGGTGCCGTCGTCCAGCGCCTGCCACTGCCCGCGCTGGGCCATCAGCCTGAAGCCGCTTCCCAGCACCGCGCGCGCCGCGGTCGCGCCCAGGCACAGCACGATGCGCGGGCGCACCCGTGCCAGTTCGCCGGCCAGCCACATCCGGCAGGCCTCGACATGCGCGCGCTCGGGATTGCGGTGCAGCCGCGCCTTGCCGCGCTGCTCGAAACGGAAATGCTTGACCGCGTTGGTCACGTACATGCCTGCACGTTCGACCCCCAGTTCCTGCAGCGCGCGATCGAACAGGCGCCCGGCCGGGCCGACGAAGGGACGCCCGCTCAGGTCCTCCTCGTCGCCGGGCTGCTCGCCGACCACCATCACCGCGGCGTCCTGCGGGCCTTCGCCGAATACGGTCTGGGTGGCCGGCTGCCACAGCGGACAGCGGCGGCAGTCGCGCGCCGCCGCGCGCAACGCGTCCAGGCTGTCGTCGGCTGCCACCGCCGGCGTCGGTGCCGGCGCGGGAATGCGCCGGCGCACCGGTTCGGGCGCGCGCTCGGCCATCTCGCGCACGCGTAGCCCGGCGTCGCGGATCAGCGTGGGCAGCAGCTGCGCTTCCGGCAGATGCTTCCAGTATTTCTGCGGCATCTCCTGGCGCATCATCGTCGGATTGAGCCGCGCCGGGTTGAAGATGTTGGCGTAGTAGGTGCGCCACAGCGTGTCCTGCGCGTCGTCGGCCGGCGCATCGGCACGCTGCGCACCGGCGCCGAACTGCAGCGTCTCGCCGTCCCAGCGCACGCTGCGGTACGGGGTGAGGATCGCCCAGCGCATGCCGGCGAAGCGCCGCGCGAAGAACGGCGCCACCCGATCGACGATGTGGTGTTCCGGCTCGAACCAGGCGATGTAGGCCTCCTGCTCGCCCGGCACCTCGCGGAAGCGCACGAACGCCTTCATCTTGTGGCTGTCGCGGCGCACCGCCTGCGCCCACTGCTGGGCGCGGTGCACATCGGCATCGGTGACCCGCTGCAGCAGCGCGCGCTCGCCGTCGGCGATGCGCCACAGCAGGCGGTACAGCAGCGCGTGCCGCTGCGGAGCGCGATGGCACAGCACCGCACCGGCCAGCGCAAGGAACTCGGCCGACACCCGCGGCGGCGGCAGCTGCGCCGGCAACGTGGCGACATCGGTCCCGGCGAGCAGACCACCCTGCGCATCGCCGTCCCAGGCCAGCGTCTCCGGCGCCACCTGCGCACACCACGCCGCCCGCGCCACCGCCCGCCACGCCTCCAGGCTCCACGGCGGCAGCACCTCAGCCTGGAACACGGTCCGCTCCCTGCCTCGCACCAGCGCGTCGAACGCGACGGGCCGCACTCACCGCGTCAATCAAACAAGCCCCCCTGCCGCGGCGCCGGCGCCAGTTGCGCGCGCAGCCGCTGCGGATCGTCCAGTCGTTGCCGCGGATGATGGTCGAGCACACTGACGAACGGCAGCAGCTTCTTCAGCGGCACCCGCAACCGCGCCAGGTCCTCGACCCGCAGCCGCGCATGCCGCCGCGCCAGCAGCAGACGCTCGACGTTGCGCGTGCCCAGCCCCGGCACCCGCAGCAGCATCTCGCGCGCGGCGGTGTTGAGATCCACCGGGAACCGTTCGGGGTTGCGCAGCGCCCAGGCCAGCTTGGGGTCCACATCCAGATCGAGCATGCCGCTGGTGGTGGGCGGGGCGATCTCCTCCACCGAGAAATCGTAGAACCGCAGCAGCCAGTCGGCCTGGTACAGGCGGTGTTCGCGCTGCAGCGGCGGCGCCAGCAGCGGCAGCTTGGCCGAGGCGTCGGGAATCGGGCTGAACGCGGAGTAGTAGACCCGGCGCAGGCGGTAATTGCCGTAGAGATTGTGGCTGGTGTGCAGGATCGCGCGATCGTCCGCGCCGTCCGCTCCGACGATCATCTGCGTGCTCTGTCCGGCCGGGGCGAAACGCGGCGGCTTGGCACGCACGCGGGTTTCCGCCTTGCGCGCCTCCTTGCTTTCCTCGATGCGCCAGCGCAACTCGCCCATCGCCGCGCGGATGCCGCCGACGTTCTTCTCCGGCGCCAGTTGCGCCAGGCCGCGCTCGGTCGGCAACTCCACGTTGATGCTGAGCCGGTCGGCGTAGCGGCCGGCGGCGGCCAGCAGTTCCGGCGCCGCATCGGGAATGGTCTTGAGATGGATGTAGCCGGCGAAGCGGTGCTCCTCGCGCAGCAGCCGCGCCACTTCCACCAGTTGCTCCATGGTGTAGTCGCTGTTGCGGATGATGCCGCTGGAAAGAAACAGCCCTTCGATGTAGTTGCGCTTGTAGAAATCCAGGGTCAGCTTGACCACTTCGGCCGGGGTGAAGCGCGCGCGGCGCACGTTGCTGGACACGCGGTTGACGCAGTACGCGCAGTCGAACACGCAGAAGTTGGTCAGCAGGATCTTCAGCAGCGACACGCAACGCCCATCGGGCGTGTACGAATGGCAGATACCCATGCCCTCGGTGCTGCCGATCCCGCCGCTGCGCAGCGAATGGCGCTTGTCGGCGCCGCTGGAGGCGCAGGACGCGTCGTACTTGGCCGCGTCGGCGAGCACGGCGAGTTTCTCGAGGGTATTCACCGGCCGACGATGCCGGGTCCGCGTCTCAAACGGTGAGACGCGGATGCGCTGCGGCCTTCACCGCGATGAACCGCTCAGGCCGCCGCACGCGCGGCGGCGCCGTCGAAGCGGTAGATGTCCATCGCCAGCAGGCCGGCATCGATGCCGGCGTCGATGCGCTGCGCGCCCAGCCCATCCGCCCCGGCCGCGCCCATCGCCACATAGATCGGCAGCCAGTGCTCGTCGGTGGGATGCGCGCGCGCGGCGAACGGCGCCTGGCGGCGGTAGTCGAGCATCGCCGGCACGTCGTCGCGGCGCAACGCCTGCTCGGTCCACTCGATGAACGGACGCACGTAGGGCACCTCCTTGCCCTCGGCGTAGCGGCCCAAGTCGTGCAGGTTGTGGGTGATGCTGCCCGAGCCGATCACCAGCACGCCGTCCTCGCGCAGCGGCGCCAGCGCGCGGCCCAGCGCCAGGTGGTGCTCCGGCCCCAGTTCGGGCTGGATCGACAGCGGCACCACCGGGATATCGGCCTGCGGGTACAGCAGCGACAGCGGCACCCAGACGCCATGGTCCAGGCCGCGGCGCTCGTCCAGCACTGGTGCCAGCCCGGCCTGCGCCAGCAGCTCGGCCACCTGGTGGGCCAGCGCCGGCGCGCCCGGGGCCGGGTACTGCATCGCGTACAGCGCCTGCGGGAAGCCACCGAAATCGTGGATGGTCTGCGGCTGCGCGGCGGCGCCGACCAGCGGCCGCCGGCCCAGCCAGTGCGCCGAGGCCAGCACGATGGCGCGCGGCCGCGGTAGCGTCGCCGCCAGTTCGGCCAGCCGCGTGCCGACCAGGCCGGGCTGCAGCGCGGTCATCGGCGAACCGTGCGAGATGTACAGGGAAGGCAAACGCGCCATGGCAGGTCTCCACACAGTGGGGGATGGCACGGTGGCGGGCGCGGCCAGCGCCGGGCGTTCGTGCAGGTGACCAGGGTATTCCCGCCATCTGCGGGAATAAATTACCCTGCCGCCGACGATCCATTTCAGGAACCGAAACAATGGACACGCTGGAGGCGATGCGGGTCTTTGTCGCCGTGGTCGACCGCAACGGGTTCAACGCCGCCGCCGACGCGCTGGGCATCTCCACGGCCAGCGTCACCCGCCAGGTGGCGTGGCTGGAACAGCGCCTGGGCTCGCGCCTGCTCAATCGCACCACACGCCGGGTCAGCCCGAGCAGCGTCGGCGCCGCCTATTACCAGCGCTGCCAGTTGCTGCTGGCCGAGTTCGACGACATGGAGGCCGCGGTCGGCGAGCAGGCGCTGACGCCCTCCGGCACGCTGCGGATCAACGCGCCCTTCAGTTTCAGCGTCGCCCGGCTCGGGCCGCGCCTGGCCGGCTACAGCGCGCGCTACCCGCAGGTCGCCCTGGATCTGTCGCTGTCCGACCGCCTGGTGGATATCGTCGAGGAAGGTTACGACCTGGCGATCCGCATCACCCGGCAGGTGGCGCCGACCCTGATCGCACGCAAGCTCGGCGAAGTGCAGGCGTTCCTGTGCGCGGCGCCGGCCTACCTGGCCCGCGCCGGCACCCCGCAGTTGGCGGCCGACCTGGCCGGCCACCCGTTCCTCAGCTACAGCTACGTGCAGGACGACCTGACCCTGCACGGCCCCGACGGCGCGACCCAGGTACGGGTGGCCGGCACCCTGCGCGCCAATTGCGGCGACGTGCTGCGCGAGGCGGCCATCGCCGGCATGGGCATCACCGTGCAGCCGGACTTCATGGCCGAGGCGGCGCTGGAGGACGGCCGCCTGGTGCGGGTGCTGCCCGACCACGAGATCGGGCCGATCGGCGTGTACGCGGTGTACGCCAGCCGCAGCCACCTGGCGCCGAAGGTGCGCAGCTTCATCGACTACCTGGTCGAAGTGGGCATCGACCGCACGATGCGCTCCTCCCCGGCCGAGAGCTGAACCGCGGCGGGCGGTCGGACACAACATCCCGCCGATGGCGCTGATCGGGGCGGCCGGGCATGCGCACAATGCCCGCGCTTTTCCCCCTCACCTTCAGGAGTCCGCGCATGAGCAAGATCGCGATCGTCTACTTCAGCGGCTACGGCCACACCGTCAAGCAGGCCGAAGCCGTGCACGCCGGCGCCGCCAGCGTCGGCGAAGCCACGCTGTACCGCATCGACCAGGACGGCAACCTGCCCGACGGCGCCTGGGAGGCCATCGGCCAGGCCGACGCCATCGTCTACGGCAGCCCGACCTACATGGGCGGCCCGGCCTGGCAGTTCAAGAAGTTCGCCGACGCCAGCTCCAAGCCGTGGTTTGCGCAGGCCTGGAAGGACAAGATCGCCGCCGGCTTCACCAATTCGGCCTCGGTCAACGGCGACAAGTTCGCCACCATCGAATACTTCTGGACCCTGGCCCAGCAGCACGGCCAGATCTGGGTCGGCACCGGCCTGCTGCCGTCCAACACCAAGGCGCACGGCCCGAACGACGTGAACTGGACCGCCGGCTCCGGCGGCGCGCTGGCGATCTCGCCGTCCGACGCGTCCCCGGACGAGGCGCCGCGCAGCGGCGACCTGGAGACCGCGCGCCTGCTCGGCAAGCGCGTGGCCGAGTTCGCGGCCAAGCTCAAGGGCTGAGCCCTTCGGTGCCGCCCGCGCAGGGCGGCATCCTGCATCGCGACTGCCGCGATGCCTGCGGCGACGCGATGCCCCTTTGGCGCCCGGCCTTGCCGGTCGGGCGCTTTTCGACACCGCGACCGCGGCTGCGGCACCGCCGCCTGTTCCCTCTATTCCCACTTCACCCGCCTGCCCTCGGCCAGCGCCATCGCTACGCCATGCCACCGACTGCATGCGCCGCGCGCAGATGATCGATGAACACGCGCAGCTTCGGCGGCAGGTGATCGCGTGCCGGGTAGTAGATGTGCCAGCCGGCGAACGGCGCGTGCCAGTCGTCCAGTACCCGCTGCAGGCGCCCAGCGGCGACGTCGGCGGCCACCTGCCATTCGAACGCCTGGCCCAGGCCCAGCCCACGGCGCGCGGCGTCCAGGCCGACCGCGGTGTCGTTGACCACCAGCCGCCCTGTCACTTCGACCAGGAAATCGTGGCCGTCGCGGGTGAACTCCCAGGACTGCAGGCGGCCGTCGGTGCGCCGCCAGCGGATGCAGTCGTGTTCGGCCAGTTCTGCCGGCGTGTGCGGCGTCCCGTGCGCGGCGAAGTAGGCCGGCGCGGCCACCACCGTCTGCCGCTGCGCCGGGCCCACCGGCACCGCGATCATGTCGCGCGCCAGGCTCTCGCCCAGGCGGATGCCGGCGTCGAAGCCGCCGGCGACGATGTCGGCCAGGGTCCGGTCCGAATACAGCTCCACGCTGACTTCCGGATAGCGCGCCAGGAACGCCGGCAGGTGCGGGCACACCAGTTGCTCGGCGGCCACCAGCGGCAGGTTGATGCGCAGCGTGCCGGCTGGGCGGTCGCGCAGGAAATCCAGGTCGGCGAAGGCCGCGTCGATCTGCGCCAGGCCCGGCGCCACCCGCTGCAGGAAGCGCTCGCCGTGCTCGCTCAGGCCGACCCGGCGGGTGGTGCGGTTGAGCAGGCGCGCGCCCAGTTGCGCCTCCAGCGCGCGCAGCGTCTGCGACAGCGCCGAGGGCGAGACGCCCAGCTCCGCCGCGGCGCGGGTGAAGCTGCCATGGTGGGCAACGCGGACGAAGGCGACGACGGCGGACAGCGGCGAGGGACGGTGCATGGCGGGCGGGCAGCAAGGGAAGGACGGACGCGGCAGGCGCCGGTCATTGTGTAGCACAACTTCAAAGCCCATGCGGATTACCAGGATTTATCCAGGGCACCGCGGCGCCTACAGTGCCCCGCACCCTCACCTGGAGATCGCCGCGATGGCCCTCGACCATTACCGCCTGCTCGGCCGTTCCGGCCTTCGCGTCAGCCCGCTGTGCCTGGGCACCATGACCTTCGGCGCCGACTGGGGCTGGGGCGCGGACGAAGCCGAGGCGCGCCGCCTGTTCGACCTGTACGTCGATGCCGGCGGCAACTTCCTCGACACCGCCAACATCTACACCAACGGCAGCGCCGAGACGCTGCTCGGCCGCTTCGTCGCCGGCCGCCGCGACCGCCTGGTGATCGCCAGCAAGTTCGCGCTCAACCCCTTCCCCGGCGACCCCAACGGTGGCGGCAACCACCGCAAGGCGCTGCTGCGCTCGGTCGACGCCAGCCTGGCGCGGCTGGGCACCGATTATCTGGACCTGCTGTACCTGCATGCCTGGGACGGCACAACCGGCATCGACGAGGTCATGCGCGGCTTCGACGATCTGGTGCGTGCCGGCAAGATCCTCTACGCCGGCATCTCCGACACGCCCGCCTGGCAGGTGGCGCGCATGCAGACCCTGGCCGACCTGCGCGGCTGGACGCCGTTCGTCGCCCTGCAGATCGAGTACTCGCTGGCGCAGCGCACGGTCGAGCGCGAACTGGTGCCGATGGCCGAGGCGCTGGGCATGTCGGTGCTGGCCTGGTCGCCGCTGGCGATGGGCGTGCTGACCGGCAAGTACGGCGCCGCCGATCTGGCGCGGGTGCGTGCGGCCGCCTCGGGCGGCGCGCAGGTCGATGGCGTGGGCCGCGCCGAGGTCGCGCATTCGCAACGCACGTTCAACGAGCACGCGCTGGCGGTGGCCGAGGCGGTGGTGGCACTGGCCGCCGAGCTGCAGCGCTCGCCGGCGCAGGTGGCGCTGGCCTGGCTGCTGGCGCGCGGGGCGATGCCGATCGTCGGCGCACGCAGCGTGACGCAACTGCAGGACAACCTGGGCGCACTCACCCTGCACCTGGACGCCGAGGCGCTGCAGCGGCTGGACGCCGCCAGCGCGATCGAACTGGGCTTCCCGCACGACTTCCTGGCCTCGCCCAACCCGCAGGCGTTGCTGAGCGGCGGCACCCGCATCCAGCGGCGCTGATCTTGGCCACCGTCCCCTTCGCACACGAGCACCATTCCATGGCATCCACCGCGAACGCGTTGCCGAGTAACATGACCCTGGCCGAGGCCGAAGCGGCCGGCATCGCGCAGATCGCCGCGCTGATGGGTCCGCAGCAGGGCGCGGCGATCCGCGCCCTGGCCGACGACGCGGACACCGCGCTGAGCGGCCGCGGCGCCGCCATCGCCTTCGCCGAGATCTACCGCGCCGACAGCGCGCTGGACCTGCGGACCCGCGAACTGGTCACGGTGGCGGTGCTGGCCAGCCTCGGCCACGCGGAACCGCAATTGCGCCTGCACCTGCGCGCCGCGCAGGCGGCAGGCGCCAGCCGTGCGGAGATCTTCGCCGTGCTCGACCAGTTGTACGCCTACGTCGGCTTCCCCACCGCGCTCAACGCCCTGTCCGTCGCCCGCGGCACGCTGGGCCCGTCCTCACCCTGAGCGAACCGCCCGGCGGCCACGCTTTCCCTCCCCTCCCCCTCAGGAGCATCCTCCATGCAAACCCGCACCCTCGGCCGCAACGGCCCCCGCGTCTCCGCCCTCGGCCTCGGCTGCATGGGCATGAGCGCGTTCTACGGCGGCCGCAGCGACGACGCCGCCTCGATCGCGGTCATCCATGCGGCGATCGAGCACGGCGTCAGCCTCATCGACACCGCCGACATGTACGGCCCGCACACCAACGAAGTGCTGGTCGGCAAGGCGCTGGCCGGGCGCCGCGACCAGGTCGTGCTGGCGACCAAGTTCGGCATCAAGCTCGATCCCAACGACCCGGCCGCGCGCGGTATCGACGGCCGCCCGGAGTACGTGCAGTCCGCCTGCGAGGCCAGCCTGCGCCGGCTCGGCGTGGACCATATCGACCTGTACTACCAGCACCGGGTGGATCCGAACGTGCCGATCGAGGACACGGTCGGGGCGATGGCGCGGCTGGTGGAACAGGGCAAGGTGCGCTTCCTGGGCCTGTCCGAAGCCGCTGCCGCCACCATCCGCCGCGCGCACGCGGTGCATCCGATCACCGCGCTGCAAAGCGAGTACTCGCTGTGGTCGCGCGACCCGGAACACGACGGCGTGCTGGAGACGGTGCGCGAGCTGGGCATCGGCTTCGTGCCGTACTCGCCGCTGGGCCGCGGCTTCCTGACCGGGGCGATCCGTTCGCCGGAGGACTTCGAGGCCGACGACTACCGCCGCCATTCGCCGCGCTTCCAGGGCGAGAACTTCGCCCGCAACCTGCAACTGGTGGAGCGCGTGCGCGAACTGGCGCAAGCCAAGGGCGTGACCCCGGGGCAACTGGCGCTGGCCTGGGTGCTGGCGCAGGGCGAGGACCTGGTGCCGATCCCGGGTACCAAGCGCCTGGCCTACCTGGAAGAGAACCTGGGCGCGCTGCAGGTGAAGCTGAGCGCCGAGGAGCTGGCGCAGATCGAGGCGATCTTCCCCGCCGATGCCGCCGCCGGCCATCGCTACCCCGCCGCCTCGCGCGGCGCGCTGCAGGGCTGAACCGCGCCCCCGGCCGCGGCGCGGGTCGATTGCCCGCGCCGCGCCGGCCCCGCATGATGCGGGGGTGATCTCCTTCATCGTCCCCGCGCACGACGAAGCCGCCCTGATTGGCGACACGCTGGCGTCGCTGCATGTCGCCGCGCAGGCGCTGCGGCTGGATTGCGAGACCCTGGTGGTGGCCGATGCCTGCAGCGACGCCACCGCCGAGATCGCGCGCCGCCACGGCGCGCAGGTGTTGGAGGTGGAGTTGCGGCACATCGCCGCCGTGCGCAATGCCGGCGCCGCCGCCAGCCGTGGCCGCCACCTGCTGTTCGTCGATGCCGACACCCGGGTCAACACGCCGCTGCTGGCCGCCGCGCTGCGCGCGCTGGGCACCGGCGCGGTCGGCGGCGGCGCGCAGGTGCGCCTGCTCGGCGACATCGCCTGGTACGAGCGCCTGGCGCAGACGCTGTTCGGCTGGCTGTTCCGCTGCACCGGCATCGCGCCCGGCTGCTTCCTGTTTTGCACGCGCAGCGCCTTCGTCGCCGCCGGCGGCTTCGACGAGCGCTACTACGCCGGCGAGGACGTGGCGCTGAGCCGCGCGCTGGCGCGGCAGGGACGCTTCGTGATCCTGCGCGAGCCGGTGCACACCTCCGACCGCAAGCTGCGCAGCTTCAGCAAGCGCGAGCACCTGGGGCTGCTGCTGCAGTTGCTGCGTCGCGGCCGCGGCATGCTGCGCTCGCGCGACGCGCTCGGCTTCTGGTACGGGCAGCGCCGCGGACGCTAGGGCGCTCCGCCCTTTTCCGCACAGCAGGTTGCGTCGGGTCGGCAAAGCGGTTGCGCCCGACGCGGGCGGCTCCCTAATCTCTGCAAATGCGCGAGAACAGCACCCTGGACATCAGGAACGCGGGGATGGCGGACCGGCAGGCGATCGTGACGCTGATGGCGGCGCTGGACTATGCCGGAACCGAAGATTTCATCGAGGCCCGCCTGGCGCACCTCCTGGCGCATCCGGACGCGGCCTTGCTGGTGGCCGCCGCAGGGGACGACGTCCTGGGTGTGTTGTCGCTGCACTTTCTGCCGCAGTTGGCATTGGCCGGCGACATCTGCCGCATCAGCTATTTCTGCGTCGACGATCGCGCGCGCGGCGCCGGGGTGGGACAGCGTTTGCTGGCAGAGGGCGAGGCGCTGGCGCGGCGGCGCGGCTGCGACCGCCTGGAGGTGCACTGCCACAGCCGACGGGAACGCGCGCACGCCTTCTATCGGCGGGAAGGCTTTGTCGAAGCGCCCAAGTATTTCGCCAAGTCGCTGCGCGATTGAGGATTGTCTGGGGTCGCCAGCCGCAGACCGCGGCGCGGTCTTCGCAAGGGCGGTTGCCGGCGCCGAGGCGCTGGCAGTACGCTGCGCGCCCCTTGTGCGAGCTTTACGGATGAGCGTCCACACCAGCAGGCCCATCGCGCTGCGCATCCTCGGCACGGGCGAGTATCTGCCCACGCAGCAGGTGCAGGCGGAGGCCTTCGACCGGCGCTGGGGCAAGCCCGCCGGCTGGACCCTGCGGCATACCGGGGTCGCCACGCGCCACTATGCGGGCGCCGACGAGCCGGCCACCTTCATGGGCGAACGCGCCGCGCGCGCGGCGCTGGACGCGGCGCAACTGCAGCCGCACGAGATCGACTGCGTGATCAGCGCCTGCAGTCTGATGGAACAGGCGATCCCGTGCAGCGCAGCGCTGCTGCACGCGCGGCTGGGCCTGCAGGGCAGCGGCATCCCGGCCTTCGACATCAACGCCACCTGCCTGAGCTTCATCGCCGCACTCGACCTGGCCGCTTGCGCGATCGCCGCCGGCCGCCATCGCCGCGTGCTGATCGTCGCCAGCGAGATCGCCAGCGTCGGCCTCAACCCGGACGATGCGGACACCGCGCCGCTGTTCGGCGACGGTGCCGCCGCGGTGGTGCTCGGCGCCGACGACGGCAGCAACGATTCGCAGTTGCTGACCGCACGCCTGGAAACCTATTCCGAAGGCATCGACCACTGCCGCGTGCGCGCTGGCGGTACCCGGCTGCGCCTGGATCACGGCGTCGACGCGCTGCGCGCCGGCTCGCAGTTCGAAATGAACGGACGCGCCACCTACCGGCTGGCCGCGGCGAAGCTGCCCGGCTTCCTGCAGCGGCTGCTGGCGCAGGCCGGGGTCGAGCTGGCGCAGTTGCGGCGGATCGTGCCGCACCAGGCCAGCGCCAAGGCGCTGCGCCATCTGCGCGTGGCGCTGGGGCTTGCGCCGGATGCGCTGATCGAGGTGATCGGCCACCGCGGCAACCAGATGGCCGCGTCGATTCCCGGCGCCTTGCACCAGGCGATCGCCAGCGGCCGCATCGTGCGCGGCGACCTGATCGGCCTGGTCGGCTCCGGCGCCGGGCTGGCGTTCGGCGGCGCTGTGTTGCGCTACTGACATGGCCCGCGTCCTGGTCACCGGCGCGTCCGGGTTCATCGGCGCCTATATCGTGCGCGCCCTGGCCGAGGCCGGCGTGCCGGTGCGTGCCAGCGGACGCGACGCCGCCAAGCTGGGGGCCTTTGCCGGCGATTCGCGCATCGAGGTCTCGCCCGCCGAACTGTGCCACGACGACCTGGCGCCGTTGCTGCGCGACTGCGATGCGGTGATTCACTGCGCCGCGCTGTCGGCGCCGTGGGCCAGCGCCGAGACCTTCCGCCTGGCCAACGTGGTCGCCACCGAGCGTTTGCTCGCCGCCGCGCTGGCCGCACGCGTGCGCCGCTTCGTGCATTTCAGTTCGCCGAGCATCTACTTTCGTTTCGCCGACCAATACCAGGTGCGTGAGGAGTTCACCCCGCCGGCACGCTGGATCGGCGGCTACCCGCAGACCAAGTGGGAAGCCGAGGAGAAGGTGCGCGCCGCCGCAGCGGCCGGACTGCCGGCGGTGGTGCTGCGTCCGCGCGCGGTGTTCGGCCAGGGCGACAACGCGATCGTGCCGCGCTTGCTGGCGGTGGCGCAGCGCGGCTGGTTCCCGCTGGTCCACGGCGGCCGCGCGATGATCGACGTGTGCTGCGTGGAGAATGCGGTGGCTGCGGCGCTGGCCGCACTGCGCGCCGAACACATCGGCGACGGCCGCGCCTACAACATCAGCAACGGCGTGCCGATCGCCGTGCGCGACCTGCTGACCGAACTTTTCGCGGTGCTGCGCCTGCGCGTGCGGCTGCTGCCGGTGCCGCGCGGGCCGGCGCTGGCGCTGGCCACGCTCGGCGAGCAGATCGCGCTGCGCCGACGCGGTCAGCCGGAGCCGCGGCTCAGCCGCTACGGCATCGGCGTGCTCGGCTATTCGCAGACGCTGGACATCGGCCGCGCGCGCCGCGAGCTCGGCTACGCGCCGGTGCTGTCGACCGAGGCCGGGCTGGCCGCGCTGGGGCGGCCATGAGCGCGCCCAGGCTGCAGTGGCGGCTGTACGAAGCCGGCCACTGCACGCATCCGGAGCGCGCCACGCGCCGCGGCGCGCCGCTGGCGCCGTGTCCGTTTCCGGCGCTGGCGGCATTGCTGCAGCATCCGCAGCATGGCGACCTGCTGTTCGACACTGGCTATTCGCCGCACTTCTTCGACGCCACCGCGCGCTTTCCCGAGCGCCTGTATCGCTGGCTGACCCCGGTGCAGTTGGCACCCGGGCAATCGCTGCGCGAACAACTCGTCCGCGACGGCGTGGATGCGGACCGCATCGGCTGGATCGTGCTGTCGCATTTCCATGGCGACCACGTCGGCGGCGTCGCCGATTTCCCGCACGCGCGCCTGTCCTGCGCACAGCAGGCCTGGGACGATCTGCAGCGCCGCGGCCGGCTGGCCGCGCTGCGCGAAGGCTTCCTGCCGGCACTGCTGCACGGCGCACGTCCGCGCATGCACTGGATCGAGGCACTGCCCGCGGCATCGGTGCCCACGGAACTGCGCGACTTCGGCACCCCACGCGACCTGTTCGGCGACGCCAGCGTGCTGCTGGTGCCGCTGCCCGGACATGCGCCCGGCCATTACGGGCTGTGGTTCGAGGACGCGCACGGCCCGGTGTTCCTGATCGCCGATGCGGCCTGGTCCAGCGCCGCGCTCGCCGACGGCACGCCACCGCCGGCGCTGGTCACCCATCTGCTCGGCGAGCATCGCGTGTACCGCGACACGCTGGCGCGGCTGCATGCGCTGCGCCAGGCCGCGCCGCAGGTGCGCCTGGTGCCCTCGCACTGCCGGCAATGGCGGCCGAGATCGGCGGAGCACACGCATGGCTGACGCACCCGGCGTGCTGATCACTGGCGCGCGCGCGCCGGTCGCCCTGGATCTGGCGCGCCGTTTCGCCGCGCAGGGATGGCGGGTGCACCTGGCCGACAGCGTCGCCAGCCGCATCTCCGGCTGGTCGCGCGCGGTGGCCGGGCATCACCGCATCGCACCGGCACGCGATGCGCCACGCGCGTGGCTGGCCGATCTCAACGCCCTGCTCGCGCGCCAGCGCATCGACGTGCTGGTGCCGACCTGCGAGGAAGTGTTCTACCTGGCCCGCTATCGCAGTGCGCTGCCGGCGCAGTTGCAGCTGCCGTTGCACGACTTCGACACGTTGCGCACGCTGCACAGCAAGTACCACTTCATGGAACTGGCGCGCGGGCTCGGCAGCGATGTGGAGGTGCCCGCCAGCGTGCGCGTGCGTAGCCTGGCGCAGGCACGCGAATGGGCCGGTTCCCAACCGCTGGTACTCAAACCGGAGTTCTCGCGCTTCGGCGTGCACGTGCGGCTGTACCCGCAAGGCGTGCCCGCCGATGCCGCACCGCTGCCGGCGCAGGGCGACTGGGTCGCGCAGCGCTACTGTGCGGGCGAGGAACGTTGCTCGTATGCGCTGGCGCGCGACGGCATGTTGCTGGCGCATGCGGTGTACCGCCCGCGCTATCGGCTGCGGCGCAGTTCCAGCTATTACTTCGACACGGCCCCGGATCCGCAGATCGAGCGCTTCACCGCGCAATTGGTGCGGGCGTTGCACTTCACCGGGCAGATCTCCTTCGACTGGATGGTGTCCTCGGAAGGGCGCTGCAGCGTGATCGAATGCAATCCGCGTGCGACCAGCGGCCTGCATCTGTTCGCCGCGGCCGATCCGCTGGTGGCCTTGCTGTGCGGCGACGCGGGCGCGGCGCCGGCGCCGTTGCGCCCGGCCGACGACCGCGCAGCGATGCTGGGCATGCTGATGCTCGGCGCGGCCTTGCCGGCGGCGCTGGGCCAGGGCCGGCTGCGACAGTGGCGCCACGACTACGCACGCGCCGAGGACGTGCTGGCGCCGCGCGGCGACCGCTGGCCGCTGGTCGGCACGCTGTGCGACCTGGGCAGCCACGCGCGCCTGGCGCTGGCACAACGCTGCAGCGTGCGCGAAGCCGCCACCCGCGATACCGAGTGGGACGGCGAGGCACTGCCGCCGCCATGAGCCATGGCGACGTCGCCGCCGCAGCCGCCGACTACGCCGCGCAGCTGCAACGCTTCGCCGCGCTGCACGCCGGCGGTGACGCGCAGCAGTTGGCCGACAACGCACATGCCCGCATCGAGGTATTGCAGGCGGGCGACCTGGCGCTGCCGGTGACGGTCGGCGAACGCCACCGCGGCAACGCCTGGGTGTGCTCGCCGCGTACCACCTACGCCGACTACGCCGCCGAGGAAGCCGCACGGCTGCTGCCGGGCGCACTGGCCGCGCCGGTGCGCGGGCTGTGCGGCGGCATCGGCGCCTGGCTGGACTGGGCACGGATCGACCGCGCAGTCACCCTCAACAATTGGCTGCTGTCCACCAACCTGTACCCGCCGTTGCCGCCGACCGGGCTGCGCACCCTGCTGGACGCCGCACGCACGCGCTGGCCCGACCACGCGCTGTGGTTCCGCTCGCTCAACGCGGTGGACACGCCGCAGTGGCTGCACGCGCTGCAGGCCGAGGGCTTCACCCTGATCGGCAGCCGCCAGGTCTATCTGTACGAGGACTGGCCGCAGTTGCTGCGCCATCGCGACCTGGCCCGCGACCTCAAGCTGGTCGACCGGCGCGACCTGCAGCGCTGCGGCAACGACGCCATCGGCGAGGCCGACTACCCGCGCATCGCCGCGCTGTATGCGCAGCTGTATCTGGAAAAATATTCGCGCTGCAATCCGGCCTACCACGCCGGCTTCCTGCGCGCCTGGCACCGCGCCGGGCTGCTGCGCTTCGACGGCTTCCGCGATGGCGACGGACAGCTGGTGTGCATCACCGGGCTGTTCGGCATCGGCGGCACCGTCACCGCACCGATCGTCGGCTACGACCTGCAGCTGCCGCAGCGGCTGGCGCTGTACCGCACCCTCACCGCCTGCGGCATCGACCATGCGCGCCGGTACGGCCAGCGCCTCAACCAGAGCGCCGGCGCAGCCAGCTTCAAGCGCCAGCGCGGCGGCGTGCCGGTCATCGAGTACAGCGCGGTCGATGCGCGGCATCTACCGTTGCGACGGCGCCAGCCGATCGCCGCGCTCGGCACGCTGACCCGGCGCATCGGCGTGCCGCTGATGCGCCGCTATCGGCTGTGACTGGGGTCCGCACCCCGCGTTTTGCACTCCGTAACCGTTTTCAGCACGAACTCGGCGTGCCTTGCCGAATTCCAGGCACACACGCTGCCTTATACTTTGCCGCACCTGCAACACCCCATCGCCGCTGCGGCCCGGAACATCTGTGGAATGGATTGCGCATCTGGCCCATGCCGGCACCCTGCTGATCGTCAACGCGTTGCTCGCGGCAGTGTCCTCGGCGATGTTCCTGGCCCTGTACGTCACCGGCCGCAAGGAACGGCACGCGCGCAGCCTGTTGCTGCTGGCGCTGAGCTACGGCGTGTTCGCCCTGGGTTTCGGCATCCTGCTGGCGCCGGCCTGGAACGTCACCAACTTCTGGGTCAACCACATCGGCAACGTCATCCTGGACGTGGCCACCATGCTGACGCTGGTGGCGGTGAACGCCTATCTGCGGCGTCCGCTGCTGCAATGGACGCTGCTGTTGCCGGTCGCGCTGCTGTGCGCACTGGAACTGTACAGCCTGTACTACGCCAACCACGATCACCGGATCATGGTGATCTTCGGCGGCATGGTGCGCGGCCTGCTGACCGCCGCCACGGCCGTTGCGCTGTGGCGCTATGCCGACAGCGTGGTGCGCTCGGCGGCGCGCTTCACCGCCGTCTGCCATTTCCTGTGGGCGGGCATGGTGGGACTGCGGATCGCCTGGTGGGCGCTGCATCCCGATGCCGATACCAGCTACGACCCGACCACCAACTTCGGCCTGCTCTCGCGCATCGTGCTGACCGCCAGCATCACCCCCGGCTTCCTGTGGATGCTGACCCGCGAAATGAACGCGGAACTGCGGCGGCACGCCTCGCAGGATCCGCTGACCGGGGTGACCAACCGCCGGGTGATGTGGGAGCGTGGCGAGGCGGCGACCCACGATGCCGCGCGCAGGCAGGCGTCGATCGCGGTGCTGATGATCGACGTGGACCATTTCAAGGCGATCAACGACCGCTTCGGCCATGCGATCGGCGACCAGGTGCTGGTCGCCATCGCGCAGACGCTGGCGCAGCACATCCATACCCCAAACCTGCTCGCGCGCATCGGCGGCGAGGAGTTCATGGTGCTGATGCCGCATGGCGACGAGGCGCAGGTGCGCGACCTCGCCGAGCGCCTGCGGCGGCGCATCGAACAGCAGCAGATCGACGCCGCAGCGGAGGCATCGCCGGTGTGCACGGTGAGCATCGGCTATTGCCTCTCGCCGCGCGCGCAAGCGCCGTGGCAGACCCTGGTGCTGGCCGCCGACCAGGCGCTGTACGCGGCCAAGCGCGCCGGCCGCAACCGCATCGCCGGCACCATCGTCGCATGAGCGCCCCAGGCGCGCGGCACGCCATGCGCGCCACGCCACCGGCATGAGCGCCTGGCATCCGTCGCTGTACCGGCACTGGTTCGCCGTCGCACCCGCCGCGGCGTTGCGGCGGCAGCCGCTGGCGGTGACGGTGATGGACCGGCATGCAGCGATCGCGCGTTGCGCCGACGGCGGCCTGCTCGCGCTGGAGGACCGCTGTCCGCACCGGCACGCGCCGTTGTCGGCCGGCTGCGCTACCGGCGACGGGCTGTCCTGCCCGTATCACGGCTGGGGCTTCGACCGCGGCGGCGCGCTGCGCGAGATTCCCGGCCTGCCGCCCGGGCAGACGCCGCCGGCCGTGCGCGTCCGCGCCTTCGCCGCACGCGAGCACGACGGCCTGATCTGGCTGCGTCCCGATCCGGAAGGCGCCAACGCGCCATCGCAGCTGGTGCAGGCGCTGCAGCCGTCGGCGCGGCGCTTCCTGTGGCGCACCCGCTGGGACGCACACGTGGTCGATGCGCTGGAGAACTTCCTCGACCCGCTGCACACCCATCTGCTGCATCCGGGGCTGGTGCGGCGCGGCGGCGCGCGCACCGCGATGCGTGCCGAACTGCGCCACACCGAGGAAGGCTTCCACGTGGACTACCGCGGCGCCGCGGCACAGAGCGGCTGGCTGTACCGCTTGTTCGAATCGCCGCGCACGCTGGAACGCGCGCACTTCGCCGCCCCCGGCAGCGCGCAGATCGAGTACCGCTACGCGCGCGGCGGCCGCGTGCGGATCAGCCTGCACTTCACCCCGCTCGGCATGCGCAGCACCGACGTTTTCGCCAGCCTGCACGTGGAAGGGCGCTGGGCGCCGGCGTGGGCGGTACGCCTACTGGTGTGGCCGCTGCTGCGTCGGGTCGGCGAGCAGGACCGGCGCATGCTCGCGCTGCAGTCGCGCAACCTGCAGCGCTATCCCGGCGCGCGCGGCGCCTCCACCGCGCTGGACCTGGTGCGCGAACCGCTGCGCCGCTACTGGGACGGCGAGCCGCTGCCGGCGCCGGGCAGCGGCCACGACGTGGAGATCATGCTGTGACCGCGCCGAGCCGCTGCAGCACCGTCGCCAACGGGGCCGGACGCCCGAGCAGATAGCCCTGCACGCCGCCACAGCCGTGCGCGCGCAGCCAGCGCAGCTGCGCCTCGGTTTCCACGCCTTCGGCGACCACGTCCAGCCCCAGGCAATGGCCCAGGGTCAGCAGCGCCTGGCAGATCGAGGCATTGCGCGGATCGCGGTCGACCTCGGCGACGAAGCTGCGGTCGATCTTCAGCGTGTCCAGCGGCAGGTCGCGCAGATACGCCATGCTGGAGAAACCGGTGCCGACATCGTCCAGGGCCACGCGCACGCCCAGCGCACGCAGTTGCCGCAGCACGTCGCCGGCCTGCTGCGGCTGCCGCATCAGGCTGCTTTCGGTCAGTTCCAACTGCAGGCCGTCGACGGCCAGCCCGGCCTCGGCACACGCCTGCACCAGGTCGGCGACCAGGTCGCCATCGAAGAACTGCAGCGCCGACACGTTCACCGCCACCGGCAGGTTCGGCCATCCGTGGTCGGCCAGTGCGCGGCGCGCGCGCGCCGCCGCGTGCATCACCCAGCGCCCCAGCGGCAGGATCAGCCCGGTGTCCTCGCACAACTGGATGAACGCATCCGGCGCGATGAAGCCGCCATCGGCCTGCGGCCAGCGCACCAGCGCTTCCAGTTCGCGCGGCGCACCGCTGACCGCGTCCATGATCGGCTGGAAATGCAACTCGAATTCCTGCCGCTCGATCGCCTGCTGCAGGCGCCCGGCCAGGCGCAGGCGTTCGCCGGTGCGCGCGGCCATGGCGCGATCGAAGCGCACCAGGCTGCGACCCTCGGCCTGTGCCGCATGCGCGGCCTGGGCGGCGCTGCCGATGGCCTCGTCGGCATCGGCGGCATCGTCCGGACACAGCGCCACGCCGATGTGCGCCTGCAGTTGCTGGGCGAACTCGCCGCCCTGTACCGGGGTATGCAACGCCTCCTGCAGCGCCTGCAAGGCCTGCGGCAGGGACTGCGGGTCGAGGATCGCCAGCACGAAGTCCTGCGCCGGCTGGTGCGCGCTCAGGCCGAAGCGCTCGCCGAGCGTGCGGATGCGCCCGGCCACCGTGCTGCGGACTGCATCGCCGGCGGCGCGGCCAAGGGTGTCGCCGATCAGGGCCAGGCCGCGCACCTGCACGTAGGCGATGGCGTAGCCGCCGCGCTGCGCGCGCAGCGCCTCGGCCAGCGCATGCGGCTTGAGCAGACCGGTACCGAAGTCGTGGCGCGCGAGATAGGCCAGTTCGCGCTCGTGGGCCAGGCGTTCGGTGACATCCTCGGCCAGAATCAGCCGCGCCGGCACGCCGCCGAATTCCAGGTCGGCGCTGTGGATACATACCGACAACAGGCTGCCGTCCTTGCGCCGGTGCGTCCACACGCTCGGCGCGTCGAAGCCCTCGCGCGGCTTGCGCACGTCCTGCAGCAAGCGCTCGACATCCTCCGACGGGCGCAGGTCGCGCAGGTCCATCGCCAGGAATTCCTCGCGGCTGTAGCCGTACTGGCGCACCGCGGCCCGGTTCACTTCCAAAAAGCGCAGGCTGTCGACGGCGAACACCCAGTACGGCAGCGGATTGCGGTCGAACACCAGGCGGAACTGCCGCTCGGCATCGAGCAGGCGCGCCTGCGCCGCCACCCGGTCGCTGACGTCCTGCACCGCACCGGTCATGCACATGCCCTCGCGCGTGCGCACCAGCGCGCCGCGCGCGGCCAGCCAGCGCAGGCGCCCGTCGGGCAGGTGCATGCGATAGACGGTGTTGTAGTCCGCGCGCCCCTGCGCGGCGTCCTCGTACAACTGCTCCACCCGCGCGCGATCCTCGACGTGGAGCCGCTCCAGGAACGCCTCGATGGGCATCTGCATGCGTTGCAGGCCGAACATCGCCCCGGTCGGCTCGGACAGGCGCAGCACGCGCTGCGCGATGTCGATGCGCCAGGTGCCGATGCCGCCCATGCCATGGGCCAGGCGCAGGTCCTCGTCGCCGCGACGCAGCCGCTGCAGCAGGTGGCGCTGGCGCCGCTCGGCGCGGCGCAGGCTGCCGAGCAGATAGGCCAGGCCAAGCAGGTACAGCACGTACACCAGCGCCGCCGCCGCAACGAACCACCACCAGCCGGACAGCGTCTCGCGCAACCCCACGCCGGCCACGGCCAGCAACGGATACGCGCCGCCGCCACTCACCGCCAGGATCCGCGGCGTGGCATCGAAGACATCGCGACGCACGCCAAGCGCGCCGCCGTGCGGCATCGGCTGCGCCAGCGCCTGTGACAGGCGCGACTGGCCAGCGGCGAGCGGGCGGCTGGCGGCGAGCAGCAGGCCTTGCGCGTCGGTCAGCGCGACGATGCCGTCGCGCCCGCTGTCGGTGCCCTGCACGATGCGCTGCAGCGCGGCCACCCGCCATTGCGCATCCACCCAGCCGTCCGACCCCCAGGGCACGGCGACACGCACCACTGCCGTGCCGTCGGCCAGGTGCAGCGGCGGACTCACGCAGACCCGGCCGCCGCAGCGCGCGCGCGCCATCCAGGCGCGCAGGTCCGGATCGCCGGCACCGCCGAAGCGGCGTTGGCCCTGCGCATCCAGCAAGGCCACGTCGTGCAGCTCCGGATGCCGCGCCAGCAGGCCGTGCAGCGAGGCGTCGATCAGGTCGGGGGCGCGTGCCGGCGCCTCCGCCAGCAGCGCCTGTGCGCCCAGGCCCTCGCCATGCAGCGCCTGGCCGAGATTGTCCAGTTGCAACTGCAGCAGGCGGTCGCTGCCGGTGGCCAACGCCAGGCTCTGCCGCTGCGCCGCCGCCAGGCGGTGATGGCGGTCCTGCGCCAGCACCAGCACCAGGCCGGCGGCCAGCAGCACCGCCAGCACCAGCCCCCAGGTCGCGATCGCCCGCACCGGCGCGCGCGTGACGCGCCGCAGGCTGTGCCGAAAGCGACGGTCGCGCTTCCTGTCGGCGAGCGGGTTCGGCGGCATCGAAAAGGGAGGACTGACGTAGGTGCTGATTACAGCGGCTTGGGACCGGCGATCTTGACCTTGCGTGACGCAATCCTGGGCTAAGCGACACAGATAAACGTGTTCAGTCCATCGCAGGCCACTGCGCCAGTTGCTGCATCGGCAGCCCGACACGGCGGCACGCGCGCGCGGCGATGCCGTCGTGCAGTGCGACCCGGAACAGCGGCGCCACCTGCTGCAGCAGCCAGGCCGGCACCGCCGGGCCGGTGCGCTGCAGCCGTGCCTGTCGCAGCAGCGCGCTGGCCCACGGCGGCAGCAACGCTGCGCCGGCGCCCAGGAACAGTTCCCGCGACAGCCCCGGCGCCGGCACCGGCAGGCGCAGGCCGGACAGCACCGCCAGCACCTCGCGCGAGCGCGCATCCACCCGCAGCAGCGGCCGCTGCCGCTCGAAATAGGCCAGCACCGCGGCCTCGCTGGCCGGCACCTCGCGCGCGCCCAGCGCTTCGGCCACGCGCCGGCCTTCGTCGTAGTAGCGGTCGGCGATCGCGGTCGGCACCGCGCGGCAATAGCGGCGGTAGCCCTGCAGGAAGCCGTAGGCCTCGGTCACGTGCACCCAGGTCAGCAGCGCCGGATCGTCGGCCGCGTAGGCGCACCCGTCGGGCGTGTGGCCACGCACCCGCGCATGGATCGCACGCACGCGGGCGATCTGGCGCTGCGCCGCGTCCGTGGGCGCGTAGCTGGTGGCGGCAACGAACTGGGTGGTGCGGCGCAGGCGCCCGACCAGGTCCTCGCGGAAGTTGGAGTGGTCGTAGACCCCGGCCAGCGCCAGCGGGTGCAGGGTCTGCAGCAGCAGCGCACACAGCCCGCCGGCCAGCATCCCGGGAAACTCGGCATGGATGCGCCAGGTGACGCTGTCCGGACCGAACAGGCCCACATCGCCGAGCGGCTGGTCGTAGTCGATGGCGTCGCGTTCGCGCGGGAACGCGCCCAGCACCCAGCGGCGGATCTGGGTGGTGGCCGGAGCGGAGAGGGTGCGCAGCAGCGAGGGCATGCCCCGATGGTAGCGGAGGCGGCGCCAGCGCCGTGCGATGGCGTATGGCGCGCGCGGGCCGCTCTGCATGTGCGACCGCAGCATGCACTTTGCGGCCGCTGTGCTAGAAAGAAGCTGCCTCAAGATCGCCCGCCGACGTTCCGCGTCCGTCACCGCATCTGCAAGGAGCTCGTCATGATCGCTTTGTTCAAGGGGTTGGGATTGCTGCTCGAGGACAACGCGCTGCACCAGCGCTCGTTTCCCGAACAGGTCGCGCACTGGCAGCACAAGAGCGAGGCGCAGATCCGCGAAGAGGTGGCGTTGCTGGCCAAGGCCAAGCAGCAGTGGCTGGTGGCCTCGATCATCGGTTGGCAGGCGATCTCGCTGATCCTGCTCGGCGTGATCACCGCGCAGTTGTGGCAGCACGACTACCACCTGACGTTCTCGCGCATCGTCATCGTGGTCACCTCGTGGGTGGCGATCCTGTTCGTGATCTGGTTCATCGCCAACATGTTCGACCGCACCGCCGGCTTCGAGCGCTGGCTCACCGCGTTCAACAGCCGCGAACCGCTGTCGGCCGATGCCGACACCGTGGAGTGCGTGGCCGACGCGCTGAACATGGCGCGCAAGTATCCGGAGATCCTCGCCTACAAGCGCGAGGTGGTGGCCAACCGCGAACTGCGCCACGAGGACATCCGGATCATGCGCGAGATGGGCCGCATCCGCCTGCATGCCGAACTGGTCGCCTCGCTGATCCAGTTCGAAGGCACGCCGCCCGGTGGCCAGCCCGGCGTGTTCCGCGTGGCCGGCTGAGGCCGCCGCGCGCCCGCGCGACGCCGCACCACCTCAACGCCCCACCGCAAAGCGACCGCACCGGCGGTCGCTTTGCGTTTGTGGAGACCGCGCGGCGATGCGCTGCGCCGGCGCTGCGGTGCCGGCACAGCGCAGGCAAGGCACGCCAATGCGCAGGCCTGCCGCGCAGCGGCACTGCGCCGCGCCTAGGCCACGGGCATTCCCAAGACCAATTTCGCGAAATATAATCATTCTCGATTAGAACTTTCGCCCCCCGGTCTCGATGACACTGCACCCCCTTTCGTGCGCCTGCCTGCTGGGCATGGCGCTGTCCCTGCCTGCGTACGCCGCCAGTGCCGACACCGCCTCGGACGCCGACAGCGGCGCCGATGCCGCACAAGCCACCGCCCTGCCCACGGTGCAGGTGCGCGCCGACGCGCAGAGCGGCTTCCGCGCCACGGGGCCGGTGCAGGCCGACAAGTCCGATGCGCCGCTGGCGCAGACGCCGTTCTCGATCACCGTGGTGCCGCGCGCGCTGTTGGACAGCCAGCAGGCGCTGAGCCTGTCCGACGCCCTGCACAACGTGTCCGGGGTGGTCGCCAACACCTACGGCCGGCGCGGCTGGGACGACCTGATCATCCGCGGCCAGACCGCCTCCGACGCGCTGTTCGTCGACGGCCTGCGCACCGCCGACAGCAACCGTGTGGCCGAGCAATTGTTCGGCGTGCAGCAGGTGGAAGTGCTGAAGGGCCCGGCCTCGCTGCTGTACGGGCAGGTGCTGCCCGGCGGCCTGGTCAACCTGATCAGCAAACGCCCCGGCGCCGAGCCGATGCGGCGGGTCGACCTGGGGGTGGGCAGCGACGGCCTGCGCCAGGGCAGCGTGGATCTCAACCAGCCGCTGTCGGCCGACGGCAAGGTGGCGCTGCGCCTCAACGGGCTGGCGATGAACAGCGACGATCCCACCGACCACGTGTATTTCCGCAGCCGCTGGATCGCGCCGTCGCTGTCGCTGGACCTGGGGCCGCGCACCGACTTCGTGCTGCTGACCAGCTACCAGGAACGCGACTACATCCGCCAGCAGGGCCTGCCCTGGGAAGGCAGCGCCGAACCCAACCGCAACGGCAAAATCGACCGCGCGCTGTTCACCGGCGAACCCGGGCAGCGGCCGTATCACAGCCACCAGAGCCGGATCGGCTACGTGCTCGATCACCGCTTCGACAACGGCTGGAGCCTGCACCACGCCGCGCGCTGGCAGAGCTTCGGGCTGGACGGTTTCCTGATCGCCAACAACGGCCTGGCCGCCAACCTGCGCACCCTGCGCCGCACCGCCACCCAGCAACAGTTCGACGGTCGCACCTGGGTGCAGGACACCTACCTGCAGGGCGGCTTCGCCACCGGCACCTGGCAGCACACCGTCACCGCCGGCCTGGACGCGTTCAAGACCTGGGAATGGAACGTGCAGTCGACCTGCCGCGTCGGCAACCTCGACGTGTACGCGCCGGTCTACGGCAGCGCCGTGGTCTGCCCGGCCCGGCCCACCCGCGACAACCTCAGCGTGGTGACCTCGGGCGGCCTGTACCTGCGCGACCGCATCCAGTTCGCACCGGACTGGCAACTGCTGCTGGGCCTGCGCCACGATCGCAGCCGCAACCAGAGCGAGGACCGGTTGGCCGGCAGCGACACGCGCACCGACAACAGCGCGACCACGGGCTCGGCAGCGCTGATGTTCGACGCCGGTGGCGGGCTGCGCCCGTATGTCAGCGTCGCTACCTCGTTCTATCCCAACGTCGGCGTCGACGCGCAAGGCGCACAGTTCGATCCCGAGCGCGGCCGCCAGGTGGAACTTGGCGTCAAGATGGAAGTGGGCAGCGGCACCAGCCTGAGCATGGCGCTGTACGACCTGCGCCGGCGCAACGTGCTGCAGAGCGATCCGTTCAACGACGGCTACAGCATCGCCGTGGGCGAACAGCGCAGCCGCGGCCTGGAGCTCAACGCCGCCGCCGACCTGGGCGATGGGCTGAGCCTGTTCGGCGGCTACGCCTACACCGATGCGGTGGTCACCGACGACGGCGGGCAACGCGTCAGCACGGTCGGCAGCCGCCTGTACAACGTGCCGCGGCACAGCGGCTCGCTGTGGCTGCAGTACACCGCCCACGGCATGGCCGACGGCTGGAGCGTCAGCGGCGGTGCCCGCGCCGAGGGCGAGAAGACCGCCTACGGCCACCGCATTCCCGGCTACCTGGTGTTCGACGCCGGCCTGGGCTACCGCCAGGGCCATTGGCGCTACGCGCTGAACCTGAAGAACGCCTTCGACCGCGACTACTTCACCGGCGGCCTGCAGCGCGCGGTGGCCCTGGGCGACCCGCGCACCCTGCTGTTCTCGGTGGGCGTGGATTACTGAGTGGGTGGCGTCGCTGCGCACGACGCGATGCCGTAGCCGAAAGCGCGGATGCCGGATCGCGGGGAATACCCTGTGGGAGCGACTTCAGTCGCGACGCGAGACGTCATCCGGCAGTTCCGTTGCCGATGCGTCTGGACTGAAGTCCCTCCCACAACAGCGACGGGCTGATTGCGTCATTCGGCTGCAAGGGCGGATGCGGCGACGCGATGCGATGCATCGGTCGACCTCGCATCCGGGTCGCGGCTGAAGCCGCTCCTACGCTGCCGATGTTCGGACCGCAACAAGGCACCACGTAGGAGCGGCTTCAGCCGCGACGCATGACTTCATCCGACAGCTTCCCGGCAATGTCTCTCAGCGGCTTCAGCCACAACGCGCGAAGTCCGACAACTCCACGGTAACGCTTCCTATAGGAGCGACCTCAGTCGCGACGCGGGACGTCGCCCGGCAGCTTCGTTGCACGCGCGTCGGGACTGAAGTCCCTCCCACAACAGCCTCGGCCATCGCGCATCGCTTGTTGTGTCGGAAGATCTTATCGACCAGCGGTTCGCTATCGCGCCTCACTCGCGCCCACACGCCGACGCCGGGGCATCCGACACCACACACTGGCGGAAGTCGCGCGGCAGCCCGGCGATCTCGCGGCGCTGGCCGACCGCCAGATCGAAGGCCTTCAGCGAGCGCGGACTGCATGCAGCGCGCTCGCTGCCGGGCGCCGCCTGCGGTGCCGTGCAGGCGGCATAGACCTGGTAGTGGCAGCGCCCGCTGCGGCTGTCGAGGCAACGGAACGTGGCCAGGCCATCGCGGTAGGTGGTCCGGCTGAAGATCAATGGCACGCCGCGGTCGCTGGCCTGCACCACCGTCTCGCGGCGGGCGCCCGTGGACAGGTCCAGATCGGCATGTCCCTGGCAGCCGAACAGGCCGAGCAGGCACGACCACAGCAAGGAGAGCAGGCGCATGACCAAGATTCCTTTTCCAGGGCGAAGCGAAGGGGCTGCGCGGCTACATGCCGCGGAACAGGCTCATGTACGGCTGGCTGACGGTCAGGACCTCGTCGCGGTGGCGCAGCTTCAGCCGGCCCTTGCCGGTGTCCTCGCGCACCACCGAGGCCACCGCCTTGAGGTTGACGATGGTCGAGCGATGGATCTGCCGGAACGCGGTCGGATCGAGCACGTCCAGCAACTCGCGCAGCGAGGTGCGCAGCACCGCCTCGCCGTCGCGGGTGAGCACCGTGGTGTACTTGCTGTCGGCCTGGAAATACAGCACGTCGTCGAGCAGGATCAGCCGCGTCTCGCGGCCGCTGCTGGCGGTGACCCAGGCCAGCGGCGGCGGCGCCGACGGCGCGGCCGGGCGCTGCTGCAGGCGCTGCAGCAAGGCATCGAGCACCGCCGGATCCGGCCCCTGCGCCGCACGCGCCTGCAGCCGCTGCACCGTGGCCTGCAGGCGTTCGCGCACGATCGGCTTGAGCAGGTAGTCCACCGCGCCGTGTTCGAACGCATCGATGGCGTACTGGTCATAGGCGGTGACGAACACCACCTGCGTGTGCGGGCTCAGGTCGCCCAGCGCACGCGCCACCTCGATGCCGCTCAGCCCGGGCATGCGGATGTCCAGGAACGCCACCTGCGGGCGCAGTTCGGCCAGGCGTTCCAGCGCGCTGGCACCGTCTTCGCACTCGGCGACGATGCGCAGCTGCGGCCACACCTCGCCCAGCAACGCGACCAGCGCGTCGCGCAGCAGGGTTTCGTCCTCGGCGACGATCGCGTCAGTCATGGTGCGCTCCCGTGTGCATCGCCACCGGTGCCGGCGCTGGCGCTGGCGGCGGTGTCTGCGTCGTCCCCGCCGGCCACGGCAGGGTGATGGTGGCGGCCACGCCGTTGGGGAAGTTGGAGACGATGGCGAAGCTCGCCGCGCCGCCATAGGTCAGGCGCAGCCGTTCGCGCAGGTTCTTCAGGCCGATGCCGGTGCCGCTGGACTGGGTGTTGAAGCCCAGGCCGTCGTCGGCCACGGTCAGGGTGACGTGGTCGTCGACCGCGCGCGCCAGGATCCAGATGGTGCCGCCGCCGGGCTTGGGTTCCAGACCGTGCTTGATCGCATTCTCCACCAGCGTCTGCAGCATCATCGACGGCAGCGGCAGCGTCTTCATCGTCTCCGGTACCTGCACCTGCAGTTGCAGGCGCGCGCCCATGCGGATGCGCAGGATCTCCAGGTAGGCCTGGGTCCGTTCCAGTTCGTCGCCGAGCGAACTCATCGCGTCCTCGGCGCTGGGCAGCGAGCGCCGCAGATACTGGATCAGGTAACCCAGCATCAGGTCGGCGCGCGGCGGATCGGTGCGCGCCAGCACCTGCGCACTGGCCAGCGTGTTGTAGAGGAAATGCGGCTCGACCTGGGCGTGCAGCAGATTCAGCCGCGCCACGGTCAGTTCCTGCTCGGTGGCGGCCTGTGCGGCGGCGGCCTGCTCGTCGCGGCGCAGCTCGGCCACGCGCCGGGCCAGCGCGCGGCCCAAGGCTTCGGCGTTCTCGTAGTTGCTGCCCTCGTCGACCGCGAACAGGTCGATCCAGGCGCTGGCATCCGGCTCCAGCAGCAGGGTCAGGCTGCTGGTGCCGGTGCCCGGAGTCACCGTCGCCAGGACCTGATTGCGCTTGACCGCGAAGCGCGCGGCCAGGTTCCAGCGCGACGGCGGGCGGCCGTTGTAGGGATCGATGCGGCGCACCTTGGCGCGCACCTGCAGACTGTCCAGCGTGCTTTCCACCTCCTCCACCCGCGGCAGCTCGCGCACGGCCGCATCCAGCAGTGCGAACGCCTCGCGGGTGTCCAGCGGGATCTCGATCTGGCGCCGCTGGCGGCTGGCCAGGGTTCCCCAATCCAGGCGTCCTGCGATCAGCCAGACCTTGCGCAGATGAGTGATGCCGGCGATCAGCGCCGACAGCATCAACAGCATCGCCAACAGGCCGAACAGCCAGCCCGGCCCGGAATTCATGCCGTAGAACAACCCGGCCCAGACGAAGGCGGCCACGATCACCGCCCCGGCCCAGGCGCACAACAGGCGAACGAGGAAGAACAGGCTGGCGAGCATGGCGGCCGGGGATTGGGGAGTTCCGGCGAGGATAGCCGCGGCGTCGCGCAGCGCCAGCGGCGTGCGACGAAACTGCCGCTGGCATGGATGGAGCCCGACCTTGGCAGGACGAAACCGCAGCCCAGCCGCACGCAAAGGCGGCGGCGCCATTCCAGGCGACAGCGCGCCCTACAGCCGGCTGACGCTGCGGATGCGGATCTCGCTGCTGTCCACCCCGTGGCGTTGCGCCGCCTGCGCGCGCAGGCGGCCCAGCAGCCGCTCCGGATCCAGCGGCGCCGGCTCGGCCCAGGTGTGCGCCAGCGTGCCCCAGGCCACGCGCTGGCCGAAGCTGTAGGCCTCGTAGTCGGCCAGGTAGTGGCGCGCGCGCTCAGGTACCGACGTGGACATCGCCTTCATAACCGTTGCAGCCCAGGTGTTCGAGCGCGATCGACAGCGCCAGCGCGTAGCCCTGCGCGCAGTAGCCGCCGACCTGGCCTAGCCGTTGCCCCGAGGCCGCGCACAGGCAGGCTTCGCGGCGATCGCTGGCGTCGTCGTGCACTTCCACGTAGGGCCGGCGCAGGTGCGCCACCGCGTCCGCGGTGACGGCGCTGTCCGAACACGCGCCCGGATCCAGCAGCAGCATCTCCACCCCGGCCTGATCGGCCTGGGCCAGCGCCTGCAGCAGTTCGCGCTCGCTGGCGCAGCCGCGCACGGCCAGGGTCTTGCCGGCGCGCCCGGCATGGGCGAGCAGTTGCCGCATCACCGGCGCGGCGATGCGCGCCGGGCGGCCGCGATGGCCGGCCACGCAGTCCGGGCCACGGAGCAACAGGATCGACATGGCGGCGCCCTCAGTTGGCCAGTGCCGCGCGCGCGCCGAGCCGGCGCTGCGCCACGCCCAGGGCGATGGCATAGCTGTCGGCGAGCGCGCCGTTGGCGATCACCGTCAGCAACGGCGCGTGCCGCGGCTGCAGCAGCGGTTCCAGCGCCTGCGCGCTGGCGTCGTGCACCTCGATGTACGGGTGGCCCAGCGCCTCCAGCGCCGCGCACAGCTGCGCGCCGTGGTCGGCCAGCTCCGATGCAGGCAACTCGCCGGAGTCCAGCAGCACCAGCTCGGTGTCGTCGCACGCGCCTTGCCGCAGCCGCGCCACGATCTGCGCGGCATCGGCGCAGGCCACCGGCACCACCTGCGCAGCATGGGACGCGGCCAGACACTGCGCCGCGGCAATGGCCGACGCATCGCGATGCGGGCCCTGGATCAGCAGAATCGACATGGAACACATCCAACGGGAAGGACGGGGCGCAGTCTGCGCGCGCGCCGCGTAAGCGCGCCATGGCGGTTGGGGGCTGCGCGCGTAAAGTCTGCGTAAGGCGGGGATTCGGGATTGGGGATTCGCAAAAGCGGATGGCAGCGCTGCGCTTCCACCAATCCCAAATCCCCAATCCCGAATCCCGGCTTCTAAGCCAATCCCCAATCCCGAATCCCCAATCCCAGCTTTATGCGATCATCCCCGGCTTCCCGCAGCCACCGCCGCCCGGACCCGCCATGACCCACTCCGCTCTGCGCCGCGATGTCGGCCCGTTCGCCCTGATGCTGACCGGCCTCGGCTCGATCATCGGCTCCGGTTGGCTGTTCGGCGCCTGGCGCGCCGCCGGGCTGGCCGGCCCCGGCGCGATCTGGGCCTGGGTGCTGGGCGCGGCGATCGTCACCACCATCGCCCTGGCCTATGCCGAACTGGGCGCGATGTTCCCCGAGTCCGGCGGCATGGTCCGCTACAGCCACTACTCGCACGGCTCGCTGGTCGGCTTCATCGCCGGCTGGGCCAACTGGATCGCGATCGTGTCGGTGATCCCGGTGGAGGCCGAGGCCTCGGTGCAGTACATGGCGTCCTGGCCGTGGCAGTGGGCGCAGGACCTGTACGTGCAGCAGCCCGGCGGCGCCGGCGAACTGTCGGTGCCCGGGCTGTGCATCGCCGCGGTGCTGGTGCTGGTGTATTTCCTGCTGAACTTCTGGAGCGTCAAGCTGTTCGCGCGCTCCAACAGCCTGATCACCGTGTTCAAGCTGGTGGTGCCGGCGCTCACCGGCGTGGCGCTGATCGCCAGCGGTTTCCACAGCGAGAACTTCAGCGTCGGCCTGCACGGCGGCAGCCACACCATCGACTTCGCCGCGGTACTCACCGCGGTGGCCACCGCCGGCATCGTGTTCAGCTTCAACGGCTTCCAGAGCCCGGTGAACCTGGCCGGCGAGGCGCGCAATCCCGGGCGCAGCATCCCGTTCGCGGTGCTCGGCTCGATCGCGCTGGCCACGGTGGTCTACGTGCTGCTGCAGGTCGCCTACCTGGGCGCGGTGCCGCCGGACCTGCTGGCCAAGGCCGGCTGGCACGGCATCGACTTCCGCTCGCCGTTCGCGCAGCTGGCGATCATCGTCAACCTGCACTGGCTGGCGATGCTGTTGTACGTGGACGCCTTCGTCAGCCCCAGCGGCACCGGCATCACCTACACCGCCACCACCGCGCGGATGATCTACGGCATGGAGCGCAACGGCACCATGCCCAAGGTGCTGGGCCGGGTGCATCCGACCTGGGGCGTGCCGCGCCCGGCGATGTTCTTCAACCTGCTGGTGTCCTACCTGTTCCTGTTCTTCTTCCGCGGCTGGGGCACGCTGGCGGCGGTGATCTCGGTGGCCACCATCATTTCCTACCTGACCGGCCCGATCAGCGCCATGGCACTGCGCAAGCACGCGCCGGAGATGCACCGCCCGCTGCGCATCGCCGGCCTGCCGGTGCTGGCCGCCGCCGCCTTCGTGCTGGCCACCGAACTGCTGTACTGGGCGCGCTGGCCGCTGACCGGCGAGATCATCCTGCTGATGCTGGTGGCCCTGCCGGTGTACGCCTACTACCAGCAGCGCGACGGCTGGAAGGATTTCCGCCGGCACCTGCGCGGCGCCAGCTGGCTGATCGCCTACCTGCCGACCATCGCCCTGCTGTCGTGGGCCGGCAGCACCACCTTCGGCGGCCACGGCTACCTGTCCTACGGGCCGGACCTGGTGGTGGTCGGCGTGGTCGCGCTGGGGTTCTACTTCTGGGGCGTGCGCGCCGGCTGGCGCACCCCGTCGCTGCAGCAGGCCAGCGGCGGCTGAGCCGCGGCGGCGCTTAGCCGCCGCGCAGGAACTGCAGCGCGCGCGACAGCAGCGCGGCGCCGACGAAACCGGCCAGGGCGCACAGGCCCACCGCGATGACGCCCTGGTGGGACGGGTCGTCGCGTCTGTCGAACAAGGCCAGCGCCGCGGCGACGCAGACCGACGAGGTGCCGGCGCCGACCAGGCCGATGCGCAGATGCGCACGCCAGCCGCGCAGGCGCGGCCAGGCGCGTGCGGCGAACAGACCGGTCAACAGCGCCGGCAAGGCGCCGAAGACATAGGAAAACATCGCCATCAGCAGGAGCAGCAGCAGCGGAGCGCTGACGCTGCCCTCTCCCCAGGTCATCGCGATCGCCACCGGCAGCCCGACCACCACGGTCCCGAGCGGCGGGCCGACGAACAGGAAGGTCATGACCACGCCGACGCCGACCAGCCAGCGCGGCAGCGGGTCGTTGCCCGCTTCCGCGTCGAGCGGGTCGACCTCGTCCACGCGTGCGTCCGGGGCCGCCTGCGACGCAGGCGGCAACGGGTCGTGGCTCACTGCTTGGCGGGCGCGGCCTGGCGCTGCGCGGCGCTGGCGTCGCGGGCGGCGCGGAACTCGGAGTCGCGGCTCCAGTTCGGCCACTGCGGCGAGTTGGCCAGTTCCTCGCCCAGGGTGTACAGCACCTGCATGTCGCGCGCGGCGCCGGCGAAGGTCCAGCTCGGCTGCCATTCGTCGCCGGGCTGGTGGTAGCGCTTGGCGGTGTAGTCGTCCGAGGCGGCCTTGCCGGCGGCGACGCCGCCGTCCACCCAGTCCTGGCCAGCCGCAAACGACAGCGCCGGCACGCCGCGCTTGGCGAAGGAGAAGTGGTCGGAACGGAAGAAATAGCCGGCTTCCGGCTTGGGATCGGGCGTGTAGCGCAGGTCCCAACCCTTGGCCACGCGCTTGAGGTCGTCGAGCAGTTCCAGCTTGGCGGTGCCGTAGATGCCGAAATCGCGCGAGGGTCCGAACGGGCTCATGCCGTCCATGTTGATCACCGCCACCGTGCGCGCCAGCGGGTACAGCGGCTTGGAGGCGTAGTACTCCGAACCGAGCAGGCCCTTCTCCTCGGCGGTGACCGACATGAACACCACCGAGCGCTGCGGCGCCGGGCCCTTGGCGAAGGCGCGGGCCAGCTCCAGCAGCGCGGCGACGCCGCTGGCGTTGTCCAGCGCGCCGTTGAAGATGCGGTCGCCCTTGGCGTCGGGCGCGCCCACGCCCAAGTGATCCCAGTGCGCGGTGTAGATGAGGGTCTCGTCCGGCCGGGTCTTGCCGGGCAGGCGCGCGACCACGTTGTGCGAGGTGATCACCTCCGACTTCACCGCGTAGTCGGCGTACAGGCGCTCGCCCTTCAGCTCCACCGGTTTGAAGTCGCGCGACTGCGCCTGCTTCTTCAGCGCATCGAAATCCAGCCCGGCGCGCTTGAACAGGTTCACCGCCAGGTCGCGCTGGATCCAGCCCTCCAGTTCCGGGTGCACCGACTTGGGATCGTCGCGAACCACGTCGAACATGCTGTTGGTGTTGGAGTTGGCGACGGTGGCCCAGCCATAGGAGGCCGGTGCGGTCTCGTGCACGATCAGCACGCCGGCCGCGCCCTGCCGCGCGCCTTCCTCGAACTTGTAGGTCCAGCGGCCGTAGTAGGTCATGCCCTTGCCGTCGAACGCGCCCTTGCCGGTCTCGAAATCGGGATCGTTGATCAGCACCACCGCGATCTTGCCCTTCAGGTCCACGCCCTTGAAGTCGTCCCAGCCGCGTTCGGGCGCCTTGACGCCGTAGCCGACGAACACCAGCGGCGCCCCGTCCAGACTGACCTGGCTGCTGCCGTCGAGCGCGGCGCGCACGGCGATCTGCTGGCCCTGGGTCAGGGCCTGGCGCTGGTCGCCGCTGGCGATCGCCAGGCGCGGGGTACCGACGATGTCGGCGCGGCGCAGCGGCACCGCCTGCGTCCACAGGCGCTTGCCGTCGCGCAGGTCGCCGCCGGGCTGCAGGCCGGCCGCCTGGAACTGCGCGCTCAGGTAGGCCACGGTCTTCTCCTCGCCCGCCGAACCCGGGGCGCGGCCCTCGTAGGCGTCGGAGGCCAGCGTCTTGACGTCGTTGGACAGGCGCTGGGTATCGAAGGTCGGTGCGGACGGCGGCGCCGCCAGGCAGGCGCCGGACAGCGCCAGGGCCAGCAGGCTCACGATCGGTTGTTTCACGGGGTTCCCCTCGGCAGACACAAAGAGCATCGAGTGTAGCGGCGCCCGCCCGGGGCCGGGGTGTGTCGAATGATCGCCGTACGTGCGCTGTCGCAAAAATTTATTGTGATAAACAGCTCAAATACGAACCTGAACATGCTCTAATGCCGCGCTCGCGCATCCCGGGGCCATGCCGATCCGGTGGCCCAGGCCGATCCGCGTGCCCATGGCGGCTTCCACCCGAGCCGCGCATGGCGTCCGTTGCCCCCACCCTCACCCTGGGCCGCTCCGACTGCGGGGCCGGCCCGCTTCCGGAGACCTGCAGAGATGGCGATGTCCCCCTTCACCCGCATCACCCGTTGCGCGCTGGCCGCCGCGCTGCTGGCCGCCAGCGGTTCGGCCTGGAGTTACGCGGTCAGCAAAGGCACGGTGGTGGACGACCGCGGCAACGCGGTGCAGCTGCGCGGCGTCAACTGGTTCGGCTTCGAAGGCAGCGCGCACACCGTGCACGGCCTGTGGGCGCGCAACTGGAAGGACATGATCACGCAGATGCAGGGCCTGGGCTTCAACGCCGTGCGCCTGCCGTTCTGCCCGCAGACCCTGCGCGGCGTCGCCCCCACCAGCATCGACTACGGCCGCAACCCGGACCTGCAAGGCCTGAACTCGCTGCAGGTGCTGGACAAGGTGATCAACGAATTCAGCAGCCGCGGCATGTACGTGCTGCTGGACCATCACTCGCCCGATTGCCAGGGCATCTCCGAACTCTGGTACACCGACTCCTACAGCGAGCAGCAGTGGATCAGCGACCTGAGCTTCGTGGCCAAGCGCTACGCCTCGGTGCCGGGCGTGATCGGCATCGACCTGAAGAACGAGCCGAACGGACGCAACACCTGGGGC
Organism: Xanthomonas sacchari; assembly: GCF_040529065.1. Lineage (NCBI taxonomy): Bacteria > Pseudomonadati > Pseudomonadota > Gammaproteobacteria > Lysobacterales > Lysobacteraceae > Xanthomonas > Xanthomonas sacchari. Next base: position 664,350 of record NZ_CP132343.1, on the reverse strand, counting down.
ACCGGCAACCTCAAGACCGACTGGAACAAGGCGGTCGAGCGTGCCTCGGCAGCGGTGCTGAAGGTGGCGCCGAAGTGGCTGATCGTGGTCGAGGGCATCACCGACAACCCGACCTGCTCCAGCAGCTACGGCTACTGGTGGGGCGGCAACCTGGAACCGCTGACCTGCACCAAGCTCAATGTGCCGGCCAACCGCCTGCTGCTGTCGCCGCACGTATACGGCCCGGACGTGAACTGGCAGCCCTACTTCGGCGACAGCAGCTTCCCGGCCAACATGCCGGCGATCTGGGAGCGCCAGTTCGGCCAGCTGACCCAGCTCGGCTACACCATGATGATCGGCGAGTTCGGCGGCAACGAAGGCCGCAACCAGGCGCAGGATCCGATCCTGCAGAAGGCGCTGATCGACTACCTGATCAAGAAGAACATCCGCAGCGGTTTCTACTGGGCCTGGAACCCGAACAGCCGCGACACCGGCGGCGTGCTCGACGACGACTGGACCACCGTGCGCACCGAGAAGATGACCGGGCTCAAGCGGCTGTGGGGCGACACCAGCGGCACCACGCCGACCCCGACCCCGACCCCGACGCCCACGCCCACCCCGGAGCCGACGCCGACCCCCACGCCGACCCCGGCCCCGGGCAGCGCCAGCTTCAGCACCAAGATCATCGTCGACAGCGACTGGAACGCCGGCTACTGCGAACGCGTGCAGGTGACCAACAGCGGCAGCGCCACCGGCAACTGGGCGGTCACCCTGTCCATCAGCGGCACCGTCAACAACCTGTGGAACGCCACCTGGACGCAGTCGGGCACCACGCTCAGCGCCAGCGGCGTGGACTGGAACAAGACCCTGGCCCCCGGCGCCACCGCCGAGTTCGGGTTCTGCGCCGCCCGCTGAAGGCCGCGCCATCGCCCCGCGCACCCCGCGGGGCAACACGCCAACGGCAGCGTCCCACGACGCTGCCGTTGGCGTTTCTGCGTTCCCCATCACCGCCCGGCCGCGGCCAGGCGCCTGCGCATCGGCCGGCCATGCGCAATCGGTGGACAAGCACCTCTTCTGCAACCGCAGTCACGGCCGCCGCGGCGGACACTGCCGATCATCGCCGCCGAGCATCCGCCCCCCTTTGGCCGGCGCGCTCCGCACCGGCCGCCATCGGAGCATCGCAATGAACAGGTCCCTGCATTCCCGCATTACCCGCTGCCTGCTGGCCGCGGCGCTCGTGGCCGCCAGCAGCCCGGCCTGGAGCTACGCCATCAACCAGGGCAAGGTGGTCGACGACGCCGGCAACGCCGTGCAGCTGCGCGGCGTCAACTGGTTCGGTTTCGAGACCTCGCAGCACACCGTGCACGGCCTGTGGGCGCGCAACTGGAAGGACATGATCACGCAGATGCAGGGCCTGGGCTTCAACGCCGTGCGCCTGCCGTTCTGCCCGCAGACGCTGCAGGCGGTGTCGCCCGGCAGCATCGACTACAGCCGCAATCCGGACCTGCAGGGCCTGAACTCGCTGCAGATCCTGGACAAGGTGGTCAACGAACTCAGCAGCCGCGGCATGTACGTGCTGCTCGACCACCACACGCCGGACTGCAACGCCATCTCCGAGCTCTGGTACACCGGCAGCTACAGCGAGCAGCAGTGGCTGGATGACCTGACCTTCGTGGCCAAGCGCTACGCGTCGGTACCGGGGGTGATCGGCCTGGACCTGAAGAACGAGCCGCACGGCGCCGCCACCTGGGGCAGCGGCAATGCCGCCACCGACTGGAACAAAGCCGCCGAGCGCGCAGCGGCGGCGGTGCTGAACGCCGCGCCGAACTGGCTGATCGTGGTCGAAGGCATTTCCAACACGTCCACCTGCTCCAGCGACACCGCGCACTTCTGGGGCGAGAACCTGGAACCGCTGGCCTGCACCGCGCTGGCCATTCCGGCCAACCGCCTGCTGCTCGCCCCGCATGTGTACGGGCCGGACGTCTACATGCAGCCGTACTTCAGCGCCTCCAACTTCCCGGCCAACATGCCGGCGATCTGGGAGCAGCACTTCGGCCAGTTCGCCCAGGCCGGCCACGCGCTGCTGCTGGGCGAGTTCGGCGGCAAGTACGGGCAGGGCAACCCGCTGGACGTGCAGTGGCAGAACGCGCTGGTCGACTACCTGATCGGCAAGGGCATCCACAGCGGCTTCTACTGGTCGTGGAACCCCAACAGCGGCGACACCGGCGGCATCCTCAACGACGACTGGAGCACGGTGCGTACCGACAAGGTGACCCTGCTGAAGAAGCTGTGGGACGGCGACGGCAGCAGCACGGGCGGTGGCGGCGGCAACGGCGGTGGTAATAACGGCGGTGGTAATGGCGGAGGCGGTGGTGGTGGCAACGGCGGCGGCGGAACGCCTACGCCGCCGCCGTCCGGCAGCAGCTTCAGCACCAAGGTGCTGGTCGACAGCGACTGGAACGCCGGCTACTGCAACCGCGTGCAGGTGACCAACACCGGCGGCAGCAGCGGCGACTGGAGCGTCACCCTGTCGATCAGCGGCACGGTCAACAACCTGTGGAACGCCACCTGGACCCAGTCGGGGACCACGCTCAGCGCCAGCGGCGTGGACTGGAACAAGACCCTGGCCCCCGGCGCCACCGCCGAGTTCGGCTTCTGCGCCGCACGCTGAGCGCTCCGCGGCTTGCCTGACGGCACGCGCCCGGCCACTCCCTCGGGGGATGGCCGGGCGCGCGGCCGGCCGGCCGCCAGCGCACCGCGCTGTGCCATCAGTCACGTTCCCGCTGCCGCCGCCGGCCCTCTATGCTGGCGCACTGTCCACACTCAGGCCCGGCCCATGCTCCGACCCTTGTCGCTGTTGATCTCCAGCATCCTCACCCTCGGCACCGGCGCCGCCCTGGTGGCCGCGCCGTCGGCCCTGGCCGCGGCCACGCCGGGCCAGGCGACCGCGCCGGAGATCGCCTACACCCGCTTCACCCTGCCCAACGGCCTGACCGTGGTGGTGCACGAGGACCACAAGGCGCCGGTGGTGGCGGTGAGCATCTGGTACCACATCGGTTCGGGCGACGAGCCGGCCGGCAAGACCGGCTTCGCGCACCTGTTCGAGCACCTGATGTTCTCCGGCTCGGAGAACCACAAGGGCACCTACTTCCAGCCGTTCGAGAAGGTCGGCGCCACCGACATGAACGGCACCACCTGGTTCGACCGCACCAACTACTTCGAGACCGTGCCGACCACCGCGCTGGACACCGCGCTGTGGATGGAATCGGACCGCATGGGCCACCTGCTCGGCGCGATCGGCCAGAAGGAACTGGACACCCAGCGCGGCGTGGTCCAGAACGAGAAGCGCCAGGGCCAGAACCGCCCCTACGGCCGCGTCGACGAGAACATCCTGGCCAACATCTTCCCGGCCAACCATCCGTACCAGCACGACACCATCGGCTCGATGGCCGACCTCGACGCGGCCTCGCTGGACGACGTCAAGCAGTGGTTCCACGACAACTACGGCGCCGCCAACACCACCCTGGTGCTGGCCGGCGACATCACCGTGGCGCAGGCCAAGGCCAAGGCCGAGCAGTACTTCGGCGACATCCCCGCCGGCCGCCCGGTGCCGCGCCAGCAGCCGTGGATCACCCCGCTGGCCAAGCAGACCCGCGGCGTCCAGCACGACCACGTCGCGCAGCCGCGCATCTACCGCACCTGGGTGGCGCCGCAACTGGGCACCGACGATGCGGTGCTGCTGGACCTGGCCACCACCGTGCTCGGCGGCGGCAAGACCAGCCGCCTGTACCAGCGCCTGGTCTACCGCGACAAGCTGGCCGACGACGTCTCCGCCGGCCTGCAGTCGTTCGCGCTGGCCAGCCAGTTGCAGATCACCGCCGACGTGAAGGAAGGCGTGGACCCGGCCAAGGTCGAGGCCGCCATCGCCGACGAACTGCAGAAGTTCCTGGCCGAAGGCCCCACCGCCGACGAACTGCAGCGCGCGCAGGTGGGCTACCGCGCCGGCTTCGTGCGCGGCCTGGAGAAGGTCGGCGGCTTCGGCGGCAAGGCCACGGTGCTGGCCGAGGGCCAGGTCTACCGCAACGATCCGGGCGCCTACAAGAAGGACCTGCAGCGCGCGCAGGACGCCACCGTCGCCAGCGTGCGCAAGGCCGCCGACACCTGGTTCGGCAAGGGCGACTACCTGCTGACCGTGCTGCCGGCGCCGGAGGGCTTCGATCCGGCGGCCGAGGACAAGGCGGTCAAGCCGCTGCCCGCGGCCCCGGGCAAGCCCGCGCCGAAGGTGCCGGCCAAGGGCAACTACAGCGTCGGCAAGACCCAGGTCGATCGCGCCGCCGGCGTGCCGGAGACCACCCAGTTCCCGAGCCTGAGCTTCCCGCAGCTGCAGCGCGGCAAGCTCAAGAACGGCATCGAGGTGGTGCTGGCCGAGCGCCACACCATTCCGGTCACGCAGATCCAGCTGCTGTTCGATGCCGGCTATGCGACCGACCGCGGCAGCAAGCTCGGCACCGCCAACTTCACCGCGGCGCTGATGAACGAGAGCACCCGCAACCTGGATTCGGTGGACGTGGCGCAGCGCCGCCAGCGCCTGGGCGCGATGACCAGCGTGTCCTGCGAACTGGACAGCTGCGATGCCTCGCTCAACGCGCTCAACGACCAGTTGGCGCCGTCGCTGGAGCTGTTCGCCGACATCGTGCGCAACCCGGCGTTCAAGGCCGACGACATCGAGCGCATCCGCGGCCAGTGGCTGGCCTCGATCGCGCAGGAGAAGACCCAGCCGCAGGGCCTGGCGCTGCGCACCCTGCCGCCGCTGCTGTACGGCCCCACCCATCCGTACGGCGTGCCGCTCACCGGCACCGGTACCGAGGCGGCGATCAAGAGCCTGACCGCGGGCGACCTGAGCGCGTTCCAGAACAACTGGCTGCGTCCGGACAACGTGCGCATCCTGGTCGCCGGCGACACCACCCTGGACAAGATCATCCCGCAGCTGGATGCCGCCTTCGGCGACTGGCAGGCCCCGGCCGGCAAGCGCCCGACCAAGAGCCTGCCGCAGGTGGCCGCACAGCCCAAGCCGCGCGTGTTCCTGATCAACCGCGACGACGCCCCGCAGTCGCTGATCCTGGCCGGCCTGCTGGCGCCCTCGACCAAGGCCCCGAACAACCTCGCCATCGGCGTGGCCAACGGCGCCTTCGGCGGCACCTTCACCTCGCGCCTGAACATGAACCTGCGCGAGGACAAGCGCTGGGCCTACGGCGCCAACAGCTTCATGATCGACGCGATCGGCCAGCGCCCGTTCCTGTTCTTCGCCCCGGTGCAGACCGACAAGACCGCCGAATCGGCCGCCGAGATCCTCAAGGAGGCCAAGGCCGTGGTCGGCGACAAGCCGCTGACCGCCGCCGAGATCGCCAAGATCAAGGAACAGCGCGTGCGCGCCCTGCCGGGCAGCTTCGAGACCACCGGCGCCGTGCTCGGCGCGATGGAAGGCATCGTCCAGTACGGCCGCCCGGACGACTACGTGCAGACGCTGAAGACGCGCCTGGAAGCGGTCGACCAGCCGGCGGCGGAAGCGGCGATCAAGGAGATCGTGGCGCCGCAGGCGATGACCTGGGTCATCGTCGGCGACCTCAAGCAGATCGAAGCGCCGGTGCGCGCGCTGAAGCTGGGCGAGGTGCAGGTGCTGGACAGCGACGGCCAGCCGGTCAAGGCGAAGGCCGCGGCCAAGCAGTAACGCCGCACACGCATGGCGGGGCTGCCCCGCCATGCGCCACGCGCCGACGCCGGCATCGGGCGTCGGCGCCATCGCAACGCATCGCCAACGCGCGATGCGACATGCGACGACAGTGAGTGAACGCGCAGGCTGCGCTGCGGCGCAGCCTGCAGGCATCTGCCTTCCCTGGCATGCGCGGGTCGCGGATGAGTCGCCAAGGCGGCGCGCCGCGCCTGTCCTTCACGTCTCTTGGTCGCAACGCTTGGTATCCGCAAGGCCTGTCCTGGCCTGCCACTGCCGATGCCGACCGCTTCTCCCCGCCGCGTCGCCGCTCCCCGCATCCGCGTCGGCTGCGCCGGCTGGTCGATCGCCAGCACGCAACGCGCCCTGGTCGGCGACGGCGCCAGCCAGTTGGCGCGCTATGCCACCCGCTTCGACGCGGTCGCGCGTCGGTGCCGCCGGCTGACCGCCACGCCCGCTGATGCTCGCAATGTGCGGGACATGCCCTGCTTCTACGGTTGCAACCCCTCGTTCGTCGCCGCTGTAAGCGAGGGCTCAGCGGCGACCTCAAGCGGATCGAAGCGACAATGCGCGCGTTGAAGCTGGGCCAGATGCAGGTGCCGGACCGACAGGCCGCCGGTCTGGCGCTGCTCGGCCACCGCGCATGCCGCGCCAGGAACTGATCGCAGCGCAGCCGTCGCAGGATCGCATCAGTGCAGCCGCGCGGCGCGCATCGCTCAGTGGAAGCTCACCGTGCGCACGTCTTCGCCGTCGCCCCAGCGGGTACAGGCGTCGCTTCCCTCGATCCAGACCGGCTTCCCCGCCATGTAGGCGGACAGCAGCATCGCCAACTGCGCCTTGCCGGTATCGGACGTTTCGTCCTTGATCATGTAGTACGTGGTGTTCGCCGCGCACGACGGGCGCTGCGTCGGCGTGCCGTTGATCACGACGTAGTGCACGCCGTCGGTCGCGCGGACCGACAGGTCTTTGATCGTGCCGGTCACGCTGCTGGCGGACGCCAGCCCGCTCGACAGCGAGAGCGCCAGCACGACAGCGGAGAGCGTGCGGGAACGGCGAGGAGCCGGCAGCGTCATGGTGATCGTCCTTGTGAAGTGACGGCGCGTGCTGGCGCCGAAGAAATGCATCCAGCGCCACCCGGAGGCAGGCCGCATGGTCATCGCAGATGCCGGTGCGAGCGCGCCACTCCGGCGTCATTGGACAGCCTGGGAAATGCGGATCCTATCACGGTCCATTTACGGATCCGGCGCATCGCCCGGGGCCGTCATCATCCGCGACGCCATGCCGCGCACGCAGGATCTCGCGTGCACCGCGTCACGCTTGCGCGCTTGTCCACGCGACCTCGCCACGCTCTGCGGTATGGTGCTGCGCCTCGCGATCCGCACCAGACCCGACGCCGCCCATGACCGATGAAGCCCAGCGCCAGCGTGTCCTCGACAGCTACCGCATCGTCGACAGCCTGCCCGAGGCCGCCTACCAGGACATCGTGCAGATCGCCGCCGCG